>JAFURM010000055.1 GCA_017471925.1 Bacteroides sp.
CCAACGCAGTATATATCCGTTAGCACTTGAAGTATATATTACCTGACCGATGAAGTATATATTACTTGGCCGATGAAGTATATCTGCTCGAAAATGAGAATTCAACCAAATTGCAGAAGAGCCATTTCAGTAGACGTTTTTTGTTTCATTAGCTAAATGAATAGACACTTCCTTTGGAAGCCCACTGAAAGCCTTTACACTTCCCGTTTTTCCATCCTGATATTATTTACACCTGCTCCAAGATGGACAAGCAGGATTCCGGGCTTTTTGTTTGGCAAGAATGGATGTCCCTCGATGGAACATTCATTCTTACATCTGTATTCCGTGTTGATGGCTTAAGCTATCATCCGGTGTCTTATGCAGCCCGTTTATAGGTAAAGTTCAGAGAGGAACTCCTCTCCACGAACCGTCATGAAGTTCCATCACCTCAGTAAAACCGGCCTTTCTTAAAGCAGCCAACGCTTCAGGACGTCCATTGTCTATTAGATGCGGATAATGGGCATCGCTATTCACCTGCACCTGAGCACCAGACTCATGCAGAAAGTTGAAATAACGTTCATTGGGGAAGAAAGTCCCCAAAGTATGCCAGGACTTCGTATTGATTTCTATCTGATAGCCCCTTTCGATAATTTCACGGAAGTAAGTCCGTACCAATTCATCATACCAGGTCTCGTCCAACAGACCGGGACGATAGCAGGCCGCATTATAGTGCATTTTGTCAGCATGGCCCACAATGTCAAACCCGCCCAGATGAAGCATGCACATCAGTCGTTCATAGTAGAGGTGAACCACCCGCACAATGTCTCCGCCAAAATGTTCATCCACAATATGGCGAAACTTGTCGGCCGAAACATCAATGTCCACCAGACATCCTTGGTCATCATAAAGCGTATGTACCGAGCCAATCCGATAATCCAATGGCAATCGTTGGAAACGTTCCGTCGCCGGATGACTCTCCTCGTTAAGGTAGTCAATCTCCAGTCCAAGATAGAGTTCAATCCGTCCGGCATACTTCTGCTTCAAACGGCGGAACTCCGCAATATAGTCTTCCATACGATCCCATTCCATAGTCCATGCCGTAGGAAAAGGAAGGGGCGCATGAGAAGAGAAACCATAGGAGGTAAATCCACGACTCACCGCAAAACGTACAAACTCCTCCATTCCTGCCCGCCCATCACAATAGATGCAATGACTGTGATAATTGGTTCTATTCATCTGTCTGCGAATTCATTTGTTCCTGCAAAAACACAGAAAGTGGATGTACCTTTTCAGTACATCCACTTTCATCTATAGGTCGAATCAACAATCAGTTGCGTTTTTGCGCAGAATAGTTAATCTTCAGAGCATAAGCTTTACGAAGTGCTTCTTTGATATCGGTCACGATACCCATCTTCGTATCTTGGTCTACCTTCAAAGATACCGTCATCTGAGGCTGATCTTCTTCCTTCATACTGGCACGTTCACCAATGATGTAGTCTTGAATTTCGCTTGTCTCAGCATAGCTGTCGTTCAGCTGGATGCGACTTTCGTTACCCAGTTTCTTACGGAATTCCGCTGTCGGTTTTCCCACATAGATAAACGTAACCAATGACTTCTTTTCCAGTTTTTCCAACTCGGTAGCTTGCGGAACCTTAAACTCAACCTTCAATGTAACCTCACGCATGGTTGTTACCATCATAAAGAAGAACAACAGAGTGAAGATAAGGTCAGGCAGAGAAGAAGTATTCAACGCCGGCATACCTTTTCTACCAGTCTTATTAAATTTTCCCATTACTTCTTTTCTCCGTACTTTTTAGGTTCTGCCTCAGAAATCTTCTGAGGATAAATTTCACGAACTGCTTTCTGCTGGTCTTCGCTCAGTTCGGCATAGTTTCTGCCCCACTGGCTCATAGCCAACTCGTCACGCAACTCGTTGTAGGCTGCTACCAATTCGTTTTGCACTGCAATGTATGCCTGATAGGAAGTGGCGCGGTCGCAACGCAAGGAGACTACATGCTTTTCTGTAACTTCCACATTACCGAAGAATTCCACATTCTTCACTACTTTCTCGGGAAGTTTGTCCACGTTATTGGGATTAGCAATAAATTCCTTGGCCCTTTCGCGCAACTCACTTACGTCAATAAGGTCATCATCGCACATTAACTGGTCGTTCAAATTCAGATAAACTGCCAACACATTGCGCTCTTTCAACTTGTTTTCATCCTTCTGCTGTTCATCCTGCGGCGGTTCAGGCAGACGTCTGGCCAAACCAGCATCAGTGTCCATAGAAGTGGTAATCAAGAAGAAGATGAGCAACAGGAAAGCGATATCCGCTGTTGAACTGGAGTTAATTTCGGGAACTTCTCTTTTTCCTTTTGCCATTGCAATTCTCTTTTAATTGAGTTTCCTCAATGGTTCTTACAAAAATTTCTTACGGATTGCACCGGCAAGCATAGCAAGTACGGCACCGGCAAACAAAATGTAAGTGGAGTAAATCAACATATCAGCCAACTTCAGCCAGAAAGGAACGTTGTGCGCACCTTCATAGCCCAAGATGTTGAGTTGTTCATCGCTACCCATAATCCATGAGATAACAACGACAGCTACCAGCACAAGCACACCAAGCAAAGACTTCAAGGCAGCGAGAGGATTGTCCTTCAGAGCTGTGATAAACTGATACAATACACCAATAACTGTAACTACTACTGCAAGTACAAACAGCGCATAGGTCAAGTAGAGCAATGCGTCTGTCTGGGCAGGCTGCCACATGCCGGGATCGACACTGGACAACACTGCATCACCAGTAGCATCACCTCCTGCGAAGAAAAGCGCGATGACTACAATGATTGCAGCGAACATCGCATACAGGACGTAGTATGATACTTTATATGATAACTTAGCCATTTTCTAATTACTTTTTGTATTTCAATTCGTATTTGATAATCATATCCAGCATAGTTACTGAAGAGTCTTCCATTTCGCTGGTCTGAGCTTCAATCTTAGACAGGATGTAGTTGTAGAACACCTGGAGAATCAAAGCTACGATCAAACCGAGGATGGTTGTCAACAAGGCCACCTTCATACCACCGGCAACAACCGTCGGAGAAATGTCACCTACCTGCTGAATCTTATCAAATGCCTGCACCATACCGATTACAGTACCCAAGAATCCGAGTGACGGAGCCATGGCGATGAACAGCGTAATCCAAGAGCAGCCTTTTTCCAGATAACCGGCCTGAATGCCACCATAGGAAACAACTGACTTCTCAACCACGTCAATACCCTGATCGATTCTCATCAAGCCCTGATAGTAGATAGAGGCGATAGGACCGCGAGTGTTACGGGCGATATCCTTAGCAGCTTCTACATCACCTTTCTCCAAAGCCTCTTCGATAGAAGCAACGAACTTCTTGGTGTTGATTTCAGCCAAGCTCAGGTAAATGATACGTTCGATACAGAAAGCCAAACCGATAACCAAAGCAATAGTAGGCAGAGCCATGAAGAGAGCGTCACCCTCGATGAACTTAGTCTTCAAAGTCTTGTGGATACCACCTTCAACCACTTCTGCAGGAACATCTGCTGCAGCAGCTTGTTCTACAGCCGGAGCTGCCTGTTCAGTTTGTTCAGCAGCAGGAGCATCTTGAGCCTGAGCCAATTGAATTGAGCCGAAAGTCAAGGCTCCCATCACAGCAACAATTGCAAATAACTTTTTCATTGTGTGTCTAATTTTTAAGATTAATTAATTAAATTGTTTATACTATTATTATTGTTATTCGTTCTTCTCATCACCTCCATGCGGAGAGAGGGGGATTCGAACCCCCGATACCCTTTAGGGGTATACACGCTTTCCAGGCGTGCCTCTTCAACCACTCGAGCATCTCTCCTTTATGAGGCTTCCTCTGAAAACGGCTGCAAATTACGAAAAAAATGTGATTCCACAGCGTTTTCAGCTACAAATGTATTCTTTTTTTCGGTCTTCTGCAGCATTCTTGGCGTTTTATCTTGAATAATATTCCAAAATTAATAAACTTTAAAACCTCCCAACCGTTATTTGAGCATTCCAAACACTTTTAAGGCCGTTTTCGTAGTCACTTCAGCAACCTCTTCAGGTGACCTTTTATAAACTTCGGCAACTTTAACCAAAGTATGTTGGATATAGGCACTCTCATTCCGCTTACCACGATTGGGAACAGGAGCCAGATAGGGAGAGTCCGTTTCAAGCACCATCCGTTCCAAAGGAACTGCCTCAGAGAGGACCTGCGGCAGAGTTGACTTCTTGAAAGTGACCACTCCATTGACTCCAATGCAAAAACCGCCAAACTCCATGATGCGTACTGCCTCGTCGACCGTTCCGGTGAAACTATGGAAAATGCCATTCAAGGAGGTATTCCGATAAGAACCCAACACCTTATATATATTATCAAAGGCTTCGCGGCAATGGATAACCACCGGGAGATTATACTCCAGTGCCCAATCCAACTGTTGTCGCAAGACCTCTTCCTGTTCCCGCTCAAAAGTACGATCCCAATAAAGGTCCATCCCTATCTCCCCGATGGCAACAAAAAGATTTCGTGACGTTTTCAGATAGTGTTCCACAACCTGCAACTCATCCTGATAGTCGGCTGCCACAGAAGTAGGATGTAAACCCATCATGGGGAAGCAGCAATCGGGATAAGCCGAACAGGTATCCAACAAAGGCTGTATGGTGGTCCGGTCAATATTGGGCATAAAAAGGTGGGTCACGCCGCATTCACGTGCACGGGCTATCACCTGCGGCAAATCTTCGGCAAACTCTTCCAGGAACAGATGGGTATGGGAGTCCACTATCTTCATATCACTCTCCTCCCGCACGTTTTTCTCCTGTACGATAATAGTATATCACACCGTAATCACGACACATGTCCAATCGTTTTTCATTGGGTGTCACATCTTCAAACTTCTTTTCCACCTGATTCCAAATGTCCAGAATAAGTTCGTCGGCTTCCGCACGCATGGTGGCCAAGGCTTCCAGACTACGTGCCGTCAGTGCCTGCAGATTCTTCTGCTTTTCATAACTCTCCACGAAAATATCATAGTGGACACGCACCTTGGCAATCGTCGGATTATAGATAGGTACCCCACCTTGAGACATGCGGCGTTGCTCACCGGCAATAACCTTCTTGCCCCATTCCAAAAGCGCCGTCTCCGAAGAGAGTTCAGGAAGATTATGGTTTTTCTGTTCCAATCCATAATACTCCTTGTGTGCTGCACGGATTTCCGACCGGATAACCGCCAAATTCAGCACCTGTATAAAGTGGGAGACATACAAACGGGCCATCCTGACCGCCTGCTGATGCTTACGGCCGGCCTTGGCCTGCCGTTCAAAACACTCTGCATAATAGATTTGTGCAGCCTCAAACTTCATCAGAAAATTACGGGCTACCGACAAGGTCTTCAGTGACACCGCCAAATCATAAACGGTGTATATCTCCATCTTCTCCACAGCAGCCTTCAATGCACGGATTCGGGCCTGATCGGTATTGGGTAGTCGTCTATAGGGCATTCTCGGTCTGTTTTTAGTAACGTTTAGGGGGGGGGTAAAAGTTATACTTCGCGATACATCAATTTTCTCATCAACTGTTCCAATTCATCCTTCCTGGCTTGCGGAAGGGTTACGGCTTCCAGGTTACGTGAAGCCAAATCACTATATTCCAAAATCTTCGATTCGCACAGCTGTTTCACTCCTATCTGATTGTAGAGCATCGTGACTGCATTGATTTTCTCAGTTGCATCATAGTCTGTCGCATCAAGCCATTTGCCCAGCAGTTCTGTCTGATCAGCATCGGCATGTTCAAGAGCCTGGATAAGCAGGTAGGTTTTCTTGTTGCACAGAATGTCTCCACCGATATTCTTTCCAAAGACTTCCACACGGCCAAAAGCATCCAGCAGGTCATCTTTCAGTTGGAAAGCCACACCCAGATTCATTCCGAACTGATACAGGCGGTCGGCATCCTCATCCGAAGCGCCACCCAAGATGGCACCAATCTTCAAACTGGCTGCCAGCAGCACTGATGTCTTCAGACGAATCATCTCTATATATTCAGCTTCTGTCACATCCTTCCGACTTTCAAAGTCCATATCCAACTGCTGGCCTTCGCAGATTTCCAGTGCCGTCTGCGAGAAAAGAGCCAGAACCTTTTGCAAATGGACTTCGGGGACCTGCGCCATATACTGATAGGCCAACACCAACATGGCATCACCGGAAAGAATGGCCACATTGTCGTTCCACACCTTGTGCACCGTAGGTTTCCCCCGACGGCGGTCAGCACGATCCATCAGGTCATCGTGCAACAAGGTATAATTATGATACACCTCAATGGCCGTAGCCGGAGAAAATATCGCAGAGACATCTTCCTTATAAAGGTTATAAGCCATCAGCATCAGGATGGGACGTATTCTTTTTCCGCCCAAAGAAAGGACATAATCGACCGGTTCATACAAGCCGCGGGGAGAGCGTTGCAGATTCAATCCGGCCAAATGAGCATTGAAGCGTTCCAATAGTTCGGCAACAGAAAGCATATATGGGAAAATTGGCGAAGATGAATAAAAAGAGAGGCTGCCTAAGCAGCCTCCTTACTGTTATATCTATTATTACTGCAATCTGAACATCACAGGAACTGTGTACTTCACACGCACCGGTTTACCACGTTGCATACCGGGTTTCCACTTAGGCATGGCGCCCAACACGCGGGTAGCCTCCTTATCCAGATAGGGGTCTACACCTCTGATAACTTTCACATCAACGATAGAGCCGTCTTTATTTACCACAAACTGACAAACCACACGACCCTGAGTACCGTTTTCCTGAGCGATAGTGGGATACTTGATGTTCTTGTTCAGATACTGCATCAAGCCGGCCAAACCACCATCAGGGAATTCGGGCATATGCTCTACTATCTCAAAGATGGTCTGCTCTTCCGGTTCCTCTTCTTCCACTTCCTGAGGAACATATTTCACTTCAACAGCCTGGTTCAACTCTTCAGAAGAAGCGATGATGGTTTCTTCTACATCCGCATCATCCTCTACGATAGTCAGCACCTCGGCAATCTGCGGAGCTACTGGAGGAGGAGGAACGACCAACTCCTGCTGTTCGGTGATAGGGATTTCTACTTCTTCCTCGAATACGAGGTCTGAAACTGTCTGTGTCATGTCAATCTTCACATCACGTTTCGTCCATTCAAATGCGACGAACATGAACGAGAGAGCAATGACATAACCAATGAGCATCCAAGTGGATTTCTTGTTCTCCAAGTCTGCCTTACGTGTTTTTTTAATCTCCATAGTTATAATATTGTTTTAATGTTTTCTTGTTTTCGGGCAAATATAGCACTTTTCTTACGATTGTTCACGAACAGCTATCTTTTTTTACACAATACTTTGCTCATTTTTATTTTTTTAATCCTTCAGAAAGTCAACTTTGCCTTTTATGCTGCAAAAGTAGCGAGATATTTTAAAAATACCCGTATCTTTGGGCGTTTTTTTAATGCAAACAGCAAAAAACATTCCTCCGGAATACACCTTATTATATATGTAACCATTAGCTTCATGAAAAAGATAACAATAGCAATAGATGGCTTCTCCTCCTGCGGGAAAAGCACAATGGCCAAGGACCTGGCCTGCGAGATAGGCTACATCTACATCGACAGTGGAGCCATGTATCGGGCCATAACACTTTATTGCCTGCAGAATGGGCTGTTTACCGACAAGGGGATAGAGACGGAAAAGCTGAGAGCATCCCTGCCCGACATCAGGATATCCTTTCAACTGAATGAGGCCGGGAAACCGGAAACCTACCTCAACGGAGAGAATGTGGAGAAACAGATTCGCAGTATGGAGGTCTCCTCCCACGTAAGCCCCATTGCCGCACTGGACTTTGTACGCGAGACTTTGGTAGCCCAACAACAAGAGATGGGACGACAGAAGGGTATCGTCATGGACGGGCGTGACATCGGCACCACTGTATTTCCCGATGCCGAACTGAAGATATTCGTCACTGCCTCACCCGAAGTGCGTGCCCGACGACGCTATGACGAGTTGAAAGGGAAAGGACAGGAAGTTTGCTACGAGGAGATCCTGGAAAACGTCAAGCAGCGTGACCACATCGACCAAAACAGAGCAGTCAGCCCTTTACGCAAGGCCGAGGATGCCCTACTGTTGGACAATGGCGACATGAGCATTACCGAGCAGAAGGAGTGGCTGCTCCAACAGTTCAACCGCATAACCCGTCCCGACTGACATGGCCCGCATTGAGATAGATGAAGGCTCCGGCTTCTGTTTCGGAGTGGTCACAGCCATCAACAAGGCCGAAGAGAAACTTGCCCAAGGCGGCACGCTTTATTGTCTGGGCGACATCGTACACAACAATCGTGAAGTGGAACGCCTCAGAGAACTGGGGTTGCAGACCATCAACCACGAAGATTTTAACCGACTGCACAATGCCAAAGTGTTGCTACGTGCCCACGGAGAGCCTCCGGAGACCTATAGTACCGCCCGATGCAACGATATAGAAATTATCGATGCCACCTGTCCTGTCGTACTCCGGCTACAAAAGAAAATCAAGCAAGAGTATGCCCAAGGAACCGACCCCAAGAAACAGATTGTCATCTATGGCAAAAACGGACATGCCGAGGTATTGGGACTGGTGGGACAGACCAACGGGACCGCCATCGTCATCGAGAAGTTGGAAGAAGCCCGAATGCTGGACTTCAACCGGGACATCCGCCTCTACTCCCAAACAACCAAGTCTTTGGACGAGTTTCGCAAAATCGTGGAATATATCCAAGCCCACATCTCACCCGACGTCACCTTTGAGTACCATGACACTATCTGTCGGCAAGTGGCCAACCGACTTCCACACATCCGTCAGTTCGCCGCTTCTCACGACCTGGTATTCTTCGTCAGTGGGAAGAAAAGTTCAAACGGGAAAATTCTGTTCAATGAGTGTCTGAAGGTAAACCCCAACTCTTACCTCATAGACAATGCGCTGGAAATAGACGACAAACTGCTTGACGGTGCCCAATCCATCGGCATATGCGGAGCGACATCCACCCCCAAGTGGTTGATGGAAGAGGTGGCGGAAGCCATCAGGAAGAAATGCGGAGAATAATCCAATATATCCATCAAACAGACTCTCAAATAAATTTGTTTCTGCCCACGGTTTGCACTATCTTTGTGGCCGATATAATATTAACATTAAAAGAAGATTGTTATGGGAACAGTTAAGTGCATTGGCATCCTGACCTCGGGAGGAGATGCTCCCGGTATGAATGCCGCCATCCGCGCCGTGACACGCACAGCCATCTACAACGGCTTATCCGTCAAGGGTATATATAGAGGATATAAAGGTCTGGTGACCGGTGAAATCAAGGAGTTCAAGAGCCAGAACGTCAGCAACATCATCCAACAAGGAGGTACCATCCTGAAGACCGCACGCTGCAAGGAGTTCACCACTCCCGAAGGCCGGCAGCTGGCTTATGAGAACATGAAGCGAGAAGGTATCGACGCACTGGTAGTCATCGGAGGTGACGGTTCACTGACCGGTGCCCGCATTTTTGCCCAGGAATATGACGTGCCCTGCATCGGACTGCCCGGTACGATAGACAACGATCTGTATGGCACCGATACGACCATTGGCTACGACACCGCGCTGAATACCATTCTGGATGCTGTGGACAAAATCCGCGACACGGCCACTTCACACGAGCGTCTTTTCTTCGTTGAAGTCATGGGACGCGATGCCGGTTTCCTAGCCCTAAACGGAGCTATCGCTTCGGGTGCAGAGGCCGCCATCATCCCCGAATTCAACACCGAGGTAGACCAGTTGGAAGACTTCATCAAGAACGGATTCCGAAAATCCAAGAACAGCAGCATCGTACTGGTAGCCGAGAGCGAACTGACCGGTGGAGCCATGCATTATGCCGAGCGCGTGAAGAACGAATATCCGCAATACGATGTGCGTGTCACCATCCTTGGCCACTTGCAGCGCGGTGGAAGTCCCACAGCCCACGACCGCATTCTGGCCAGCCGACTCGGTGCAGCCGCCATTGATGCCATCATTGACGGACAGCGCAACATCATGATTGGCATCGAGCATGACGAAATCGTCCACGTCCCCTTCACCAAAGCTATCAAGAACGACAAACCCATCAAGAAGGAACTGGTAAACGTGTTGCGTGCACTGTCCATCTGATCCTTCATACCCAGAGACACAAAGACACATAGGGCTTCTCCTTTCATCTACCGCCGTGCCTTTGTGTCTCTGTTTGCTAAAAGGAAACACATTCATACCTTATAATTTCCAATCATGCAAAAGCACATCCTACTCCTCCTTCTCACACTATCATGGGCATTGGCCGGCCATAGTCAGGAAAACGTTACCCGATGGGGCGACCAACGAAACGGTTCCTACATGAACCCCATACTAAATGCCGACTTCTCCGACCCTGACATCATCCGGGTGGACAGCACCTACTACATGGTAGCCTCCGATTTCCATTTCATAGGAATGCAGGTACTCAGATCCTACGATATGGTAAACTGGGAATATGTCTCCCAAATCTACCGCCGCTTTGACTTCCCTGCCTGGGAGAAGAACGGACGATATGCCGGTGGTTCATGGGCTCCGGCTATCCGTCATCACCAAGGACGGTTCTACGTTTACTTCTGCACCCCCGACGAAGGGCTGTTCATGGCCACGGCCACTAAGGCAGAGGGTCCCTGGAGCGAACTTCATCTGGTGAAAGCAATCGAGAAATGGGAAGATCCCTGCCCGTTTTGGGATGAAGACGGACAAGCCTACCTCTGCAGAAGCAAACACCGGGCCGGTCCCATCATCATCCACAAGATGAGCAATGACGGGAAACAGTTGCTGGACGAAGGCCGGACGGTATATACCGGCCCTGTAGCAGAAGGTCCCAAAATGTACAAACGCAATGGATTCTATTACATTTCTATTCCCGAAGGAGGAGTAGGCGAAGGCTGGCAGACCATCCTGCGCTCCAGGAACATCTACGGTCCTTATGAAAGCAGGAGAGTATTGGAACAAGGCAGTACCCCCATCAATGGCCCTCACCAAGGTGCCATTGTCCAGTCTCATACCGGAGAGTGGTGGTTCTATCATTTCCAGCACGACGGTGCATTGGGAAGAGTCACCCACCTCCAACCTATGCATTGGGCTGAAGACTGGCCGGTAATCGGTGTAGACCAAGACCGCAACGGTGTGGGCGAACCGGTAGTCATGTGGTCCTCTCCGCTCCCCTCGCGGGAATGCAGGTTACAGACCAGTGACCATTTCGATTCTCCCATCCTCGCCCTGCAATGGCAATGGAATCACAATCCTGTAGACGAAGCCTGGTCTCTGACTGAACATCCCGGACACCTGACGCTCCACGCCCTGCAGTCGCCTGACTTCAGAAATGCCCGCAACACACTGACCCAAAAGTGTATGGGCTACAACAGCCAGGCAACGACCGACATTGACCTTCGCTACATGACAGAGGGACAGCGTTGCGGTCTGGCCTGCATGGGCAAGGCCAATCACATCTTGGGTATACGGAAAGAAAACGGGAGGAAAGAACTCTACCTCTCCAACGACACTGTAGAAAAACAGCTCTGCGCCTGGGAAGGCGAGGACATCCGCCTGCGTCTGGATTTCAACATGAAGAGAAGCGAACTGACTTTCTCCTACAGCACAGATGGCCGGACATTCATTCCCATCGATACGGTTCTTCCCGCCCGATTCGGACACTGGAAAGGGGTGCGTCCTGCCCTGTTCTGTTACAACACCCGCCAGAACACCGGCCAAGCTCTCTTCCGCCACTTCGACTATCACCATGACGGGCCGGCACCCACAACAGCAAATGAGATGGAACAGATAGTCAGAAACATCGCAACCACTTGCTTCCCCGACAGGGAGATAACGGTAGAAAAACGCGCCTCCACCAACGACCGTCAACTGCTACAAGCGGCCATCGACTCCTGTTCACTGATAGGAGGAGGACGCGTCACCGTCAAAGAGGGTACCTACCTCCTGAACGGCAACCTCTTGCTGAAGAGCGATGTAAACCTACACTTGGAAGCCGGTGCTACCCTGCTGTTCAGCGGAGTGGCCGATGATTTCCTGCCCGTCGTACAAAGTCGGTGGGAAGGAACCGAACTTTATGGCCACTCACCGATGATTTATGCACTCCATGCCCAGAACATCGCCATCACCGGTAAGGGCACCATTGACGCACAAGGAGGAAAAGAGTTTGCCGCATGGGCTGCCAAGGAAGCCCCCGACCGAGACAGGCTGCGCGAGATGGGCGAACAACTCACACCACTCCATCAACGTATTTTTGGGAAAGGAACCATCCTGCGTCCTTCATGCATACAGTTCATCGGCTGTTCACGCATCCTCATCCAGGATGTCACCATCAAAAACTCTCCATTCTGGACCATCCACCCTGTCTATTGCGACAACGTGATTGTCCGGGGAGTCACCATAGACAGTCATTATCCCAACAACGACGGATGCGACCCTGAGTCTACCTCCAATGTCTTGATTGAACACTGCACCTTCCGCACCGGAGATGACGCCATAGCCATCAAGTCCGGACGCGACAACGACGGACGCAACATTGGTCGCCCCTCCAAGAATATCGTCATCCGCCATTGTCTGTTCCGTTCGGAATGCAACGGCCTGTGCATCGGAAGCGAAATGTCCGGCGGAGTGGAGAACGTGTTCATGCACGACATCCGCATCGGAACTGTCAAGAACGCCATCTATTTCAAGTCCAACCGCGACCGTGGCGGCTATATTCGCCGGGTATGGGTGAACGACATCACGGTGGAGCGCGCACACGGAGCCATCCTGCGCTTCGAGGCCAACTATTTCGGCTACCGAGGAGGCAACCACGCCACCTCCTACGAAAACTTCACCATACGTAACGTCGAGGCCCGACAGGCAGACAACTATGCCCTGTTCATGGATGGTTATGAGGAGAAGCCCATTACCGACATCCTCATCGAGCACTTCACCGTACATCAGGCCCGACAGGCCCACTACCTGAAATGTACGGAGAAAATCTGCCTGAAAAAGGTATTCGTCAATGGAAAAGAACTGCCCGAACATCCGGAGGAGCACAAGGAGAGAGTCACTTTGGACATCTATTGACAGGACAGCCCTTATGCTCGCTTAGGAAGAGGTACAATCATCCGAAAGATTCCCGGATAGGGGAAACTTTTATCCACAAAGCAATCCACAAGTTTTTCGTTTGGGGAAACTTTTTCAGGTCACCAAAGTCATAACCAACTGATTATCAATATACCGCTTATTCGAAGTGGAAAACTTAGGCCTTGTTGATAAAAAACAGGATGATTATTTTGTCAGTTAGAAAAACATTCATAGTTTTGCAAACACATTTGTTGCCAATAAGCAAGACTTCTACACACCTTACTTATTTATGCAAATCAATCTAAGAAAAATAGCACACTGTGGAAAAGAAAACGTATTCCTATGAAGAAGCCTACGAAGCCTCATTGAAGTACTTCCAAGGCGATGAACTGGCTGCCAGAGTTTGGGTAAACAAATATGCAGTCAAGGACTCCTTCGGCAACATCTATGAGAAGTCGCCCGAAGACATGCATTGGCGAATTGCCAATGAAGTGGCACGCATTGAAGCCAAGTATCCCAACCCGTTGAATGCTGAGGAACTCTTCCAACTGCTGGATCACTTCAAGTACATTGTTCCTCAGGGAAGTCCCATGACCGGCATCGGTAACAACCACCAGGTCGCTTCCCTATCCAACTGCTTCGTCATCGGCGTAGACGGCAAGGCCGATTCCTATGGAGCCATCTTCAAGGTAGACGAGGAGCAGGTACAACTGATGAAACGACGTGGCGGCGTAGGACACGACCTTTCGCACATCCGTCCCAAAGGTTCACCGGTGAAGAACTCGGCACTGACCTCAACCGGCCTGGTGCCTTTCATGGAGCGTTACTCCAACTCCACCCGCGAAGTGGCCCAAGACGGACGACGTGGTGCACTGATGTTGAGTGTATCCATCAAGCACCCTGACTCTGAGGCATTCATCGATGCCAAGATGACGGAAGGCAAGGTGACCGGTGCCAATGTATCCGTGAAATTGGATGACGAGTTCATGCAGGCTGCCATCGAAGGCAAGCCCTACATCCAGCAATACCCCATCACGGGAGCCGACCCCATCTGTCAAAAGGAGATTGATGCCTCCGCACTTTGGAAGAAGATTGTACACAACGCCTGGAAATCGGCCGAACCGGGTGTACTTTTCTGGGACACCATTCTCAGGGAGTCCGTACCCGACTGTTATGCCGACCTTGGCTATCGCACGGTATCCACCAATCCCTGCGGTGAAATTCCCCTATGTCCCTACGACTCCTGCCGTCTGTTGGCCATCAACCTTTATTCCTATGTGGTCAACCCCTTCAAGGAAGATGCCTATTTCGATTTCGACCTCTTCAAGAAGCACGTGGCACTGGCACAGCGCATCATGGACGACATCATCGACCTTGAGCTGGAGAAAATCGAACGCATCCTGGAAAAAGTAGATACCGACCCCGAAAGTCTGGACGTGAAGCAGACAGAGCGTACCTTGTGGGAAAAGATATACAAGAAGAGTGGCCAGGGCCGTCGTACAGGCGTAGGCATCACGGCCGAAGGCGATATGCTGGCTGCACTGGGACTGCGCTACGGCACTGAAGAGGCCACCTCCTTCTCCGAGAAGGTGCACCAGACTGTAGCCCTGAGCGCCTACCGCTCTTCCGTAGTCATGGCCAAGGAGCGTGGCGCATTCGAAATCTACGACACAGAACGCGAGAAAGCCAACCCCTTCATCAACCGTCTGCGTGAAGCCGACCCCGAACTCTATGAGGAGATGAAGCAATATGGCCGACGCAACATCGCCTGTCTCACCATTGCCCCGACAGGCACCACCAGTCTGATGACCCAGACGACTTCAGGTATTGAGCCGGTGTTCCTCCCCGTCTACAAGCGCCGCCGCAAGGTCAATCCCAATGACACCAATGTACATGTGGACTTCGTGGATGAAACCGGAGACGCTTTTGAAGAGTACATCGTATTCCACCCCAAGTTCGTCACCTGGATGGAAGCCCAAGGACTGAACCCCGCCAAGAAATATAGCCAAGAGGAGATAGACGTCCTGGTAGCACGTTCACCTTATTATAAAGCAACTTCCAACGACGTAGACTGGCTGATGAAGGTGAAGATGCAGGGACGCATTCAGAAATGGGTGGACCACTCCATCAGTGTCACCATCAACCTGCCGAGCGATGTCAGCGAAGAACTGGTGAACCGCCTCTACGTGGAAGCCTGGAAGTCGGGCTGCAAGGGTTGCACCGTCTATCGCGACGGTTCCCGTTCGGGTGTGCTCATCTCCACCAAGAGCGACAAGAAGGAGGAACTGCCCCCCTGCAAGCCGCCTACGGTAGTGGAAACCCGTCCGAAGGTGCTGTATGCCGACGTGGTACGCTTCCAGAACAACAAGGAGAAGTGGGTGGCCTTCGTAGGTCTGCTGGATGGTCATCCCTACGAAATCTTCACCGGTGTGCTGGATGACGACGAAGGCATCGTATTACCCAAGAATGTTGTTTCGGGCCACATCATCAAGAACATAGACGAGAACGGCAACAAACGTTATGACTTCCAGTTCGAGAACAAGCGAGGCTACAAAGTGACCATCGAGGGTCTCTCCGAGAAGTTCAACAAAGAGTACTGGAACTATGCCAAGCTCATCTCCGGTGTGCTCCGCTACCGCATGCCCATCGAGCAGGTCATGAAACTGGTTTCTTCCCTGCAACTGGACAGCGAAAGCATCAACACCTGGAAGAACGGCGTGGAACGCGCCCTCAAGAAATATGTCCTGGATGGGACAGAAGCCAAGGGACAGAAATGTCCGAACTGCGGCAACGAGACCCTGGTCTACCAGGAAGGTTGCCTCATCTGCAAGACTTGCGGTGCTTCACGTTGCGGATAAATCTGCCGTTTGCACAAACGTTTGCATACTTTTTTATTGATTTAGGATACGATAGCTGCACTACCATGCCGGATTTTTCCCTAAACTTGCATGGCTATTGCAGCTATCGTCATTTCATAAAAATTAGATATTATGACTCTATCATTCAATATTGAGTATCGTACCAATTGGGGAGAAGAAGTCAGGGTTTGCGGTTCCTCATCGGAACTGGGGTGTAACGCCCCCGCCCATGCCCTCCCCTTGCACACCGTAGACGGTATCCACTGGACGGCAGAGACTGAAATCCAGAAGCCCGAAAACGGCACATTACAGTATTGTTATCAAATCCACCGCAACGGAAAGGTTGTGCGCACCGAATGGAACAGCCTGCCCCGTGTACTCCACTTGTCCGGAACGGCCAAGAAGAGCTACCGCCTGCAGGACTGCTGGAAGAACATGCCCGAGCAGCAGTACTTCTACACTTCGGCCTTCACCGAGTCCCTGATGGCCCACGGCCAACGCAGCGTTGCACCCAAGAGTCCGAAGAGAGGGTTGCTCATCAAGGCTTATGCCCCCTGTGTGGACAGCGACCACTGCCTGGCCATCTGCGGCAATCAGGGAGCACTGGGAGAGTGGAATGCTGACAAGGCCCTGCTGATGAGCGATGCCGATTTCCCCGAATGGCAAGTGGAGATGGATGCCACCAAGCTCTGTTTTCCCTTGGAATACAAGTTCGTGCTCTACAATAAGAAAGAGAAACGTGCCGTAGCTTGGGAGAACAACCCCAACCGCTATGTGGCCGACCCGCAAATCGGAGACAATGAGACATTGGCCATCGGCGACCGTTATGTCTACTTCAACCTTCCGGCCTGGAAAGGTGCCGGTGTGGCCGTCCCCGTATTCTCGCTCCGCTCAGAAGGCAGCTTCGGTGTCGGAGACTTCGGCGACCTGAAGCAGATGATAGACTGGGCCGTAAGCACCCACCAGAAGGCCGTACAGATTCTGCCCATCAACGACACCACCATGACGCACACCTGGACAGACTCCTACCCCTACAACAGCATCTCCATCTATGCCTTCCACCCCATGTACACCGACATCAGACAGCTCGGCACCCTGAAGGACAAGAAGAAGATGGCCGAATTCAAGCAGCGTCAGAAGGAACTCAACGCCCTGGCAGCTGTAGACTACGAAGCTGTCAATCAGGCCAAATGGGACTATTTCCGTCTCATCTTCGCCCAGGAGGGAGAAAAGGTACTGGCCTCCGATGCCTTCTGCAAGTTCTATGAAGAGAACAAGGAGTGGCTGCAACCCTATGCCGTGTTCAGCTACCTGCGCGATGCCTACAAGACCCCCAACTTCCGTGAATGGCCCAAGTATGGAGTCTACAAGAGCGAGGAGATGGATGCCCTGTGCCAACCCGGTACGGCCGACTATCCCCACATCGCCATCTACTACTACATCCAGTTCAACCTGCACCTGCAACTGTTGGCTGCCAGCGAGCATGCCCGCAAGCATGGCGTGGTGCTGAAGGGAGACATTCCCATCGGCATCAGCCGCAACAGCGTGGAAGCCTGGAAAGAGCCCCACTACTTCAACCTGAACGGACAGGCCGGTGCACCGCCTGATGACTTCTCGGCCAACGGACAGAACTGGGGATTCCCCACCTACAACTGGGACGTCATGGAGAAGGACGGCTATGCCTGGTGGATGAAGCGTTTCCGCAAGATGTCGGAATACTTCGACGCCTACCGCATCGACCACATCCTCGGCTTCTTCCGCATCTGGGAGATTCCCATGCACTCCGTACATGGCCTGTTGGGACAGTTTGCCCCCTCACTGCCCATGTCGCGCGAGGAGATTGAGAGCTACGGCCTGCACTTCCGCGAAGAGTTCTTCTTGAAACCCTACATTCATGAGTACTTCCTGGGCGAAATGTTCGGCAAGCACACGGACTACGTGAAGCAGACCTTCCTGAACACGACCAATACCTGGGAAGTGTATGAACTGAAGCCGGAGTTTGACACCCAGCGCAAAGTGGAAGCTTTCTTTGCCGGAAAGACCGATGCCGACAGCGTATGGATTCGCGACGGACTGTATGCCCTTATCAGTGATGTACTCTTTGTCCGCGACCGCAACAATCCCCACATGTATCACCCGCGCATCAGCGTGCAGCACGACTACATTTACCGCGCGTTGAACGACTGGGAAAAGGCTGCATTCAACCGTCTGTACGACCACTACTACTATCACCGCCACAATGAGTTCTGGGGTGAGCAAGCCATGAAGAAACTGCCCCAGCTGACCCAGAGCACCCGCATGCTGGTGTGCGGTGAAGACCTGGGCATGATACCCGATTGTGTGCCCTGGGTGATGAACGACCTGCGCATCCTCTCCTTAGAAATCCAGCGCATGCCCAAAGACCCCACTCAGGACTTCGGACACTTGGATTGGTACCCCTATCGTTCCGTCTGCACCATCTCCACCCACGACATGTCCACCCTGCGCGGCTGGTGGGAGGAAGACATGCAGCAGACACAGCGTTACTACAACAGTATGCTGGGTCATGGAGGCGAAGCCCCCAAAGAGGCCACGGCGGAAATTTGTGAGGAAGTGGTGCGCAACCACCTCTACAGCAACTCCATGCTCTGCATCCTCTCCCTGCAGGACTGGTTGGCCATAGACGGCAACCTGCGCCATCCCAACGCACAGGAAGAGCGCATCAACGTGCCGGCCAACCCGCGTCACTACTGGCGCTACCGCATGCACCTGACGCTGGAAAGCCTGCTGAAGGCACAGGGACTGAACAATAAAATCAAGAGCCTGATAGCAGACACCGGCAGATAAGATAATCCACAGCTGAGTTTGTCCACAGCAACATCCAATGACACGGATAGCCACAGCATTTCCTGACGCGTGGTTTATCCGTGTCATTGCTATATGCCAAAATTGTATTATCTTCGCAGCGTAATCCAAACAACAATAACAAGAATGTCAGAAAACAGACGAGCCTTCTGGTTCATAGCCCTGCTGAGCACACTGGTCATTGTGCCGTTCCTGGGCGAAACTATTTTTTATTCCAAGGGTGAGCCACGCGAAGCGATAGTGGCTTTCTCCATGCTGGAGAGTGGGAATTGGGCCTTGCCCATCAGTTATGGTACGGACATCGCTTACAAGCCACCTTTCTTCCAGTGGCTGATAGCTGCGGTATCGCTGCTCACGGGCGGAGTGTCCGAGTTCACTGCAAGGTTCCCCTCAGCCGTGCTGTTCCTCGTCATGCAGTTCGTCTTCTTCGGTTTCGTAGCCAAACGCAAGGACGTAAAGACGGCCCTGCTTACCTCCATCCTGTTACTCTCCTCGTTTGAGGTACACAGGGCAGCCGTGGCCTGCCGGGTAGACATGGTGCAGGTGTCGTTGATAGTCATCTCCCTCTGCCTCCTTTTCCGTTGGGACGAAAAGGGGTGCCGCACACTGCCTTGGCTGGCCGTATTGCTCATGGGGTGTGCCACGCTGACCAAAGGCCCTGTAGGCTCCATCTTCCCCTGCACCTGCATCGGCATCTATCAGTTGTTGCGCGGACGGAGCTTCTGGAAAACCCTCCTCTCGCTGGCCGGCATCGGCGTACTGACCTTCATCCCCTATGCCATCTGGGTCATGGTGGCTTATGCCGATGGCGGCAAGCCCTTCCTGGACCTGATGATAGAGGAGAACTTCGGACGCTTCACCGGCACCATGTCCTACGCCTCCCACTACAATCCCGCCTGGTATAACCTGCTGACCCTCATCTGGGGATGGGTTCCCTGGACATTGGTGTTGCTTCTCTCTCTCTTCTCCTTGAACTGGAAGACGATGCCTCTGCTACCAGAAGGCAGCGGTTGGGGAGAACGGTTGAAGAGTGCTTGGACACGGTTCCGCAACCTGCCTCCCCTGCAGCTTTTCACGTGGGTGGTGATACTGTTCATCTTCGTCTTCTACTGCATCCCCAAGAGCAAGCGAAGCGTCTATCTGCTCCCCATCTATCCGTTCATGGCCCTGCTGATAGCCGAATACCTGCTGGCCCTGGCCCAACGTGGAGTCAAGGTGTTCCGCCTGTCCGCCCACCTCTTTGCCTCACTCTGTCTGTTGCTGACGCTGACGTTTGCCGTGGTTCGTTGCGGCCTTTTGCCCGAAAGCCTGTGGGGCAACGGACGACACGCCGCAGAGAACATTGCCTTCGTTCAAGCCCTGGAGACCACCCCACTCTCCATAGCGAAGTGGTTCATCGTGCTTCTTCCCCTGATAGCGGCAGGATGCACATGGCGTGCACTGAAGCGCAAGGCCGACAACCGTTCGCTGCTCTATGGCGCCGCCGGATGCGTACTCTGCATCTTTGTCGCCCTGGACGGTGTGTACCAGCCCATCATATTGGCCCAGAAGTCCGACCGGAGACTGGCACAGGAGTTCACGACACACGTGCCCGAAGGCCCCATCTACTCTTACACCGACCGGCTGATACGCTTCTATTGCGCCAACTACTACCTGGGCGACAGAATGCGCAACTTCACGATAGAGCAGCCTCAGGGGGAAGGCCATGTGGTGGTTTCCCTCAAGGACAAGGAGCAGTTCCTGACCGATTGCGCACCGGCCTACGAACTGATAGAAGTAGCCTGCACGCCCTATCGCAGCTGTGACCTCCGTGCCCCTATCCTTATATATAAGTTCAAGAGCCGTCCCTGCACACCTCAAACCGAAAAGGAGGAAGCGAAATGAAAAGCTGGTGTGAATCCCTCATAGACAAGTATTATCCCGAGGAGAACGAGCTGAAGCACATCCTGCTGACCCACAGCCGCTCGGTAGCCGACAAGGCCCTGTGGATAGCAGAACGCCATCCCGAGCTTTCCTTAGACAAGACGTTCCTTTATGAAGCGGCCATGCTGCACGACATCGGTATCTTCCTGACCGATGCCGACGGCATACACTGCACGGGCGACAAGCCCTACATCTGCCACGGCTATCTGGGGGCCGACCTGATGCGTGCCGAGGGCTACCCGCGCCATGCCCTGGTATGCGAACGCCACACGGGAGCCGGCCTCTCCTTAGAAGAGATTCTGGCACAGCATCTCCCTGTGCCCCACAGGGAGATGGTGCCCGTCTCGCCGGAAGAGCAGGTGGTCTGCTTTGCCGACAAGTTCTATTCCAAGACCCATCTGGACAGGGAAAAGAGTGTGGAAAAGGCCCGTAAAAGTCTGGAGCGTTATGGCGCTGCAGGACTGGAGCGCTTCGACCGCTGGTGCAGAGAGTTCTTGTAGCATTCCGAGAACAGGTTCTAAATTTCTTTAAAGGAATATAGATAATCCGTATAAAATATGTACTTTTGCCCCTTCAAGCGGAAACTTATAGTTAATGACGCCATTGAAAAGGAACATATTCATATCATATATACTGCTCATTGTCCTACTTCTTGTCTCCGGTGAGGCCATGGCCCAACGCCGCCGGGAGAGGAATCTCACACCTGCAGACCTGAGACAGACGGAGGCAGCCACGACAGACTCGCTGAAGACGGGTGCGTTGCCGGCCGACTCGCTGTCTGCCGACACCCTGCCGGCCAGGAAGAAGCAGGCACTGGAATATCCCGTCACCTACGAATCGAGCGACTCGCTGGTCTTCACGCAGAACGGCTATGCCCACCTCTACGGTGAGGGAAAGGTCATCTACGAACAGCCCAAACCGATAGAACTGACCGCCGAGGTCATCACCATGAACATGGACAGCAGCACGGTCCATGCCCACGGCATCGAGGACTCCCTGGGAGTCATCACCGGTCGGCCGGTCTTCAAGGACGGAGAGACTCCCTACGAAACCAATACCATCCGATACAACTTCAAGAGCAAACGAGGCATCATCAGCAACGTCGTCACCCAGCAGGGCGAGGGCTACGTGGTGGGCAACAATGCCAAGAAGGGGACCAACGACGAGATGTATATGCGCAAGGGCATGTACACCACGTGCGACAACCATGAGCATCCCCACTTCTACATGCAGATGACCTATGCCAAGGTGAGACCCAAGAAAAACGTGGTGACCGGTCCGGCCTACCTCGTCGTGGAAGACGTGCCGCTCCCCCTGGCCGTACCCTTCTTCTTCTTCCCCTTCTCCAGCAGCTACCAGTCGGGCTTCATCATGCCCACCTACATGGACGACTCCAGCCGTGGCTTCGGTCTGACGGACGGCGGCTACTACTTTGCCATCAGCGACCAGATGGACCTGAAGCTGAAGGGCGACATCTTCACGAAAGGTTCCTGGGCCTTGAACGCGGAGACCAACTACGTGAAACGCTACAAGTACTCGGGCATGCTGCAGGCCAGCTATCAGGTGACCAAGACGGGCGACAAGGGACTTCCCGACTATTCCGTGGCCAAGGACTTCAAGATTGTGTGGTCCCACCGTCAGGACCCCAAGGCCAACCCCAACTCCACCTTCTCGGCCAGCGTGAACTTTGCCACCAGCAGCTATGAACGCACCAACATCGGCAACATGTACAACGCCCAGGCCATGTCGCAAAACCTGAAGACCTCCAGTGTCAGCTACACGCGCTACTTCTTCGACAAGAAACTGACCATCTCGTCCACCGCCAACATTTCGCAGAACATGCGCGACTCCTCGGTAAACATGACCCTGCCAGACATGAACATCTCGCTGACCACCCTCTTCCCCTTCAAGCGCAAACATGCCGTGGGTGATGAGAAGTGGTATGAGAAAATCTCCATACGCTATACCGGCCGCCTGAAGAACAGCATCCAGACCAAGGACGACCAGCTCTTCAAGTCCAACCTCATCAAGGACTGGAACAACGGTATGCAGCACGACATCCCCATCAGCGCCACGTTCACCCTTTTCAAGTACTTCAACGTAACGCCCAGCGTGAACTATACCGAGCGTTGGTACACACGCAAGGTCATGAAGGACTGGGACCCTGACGGAGGCGTCAACGGCAACGGTGCCGTGGTAGACACCGACACCATCTACGGCTTCCATCGGGTCTACAACTACAGTGCCAGTCTGGGCATCAACACCAAGATTTACGGTATGTACAAACCCGTCTTCATGAAAAAGAAGGAGATACAGATACGCCACGTCATCACGCCGTCGGTCAGCATCAGTGCAGCACCCGACTTCGGTGCTTCGCGCTACGGCTACTGGGAGTCCTACGTGAAGCGCGATGACAACGGCATGCCCATAGACACCGTCTCCTACTCTCCCTTTGCCGGACAGGCTTTCAGTCCTCCCGGACAAGGACGCTCGGGAAACATCTCCTTCAGCATCTCCAACAACCTGGAGATGAAATACAAGGACAAGAACGACTCCATCCGCAAGGTCAGCCTGATAGACGAATTCGGTGCCAGCATCTCCTACAATACGGCCGCCAAAGAGCGTCCCTGGAGCAACCTGACCATGAACCTGCGACTGAAGCTGAGCAAGAACTACACCTTCAGCATGAGTTCCACGTTTGCCACCTATGCCTATGCCTTCGACAAGAACGGTAACGTCGTGACCAGCAACCGTACGGAATGGTCATACGGACGATTCGGCCGCTTCCAGGGCTACGGCACTTCGTTCAACTATACCTTCAACAACGACACCTGGAAGAAGTGGAAAGCCTTCTTCACCGGTGAAGACGAGGACGAAACCGCCCCCACACCGGGCGAAGGCGAGGAAGCAGGCGACGACGAGGGAGAAGCCACGGAAAGTGCCGTGCCCCAGAAGAAGAAAAAAGAGAAAGCCGCCGTGGACAGCGACGGCTACCAAGCCTTCAAGATGCCCTGGTCCATCAACGTCAGCACAGGCTTCAACATCACGGAAGACCGCACCAAGCCCATCAACCGCGAAAGCATGCGCTATCCCTACAAGTTCTCGCTGAACGCCCTGAACGTCAACGGCAACATCAAGATATCCAACAAGTGGGGCATCAGCTTCAACTCCGGCTATGACTTCCAGGCCAAGGAGATTACACAGACCTCTTTCAACATCACACGCGACCTGCACTGCTTCGCCATGTCGGCCAGTCTGGCTCCCTTCGGCCGCTGGAAGTACTACAACTTCACCATCCGTGCCAACGCCAGCATCCTGCAGGACCTGAAGTGGGAACAGCGCAGCCAGACACAAAGCAACATACAATGGTATTAACTAAGATTACAAAAACGACATGCTGACCAAAGTTATCGAACAGAACAAGATTGACCACTTTGCCAAGTGGCTGAACCATGCAGAGAAGATTGTCATCGTCTCTCATATATCCCCCGACGGCGATGCCATAGGCTCCTCACTGGGCCTGAAGCACTTCTTGGAGACACAGGACAAGAGCGTAAGCATCATCGTGCCCAACGCCTTCCCCGACTTCCTGAAGTGGATGCCCGGCAGCAAGGAGATTTTCCTCTACGACCGTCACCGCGACATAGCCAACAAACTGCTGGCCGGAGCCGACCTCATCTGCTGCCTGGACTTCAACGCCCTGAACCGCATCGAGGCCATGAAGGGAGCCCTGCAGGCCTCGCCCGCACGGAAGATACTGGTGGACCACCACCTCCATCCCGAAGCGTTCTGCCAAATCATCATCTCCCATCCCGAAATCTCCTCCACCTCCGAACTGGTGTTCCGCCTGATATGCCGCCTGGGACACTTCGATGAAATCACCAAGGAGGGGGCCGAATGCATCTACACCGGCATGATGACCGACACCGGTGGCTTCACCTACAACTCCAACAACCGCGAAATATACTTCATCATCAGCGAACTGCTCTCCAAGGGCATAGACAAGGATGCCATCTACCGCAACGTCTACAACACCTACTCCGAGAGCCGGCTGCGCCTGATGGGCCATGTGCTGACCCAGATGAAGGTCTATCCCGAACACCATGCCGCCATGATTTCCCTCACCAAGAAGGAGCAGGGACAGTTCAACTACATCCGTGGCGACAGCGAAGGCTTCGTCAACATCCCGCTGAGCATCAAGGGGGTCATCTTCACCTGCTTCCTGCGCGAAGACACGGAGCGACCCATGATCAAAATCTCCCTGCGCTCCGTAGGCACCTTCCCCTGCAACAAGGTGGCCGCCGAAGTGTTCAACGGAGGCGGACACCTGAATGCTTCCGGCGGAGAGTTCTACGGAACGATGGAAGAGGCCAAACAGCTTTTCGAGAAGGCATTGGAGAAATACAAGCCCCTGCTGACGGCCAAAGGTTAAAAGATACGAAGTTTGAGGGACAATCTTTCTGCCTTTCATGGAAATAAGATACTTTTGTGCAAATTTACCAATTAACGAAAATGAAGAAACTGACTTTATTCCTTCTGTCTCTGCTCCTGCTTGGCATCGGCTTCCAGGCATGCGACGACACCAAGACCTATGCCGAGATGCTGGAAGAGGAAGATGAAGCCATCGAAGCATTCATCAAGGACAACAACATCAAGGTCATCACCCAAACCGAATTTCATGCGCAAGACTCCACCACTGACGAGAACGAATACGTGCAGTTGGCCAGCGGAGTCTACATGCACATCGTGAGCAAAGGCTCGGACAATCCGGCCGACACCGTGAAGAACAACGATGAGGTGCTGGTGAGATTCATGGAGTATGACATTCAGAAAAAGGATACGACCGTTTCCAATCTGGAAGACGCTGAATTCGTAGACGCCTTCCGCTACACCGTGACCTCCTCCTCCATTGCCGGCATCTTCACACAGGGCTACATGCTCTCCTACTACGGTTCTTCCGTTCCGGCCGGATGGCTGGTTCCGCTCTCCTATGTGCGCGACCGTGCACACGTGAAGCTGATTGTCCCCTCCAAGATGGGACACTCCACGGGTATGCAATACGTCACGCCCTACTTCTATGACATCCAAAAGTTCCAAATCTATAAGTAAACGACTGCTGTGACTTTAATCAAATCCATTTCCGGTATCCGTGGCACCATTGGCGGACAGCCGGGCGAAGGACTGAGTCCGCTGGACATGGTCAAGTTTACCTCGGCCTATGCCACCCTGATGCGCCGTACCGCTACGGTGAAGAGCAACAAGATTGTCGTGGGGCGTGATGCCCGCATCTCCGGCGAGATGGTGAGACAGGTGGTGACCGGCACCCTAATGGGGATGGGATGGGACGTTGTGGACATTGACCTGGCCTCTACCCCCACCACCGAATTGGCCGTCGTGATGGAAGGTGCGGCCGGAGGCATCATCCTGACCGCTTCCCACAATCCCAAGCAGTGGAACGCCCTGAAGTTGCTGAACGAGCATGGGGAGTTTCTGAACAAGGAAGAGGGCAACGAGGTGCTCCGCATAGCCGAGGCCGAGGAATTCTGCTATGCCGACGTAGACCATGTGGGTTCCTATCGCAAGGATCTTTCCTATAACCAGAAGCATATAGACAGTGTGTTGGCACTGGACCTGGTGGACGTGGAGGCCATCCGCAAGGCAGACTTCCGCGTAGCCATCGACTGCGTGAACTCCGTGGGCGGTATCATCCTGCCCCAACTGTTGGAGCAGTTGGGCGTGAAGCAGGTGGAGAAGCTCTATTGCGAACCTACCGGTGACTTCCGGCACAATCCCGAACCTTTGGAGAAGAACCTGGGCGACATCATGAACCTGATGAAGGGCGGCAAGGCTGATGTGGCCTTTGTAGTAGACCCTGACGTGGACCGTCTGGCCATGATTTGCGAGGACGGCACCATGTATGGCGAGGAATACACGCTGGTCACCGTGGCCGACTATGTGCTGAAGCACACACCGGGCAACACCGTCTCCAACCTCAGTTCCACCCGTGCCTTGCGCGACGTGACCCGCCGATATGGCGGAAGCTATCAGGCCTCGGCCGTAGGCGAAGTGAACGTCACCACGCTGATGAAGGAGACCCATGCCGTGATTGGCGGTGAGGGCAACGGCGGTGTCATCTATCCCGCCAGCCACTACGGACGGGATGCCCTGGTGGGCATTGCCCTCTTCCTGAGCCACCTGGCGCATGAGGGCAAGCGCGTAAGCGAACTGCGTGCCGGCTATCCGGCCTATTTCATGGCCAAGAACCGTGTGGACCTCACACCCCAGACCGATGTAGACGCCATTCTGGCCAAGGTGAAGGAGTTGTACAAGGAGGAGGAAATCAACGACGTGGACGGCGTGAAGATAGACTTCCCCGACAAGTGGGTCCACCTGCGGAAGAGCAACACCGAACCCATCATCCGCGTCTATAGCGAAGCCACCACCCCCGCTGCAGCCGAGGAGATTGCCCGGCAAGTGATGCAGGTCATTGAGGAACTGGCCCGCTAAGTCCCTTTACTTATTCAGGAAGCATCTTTGCACCTCGCTCTCGAAGTTTGGGGTGAAGATGCCTTTCCCTATCTGTTCCCTGATTTCGGCAATGCTCCAGAAACGGCCGCCATCGGTCTCGTCACTGGGGCATACGGGACCGTCATAGACCGTCTTGTGCACAAAGACCAGCTCACGTTCACGCACGGAGTCGAAGACATAGTGGGTCACGGCTTCGGGAGTGAAGTCGGTGATGCCCAACTCTTCGCGCACCTCGCGCCTCAGGGCCATCTCCACACTCTCTCCCAGATCCACATGGCCGCCTACCGAGGTGTCCCACTTGCCCGGCTGTATATCCTTCCAGGCCGGACGCTTCTGCAGGTAGAGTTCGCCCTGTGAGTTGAACACATGCAGATGCACCACGGGGTGGAGCAGCCGGCTGCCGTTATGACACTCGCCGCGCGTGGCGGCTCCTGTGATGTTTCCCTCTTCGTCCACGAGGGGGAACATTTCCGCTGAATTGTCTTGGTTCATCGTTGGATTGTTTTTGTTTCGGTCAGGGAATCAATAATCAGGGTATCAGTAAGGAAGAGTCGCCATAGCTGAGGAACCGGAAGTCATGTGCCAGGGCATAGTCGTAGATTTTCCGCCAGTCCCCCTTCACGAAGGCAGAGACCAGCAGCAGCAGGGTGCTCTGCGGCTGATGGAAGTTGGTGACGATGGCCTGCACGATGCGGTAGTCATAGCCCGGAGCGATGATGATTTGCGTGCTGCCGTGATAGGCCTCCATGCCGTGACGGTCCAGGTAGTCCAGGATGGCCTGCAAAGCCTCCGTGGGCGATGTCGCGGCCCACGTTTCGGACAGTTCATAGGGCTGCCACTGGCGCACGTGCAGCTGCTCCTCCGTGGCATCGGGATGCTGCAAGAGAGTCAGGCCGATGTGGTAAAGGCTCTCCAAGGTGCGTACCGAGGTGGTTCCTACCGCCGTGGCCTGTCCGCCGTGGGCCAGGAGACGTTCTATCGTGTGTCGGCTCACGGAGATATATTCCGTATGCATCTCGTGTCCCTCTATCTCCTCGCTCTTCACGGGCTTGAACGTGCCGGCTCCTACGTGCAGGGTCAGCTCTTCCAGCTCCATGCCCCGCTGCTGCAGATTGTCCAGCACTTCGGGAGTGAAATGCAGTCCGGCTGTCGGTGCTGCCACCGAGCCTTTGATTTTGCTGTACACCGTCTGATAGGTCTCCTTGTCGCTCTCCTGCGTGGCGCGGTTCAGGTAGGGCGGGATGGGAAGTTCGCCGAAAACCTCCAGAATATCGGCAAAGGTCACCTCGGGATTGTCCCAACGGAAGTCCACCCAGTGGCTCGTGCCGTGACAGGCTCCCCGCTCTGCAGTGAGCGCCAGTGTGCGCCCCTTGACGTTCATCTCGCGATGCAAAGCTCCCTCCTTCCACTTCTTCAGGTTGCCTATCATGCAGAGCCAGGCGGCATGTTCCGTCTGCTGGAAGTTCAGCACATAGTCGTTGGGTTGTATCGGCTCTAAGCAGAAGACCTCGATGAGGGCTCCCGTCTCCTTGCGGAAGTGCAGGCGTGCCTGGATGACCTTGGTGTTGTTGAAGACCATCAGTGTGCCCGGCTCCAGTTCCTCGGGCAGGTCACGGAAACAACGCTCGCCCACCGTGCCGTGGCGGTAGACCAACAGTTTGGAACGGTCACGCACGGGCAGGGGGAACTTGGCGATGCGCTCGTCCGGCAGGGGATAGTTGAACTCACTGATGCGGATATGCTTGGGATTCTCTTTCATTGTCATGCGGTTTTGCGCTGCAAAGTTAGTGCAAACTTCGTCATAAACAAATAAGAGTCTCTCTTGAATTTGCTTCTACACCCGCTTTGCACTATCTTTGCGGCAGTTATTCTAAAAGGAACGAGAAAAATGATAAAGATTGGCGATAAGGTGCGCTTCCTCAGCGAAGTGGGAGGCGGCGTGGTTACGGGATTCCGTGGCAAGGACATTGTATTGGTGCAGGACGAGGATGGTTTCGACATCCCCATGCCGGCCCGTGAGTGTGTGGTGATAGAGACAGACGACTACAACATGCCCACACCGGCTGCCAAGGCCGAGGCACAACGCCGCAAGGAGGCCGAAGAGGCCGAACGCCGGCAGCAGAAGACGACCGTACAGCCCGTCATGGCCGGCCGTCAGGAGAAAGCGGCGGCACCACAGGAGAGGACTCACGGCGTGGAACGTCCCCAAATCTCCGTCTACCGCCAGCCCGAGGTGAAGGGAGGCGACACGCTCAACGTCTACCTGGCCTTTGTGCCCGAAGACCTGAAGGCCGTCACCACCACCCCCTTCGAGACCCACTTGGTGAACGACAGCAACTACTACCTCTATTATACCTACCTCAGTGCAGAGGGCAAGGCATGGACCGTGCGCAGCCACGGCCTGGTGGACCCCAACACCAAACTGTTGTTGGAAGAGTTCGAGAAGAGCGAGCTGAACAACCGCGAGCGTGTGGCCATACAGTTCATCGCCTTCAAGGACCGCCGCTCCTTCAGCCTGAAGCCGGCCGTCAGCGTGGAGCTGCGCATTGATGTGGTGAAGTTCTACAAGCTGCACACCTTCCAGCAGACCGACTTCTTTGAGACGCCCGCCCTGATGTATGACGTGGTGAAGAACGACCTTCCCGCCAAGCAGGTCTACGTCTCGGCCGAGGAACTACAGAGCGCACTGATGCAGAAGAAGAGCAGCGACGAGTCTCCCCGCCCGCAACAGACCATCGTGAAGCGCAGCGGCAAGAACGGCATTGTGGAGGTGGACCTGCACATCGGCGAACTGCTGGACGACACGCGCGGCATGAGCAACAGCGAGATGCTGAACTACCAGTTAGAGAAGTTCCGCGAAGTGATGGAGCAATACAAGTCGAAGGCCGAACAGCGCATCGTCTTCATCCACGGCAAGGGCGACGGTGTGCTTCGTCGTGCCCTGCTGGACGAACTGAAGCGCAAATATCCCGTCTGCCGCCATCAGGACGCCTCCTTCCAGGAATACGGCTTCGGTGCAACAATGGTCACCATCAAGCGAGGCTGAACAGCGAAGTGATGGATTTCAGGCACGGATGGCACGGATAGGAACGCGGATTTAGACGTTGAAATGCTTCGCACGGTTGAAGCATCATTCCGCCATTCCGCCATTCCGCCAATCCGCCAACGGGGGGCATAGTTTTATTTTAAAGAAGAGGTAAGCGACATATCCAACTGAATGAACAATGAAAGAATGGATAATGAAGTTAGTTAGTACATTCTACACAAGAAGATGGAGAAGATAGAACAGTTGAATAGTGCATTCTTCACAGGAAGATGAAACTGCAAGTTACCCACCAATTGAGTACGTATCAACACCTATATCTGTTTTTCATTCCTTCATTCTTCTCTTCCTTCTTTCTACCCCTCCTTCTTTCTTTCCCTCTTTCATTCTACCTTTCCTTCATTCTTCCCTCCCTTCATTTATCCGTTTAAATCCGTGTTATCCCGTGCCTAAAAAAATATCAGCAACGTATCGAAAGCACCGTAGCCAACAGGCGCAGTATGGTGTTTCCAAAACATTGGCGGGATGGCGGATTGGCGGAATGGCGGAAACTCACGATGAAGTACAGACGCGATGCCCATCGTCTCTATAACGCGATGCCCCATGCGTCTATAATGCGATGCCCCATGCCCGTAGGCATAACCCACTTAAGTTTCGCAAGCTCAACTTTATGCATTTATGTTACAAAACATACATTTGTATATAGGGAGCTATAGATAAAAGTGTTACTTTTACACCCGAAACGAGATAAACGTCTAATTTACAAACATAATAACACTATGAAGAATTACTTCCTTACTGCAGGTTTGGCCCTTGTCCTGATGGCCTCCTGTGCGCCGAAAGAAGAAACGGCATTGAGCATGTCGGGGCTGAACCCCAAGAATTTCCAGACTGAAGTGAACGGTGCATCCACCAACCTCTACAGCTTGAAGAACAAGGCGGGCATGGAGGTGTGCATCACCAACTTCGGCGGACGCATCGTCTCCATCATGGTGCCCGACAAGAACGGCGACATGCAGGATGTGGTGCTGGGCTTTGACAACGTGGACGACTACATCAACGTGCCCAGTGACTTCGGTGCTTCCATCGGACGCTATGCCAACCGCCTGAACCAGGGCAGGATAAGCATTGACGGTGAGGAGATTCAGCTGCCGCAGAACAACTTCGGACACTGCCTGCACGGCGGTCCCAAGGGATGGCAATATCAGGTGTATGAGGCGAAGCCCGTGGACGAGAGCACGCTGGAGCTGGTGCGCATCTCGCCCGACGGCGACGAGAACTTCCCCGGCAACATGGTGGCCAAGGTGACCTACAAGCTGACCGAGGAGAACGCCATCGAGATTGCCTATGAGGCCACGACGGACAAGAAGACGGTGGTGAACATGACCAATCACTCTTACTTCAACCTGAGCGGCAATCCGCAGGCTCCCATCACCGACCACCTGCTGTATATCAACGCTGACAGCTACACTCCGGTGGACAGCACCTACATGACCACCGGCGAGATTCTGCCCGTGGCCGGAACGCCGATGGACTTCACCACGCCCAAGAGTGTGGGACAGGAGATTGACCGCTATGACTTCGAACAACTGAAGAACGGCAACGGCTATGACCACAACTGGGTGCTCAACACCAAGGGTGACGCCTCACAGGTGGCCGTGAAGCTGGCTTCGCCCGTGACCGGCATCACGGTAGAGGTCTATACCAACGAACCGGGTATCCAGGTGTACTCGGGCAACTTCCTGGACGGCACCGTGACCGGCAAGAAGGATATTGTCTATGGCCAACGCACCGGCATCTGCTTAGAGACGCAGAAGTATCCCGACTCTCCCAACAAGCAGTGGGCCGAGAGCAACGCCTTCCTGAATCCGGGCGAGACCTACAGGAGCTATTGCAAGTTCCAGTTCGGCATAGAGAAATAGGATTGCGAAACTATTAGTATTAACCTTATTATAATATCACAAAGAAAATGAGTTTATCTGGATTTGAAACCATTGATTTCGTCATCTTTGGTGCCTACATCATTATTCTCGTTGCCTTGGGTCTGTTCCTGAGCCGCAACAAGGACGGAAAAGAGAAAAGTGCCAACGACTACTTCCTGGCCGGCAACACACTGACCTGGTGGGCCGTAGGTGCCTCCCTGATTGCAGCCAACATCTCAGCCGAACAGTTTATCGGCATGTCGGGTACGGGCTATGCCGACGGCATTGCCATCGCTGCCTATGAGATTATGGCCGCCGTGACGCTCATCGTGATCGGCAAGTTCCTCCTGCCCATCATGATTGACCGCAAGATTTTCACCATTCCCCAGTTTCTCCACGAGCGATACAATGACGGCGTGGGACTGGCCTTCTCCATCCTGTGGCTGTTCCTCTATGTCTTCGTGAACCTGACGTCGGTAGCCTGGCTGGGTGCCTTGGCCATCGAGCAGATTCTGGGCGTGCAGGGTGTCATGGTCAGCATCTGGGGCATGGAAATCTCCATGCAGATGCTCATCATCATCGGCCTCTTCGTGGTGGCCGGCATCTACTCCATCTATGGCGGTCTGGCCTCGGTGGCCTGGACAGACGTGATGCAGGTGACGTTCCTCGTGGGCGGCGGTCTGATCACGGCCTTCGTGGCACTGGGTGCCATGGGTGAAGTGATGGACACAGACGCTCTCGGTGCCTTCTCGCAAATCTTCACCGACCTGACCAGCGGCAAGTATCTGAACGACCCCCACTTCCACCTCATCATCCAGGAGTCTCACGACCCTGAAGCCTTTGCCAACGTGCCGGGCATCGTGGCCGTAGTGGGCGGTGTGTGGCTGACCAACCTGGGCTACTGGGGCTTCAACCAGTATATCATCCAGAAGGGTCTGGCCGCCAAGAGCATCGACGAGGCCAAGAAGGGTCTGGTGTTTGCCGGCTTCCTGAAGATTCTGATTCCCTTCATCGTAGTGGTTCCGGGCATCTGTGCCTTCTACATCACGGAGCATCCCGACATGTTCTCGGGCATGAACCTGCAGGGTGAAATCATGCGTTCCGACGATGCCTATCCCTGGCTCATCCGCAACTTCACGCCGACCGGCATCAAGGGTCTCTCCTTCGCTGCCCTGACGGCCGCCATCATCTCTTCCCTGGCCTCCATGTTCAACTCCACCTCCACCCTCTTCACGATGGACATCTACAAGAAGTACATCAACAAGGGTGCTTCGGACAAGAAACTGGTGAACGTGGGCCGTCTCACGGCGTTGGCCGCCCTGGTCATTGCCGCCATTGCCGTGAAGCCTCTGCTTGGCGGACTGGACCAGGCCTTCCAGTACATCCAGGAATATTCCGGCTTCATCTATCCGGGCATCATCGTGGTCTTCGGTCTGGGTCTGCTGTGGAAGCGTGCCTCTTCCACGGCTGCCATCTGGACCTCCATCCTGACCATCCCGATGGGTGTCATCTTCAAGCTCTGCCTGCCCGACGTGGCCTTCCAGCTGCGTGCCGGCTACATCTTCATCATCCTGCTGAGCATCTTCGTACTGATTTCCTACTTAGACAAGAAGTATGTGAAGGCCGAAGCCATCTCGGAAGGCGACAAGCTCCAGATGCTGAAGTGGGCCAAGATTATCGGCTGTGCCGGAGCGGTGATGATTGTTGCCGCCATCGTGGTGGTGGCCCTTGGCAATTCCACAGCCTGGTCGGCCTACCTGAACGATATCGGCTTCCAGGCCTTCATCTTCTTCGGCGTATTGGTGGGCTGCAATGCCGTATGGCTCTACAGCAACTCCATCGACACCGTGAAGGACAGTAAGGCGTTGCCCATCAAGCTGGAACTGTTTGCCACGACACGCGGATACACCTATGGCACCATCGGCATCTGCGTCATCACGGCTATCCTGTACATCAGCCTCTGGTAATCTATAACTCAAACAAACGAAAACAGAAATGAATACCTATTACAGTTCCAACCCCAAATTCCATGTTGCCATAGACTGCATCATCTTCGGCTTCGACAAAGATGGACTGAGCCTGCTGTTGCTGCAGCGCAACTTTGAGCCGGCCAAGGGCGAATGGTCGCTGATGGGCGGATTCGTCCAGGAGGGCGAGAGCGCAGACGATGCGGCCAAGCGTGTGCTGTTCGAACTGACCGGACTGAACAAGGTGTATATGGAGCAGGTGGGTGCCTTCGGGGCTGTAGAGCGCGACCCGGGCGAGCGCGTCATTTCCATTGCCTACTACGCACTGGTGAACATCAACGAATACGACCACGCCCTGGTGAGAAAGCACAACGCCTCATGGGTGAAAATCAACGAACTGCCGCCACTCATCTTCGACCATCCGCAGATGGTGGCGCAGGCCCGTGAGCTGATGCAACAGAAGGCTTCCTGTGCCCCCATCGGCTTCAACCTGCTGCCCAAGCTGTTCACCCTGTCGCAGCTGCAGAGCCTGTATGAAGCCATCTATGGAGAGACCATCGACAAGCGCAACTTCCGCAAAGACGTGGCCAAGATGGGCTACATCGAAAAGACCGACAAGATAGACAAGAGCGGTTCCAAGCGGGGTGCTGCGCTGTATAAGTTCAACGAAAGGGTGTACCGCAAGGCCCCTAAATTCAAACTATAGCAACATCATGTTAGAAGAACTCAAGCAAAAAGTATTCCAAGCCAACCTGGAGTTGGTGAAGCAAGGACTGGTGATATTCACATGGGGCAATGTGTCGGGCATTGACCGCGAAAAGGGGCTGGTGGTCATCAAGCCCAGCGGTGTAAGCTATGACGACATGAAAGCCTCGGATATGGTGGTCGTGAGCATAGAGAGCGGCGAAGTGGTGGAGGGCGAACTGAACCCCTCATCGGATACGCCGACCCACCTGGTGCTCTATCGTGCCTTCCCCAACATCCAGGGAGTGGTGCACACCCACTCCACCTATGCCACGGCCTGGGCACAAGCCGGCATGGACATTCCCAACATCGGCACGACCCATGCCGACTACTTCTACAAGGAGATTCCCTGCACGGCCGACATGACCCGCGAAGAGGTGGAGGGAGCCTATGAACTGGAGACGGGCAACGTCATCGTGAAGCGTTTCGAAGGCATCAATCCCGACCACACGCCGGGCGTGCTGGTGAAGAACCACGGCCCCTTCTCCTGGGGCACGAGTCCCGCCAATGCCGTGTACAACGCCAAGGTGATGGAACAGTGCGCCAAGATGGCCTACATCTCCTTTACGCTCAATCCGGACACGACGATGAACCCCTTGCTCATCGAGAAGCACTACAACCGCAAGCATGGCCCCAACGCCTACTACGGACAAAAGAAGAAATAACAATAACACACCTTTTAAAAAACAAGCATTATGGAACAAGCATTTTCAAACTACGAAGTATGGTTTGTTACAGGAGCACAGCTTCTGTATGGTGGTGACGCAGTCGTACAGGTGGACGGTCACTCCAATGAAATGGTCAACGGTCTGAACGAGTCAGGTAAACTGCCCGTCAAAGTAGTATATAAAGGTACAGCCAACTCATCCAAAGAAGTGGAAGCCGTCTTCAAGGCTGCCAACAACGACGACAGATGTATCGGTGTCATCACCTGGATGCATACCTTCTCACCCGCCAAGATGTGGATTCACGGCCTGCAGCAGCTGAAGAAACCGTTGCTGCACCTGCACACACAGTATAACGCCGAAATACCCTGGGACACCATGGACATGGACTTCATGAACCTGAACCAGTCGGCCCACGGCGACCGTGAGTTCGGCCACATCTGCACCCGCATGCGCATCCGCCGCAAGGTGGTGGTGGGCTACTGGAAGGACGAAGCCACCCAGCACAAGATTGCCGTATGGATGCGCGTATGTGCCGGCTGGGCCGATGCCCAGGACATGCTCATCATCCGCTTCGGCGACCAGATGAACAACGTGGCCGTGACCGACGGCGACAAGGTGGAGGCCGAGCAACGCATGGGCTATCACGTGGACTACTGCCCCTTCAGCGAAGTGATGGAATACTTCAAGCAGGTGAAGGAAGAGGAGGTGGACGCCTTGGTAAAGGCCTACTTCGAGCAGTATGACCACGACCAGGAACTGGAAGACAAGAGTTCCCTCGGCTACAAGAAGGTGTGGAACTCGGCCAAGGCCGAACTGGCCCTGCGTGCCATCCTCAAGGAGAAGGGTGCCAAGGGATTCACCACCAACTTCGACGACCTGGGCGACGTGGACGTGGAGAACACCGGACTGGGCTTCGACCAGATTCCCGGCCTGGCCTCCCAGCGACTGATGGCCGAAGGCTATGGCTTCGGTGCCGAAGGCGACTGGAAGTCGGCAGCCCTCTACCGCACCGTATGGGTGATGAACCAAGGCTTGTCCAAGGGATGCTCGTTCCTGGAAGACTATACGCTGAACTTCGACGGTGAGAACAGCTCCATCCTCCAGTCCCACATGCTGGAAATCTGTCCGATGATAGCAGCCAGCAAGCCCCGCTTAGAGGTACACTTCCTGGGCATCGGTGTGCGCAAGACTCCCACTGCCCGTCTGGTCTTCACCAGCAAGGTGGGCAGCGGCGTGACGGCTACCGTGGTGGACCTGGGCAACCGCTTCCGCCTCATCGTGAACGACGTGGAATGCATCGAGCCGAAACCGCTCCCCAAGCTTCCCGTGGCTTCCGCCCTGTGGATTCCCATGCCCAACTTCGAAGTGGGTGCAGGCGCATGGATTCTGGCCGGAGGCACGCACCACTCCTGCTTCTCCTATGACCTCACGGCCGAATATTGGGAAGACTATGCCGAGATTGCCGGCATCGAGATGATGCACATCAACAAGAACACCACCCTCAGCGAGTTCAAGAAGGAGTTGCGCATGAACGAAGTCTACTACATGCTCAACAAGGCCCTCTGCTAACCACCCGTCGAACACCTTAATTCAGATTTTCAAGATGAAATCAGACGCCAAATCAATCATAGAAGCCGGACAGGCCGTTCTGGGCATCGAGTTCGGCTCCACCCGCATCAAGGCTGTCCTGATAGACCGGGAGAACAAGCCCATAGCCCAGGGAAGCCACACGTGGGAGAACCAGTTGGTAGACGGGCTGTGGACCTACAGCATCGAAGCCATCTGGCACGGACTGCAGGATTGCTATGCCGACCTCCGCACACAGGTCAAGGCCCAGTATGATACGGAAATAGAGAGCCTGGCCGCCATCGGCATCAGTGCCATGATGCACGGCTACATGGCCTTCGACAAGCAGGAGAACATCCTGGTGCCCTTCCGCACCTGGAGAAACACCAACACGGGAGAGGCTGCCGCCGCCCTGTCCGAACTGTTCGTCTACAACATCCCCCTGAGATGGAGCATCTCCCACCTGTATCAGGCCATTCTGAACGGTGAGACCCATGTGCCCCGGATAGACTTCCTGACCACACTGGCCGGCTACATCCACTGGCAGCTGACCGGAGAGCGTGTGCTGGGCGTAGGCGATGCCTCGGGCATGATACCCGTAGACCCGGAAAGCAAGGACTATGCGGCCGGAATGGTGCAGAAGTTCAATGAGCTGATTGCCCCCAAGGGTTACTCCTGGACCCTGCTCGACATTCTGCCCAAAGTACTCCTGGCGGGTGAGCAGGCCGGTTGCCTGACCGAAGCGGGAGCCGCCAAGCTCGACGTGTCGGGCCACCTGAAGGCCGGCATTCCACTCTGTCCGCCCGAAGGCGATGCAGGCACGGGCATGGTGGCCACCAATGCCGTGAAGCAACGCACCGGCAACGTCTCTGCAGGCACCTCTTCCTTCTCCATGATTGTGCTGGAGAAGGAACTCTCCAAGCCTTACGAAATGATAGACATGGTGACCACACCCGACGGCAGTCTGGTGGCGATGGTACACTGCAACAACTGCACCTCCGACCTCAACGCCTGGGTGAACCTGTTCAAGGAGTATCAGGAGCTGATGGGAATGCCCGTAGACATGAACGAGATCTACGGCAAGCTCTACAATCATGCCCTGGCCGGCGATGCCGACTGTGGCGGCCTCCTCTCCTACAACTACATCTCCGGCGAACCCGTCACGGGCCTTGCCGAGGGACGTCCCCTGTTCGTGCGCTCGGCCAATGACAAGTTCACGCTGGCCAACTTCATGCGCACCCACCTCTATGCCTCGGTGGGCGTGCTGAAAATCGGCAACGACATCCTCTTCAACGAAGAGCATATCAAGGTGGACCGTATCACCGGCCACGGCGGTCTGTTCAAGACCAAAGGCGTGGGCCAAAGGGTGCTTGCCGCAGCCCTCAACTCTCCCATATCGGTAATGGAGACAGCCGGTGAAGGCGGTGCCTGGGGCATTGCCCTGCTGGGTGCCTACTTAGTGAACAACCCGAAGCATCTCCCCCTGGCCGACTACCTGGAAGAGGTGGTCTTTACAGGCGATGCAGGCACCGAGATTGCACCGACTCCCGAAGAGGTGGAGGGCTTCAACCGCTACATCGAGAACTACAAGGCCTGCCTACCCGCCGAGGCGGCAGCCGTGAATTGCAAACACTAACCCCACTAATCCCCCAACAAAATCTATGAAAACCAAGTATATGCTGAGCGGACTCTTAGTAGCCGCATCGCTGACACTCTCGGCCCAGAACAGTGCAACCATCACCCTGAAGGCCGATGAAGGAAAAGAGATCATCCCGAAGGAGATTTACGGACAGTTTGCCGAACACCTGGGCAGCTGCATCTACGGCGGCCTGTGGGTAGGCCCCGACTCCGACATCCCCAACATCGACGGCTATCGCACCGACGTGTTCAATGCCCTGAAGGCCCTGAAGATTCCCGTGCTGCGCTGGCCGGGCGGATGCTTTGCCGACGAATACCACTGGATGGACGGCATCGGTCCCCGCGAGAACCGTCCCAAGATGGTGAACAACAACTGGGGCGGCACCATCGAAGACAACAGCTTCGGCACGCATGAGTTCCTGAACCTGTGCGAAATGCTGGGCTGCGAGCCTTACATCAGCGGCAACGTGGGCAGCGGAAGCGTGGAAGAGATGGCCAAGTGGGTGGAATACATGACCTCGGAAGGTGACTCCCCGATGGCCCGCCTGCGCCGCCAGAACGGACGCGACAAGGCCTGGAAGGTGAAGTATCTCGGTGTGGGCAACGAGAGCTGGGGCTGTGGCGGCTCCATGCGTCCCGAGTACTACTCCGACCTCTACCGCCGCTATCAGACCTACTGCCGCAATTACGACGGCAACCGTCTCTTCAAGATTGCCAGCGGTGCCAGCGACTATGACTACAACTGGACCAAGGTGTTGATGGAACGTGTGGGCCACAGCATGCACGGTCTCTCCCTGCACTACTACACCGTGTCCGGATGGAGCGGCAGCAAGGGAGCAGCCACGCAGTTTGACAACGACGACTTCTACTGGACCATGGGCAAATGCCGCGAAATAGAGGATGTCGTGAAGAAGCACTGCGCCATCATGGACCAGTATGACAAGGAGAAGCGCATCGCCCTTATGCTCGATGAGTGGGGCACCTGGTGGGACGAAGAGCCGGGCACCGTCCGTGGCCACCTGTACCAGCAGAACACCCTGCGCGACGCCTTTGTGGCCTCGCTCACCTTCGACATCTTCCACAAGTACACCGACCGTCTGAAGATGGCCAACATCGCCCAGATTGTCAACGTGCTCCAGTCCATGATTCTGACCAAGGACGAGAAGATGGTCCTGACCCCTACCTATCACGTCTTCAAGATGTACAACGTTCACCAGGATGCCACCCATCTGCCCTTGGACATTGACTGCCGCGTCATGAACCTGGAAGGCCAGCGCAACCGGATGCACCGTTCGGAGACCCTCCGCACACTGCCCATGGTCAGCGCCACCGCCTCCAAGGACAAGGAGGGAAAGATACACCTTTCCATCTCCAACGTTGATGTAGAAAATGCACAGGAGATTACTATCCACCTGCCGGGCGTGAAAGCCACCAAGGCCGTGGGCGAAATCCTCACCTCCAAGAACATCACCGACTTCAACAGCTTTGAAAACCCTGACAATGTGAAGCCTGTGCCCTTCAAGGAAGCCAAAATCAAGAAGGGCGTGCTGACCATCAAGTTGCCGGCGAAGTCCATCGTCACGCTGGAGTTATTGTAGAAACGGCCTCATCACTTATTGTATTCCTGACGATAAGTTTGCTTGATTCACGAGAAAAAGAAGCCCTCTTTTACTTGTGAATCAAGCAAAAAAAGTTACCTTTGCGCCCAATCTACGTTGTACAAATTAAAACTTTTCAATAATGAACGATATCCAAGTAATGAATCATGCAGCCGACAACATCCGTATCTTGGCTGCTTCCATGGTGGAGAAAGCCAAGTCCGGCCACCCCGGCGGTGCAATGGGCGGTGCCGACTTCATCAACGTATTGTATGCAGAATACCTGCAGTATGACCCCGAGAATCCCAAGTGGGAAGGACGTGACCGCTTCTTCCTGGACCCGGGCCACATGTCACCCATGCTCTATTCCCAGCTGGCACTGGCCGGCAAGTTCACGATAGACGAACTGAAACAACTGCGCCAATGGGGCTCTCCCACACCGGGCCATCCCGAGGTAGACATTGAGCGCGGCATAGAGAACACCTCCGGCCCGCTGGGTCAAGGCCACACGTTTGCCGTAGGTGCCGCCATCGCCGCCAAGTTCCTGGCCGCACGCACCGGAAACCCCACCTTTGCCAAGGAGACCATCTATGCCTACATCTCGGACGGCGGCATACAGGAGGAGATTTCCCAAGGCAGCGGACGCATCGCCGGCACGCTGGGCCTGGACAACCTCGTCATGTTCTATGACTCCAACGACATCCAGCTCTCCACAGAAACCAAGGAGGTGATGAACGAAGACACCGCCATGAAATACCGTGCCTGGGGATGGAACGTCATCGAAATAAACGGCAACGACTGCCAGCAGATTCGCGAAGCCTTAGACGCTGCCAAGAAGGAGGAGAAACGCCCCACCCTGATTATCGGCAAGTGCATCATGGGCAAGGGTGCCCGCAAGGAGGACAACTCTTCCTATGAGCGCAACTGCAAGACCCACGGTGCTCCCCTGGGTGGCGAAGCCTATAAGAACACCATGATCAACCTGGGTGCCGACCCCGAGAATCCCTTTGTCATCTTCGACGACGTGAAGACACTCTACAGCCAACGTGCCGAAGAACTGAAGGGCATCGTGGCCGCACGCTACGAAGAGGAGAAAGCCTGGGCCGCCGCAAATCCCGAGAAGGCGGAAGAGCTGAAGAAGTGGTTCAGCGGCGAAGCTCCCCAAGTGGACTGGAGCAGCATTCAGCAGAAGGCTAACGACGCTACCCGCAACGCCTCGGCTGCCGTGCTCGGCACGCTGGCCCAGCAGGTGCCCAACATGATTTGTGCCTCTGCCGACCTCTCCAACTCCGACAAGACGGACGGCTTCCTGAAGAAGACCCACGCCTTTGCCAACGGTGACTTCAGCGGTGCCTTCTTCCAGGCCGGCGTGGCCGAACTCACCATGGCCTGCTGCTGCATCGGTATGGCCCTGCACGGTGGTGTCATCGCTGCCTGCGGCACTTTCTTCGTCTTCTCCGACTACATGAAGCCGGCTGTCCGCATGGCCGCCCTGATGGAACTTCCCGTGAAGTTCATCTGGACCCACGACGCCTTCCGCGTAGGCGAAGACGGTCCCACGCATGAACCCGTTGAACAAGAGGCTCAAATCCGCCTGATGGAGAAACTGAAGAACCATCACGGCAAGAACTCCATGCTGGTGCTCCGTCCGGCCGATGCCATCGAGACTACCGAAGCCTGGAGACTGGCCATGGAGAACACCGACACGCCGTCGGCCCTGATACTCTCCCGCCAGAACATTACCAACCTGCCCGAAGGCAACGACTACGCCCAGGCATCCAAGGGTGCCTACGTTGTGGCCGGGTCTGACGAAAGCTATGACGTCATCCTGCTGGCTTCCGGCTCCGAAGTAGCCACGCTGGTTGCCGGTGCCGAACTGCTGCGCCAGGACGGCGTGAAGGTACGCATCGTCTCCGTGCCCTCCGAAGGTCTGTTCCGCAGCCAGCCCATCGGCTATCAGGAGAGCATCATCCCCTATGGCGCCAAGGTATTCGGCCTGACAGCCGGTCTGCCGGTGAACCTGGAAGGTCTGGTAGGCATCCACGGCAAGGTATGGGGTCTGGAGTCCTTCGGTTTCTCTGCTCCCTACAAGGTGCTGGACGAGAAGCTGGGCTTCACGGCCGAGAACGTGTACAAACAAGTGAAGGCAATACTCTAAACCAAAGTTATACTGATTATGAATACCATAGGAATTTGCTGCGACCATGCCGGATATGCATTGAAGCAGTATGTACAGCAGTGGCTCGACGAGCACGGTCTCGCCTATAAGGATTTCGGAACCTATTCTCCCGAAAGTGTGGACTATCCCGACTTTGCCCATCCGCTGGCTCAGGCCATAGAGGCCGGCGAGTGCTATCCCGGCATCGCCATCTGTGGCAGTGGCAACGGCATCAACATGACGCTGAACAAACATCAGGGCATACGCGCCGCCTTGTGCTGGCGTCCCGAGATTGCCGAGCTGGCCCGCCAACACAACGATGCCAACGTCATCGTCATGCCGGGTCGTTTCGTCACCAACACCGAGGCCGACCTCATCCTGAAGAAGTTCTTCAACACGCCTTTCGAGGGTGGACGCCACCAGCGCCGCGTGGAGAAGATTCCCGTTAAGGACTAAGTTTCTCCATCATAGGCACGGGTTGCACGGAAGATTAAAAACCACGCAATCCGTGCTTTTTTATGCCTTGCAGGAAGGTTCTTGAGGGGGTGAAACCAAATAATCCACCCTTTCAATCAAAAACTACCGCCTTGTCTGTTCTCTTTTTCCTTATATTTGCCTCGGGAACATCCCGTTAGAGAACGATTATCCAACCATTAACCCTAAAGAACAGAAATGATGAAAAAGACATGCTGGCTCATTGCCCTGTTAGCGGCGGCCCTGTTTGCCCGTGCCGAAGAGATTGACTTCGACAAGGCGTTCAAGGAGAGCAAGAAAATCGAGAAACAAATCAAGCGTACCTCCTTCCCCAAACGGACGTACTCCATCACTGACTTCGGTGCCAAGCCCGACACCCCCGACGAGCCTTGCCATGAAGCCATCAACCAGGCCATCCTGACCTGCTCCCAGCAGGGCGGCGGAACGGTCATCGTGCCCGAAGGCACCTTCTACACCGGCCCCATCACCCTGAAGAGCAACGTGAACCTGCACGTTTCCGAAGGGGCGTTCCTGAAGTTCTCCACCGACCAAAGTCTCTACTTCCCCGGCGTCATCACCCGCTGGGAGGGACTGGACTGCTACAACGCCCGCCCGCTGATCTATGCCCACGGCGAGACCAACATTGCCATCACCGGCAAGGGAACGATAGACGGACAGGGCAGCAACGAGACGTGGTGGCCCATGTGTGGCGCTCCCCGTTACGGCTGGAAAGAGGGCATGATAGCCCAGCGCAACGGTGGCCGTGAGCGGCTGCTGATGTATGGCGAAACCAGTACCCCCATCTACAAGCGCGTCATGAAACCCGAAGACGGTCTCCGTCCGCAGCTCATCAACCTCTACTCCTGCAACACGGTGCTGATAGAGGACGTCACCCTGCTGAACTCTCCCTTCTGGGTCATCCATCCCCTCTTCTGCGAGAGCCTCATCGTGCGCGGCGTGCATGTCTTCAACCGTGGTCCCAACGGTGACGGCTGCGACCCCGAGTCGTGCAAGAACGTGCTGATAGAGGGATGCACCTTCGACACGGGAGACGACTGCATCGCCATCAAGTCGGGCCGCAACCAGGATGGCCGCAAGTGGAACATCCCCAGCGAAAACATCATCGTGCGCAACTGCTTCATGAAGAACGGCCACGGCGGCGTGGTCATCGGCAGTGAAATATCGGGCGGCTACCGCAACCTCTACGTGGAGAACTGCCGCATGGACAGCCCCGACCTGGACCGCGTCATCCGCATCAAGACCAGCACCTGCCGTGGCGGACTGATAGAGAACATCTTCGTGCGCAACGTCACCGTGGGCCAATGCCGTGAAGCGGTGCTGCGCATCAACCTGCAGTATGAGAACCGCGAGAACTGCAACCGTGGCTACACCCCCACCGTGCGCAACGTCCACCTGAAGAACGTCACCTGCGAAAAGAGCAAACTGGGTGTGCTCATCATCGGCCTGGACGATGACGACCACGTGTACAACATCAGCGTGGAGGACTGCCGCTTCAACAACGTCAGCAAGGGAGGCAACCAGATAGACGGTGCCAAGGACGTGACCCTGAAGAACCTCTACATCAACGGCGAGCTGGTGAAGTAGCCTCCTTGAAGGCCGTGTTCCAGAACTCCACGTCATACGTCAGGCGTCCCGGCGCAAAGAGTTGCCGGGGGCTGTGGTTCGCTCCGGGCACGATGTCATAGGTGTGGGCAATGCCCAACTGCTCCAGCAGTTCATGAAAGCGGGTGGTGATGGGCGTGCCGTTGTCGTTATAGAGTTTGTCGGCCGTACCGACGAAGAGCCTCACCTTCATGCCGCTCTTCCTGATTAGGGAGGCGTTGCGGGTGGCGAACACAGCGGGGTGCAGTGCATCAAAGTAGGCTTTGGAAGCCGGATTGTTCACATCGCCGAAGGTGCACTCCAAGGCACGGGTCATGTGTTCCTCCTCCCAGTTCACCACCGCACCGGCTACGCTCGACACGGCTCCGAACAGTTCGGGATACTTGAAGGCCAGTCTCAGCGAACCACATCCGCCCATGGAGAATCCCTCCAGCGCGCGTCCCTTGGCCGAGGCCACCGTAAGGTAGTGTCGGTCCACATAAGGAATCAGGTCTTTAATCAGAACATCTTCAATAGGACCGGTCTGAACTTTCGGATCGGTCCTATTGCCGTTTACGTACCAGCCTATCGGCATGGCCTGCGGAGCCACTACCATCACGGGGTCCATCCGGCCGGCCTGAATGGCTGCATGAATCTTGCGAATCATCCAGGTGGCCTCACGCTGGTTTCCCGTTCCGCCATGCAGGTAGTAGATAACGGGGTAACGTCTGTCCGTAGAGCCATAGCTATCGGGCAGATAGACCATGAAACTGCTCTGCGTACCCTCACCGCGCTGCAGCGTGGGATAGGTCACATAATGGGTGTTCTCGGGAGTCTCCTTCACGGGGTCCGTCCAGTCGGTCTTTGCCGTAGGGCGGGCCAAGGCTGCCTCATGGGCCGGCCGCCGCTGTTCGAAGAGCCAGTCGCGCACTCCCTCTATGTCATAGGCCATGAACCAGGTGGCCCGATGGTTTCCTCCCCTCAGGCGGGTGAAGAGCAGGTGGGTATCCTGTTGGCGCATGGCTGCCACACTGTCGGTCAGGGCTTCAGGAGCGGCATCCATCGGCCAAGTGGCTTCGGCCACCCGTTCACCGCCCTTGCGCCACAGGTCTACGGCCTCACTCTGCAGTTGCATGGAGTGGGCATCGCCTTCGCAGGAGATTATCCAGATGTTCTGCCGGGCTAAGGGAGGCATCAGTTCGGGATTCCACTTGCCGGCCACCAGCAGGGCACCGGCAAAGAGGTCGGGTTCCTTCAGCATCAGGACGATGGAGGACATGCAGCCCATGGACTGTCCTGTGGTATAGATGCGGTTGCTGTCGATGGAGTAACGGGCCTGCAGTTCTTTCAGCAGCTCGATGGTGGCATCCAGATGGTGGCTGTAGTTCCAGTTGTCGTCCACGGTCACGAAGGGGTATTGCGGTGCCACGACGATGCACTTCTGGCGGGCCTGACTCTCAGGCGAGGCCCACACCACGGCTCCCCTGCCCTGCACCAGCGTATGCTCCACCGGTCCGCCGACCGCACCGGCATCATGGATGAACAGCACCAGCGGATATTTCACCGCCGGGTCATAGTCCTGGGGCAGATAGAGATTATAGGGCAGCACTTGTCCGGTGTAGGGGCTCTTGAATTCCAGTTGCCGGAACTCATCCACCACTTCGCAATGCTCTTCCGTGCTCTCCATCGGGGTGTCAAGGGCAGGATAGACCTTTCCCTTGACGGTCTTGATGGCGGCCACCTGCCTCACCACGGCATTGCCGGGATAGACATCATCGCCACCGGTGCTCCAGCCCGCTTTCAGTCCGGGGCCGCCCTGCATGCGGTCGCGCTCCTTGCGCTTGGCCTCATCCTCGGGCGTCGCCTTCCGGGGCTGTGCGTTCATGTCGGTTTCGGCCTTCAGTTCAATGATGACATAGGGGCCGTTCTTCCCTGCCGTGGCAACCTCGGGCTGCGTGTTGGCATAGACCTTCTGTATCTCAGCACCCTCCACCTGATAGGTGGCGGCAGAGAGACTGCGGTTGCGGATGGTCTCTTCATAGGCTATCACTACGGTAGCCACCTTACGGCCATCGCCACACACTTTACTCCGGGCTGTGACGGAATTTACATATTCAGGATTAACGCTAACGGAGGTGTTTTGAGCCTGTACAAACATACTCGGGAGTCCTGCCAGAACCATTCCTAACAATAAATTCTTCATCGCTTTCTGTATTTGTCTGTATGTCGGTTAGACGAAGGCGATGCCAAAAGGTTTAACATTCGTTTGAAACTTTCTTGCCTTTCGGAAGGAGCAGAAGCGTATTATTGGAGGGGTAAAAGTGCTGTGTATAAGGTGTTTGGTCCATACATGTGTGGTCCGTGGACGAAACATGTGTGGTCCGTCGTCCATACACGTGCGGTCCGTCGTCCATACATGTATGGCCCAACGCCCCTATATGCATAGTGCAACAGACGGGCACAGCATGACAAAAACAGGCACGGATAACACGGATGCAACGGTGTCAGATAAGCTGAAAGCCGTATTATCCGTGTCATCCGTGCCTAAAGATAAAGTGGATGACTATGTTGTCTATATTGTGCTGCCTTACAGCGGTTTGTATTCCACAAAAGCCTCCATTGCCTCGTAGCTGGCCAGGCCCAACTGGTTGTAGAGGGAGGCGGTGCCCCGGTTGCGGTCTTCACTGCGTTGCCAGAAGAGGCGCTCGTCGTTGCCCAGGAAGGGGGCACTCTCCATCTGCGACTGATGCTTCAGGATGGAGTTGCGCTTGGCGCGAAGTTCCTCGGGACTGAAAGGCACCACCATCTCGATGTTCTCTATCTCCCACTCGGCCCATGCACCACGATACATCCATATGCGGCACTCCTTCAGCCACTCGGCACCGGCCTGCTTCTCCACATCAATGGCGGCCAGCACGGCATCTGTGCAGACGCGGTGCGTGCCGTGAGGGTCGGCCAGGTCACCGGCCACATAAATCTGATGGGGCTTCACCTCGCGCAACAGTTCCAACACAATCTCCACATCAGGCTCGCTGATGGGGTTCTTCTCAATCTTTCCGGTCTCGTAGAAGGGCAAATCCAGGAAGTGACAGTGGTCCAAGGGAATCTGATTGTAGGTGCAGGCCGTGCGTGCCTCACCGCGACGGATAAGTCCCTTGATGGTGAGGATGTCGCGGCTGTCCATGTCGCCCTCCTTCTTCTGCTGCAGGAAGTGCTTGATTTCGGCATACTTCTCCTTGATGCAGGCATTGCCGCCGTCATCGAAGAGTTGGTTGAAGCCGTTGATGAAGTGCATGAAGCGCACCACCTCCTCATCGCCCACGGCAATGTTGCCCGAGGTCTCATAGGCCACATGCACGTCGTGCCCCTGCTGCACCAGGCGTCTCAGGGTGCCGCCCATGGAGATGACATCATCGTCGGGATGGGGCGAGAAGACCACCACCCGCTTGGGGAAGGGCAAGGCCCGCTCGGGACGGTAGGTGTCGTCGGCATTGGGCTTGCCGCCCGGCCATCCGGTTATGGTGTGTTGCAAGTCGTTGAATATCTTGATGTTCACGTTGTAGGCCGAGCCATAGAGAGCCACCAACTCGCTCAGTCCGTTCTCGTTATAGTCCTTGTTGGTCAGCTTCAGGATGGGCTTCTGCAGGCGTTGGCACAGCCAGACGATGGCGCTGCGTATCAGCTTGTCGTTCCACTCGCAGTTGGTCACCAACCAGGGACGCTGGATGCGCGTCAGGTGGGAGGCGGCGGCCAGGTCCACGCAGACGGTGGCATTGGCGTGCAGCTGCAGGCAGGAGGCCGGCACGGCATCGTTCATCTTCTCCTCCACCGCCTGGCAGATGATGTCGGCGCGGTCGTCGCCCCAGGCCAGCAGATAGATGCGGCGGGCAGCGAGCAGGGTGGAGAGCCCCATGGTGATGGCACAAGAGGGCAGGTTGTCCACGCCCAGGTTGTGGGCCTCCTCCGCACGGGTGTTGGCATCAATCAGGATGAGGCGCGTGGGCGAGTTGAACTGTGAGCCGGCACCGTTCATGGCAATGTTTCCGGCGAAGCCGATGCCCGTGAGCAGGATGTCTAATCCGCCATAGGTCTGTATGCGCTGTTCATAGAGCGAGCAATATTCAAAGACGGACTCCTGGGGAATGGTGCCGTCTATGGTGAAGACGTTCTGCTTGTCGATGTCCACGTGGTCCAGCAGCATGGAGCTGAGTTGCTTGAAGCAGCTGTTGGCCATGTCGGGGCGCAGGGGATAGAACTCATGCAGGTTGAAGATGACCACGTTGCGGAAGCTCAGCCCCTCCTCCTTGTGACGGCGCACCAGTTCGGCATAGAGCGCACGCAGCGAGGTGCCCACACCGGCGGCAATCACGCAGAACTTGCCGTCGCGCTGGCGTTCCTGAATCTTCGCGGCCACCTTGTCGGCCACCTGCTTCACGCCCTCTTCCATACTTTCATAAATGTCCGTCGTCACCTTTTCAAGACGGGTCAGCACGCTACGCTCAATGGCGTTTGCGGGCTTGTAGCACTTGGTGGATACCCGGTTCAGTGCTATCTGTGAGGAAAGATTAGTTCTCATTATAATACTATTCATTTAGGTCATGTTAGATTTTCGGTTGATGCCTCAACGCCTCAACTGCTATAGATTATCCTTCTCTATATCCTTGAAGTAGCGGTAAGTTCCCACTTTCAGCTCTTCCGTGGCGGCCTCGTCGCAGACGATGATGCCGTGCTGATGCATCTGCAGGGCCGTGATGGTCCACATCTGGGAAACGGCTCCCTCCACGGCCTGCTGGAGGGCACGAGCCTTGTTGTGTCCGTTGCACAGGATGAGCACCTCCTTGGCCGAGAGCACCGTGCCCACTCCCACGGTCAATGCCGTCTTGGGTACCTTGTTCAGGTCGTTGTCAAAGAAGCGTGAGTTGGCGATGATGGTGTCGGTGGTGAGTGTCTTCACGCGGGTGCGGCTGCTCAGGGAAGAGCCCGGCTCGTTGAAGGCGATGTGTCCGTCAGGACCGATGCCGCCCATGAAGAGGTCTATGCCGCCAGCCGCCTCGATGGCCTTCTCATAGTTGGCGCACTCTTCCTCCAGGTTCTCGGCGTTGCCGTTCAGGATGTGTACGTTCTCTTTCAGGATGTCCATGTGGGTGACGAAGTTGTTCCACAGGCAGGAGTGATCGCTCTCGGGCTGCTCCTCGGGCAGTCCCACGTATTCGTCCATGTTGAAGGTCACCACATGGCGGAAGGAGACCTTTCCCTGTCTGTTCAGTTCAATCAGTGCTTTGTACATGCCCAAGGGGGAGGAGCCGGTGGGACATCCCAGTACAAAAGGTTTCTCGGCCGTAGGCTGTGCGGCATTGATTTTATTGGCTACATAGTTGGCCGCCCATTGGGACAGGGCCTGATAATCGGGTTCGATAATGACTCTCATACGATGTGTTATTTTAAGGTTTTACTTCTGTTATCTTCACTTCCTGTCCCACGCTGAACTTGGCCTTCTGTGTGGGGTCGGCCACCAGCACCTCGGGTTCCTTGCCGGGCGTGCGTTTCAGCATCACCACGCAGGGCTTCTCGGCCTCCAGCAGGTAGTCGCCGCAGTTCAGTTCGCCGGCTTCGAAGAAGATGGCCTGCGTGATGCCCAGCTTCGTGTGGGTCACCGCCTGCAGGCGTGAGGTGTGTTGTTCAATGCGGATGTCGTCTGTCCTATAGGCAGCCAGCGAAGCGGGCGAAGCCACGCCGGGCAGAATCCAGTAGGCATAGTTGGCTTCGGCGGGGCGGGTGCCGTGGGCAATCCAGAGGTTGAAGACGGGAAGGGTCTCCGTGTCGCCGCTCTGGTTGAAGTTAATCTTCGACCACTTGCCGCTCTGCATGCCGTTCTTCAGGTTGATGGCTGTTTCGTTGGGGAAGTAGTAGCCCACCTTGTTGTGCCACAGCCAGCCCTTGTAGGTGGTCTGCACGTGGTTGTTGGCTCCTATCTTGGTGAGCTGTCCGTTCACGGTGGCATAGACGTCGCCCACCAGGTGGCACTGGTTGACGGAGGTGTTCACCTCGCGCTCCGTGCCGCTTCCGATGCCCGAACCGAGACAGATGATTTCGTTGTCGAACATGAACCAGCCCTTGTTGGCGCGGGTGTCATAGTCATTCATGGCATAGGCCATCACACCATAGAGTCCGTCGGAGACTCCGCCCACGAAGTCGGCCACGCCGGCCACGCCCCAGTCGTTATGGTTCTCCACTTCGCCGGCAGGTGCCGTGGTGCCGGGAATCTTGTCCCACTCCCACACGGCAAAGATGTTCAGGTATTCATCGCCAGTGACGCGGATGTTGGTGGCTCCCTCGCTCACGTAGGTGCCCCAGAGGTTCTCGCCGTTACCGCTCTCGGAGCGGCAGGTGCGGTTGGAGACGGCTCTCACGGAGAAGTCATAACGCTTGCGGTTGTGGAGCATGTAGTCGGAGAGCCAGTAGAGCTTGTTGCGGTTGGTACGTCCATAGGTGGCATCCTTGGTGGCGAAGCGGCGGGCTGCCGCGTCATACTCGGCCGCATGGGCGGGGTCCAGCTGCTTCATCTTGCGGAAGAGCTGGGCATAGTCGCCGAGGTCCAGCGTCTTCTTGCGGCTCACGCTTCGGCCGCAGACGCCGAAGTCCATGTAGCGCGAGCGGAAGATGTTCAGGTAGGTGCTCCTGACGAACTCCGAGAAGAGGCGGGTCTGCTCCTCGCTCAGGGCATACTTGGTGCCCACGAAGAGGGGGGCAATCTGGGAGATGTTGTTCACGAAAACCGTGCCATAACCGCCGATATAGAGTTGGTTGTTGTGCTGTTGGTAGGAGAGGTCTTCCCGGATGCCCTCGAAGTCGGTGATGCAGACGGGCTGGAAGAACTCGCTGACGTTGGTGCTCACGATGCTGTCGTTCTTCAGCACGCATCCGCGAATCATGTGGTGCATGGCGATGTCCTGCTTGTTGGCTCCCGTCCACTTGCGGGGGTCACTCTTGGCCATCATGTCCATCAGTCCCTGGATGATGCCGGGCGACACCTTCACGAGGGCCGCTTCGTGCAGGGCCAGGATGTCGGCCATGATTTTGGGGGCTGAGATGTCGTTGTACCACCAGTTGTAGGAGGTGGGTTTGTATTCGTCCCACACGTGCAGAGCCTGGCTGATGGCGCGATAGAGCATCTGGTTGCCATAGAGCGACGATTCGGGACAGGTGTAGGCCGTGAGCATGCGGCGCACGCGGTTCAGGTGGTCCTGCGGCTCCCAGTTGGTGCGGAAGAAGCATTCATAGTCTATCTGCGGCCACTTGCCCTCGGGCGTCATGAGCTTCATGAGGCTGGTGGCATTCTTGTCCAGCGTCTCCACCGGCGTGGCCTCATAGAGTTGCTGGCGCACGCGCTGCAACACCAGTTCATAGTCATCCTTCGGCTCCACCGGCTTGTAGGCCGCCTTCTCGCCCTTGGCGGGGTCGAAGTGGTTCACGTAGGGATGCTTGGCCAGCTTCACCTTTCCCGTGATGGTCAGCGTGGCCGGCTCCTTCAGGTTGGTGAACACCTCGGTGGGAATGCTGAGGCTCTCCATCTTTCTGCCGTCGGGATGGTAGGTGATGCGTATGGTGCCCTTGGCTCCCGGCTTGTAGGGCTTGTCGCTCCATTTGGCCGAGGTGCATCCGCATCCGGTAATCACCTGCTTGATGACGAGCGGTTCACTTCCCGTATTGGTGAATTGGAAGTCATGGTGTACGTCGCCTTCCAGTTCATCAATAAGGCCGAAGTCGTGCTCCGTTTCCACGAAGGTGATTTCCTGTGCATAGCCGTTCGCGCAGAGGAACAGGGCTGCCAAAGTGGCGGTGATAAGGTATAATCTCATGTGATGTTGTTCTATGTGCTATAAAAGTCCAACCGTTGCGGGAGATGGATTTCAGGCACGGATTACACGGATATGAACGCAGATTTCCAGTCGTTCCGTCTGTTTATGCCGCGTTTTCTCCATGCCATCCGTGCCTGAAAAGGGTCAATCGAATCTTGACAAGCCCACCTCCCGTGAGGTTGGTTTCACAAAATTAGATGTTTTATTTTACTTCTACAAGTATCGTTCAGAAGAATCTGCTTTTATTCAGCTTCTCTTGTCTCTACGAATGTCAAATCCGTTACAGTGTAAACCACGTCAACTTCTGCATCCGTTTTGGGTGAAAGTACTAGCAATACGCCCGTAGAAGTATCCACAGCAGACAAGTCCACACTATAGGTATAGGTCTTTGCTGCATCCGGTGTCGGATAGACAAAATCAGACGTACCTATTTTATAGAAGGTGTTTGGAGTTGTCTCAGGAACCATTACAGCCACACGCAAGCCGTCACCTGTTTTATCAGCAGTAGTCAGTTTGAATGAAAGGGTGTACTTTGCAGCAGTGGTCACAGCCTCGGTGCGGCAAACGACAGCTCTGTTATACCATTTTGAAGAAGTCAACTTGTTGGCAAGTGTCAGTGTACCTTCAGCCAGCGTAATCGTTGCATTGTCAGCAGCACCTACTTGTGCCCAACCCGTTGTGGTCATACCGGTCAAGCCATCAACGGTGGTACCCAACGTTGCAGCAGCAAAGTCTGCGGCACTGATCAGTTCCACCGGCGGAACAACGACCTCTTCCACGTTGCCGTTGACATTATCGGTATCTTCTGTCCAGTCTTCGATGCTCAGTTCGTCGATGACGGCTTCCACCTGTCCCTCGGCATTGAGGTTCAGGGTAATCTTCTTGACGAGGCTGGCCGTGAACTCGATGTCACTTTGGGGAGTGTATTGATAGCTCTTGGAGGCATCGGTGATGGTGAGCAGTTGCGTGTTGGCCGAGATGGTCTGTGCGGGAATCAAGGCCCAGTATTCCTGTCCGTCGCCGATTTTCCAGGTGTTCACGCTGATGGCATCACCGCTGGTAGCCACTTTGTCGTCAGCCTGTGTCCAGGTGGCCGTGGGCTTCACGGCGTTCAGGGTCACTGCCGTAGCTGTGGTGGTGCCGTTCCACACCACTCTCACCAGCGCCAGACGATGCTTGAAGCCCAAGGAGACCTTGCCGCTGTTGGTGGCGGCTGCACCGGTGGCCGTGGCCGTCATGAAGTCGCTGCCGTTGAAGGCCGCTTCCGAAGCCTGGTTGGCGGGCACGCTCATGGCCACGCTGCCCGCAGCATAGGTAGCGGTCGTGGGATAGTGGGCATAAAACGTGGCACTCTCCTCGCCGTTATAGTAGAAGGAGCCACCGCTGAGGGAGCCACCGGCCTGCACGGTATAGGTGGCATTGCTCATGTCTGTAGATAGTCCCGAAGAGGTGATGGCAATGACATCCCCCTCCACAAACTCGGTCACATTGTTGGTCGTTACGGTACGGGTCACCGGACCGGCAATCTCAAAGCTAACCGGCTGATTCTCCAAAGCAGGAGCGACAGCCTCGTCATTGCTGCAACCCGCCAAAAGTGCGGAAAGAGCTATGGCTGAAAATAGGTATTTCTTCATAAAAATGTGGGGTTATAAATGGATTATTCCTCAGTCGGGATAGAAGATATTTCGGTAATTGTCACATCGTCAATATAGAAGTTTACTTCAGTGGCATTAGTATGCGGATAAATAGCGAAATAGACTCTTGCCAAATCTGCAGCAGCAGTAGAAGTAGTACATTCACCAGTAAGAGTTCGAGCAGTTCCGCACACTTCAAGATTGACGATTGCTGAATATTCTGTATAGTTACCGGTTTGTACATTTATTTGATTTAAACCATAATATTTTTCACCATTGTAAATACCGGCATAGTTAGATGGCGTATTATAAGATACTGAAAGCAATAAGGATTTAGTATCAGTAGCATCCGTTTTTGCCTTGAAAGAAACTTGATAAAGCTTTCCTGCTGGATTCTCTACCGTGTAATATGCCATACAATTTGTCCAAGTGGTTGATTCAGTACCTCTTTTCAATATCAAAGCATTATTCTCAGAATCTTCTGCATCAGCACCAACAGTGACAGAAGAGTTAGTTCCGAGAGTATAATTACTCCAAGTATTAACAGTTGCATTTGCCCAACCTGTAGTAGTTGTAAGGGAAACATCATCAAAACTTTCCGTAGCCAGCAAAACATCTGTTTCCTTTACATATTCTTCCTCAGTAGCGTCAAAATCCGTATATTCTGTGAAGGTAGTAGTATCCCATCCTGAAATACTCAAGCCAGACAGATTAACCTCCACCATTTGAATCTGCTCATCAATCGTAATCTTGAACTTGGCAACCTGGGCAGCAGTCAATGTCACAGCGGCCTTAGGTGCGAATGTATATGTCTTTGAGCCGATTGTAGTAGAGAACATGGCTGTTGAAGCACTGATGGTCTGTGCAGGAACCAATGCTACGAAAGTCTTGGTACCGTTGGTATCATCTGTTGCGATATTGTACATGGTAATGTCCGTTACATCACCACTGGCAGCAACTGCATCACTTTCAACAGTCCAAGTAGCAGTGGGCTGTACATTCTTCAGTGTGAGGGCAGTGGCAGTCTTGCCAATTTCACCCGCAATCTGCACCTGCACCATGGCCAGACGATGCTGGAAAGTGAAGGTCACGGAAGAATTATCTGAAGTAAGAGCTGTGGCTGTCGGAGTGGCAGTCACCAGGTCATAGGCATCAATACCACTTGCCTGATTGCCCACTGTCATCTCCACCGTGGCTGATGCACCGCTTACATAGGGAGAATAAGCCTTGAATGTGGTCTCCACATTCGCCTGCGCTTGAATAGCCTCACCTTCGGTAACAGCTGTCAAAGACTGGGTGGTTGTACCACCATCAGTAGTTTCCGTCACTTTATACTGAACGTTGCTTGCCGTAGCACCGCCGGTAGCAAAAATACCGACCTTGTCATCAGCTTTGAAATTTGTTGTATAGGTGTCATTGGCAAGTGTAGTCACTGTTCTTGTACCTACTCCGCCAATAACGAAGTTCACGGGCGTAGTGCCTTGGTTTTGAATCACTTCTTCTTCATTGCTACAAGCGGTGAGCATTGCAGCGGCTGCCAATGTGGCAAGCAATAAATTCTTTTTCATGAGTCTAAATTTTAATGGTTTATACTTTTATTTGTTATTTCTGATTGAGCATGAAGGTAACGTCGTCCAGGACATACTCCACCCCTGCCTGCTGGGGCACGAAGGCCACATAGAAACTGTTGCGGTCGTCGTCCGTGGAGGGGGTAATCTGCAGTCCGGAAGCATAGATGGTGTTCACCGTGCGGGTGAAGTCGAAGTCCACCACATAGGTGGTCCACTCCGTGGTAGCCTCCAGCACGCGGGCAGCACATGCCTTGGTGGTGTCGGCATCTTTCAGCACAAAGAAGTGGTTGCCCTGCTTGGCAATGCGCACATAGGTCTGCAGCTTCGCCCCGGCCACCGAGCTGCGCATCTTGAAGGTGAGCTGGTAGTGGGCGGCCTGCGCCTCCGTGGAGGTGTAGCCCAGGTAGTTCTTATACCAGGCCAAAGTGCCCGCGAAGCTCATGGAGAGCACATTGCCCTGTTGCCTGTCGCGATAGACATCGAAGGTGCCCTCCACCTGGTTGGCCATGCCATACCACATGTGGGGCGTGGCGGGAACGGCCGTCACCGTCTGCAGTTGCTCTGCCTTCAGGTTGTCCAATGCGCCGTCCTTCACCAGGTTGGGAATGCCTTCCACAATCTCCTCGTCCACATTGTCGCCATCGTTCTGCCAGTCCAGCACATAGATGGGCGAGGTGCTCACCAGGGTAGGCTCCAGTCCGTCGGGGGTGACCTTCACCCTCACTTCATAGCGGGTGTTGGCCTCTGCATGGGGCACCACACTGTTCAGCCGGCCCGTGAGCGAGAAGGGCTGTCCGCCCGCTTCCATATCCACCGCCAGCACCATATCGTCGGGCACCTCGCCGGGCAGGAGCACCACTTCCCTGCGGGCTGCCGCACCCGTCACGGCCTTCAACACCACATCTGCCGACGTTTCGGGAGAGAGGAAACGGCCTTCCAAAAGATTGAAGGCGGCCTTGACCGGCATGTGGCGCAGGGTCACGTCACGAGCCTTCAGGTCATCGTCCGTGTAGCCGCTGCCGGGCACCAGCTCCACGACCACCTGTGCCAGCACGGGCTTGAGCTGCAGCTCGTAGCTGCCGCCCGACGCACTCCTGCCCCGGCCTTCATTGGAATAGATGAAGTCGTCGGGGGAGGCCTTCTGCTGATTGGTGAGGTCGAAAGAGACGATATAGCCCGAAGCGCGGGTGTTTCCGGCCTGGGCATCATAGGGATGATAGGCAATAAAGTCCACCAGGCTGCCGTCGGTGGGATAGTACATCGGTTCGCCGTCGGGGACGAGGTAGCCCGTGGCCGAATAGTCATCGGCCGTATGGAGCAGGTTGGCATAGTCGGCCACCACCTGCGAGGTGCCGTTCTTCAGCATGAAGACGCCGAACTCCTCTCCGGCCTTCCACACGCTGCCCTCCTCTGCCTGGATGGTATAGATTCCGGCCTTCAGGGAGACAGGTGTAGGGGCAATGCCCCCCTTCTCGTCCTTGTCCTTGCAGGCAATGACAAGCAGGGCAAGCAAGCCCAGCAGCAAATGGCCGTATGTGTTTTTCTTTCTCATGTCAACAAACATCTCGGTTGGTATTGGCGACTGCAAATGTAGGGAGAAGCCCTGCAGCAGTGGGGGCAAATTCATACATTTAGCAGTCAAAAATCGTACATAACTCATTTCAGCTTCTGCAGCCACTCGGGGAAGTGTCCCAAGCGCCGCTCCAACTGGGCTTCATAAAGCGATTCGGGATAGGCGGCCGTGCCGGGCATCTCGTTCAGCGTCACCTGGGAGGGCAGGAAGTCCAGTCCGGCTCCCTGCAAGCCCACGATAACGGGCAGGAGGAAGCGGTTGTTCCTGGTCCAGAGGTCGAAGGTGCCGGTAGCCCCACCCTTATTGACATAGTTCCACAGCACCAGTTCGCGGAGGTGATTGGGCGCAGCGGGCTGGTCTCCCCCGGCATGGTCGGGCAGGAGTCCGCCGGTGCAGGCATCAATCAGCGTGACGCGCGGCTGGTAGGCGTGAGACTCAAAGCAACTGTTGGCCGCCGTCTCGTTGCGCCACAGCACGGTGCCGATGGCTGTCTTGGAGATGCCGGTGGAGTGATATTGCGCGGGCTGGTCCACAATGGCACCGATGAAGATGCGGGTGGAAGCCTCGGAGCGGATGGCCGAATGGCCCTGGTTGCCGGTAATCCGGCAGTCATAGACCGAGACATTGGCACTGCGCTGCACGCTGACGGCCTCGCTCACGTCGGTGAAGCGGCAGCGGCGCACCCAGCCGTTCACCTGGCGCAGGAAGGTGAGCATCTTGAAGCCGCTGTCGTGGGTGGCATCCTGATGGTGCACGAAGGGTTCGCGGAAGTTGCCCACGAAGGCGATGTCCTCCACGCCGCAGCCCACCTTGCAGGAGTGCTCGTGCAACGTCCAGCCCCAACGGGCCTCCACGGGATAGAGGATAGGCTCCTTGAAGGTGACGAAGCGGCCGGAAATGCGCTGTATCTGATGGTACTCGGTGACCTGCACGCCGTTGTCCAACAGGTCGGTCCACTCGGGCTGCACGTCATAGGGAGCCACCTCGGCCGCCACGAGGGCGGGGTCGTTGTTCTGCAGGCGCAGCATGACACGCTTGCCGATGTAGAGCCCGCTGGTGGAGCTGACCTCCACGGTGTGCGTGCCCCGCGCGGCATCGGCCACGACATCGGCCAGCTTGCGATCCACGTAGTCCTCGTCTACGGCAAACTCCTTGTCCTTGTCAAAGAGGTAGCGGAAGATGAAGAGCGGCGGACAGCTCCACAGTTTGCCGGCATTCTCGGGGGTCTGGGGATGTTCCATATAGAAGACGGTGCCCTCCTCGCCGCAACCGTCGCCACGCAGGATGATGTTGTTGCCCGAAATGACGATGGAGCCTTCGGACCCGGCCGTGGGACGGAGGTCGTAGCGGCCGGCAGGTGCATAGACCACGCCGCGTCCGAAAGCCTGTGCGGCGGCAATGGCCGCTTCGAAGGCGGGACGGTCGCCCTGTCCGTCGTCGGGCACGGCACCATAGTGGCAGACGTTGTAGACCGGATAGTCCACATCGGGCACTTCCGTTTCACCGAAGGCATAGCCGGCATAGGAGAAGTCGGCCAGGGTGGTCTCCTCTCCCGTCTCGCCAAGGGTGAGGAACTCCTTCCACAGGGTACTGGTGTTGGGAGGCAACGTCTCCCCAGAGTCATCGGGGGGAGTGACGGGCGCGGGTCCCGTCAGCGAAGCCGTCAGCGTGAAGCTCTCGGTGTTGCAGGCCGTGCAGAGGGCCAGGCAGCAGAGGGCCAGCAGCCCTTTCATAGAATCAGTCTTTCTCATGGCCTACTCCTTGACGGTTATGGTGAGTTGCTTGACGGTGCGGTCGGAGTCCCACAGGGTGGCATTGGTAGCCACGAAGGTGACCTGATAGGTGCCCGGCTTGCTATAGACATGGGAATAGGCGGGCAGGTAGGCATCGGTGGACTTGATGGCCGTGCCACGGTCAGGCTCCACCTCCCAGGGGCGGATGAGGCGGCTCACCATCCAGACGATGACATCCTCATCGGTGTGCTCCTTGCCCTGCTGGGGCTGGAAGAGCAGGCCACCGTCGTTCACGGAGTAGTTGCTGGTGCCGGTGGTCTTCTCATGGAGCACCTGGAAGCCCCAGTCGGTGGAGGCATTGTCCCACACCACGGTCTCGCCCTCCACCGTCACCTTCTGCAAGGCGATGGGGTTGACGTCCACACGGGGAGCCACCACATAGCGTCCGTTGCCGGAAGAGGCAGGCACGTCGGTCCGCTTGGGGGCATTATACTGGAAGGCCACGTAGAAGGGGGTACCCTTGTAGTCCATCAGGTCTATCGTGCTGCTCACCTCCTCGGTGGGACTGTTCTCGGTCAGGGGCACGGTCAGGCGGTTGTACTCCTGTCCCGAAATCTTGGTCCAGGTGGCCTGCTGCAGGTGCTCCAGGTCATAGATGCCACTGAAGTCGCGGGAGATGTAGGCATGAATCATCTCCTTGAGGCGGTACTCCTTGTCGGTGTACTGCTGTTTCACGGTGCAGGACATCTGCAGGGAGGAGAGCGCCACGCTGTCGCGCTCAATGTTGGCATAGCTGTTGCCGTTCTCTCCGCTGAAGAAGGCGATGTACTGGGCATTCCCGCTGAAGAGGAAGGTCACCTCGTCGCCCACGCGGATGTCATCCGCCCGGTTCTGAATCTCTACGTCAAACTCCACATCGTCCACGCCGTCCCTGTCGCATCCGGCAAGAAGCAGGAGGGCGGCCATGCAGAGCATCCTGATAGGGTATTGAATGTGCTTCATAATTCTTGGTTATTGATGTATGCTTACCACCCCTCGGTCTGTATGCAGAGGGTATTGACGTTCAGTTCGGCCTGCGGAATGGGGAAGTAGACGTGCTTGTCGGCAAAGTTGATGGCCGGCACGGCCTTCACGCTCTCCAGGTCGTAGCCTATCTGCTTGTTCTGTTCGTTGAGCAGCTGGCTCTTCAGAAGGAAGAGCTGCTCCTTGAAGTACTCCTTGCCGTGGCGGCGAAGCTCCATGCGGCGGGGCACCTCGTAGCACAGTTCACGGGTGCGCTCTTCGCGGATGAAGCTGCGCAGGCTCTCCTGGGTGAAGTCGGCCAGGCTCACTGCCGATGCCCCGGCGCGCATGCGCACCTGGTTGATGGCTTCGATGGCCTCTGACGTGGGACCCTCCAGCTCGTTGGCACACTCGGCAATCATCAGCAGCACGTCGGCATAGCGCATGACGGGGAAGTTGATGGAGGAGTTGTTGCGCGACAGGGGACGCTCGGGAATGTACTTGGCACGCCATTTGGCACAGTTGCCATCCTCCTGACGCTTCTCGGCATCGGTGCGGGCCACCTCACTCACCACTCCGTCGGTGGTGACATACTTGTAGTCGGCAATGTTCCACCAGCGGCGGGCATCCTCCTCTTCATAGAGGCGGAAGAGGTATTTGGTACCGTCATAGAGTCCGTAGGCATAGGGATAGTCATCGGAAGCCGTCTGCTGGGTCACGCCGTTGTAGAGTCCCACGCGGCCGGCCTCGTTGGTCTGGTCCTGTCCGTTGCCGTAGAACTCCACCTCGAACATGCTCTCGCGGGCGGTGAGGTCATACTTGTTGCTGCACATGTTGATAAAGAGTGCCCGATAGCCGTTCACGCCCTCCTGTTGGGGATAGAGGCTGTGCAGGCCGCTCTGCTTCACCTTGCGGGCATACTCCAGTGCCTTGTCCCACGTGGCGGCATGGACGGGATAGCCGGCCTGCCAGAGGTAGGCGCGTGCCAGCAGGGCCTGGGCCGTGGTGGTGGAGATGCGTCCCGGCGCGTTCAGTTCGCGTGCGCTCAGGCATCCCGTCTCGGCCTCTTCCAGGTCGGCGACTATCTGCTTGTAGATCTCCTCCTGGGAAGCCTTGGCCAGGAGTTGCGAACTGAGGTCATAGGTGGGCTGCAGGCGCAGGGGCACCTCGCCCCAGAATGCCACCAGGTTCATGTAGTAGAGCGCCCGCAACGCCTTGGCCTCGCCGAGGAACATGGCCTTGCGGGCGGCACCGCCACAGGCTTCGGCGGAACGCTTCTCCATCGTGGCGATGTAGTCGTTGGCCCGGTTGATGCCCTCGTACAGGGCCGTCCAGGTGGTCTTCAGGGAGTTGTCCGTATTGTTATAGTTATAGTTGGAGAGCTGGATGTAGTCCTTTCCATAGGCCCGGTTGTAGACCATGATGTCCGTACCGGCATCCAGGTCGGCCCAAAGGTTCTGTCCGTAACAGCCCAGGGCACCCAGCGCGTCATAGACACCGGCCAGACCGGCCATGCAGCTCTCCTCGTCCTGATAGATGTCTTCGGCCCCGATGTAGTCATACGTTTCCGTCTCCAGGAAGTCGCAGGAGGCGAAGGCCAGCATCCATACATATAGTAATATTGTCTTCTTCATAATCTTCCGTTCATTGAATTAGATTCCCAGTTTCACCCCGAAGGTGTAGGTCGTGGCACGGGGATAGGCCGAATAGTCGAAGCCTCGGGTCATGGCCGAGTTGCGGGTGGAGACTTCGGGGTCGTAGCCCGTGTACTTGGTCCAGGTGAAGAGGTTCTGTGCACTGAAGTAGAGGCGCAGGGAAGAGAGTCCCGTCTTCTTCAGGAGCTTCACGGGGAAGTTGTAGCCCAGCTGCACATTCTTCAGGCGCAGGAAGGAGGCATCCTCCACGGCACGGCTGGTGTTGATGTTGGTGAGTCCGCGGTTCACGGCCCACAGGTAGTTGGTGTAGTTGCCGGCCGTATAGGTGCCGTCACCATTGTCGGTGCGCGGTGTCCAGTGGTCCTTGGCAGAAGCGAGCTGGTTGATGTGGCGTTCGCTCAGACTCTCTAACTTCACCCGGTTGTAGTTGATGACATCGTTGCCATAGGACCATTGCAGGAAGATGCTGAGGTCGAAGCCTTTCCACTCGAAGGTATTGGTGAATCCACCGGTGTGGACGGGCAGGCCGTGGCCTATCACCGTCTGGTCCTCGGCTGTCACCTTGCCGTCGCCGTTCAGGTCTTTCAGTTTGGGGTCACCGGGACGGATATTGGCCCGCTCGTTGGTGTTGTTGGGGATGCCGGCCTTCAGGACAAAGATATCGGGAGCCACCTCGTCGAAATCCTCATACTGATAGACTCCATCGTAGACGTAGCCGTACATCTCGGAGAGGGGTTCGCCCACCTTACATATATAGAGGTCGGGAATGTTGGGGTAGCGGATGCCCGCCATGCGGCTCAACTGTCCGTCGGAGAGGGCGGTAATCTTGTTCTTGTTGAAAGAGATATTGAAGCTGGTGGTCCACTTCAGACGGTTCTTGCTGCCGGGCAGGATGGTACCGTTGAGGGTAATCTCCAAACCCCGGTTGTTGATGCTGCCGATGTTCTGCTGCACCTGGGTGAAACCGATGGAGGGCGGCACGTCGGCATAGAGAAGCAGGTCTTTCGTGTCCTTGTTGTAGAGGTCGATGCTTCCGTTGAAACGGTTGTTCAGGATGCCGAAGTCTATACCGAAGTTGGTCTGATAGGTGGTCTCCCACTTCAGGTCACGGTTGGACATCTGCATCAGGTAGATGGCCGGAGTGAGAGCATTGCCGAAGGCATAGTTCTGACTGCCCGAATAGAGCATGTGGGAGGGATAGTTGTTCTGGGTGTAGTTGTTGCCCGTAGCACCCCATCCCACTCTCAGCTTCAGGTTGGAGAGCCAGGAGCCGGTCTTCACCATGAAGGGTTCGTCGGAGACGCGCCAGGCAAACGAGGCGGAAGGGAAGTAGCCCCACTTGTGCTTGACGAACTTGGAGGAGCCGTCGGCACGCATGGTGGCGGTAAACAGGTAGCGGGACTTCCAGTCATAGTTGAAGCGGGCAAAGAAGGACATCAGGTTGTTCTTCACATTGTCGGCCGTAATGGTCTGTGCGGTGCCGGCATCTATTCCCCAGAAGCCGGTATTCTCCCACGGCACCATGACCGACTTGGCCCCCAGGTTGGAAATCTGCTGGCTGGAGAGCGAGGCTCCGAGCATGGCGTTGTAGTAGTGGGCGTTCACCTTTTTCTTATAGGTCAAGGTGTATTCGTTGGACCAGCTGTTCCACTCCTTGTAATTGAAGGCACCGTTGGTGCGCGAGGAGGAGTAGGTGGGGTCGCCATAGTAGGTGTCGGAGTTGTAGAAATTGCGGGTGCGGTCTTCACGCCACGTATAGGAGAAGGTGGCCTTGAAGAGGAGATCCTTCATGATGGTCCAGTTCAGGTAGGAATTGAAACTGAGCTGACGCTTGCGCAACTTCACGAAGGTGTTCTCAATGGTCTTCACGGGATTGTAGGGATAGGTGCCGCCGTTGTCATCCAGCACATCCTCCAGGTCGTCGGTAGACTTGTACTTCACCGGACGGTAGGCCAGCACCTGATAGAGGAAGTACTGGGTGCTCTGTCCGCCTCCCTCGGAGGGTGCCGAGCCGGTGGAGATGTTGTTGGCAAAGTTCACGTTCACGCCGAACTTCACCTTGTCGCTGATTTGCTGGTCCAAGGAGAGACGTGCCTTGAGGCTTTCATAGGAAGACTCGATGATGGTGCCCTGCTGGTTCAGGTAGGAGAGGCTGGCACTGTACTTGGTCTTGGCCGAGCCTCCCGAGAGTGCCACGTGGTGGTTAGTCATGGGAGCGGCCTGGAACACCCGGTCCTGCCAGTTGGTGGAGGTGCGGTTGTCATAGTCTTCCAGGGTCTGGTGGCGTCCCAGGGCTTCGTCATAGCAGAGGTAGGTCTTCTTCATGTCCGACTCGGACATGATTTCCTGCTGCAAATCCACGAACTCCCGTCCCTGCAGGAGGTCCAGGAACTTGGGGCGCACCTGATAGGCGATGTAGCCGTCATAGGTGATGCGCGGCGCACTCTCCTGTCCCCGCTTGGTGGTGATGATGACCACGCCATTGGCACCGCGCGCACCATAGATGGCCGTGGCAGAAGCATCCTTCAGAATATCAATGGACTCGATGTCATTGGGATTGATGGAGGCGGCATTGGCATCCTCGGTGGCAAATCCATCGATGACATAAAGCGGATTACCGTCGGCCACGTCAGAGATGGTATTGCTGCCACGGATGACGATGTTGGCCTCTTCGCCCGGCTGTCCGCTGCCCGACACCACCTGCACACCCGCCACACGTCCGCCCAAAGCCTGGTCGAAGGAGGTGACCGTGGCCTTGTTCATTTCGCCCATGTCCACCTTCTCGACAGAGCCGGTAAGGTCACTCTTCTTGACGGTGGCATAGCCGATGGCCACCACCTCGCCCAACGTGACGGCATCCTCCTTCAGCACAACCTCCAATGTGGTATTGTCGCCTACGGGGACTTCTTGGGTGAGATAGCCGATGAAGGAGATGACCAATACGGCAGAGCGATCCTTGACGGTGATGGTGAAGTTTCCGTCAAAGTCGGTAATGGTTCCTGTACCTGTGTCTCCCTTGATGACGACATTCGCTCCAAGAACGGGCATCTTGGTCTCGTCAATGACCGTACCTTTTACAGTAACCTGTGCCGATGCGCCCAATACGGCACACAGGCACAGAGACACACATACAGCAATCCGCTTGATGTATTCAATGGGATGAAGCATATATGCAAGGATAATTGATTATCGGATAGGTTCGCCCTTCTCTATACGCTGTTTCTTGATGAGGGCTTCCAGGAAGTAGTAGTCGGCATAGTTGATGGGCACATCGATTTCGTGTCCATGAGGAATGCTTCCTACCGAGTGCATCAGGATGAAGTTGCCGTTGGTTCCCACTTCGGCACGATAGGCCGGCGTGCTGAGGCTCTCCACAATCTTGTCGGCCGTGGCCTTATAGGGGGAATCGGGGATGAGCGTGCTCATTTCATAGAGGGCACAGGCTGTTACGGCCGCTGCAGAAGCGTCACGCGGCTCATTGGGGATATTGGGAGCGTCATAGTCCCAATAGGGGATGAGATCTGCAGGAAGGTTCTTGTGGTTGAAGATGAAGTTGTAGACCTTCTCGGCATGGTCCAGATAACGCTTGTCACCGGTGTAGCGATAGCATACGGTGTATCCATAGATGGCCCACGCCTGTCCGCGTGCCCAGGAAGACTCGTGGGCATAGCCCTGTGCAGTGTGCTTGTGGCGAACGGAGCCGTCGGTCAGGCTGTAGTCTATCACGTGATAGCAGCTGTTGTCCTCACGGAAATGGTTGGCCAGGGTGGTGTTGGCATGGTCTACGGCAACCTGGTGCAGGGTGGAGTCACCGGAGAGACGGGTGGCTTCGAACAGGAGTTCCAGGTTCATCATGTTGTCAATGATGACGGGGCATTCCCATCCGCGTTCCGACTGCCAGCCCTTATCCACGTTCCAAGACTGGATGACCTTGGCCGTAGGACGGTAACGGGTGGCCAGCGAGCGGGCGGCGGTGACAATGACATCCTTATATTCTTCCTTGTCGCCCAGCAGGTAGCCGTTCAGGTAGCTGCTGCCAATCATGAAGCCCACATCATGGTGCCACTTCAGGTGTTTCACGGAGTCCAGGTCCTCAGTGTACTTCTCGGCCAGTCCTTTCCACTTCTGATCACCGGTCAGTTCATAGAGATACCACATGCTGCCGGGGAAGAAGCCGCTGCACCAGTCATCAATGGGTACATACCAGATGGTGCCGTCGGGCAAGAGGGTACGGGGATTGAGAATCTTGCCACTCTTTTCAATGATATCGGTCTGGAGGGTGTACTGAGCCACCGCATTTTTCACGTTGTCAGCTATGATATCATCGGTGCTCACCGGCTGATTCTTGCAGCTGAAAAAACCTAAAGTCACAAAGGCTACTGCCCACTTGATAGAAGAAAATCTGCTTTTCATGATAGTATTTCAGTTTATACAAAATTTGAGGGTGTAAAAGTAGGCCGTTTTCGTCGGTGAAAGCGATTAAAATCGTACATATAATGGCTAAAATCGTTTTTTTCAGGGCTAAAATAATAAAAACCGCAGGCAACAGATGTGAGTTTTAAATAAAAAAGCTAACTTTGTTGCATCACATATTGATAACGCTTAACTGTAAGCTCATGATTAACTCCATATACAGAACACTCGGACTCGTCCTTTTCCTGACAGTTTCCCTTTTGTCCGGTGCGCAGGACATCTCCTTCAAGCACCTTACCATCAAAGACGAACTATCCCACTACTCCGTCATGGCTCTCTACCAGGACGAACGCGACCTCCTGTGGATGGGAACCCGCAACGGCATCAGTGTCTATGACGGCAATGAGATACAGGTGTACCGCCATGACGACAATGACGAACACTCCATCCAAAGCAACCTGATCAGAGACATCACGGGCGACCGTGAAGGACACATCTACTTTCTGACCATACGCGGCGTGAGCATGTTCAGCATCGCCAACGAGGAGTTCACGGCCTTGCACACCGACAACGTGGGAGCCATTCACTGCCACGAAGGAGGGCTGTACATCGGCAAGGAGAACGAGGTGATGCAATGGAAGGAAGGGCAGCTGACCTCCATCTACAGGTTGCCGTCGGCCGAAAGCCGCATCTCCAGCCTGCTGGTTTCGGGCGACTCCCTCTTTATCGGTACGGAGGAGGAGGGACTCTGGCTCTACTCCCGCAAGGCACAACACCTCTCCCACCCCATCCCGCAGGGACGCATCAGCCGGATAAGCCGCGACAGTCGGGGAGAGTACTGGATAGGCACTTGGAACGACGGTCTCTATATCTTCTCGAAAGAAGGATTGAAGAACTATCGACACCATTCGCAGGAGGACTCCTCGCTGTGTGCCGACTTTGTGCGCACCTTCTGTGAAGACCGTCAGGGCAACATGTGGATAGGAACTTTCCGAGGGCTGAGCAAGTATCTGCCCGAAAGCGACAGCTTCCGGAACTATCGGGAGCAGGACAAGGCATCGGGCGGCATGAGCCACTCCTCCATCTGGAGCATGATTTGCGACCATCAGGGCACCCTGTGGTTCGGCACCTATTTCGGTGGCGTCAACTACTTCACCCCCACTCAGGAGATTGTGCACCACCTGGGACAGGAGCAAGGCTCCAATGAATCGGTCATCGGTGCCATGACCGAAGACGGCGAGCGAAACCTCTGGATCTGCACGGAGGGAGACGGACTCTACTGCCTGAACCGCAACAACGGACAGGTGACCCACTACACCCATAAGGAACAAGGCAACAGCATCTCCCACAACAACCTGAAGTCCATCCTCTATGACGCACCGAGGAACGTGCTGTGGATAGGCACTCATCTGGGCGGCCTGAACAAGCTGGATCTGAAAAGCCGCAAGTTCACCCATTACACAACCAAGCGGGGAACCGACAATACCCACAAGAGCAACATCATCTGTGACATCATCAAGCAGGGCAACGGACTGCTACTGGCCACACATGACGGAGTGTACCGCTTCGACATAGCGAGCGAGACGTTCCAGCCACTATTCAAAGACGAGGCTGCCGGTCCCGTCATCAGTCTGGCTCTGGACCTGCACATCGGCCAGGACAGCCTGCTGTGGATAGCCGGTGCCGAAGAAGGAGCTTTCGTCTATCACCCGAAGGAGAGACGCCTGACACTTCACAGCCACTCCACCCGAGCGGGAAGCCTGAGCAGCAACGGCATCAACTGCCTGTATGAAGACAGCAGATGCCGCATGTGGTTAGGCACAGCAGAAAAGGGCATTGACTGCTATAACCGGACAGCGAACACCTTTGAGAACTTCAACGAGAATGAACACAAGCTGCTGAGCAACTGTATCTACGGGGTCTCCGAAGTGGCTCCAGACCGTCTCATCATCCTGAGCGACAACGGATTTTGCTACTTTGACACCGAGGAAGGGATAACGCGCAACTTCAAGGCCAACTCCAACCTGCCGCTCTCGGCCATCAACCAAAACTCCATCTACCTCACCAGGGACGGCGAACTCTTCATCGGAGGCGTGGACGGTCTGATTTCCTTCCGCCCCGACAACCTGAGCCTGACACAACCCGACTACCGGATATTCCCCACCAAGCTTTTCGTGAACGACAAGGAAATCAAGGTGAACGACGGAACAGGCATCCTGAAAGAGACGCTTTCACAGACCAAGGAAATCACATTGAAACCCGGCCAAAGCATGTTCAGCATCACCTACGCCATTACCAACTATAACCCGCTGAACCGCGAAGAGATTGTCTACAGGTTAGAAAACTTTTCCAAAGAATGGACCACCCTGCGCAACGGGCGGATGATTACCTACACCAACCTGAATCCCGGAACCTACAGCCTGATGATAAAGCCACAAGAGGAAGAGACGAACTACCACGTACTGAAGGTCACCGTACTCCCGCCCTGGTACCAGACCACGGCCGCCTATATCGGCTATTTTCTCCTCGTGACTTCCCTGCTCTACGTCATCATCAGCTTCTACAAGAACCGCTTGCGCCTGCAGGCCGCTCTGGAATATGAGCGCAAACACATCGAAGACATCGAAAACCTGAACCAGCACAAGCTACGCTTCTTCACCAACATCTCCCATGAATTCCGCACGCCACTCACTTTGATAACCAGTCAGATAGAACTGCTATTGCAGGTGAAGTCCTTCGTTCCGGCCATCTACAACCGTCTGCTCAACGCCTACAAGAGCAGCCTGCAACTGCAAAGTCTCATCAACGAACTGCTCGACTTCAGGAAACAGGAACAGGGACACATGAAAATCAAGGCCAGCGAATACAACATCGTGGACTTCCTGCACGAAAACTACCTGCTGTTCCAGGAATATGCCCACAGCAAACAGATTGGGCTGAGTTTCCACACCTCCGATGAAGAAATCAAGGTATGGTATGATGCCAAGCAGATGCAGAAGGTCATCAACAACCTGCTCTCCAACGCCTTTCAATATACTCCGAGCGGCAAAGAGATTGCATTGAACGTGACAAGAGGTGAAAAGAGTGTCTGCATCCAAGTGAAAGACAGCGGGTGTGGCATTCCCAATGATGAGATAGGCAACATCTTCGACCGCTTCTATCAGACAGAGCGCACGCTCCACTCTCCCGGCAAAGGCATAGGTATCGGACTCGCCTTGACGAAGGGCATCGTGGAACTTCATCATGGCAGCATCAGCGTGGAAAGCAGAGAGAATGCCTGCACCACCTTTACCGTCACCCTCCTCTTGGGCAAAGCCCACCTGAAGGAGGAAGAAATCGCCTCGGACACCCCAGAACTTATCGCCAAGCCCAAAGAAGAGAAGCAGGAGCTGTGCCTGATTGAAGAGGATGAACTGAACATCAAGGAGAAAGACGGCAACCCCTTCACCATATTGATTGTGGAAGACGACTCCTCACTCCGAAACATGCTGAACGACATCTTTACACCTTATTATAATATACTCTCGGCGGCCAACGGTGAAGAGGCTCTGACCCTGTTGGAGGAACACCACCCCGACATCATCGTGACCGACATCCTGATGCCGGGCATATCGGGCATTGAACTTTGCAAACAGGTGAAGGAAAACATCAACACCTGCCATATCCCCGTGGTGCTACTCACGGCCCGCACCGCCCTGGAGCATAAGTTAGAGGGACTGAAGACCGGAGCAGACGACTACATCACCAAACCGTTTGAAATAAACATACTGCTGGCCCGTTGCCGCAACCTGATCAACAACCGCTTAGTGCTGCAAGAGAAATTCTCCCGTCAACCACATGCCACGCCGCAAATCTTTGCCACCAACCCGCTGGACAAGGAGTTTATGGACAAGGTGATGAAGGTCATCGAGCAACACATGGACGACACGGAATTCAACGTCAACGTGTTTGCACAAGAGATGTGCATCGCCCGCACCAAACTCTTCGTGAAGCTGAAAGCCATCACCGGCAAGACACCCAACGACCTCATCCTGAGCCTGCGTCTGAAAAGAGCCGCCCTATACCTGCGGAACAATCCGGAGATGAACATCACCGATATCTCCGAGAGAATCGGCTTCAATTCTCCCCGCTACTTCAGCAAATGCTTCAAGGACACCTACAACATGTCTCCCCAAGCATATCGCCACGGAGAACACACGAAAGAGGAGGAAGAAATAGAGACGGAAGAGCCACATTCATGAACAGGCTCCTTCAAGACGAGAGCAGGAGCTTTATTTGTCCATATTTATCCACTCGCATACAAACTACCCAGCGCGGGAGTCTCCTCCGCTTTATTTACATCATATGAATTACCTATGGGATTCACTCCGATTGCCTATGGCAATCGGGGTGTTTCTCACTGGCAATCGACCCGATTGCCAATGAGAAACTGAAAGTTCTCCATAGCGTTTTGCGGCCGATTGAATATCAAATTATTACGGGAACCTCGTTTTTACAGAAAAAGTCATACAATCGTCCAACAGAGACGTAGAAGCAATATACAACAATGTAAACAATTGCTATCACAAATACAGCAAACACAACGGCTAATGACGATTTGTTAACGAGTCTTTATACGATTCACACATCCTTACATCATTCACATCGTCACCCAACGCATTTCGAACCATCAGCAGGAAAAACGGTCTTTATCTGCTGCATAAATTTCCTGCCCCAACTGGGAAAAAATTTCTTCCCAACTGGGGCAGGTTTTCAAGCCAACGATTTACATTCGTTAAGACTATCGCAAAATCATTACATGAACAGGGTATCACACGCCAGTCTCGCCGCAGCCTCATCGGGCAGGCAGGCCAGGTGATAGCAGGGGACGGCGGCAATCATCCGCCCCATCGTGTCGCTGATGCCCGAATAGAGTCTGTCGTCATAGGCAAACTGGGGCGGGCATGAGGGATGGAGCGCCGCATAGGCATGAAGGGGAGAGAGACGACGGATGCGATTGGCCGGAGCCTGAGAAAGACGCACGCAGGCCTGCAGTTCATAACGCTCGGCCCGGTAGCAGGGGGTCTTGCCACTCCAGGGGGAGCCATAAACCCACACACGGCCATCGGACTCTACCGTCACAATGGGGCTGTCATCGTTCAGCAGGAAGGAACCGGTGATGTGCTCACGCCACAGGCGGGTGTGGGTGCTCTTGCCCGTACCGCTCTCGCCCAAGAAAAGCACGGCTCGTCCTTCATGAACAATGCAACTGCTGTGTATGGCCACCGACCCGTCTGTTGCACGCATCAGGCCATAGCCGACCCACAGGGCAAAGCGCACCAAACGCATGGCAAGGTTGCCCGAGAGCCACAGATGGGACTCACCCACCCTGTGCCACAGGTAGAGAGGGGGTTCTTCATCAAGTTGCATACTGAGCAGGTAGCCATCGGCCGTGGCCGAAAACTCGGAGGAGACGCCTTCGTGAGTGAAACGATATTGGGTGTTTACGACTTGAGGAACCTCTTCCACCCGTCCTTCAACGAAGGAGAAGCGGGGTGTTCCTTCGCTTACACGGAAAGGAGCGAAGGCAACAATCTGCTCCACCACCTGCGCCAGGCGGCTGCCACAAACGGCCAAGCAGACACCGCCCACGGAATAGCGCACGCCCTCAGTCCTGCAGCACATGGCACTTCTTCATGGCATCCACCCAAGTGGCAGCGTCCTGCAGGGCTTGTTGCTCGGTGATACGATAGGTATCCGTCAATACCTGTGCAGCCTGCGCCAAGGTGAAATTCTGTCCGGAGAGACGCTCATAGAGCAACTTGGCCGATGCATTGAGAGAGATGACACGCGTCAGGTCTACCTCCGGGGTTCCCTGATTCACGATGATGGTCTCACCCACCACCTCACGCAGTTTAAAATCTGGATTCAGTTTCATATCAATTCTTCTTGTTTCTGTTTACGCGCTGCAAAGGTAGTGATTTATTTATTATTCCGTTCACCTTTCTGATAGGCAGAGGGCGAAACACCGAACTGTTGCTTGAAACACTTGCTAAAATAGAAGGGATCGTTCATGCCTACACTATAGGAGACTTCGGACACCGTAAGGGAAGCATCGGTGGCCAGCAACTCGGCAGCCTTCTTCATGCGCATCACACGCATGTATTCATTGGGCGAATAGCCGGTGACACCGCGCACCTTGCGATAGAAGTTGGTGCGTCCCAGTTTCATCAGTTGGGCAAAGTCGTCTATCGTGAAGTCGGCATTGCTCATCTGTTTCTCCATAATGACCTGCAACCTATCGGCAAAATCCTTGTCCTGACCGGACGAACAGATAACGGGACGGATGGACGTCGGCTCCTGCGAGAACTTTTCGCGCAACTTCTCGCGTTGTTCAATGAGCTTGAAGATGCGTGTCAGGAGCAGCTTCGGGCTGAAGGGCTTCGTGACATAGGCATCGGCTCCGCTCTGCAAGCCCTCCAGTTGCTTGTCTTCAGAGGCCAAGGCCGTGAGCAGGACAACGGGGATGTGGCTGGTCTCAAATGTGCTCTTCAGGCGACGCAACACCTCGAAGCCGGACATTTCGGGCATCAGCACATCGCAGACGATGAGGTCGGCATCATAAGTCATGGCACGCTCCAGACCGGCCTTGCCATCGGCCTCGGCCACTACCTCAAAATAGTGGCCAATCTCCTGTTTCAAGAACTCTCGCACATCACTGTCGTCCTCTATAATCAGAATCTTCTTGCTATTCAGCGGGGCAATTGCCGGGAGTCCCTCCTCGTTGGCACGCTCTTCATGGACCTCGGGCGAGGCTTCGCGCTGGTGCGGCCGGTTCTCTTCCACGAGCAGTTGGTTGGGCACCAGGAAGTCCTTCTCTTCATACGCGGCAGGATCCATGGGCAGCATGACCGTGAAGACCGAACCGCCGCCTGAGTTCTCGGTGTACTCTATGGTTCCCTTATGCACCGTGACCAGTTCGTGCGTCAGGTGCAGTCCCACTCCTACACCACCACCGGCAAAGCGACCACGCACAAAGCGGGTGAAAAGTTCCTCTCGCTTCTCCTTGGGCACACCGACACCGGTATCGGAGACGGCAATCATCAGTCTTTCATCGGTCACATCCACCGACAAAAGAATCGTCCCCCCCGAAGGTGTGTACTTGAAAGCATTGGAGAGGAGGTTATAGGTCACCTTGTCCACATTGCCCTTATCCACATACATGCGGCAACTCTCCTGGGAACAGATGAAGCGGAAGTCCATCTTCTTGGCCTCGGCCGTATCCTGGAAGGTCAGGAAGATTTCATACAGGAAGGCCACGACATCGGTCTCCTCCAAAGAGAGGGCCATCTTGTTGTTCTGCATCTTGCGGAACTCCAGCAACTGGTTGATGAGCCTCAACATGCGTTGCGTGCTCTTGTTCATCACCTTCAGCGGATAGGCCATTTCCTTGGGATTGCTGCAATTCTCCAGTTTCTCCAAGGCTCCCTGTATCAAGGTCAAGGGAGTGCGGAACTCATGGGAGATGTTGGTGAAGAAGACCAGTTTATACTCCGTCATCTGCTTTTCCACCTGAATGCGGTTGCGCAGGTCATTGAAGTTCCACAGCACACGAAGCAACAGATAGATACTGAGGCAAATGAGCACCACATAGAGCAGATAGGCCCAACCGGTCTTCCAGTAGGGCGGCTCAATGACAATCCGAAGCACCGTTTCGCGTTCGCCCCACACACCCACGGCATTACAGGCTTTCACACGCAACAGGTAATGGCCGGGGTCCAGATTCTTGTAGGAAGCAAAATTCAGGGCGGATGGCGTACTCCAGTTCTTGTCGAAGTTGTCCAGACGGTACATATACTGCACCGTACCGTCCTTGGAGTAGTCGAACGTAGAGAAATCCAACTCAAAGGAGTTCTGGTCGTAGTCCAGTTCTATGGCCTGCGTATAGGTAATGGCCTGCTGCAAAGGGGAATCCTGTTCGCCCGAGTACATGGGCATGCCGTTCACCTTCAGCCCCGTCAATGCTACGGTGGGGGTCACATAGGAGGTCTTGTAATTGGTCTTGTCCGGCTCTATCACCACCATACCATAGTTGGAACCGAATATCAGTAGGCCGCTTGAGGTGATGCAGAAGCTGTTTTCACAATACGTATTGCCCAAGACGTAGGAGGAGAAGAAATAGTTTTCGAAGACCAGCTTCTGGGTATCCAGATAGGAGATGCCATACTCGGTGGCAATCCACAAGCCTCCATGATGGTCTTCCACAATGGACTGCACCATGTTGTTCACCAGCCCGTTGGAGGTATCGTAACAGTCGAAGGTCAGGTTAGCATAGTCTCCTTTGGGGTCGCAGACGTTGACGCCGATACCCGAAGTGGCAATCCACATGCGTCCCTTGCGGTCGCTGTAGAGACTCTTCACCTCGTTGCTTCCCAACTTTCCGTTCTGAATATTGAAGGCATAGTAATGTGCGGGATTGGCAATCAGGGAGTCGGGATGGAACACGTAGACTCCCGAGCTGGTGCCCATCCAGATGTAGCCGTTCTTGTCTTCACACAAAGCCCTGACCTGCTTCTGCGTGTAGGTGTAATCAAAGAAATGGCGGAAATGAAGGCCGTTTTCCTTCTCTACCGCCAGGTCCAGGCCGCCATGGAAGGCTCCCACCCACATGCGCCCCTTGCTGTCGCACAACAGGCTGAAGATATTGTCGTTGGAGAGTGACAGGGTATCGTCATCACGATGTTTGTACCACCTGCCGTCCACGGATAGTCCCTCGCCACGGCTTCCCATCCACAGGCGTCCCTTGGCATCCCTGGTCACGGCATAGATATTGGACTGGAAATTCTTCTTTTCCAGGAGCTGCATCTGTTCATTATAGATGTAGAGACCGCCACGCCGCGTGCCGACATAGATTCTGCCGTCGTTCAGTTGCGTAAGCATACGGATATTATTGGAGCGGTCGTCTTCCTTGGAGCGGTTTTCGGGATAGATATAGGAGGCTCCTTCGTTGAGCACCGACAGACGGGAGACCCCCGAATACTCCGAACTGACCCAAATGCTGCCTGAGCGGTCTTCCATGACATAGAGCAGGTAGTCCGAAGAGATGTGGCTATAACCGTCCATGTTGGCCGCGAAATGTTGCAACTCTTCCGTCAGCGGATTATAGGCGAAGAGTCCATTGCCATAGGTGGAAATCCAGATGATGCCGCGCGAATCGTGCACAAAACAATAACGTTCGAAGTCTATATAATACATTTTCTCCTCGGGCAATAGACGGAGCCTCTTCACCTGGCGGGTATCGGCATCCACATAAAGCACTATGCCCGTGTGGTTATATATCCAATAGTTTCCACGGTTGTCCTTCTGTACCTCAGCGTTCTTCACGTCCAATTCTCGCGCAGAACGCTCCATGGTGCCGGTTGTCGTGTCGTAACGGAAACAACCCACATTGGTAAAGAGATACAATTCGTTACCCAGTACCATCAAATTAACCACGTTAAGCGAAGAATAGCCCTTGATGGCCGTAACTCCCCGAATGCCACTCTCCTCTTTCCGGAAAATCCGTCCATCGGTAGCGACAAAATAGGAAATGCCTTCTATAGCCACATAGTCCAGGGAAGGTGCCTTCAGCACCACCTCCGTATCATCGCCCTGCACACGGTGCAATGCCTTGCGGGTCACGATATAGATGGTTCCACTCTCATCCTCCACCACCCGGATGGCATCATTATAGGCCAGGTTGCCCCTATCGGACCGGAAGACGGTGGAGGTGAACTCTCCCTCCCGGTAGCGCACCCGGCGGCAACCGTTGCGTTCATGCCTCAGCCAGACATCCCCGTTGGATGCCTGCATGGTACCTGAATAGTTCTGCATGTATTCGCCACATCCCGTGTAGTCTACGAAACGGCCCCGTTTCAGGTCATAGCAGCATTGGTGTTCGGAAATCACGTCAATCCACAACAGTCCGTTGCAGTCTTCCTTCATCTTCCTCACCCGATGGTCCATCAGGGAAGGAATGGATTCTCCCTCGGCAAAGGGATAATGGTTCACAAAACTGTTGCCGTCATAGCGGCTGAGCCCATCAAAAGTGCCCAACCACAGAAATCCTTTGTTGTCTTGGTGAATATGGCGGACGGTATTGTTGGCTATACCGTCGGAAGTAGTGAAATGTATGGAGCGTATTTCAATAGAAGCCGACAGGGGGAGCACCCCTGCCAGCATAATCATCCATAAAAGAAATCGTTTTTGCATAGTAATTAATATGGTTACCACTGCAAAGATAAGGGTTTATTAGGATACTACGATACAGGATGGAGAGTTTTTTTGCCTCAATCCATGTGGAACACCTCGGGAAGAGGAATGGTGACCGGTGAATTGTCGGGATTCACCTCCATGATGTCGGCCATATAATCCCACCACTTCTGGACAATAGGGTTGTGTCCCATGTCCTGGGAAGACTCCTCACCCTTGGTCTTCTGACAAGCAAAGAGGATATTGGTATCTTTGTCCCAATAGATGGAATAATCATAGACGCCATTGTCGGTCAGCATCTGCTTCAGCTCGGGCCAGATGGCGGCGTGACGTTTTTCATACTCTTTCTCAAATCCTGGTTTCAGGAACATTTTGAATGCTTCTCGTTTCATAATTTCGATTATTTATTGGTTATGTATCTGTTCAGTTCGGGAAGAATCGTCTCATCCACTCGGCCATAGGTGACATTCTCCACCAACAGTTCCTCCACGTGTTTCACCACATTGGTACTGTCGGCCACACAATCCACATGAATGTTCTTCAACTCCACACCTTTCACCGGCAGACGTTCATCCCCCTTCAGTTCATAAATCTTCTTGGCCTCGCTGCAATGGATATTGTTCAGGTGAATACCGGCAATACGGGTGATGCGCTTCTCATAGGTGGGCACCAACTTACGCCACTGATAGAGTACGTCGGTATCTATCTCCATGACACTCAAGGCTGAGCCGGTCTTGATATTCTCCATGTGGATGTTTTCCACGAAAGCCCCACGGCGATGGTTGGTCTTGATGAAGAACAGGCGGTGTACATCGGCCGGTGCCACACAGTCGTGCATGTAGACATTGCGGATGCCGCCTGAAATCTCACTGCCTATACCCAGGAGCGTATGCCCTTTCTGTATCGTGCAGTTGCGTATCACGATGTTCTCACAGGGCATGTTCAGCCTCCAGGCATCCCTGTTCCGGCCGGCTTTGATGACTACCGCGTCGTCACCCTGGTCGAAGCGGCACTCTTCCACCAGGAAGTTGCGGCTCATCTCCAGGTCTATGCCATCGTTATTGTGACCATGGGCCTTTACATCAAGATTGCGGACGATGCCACCATCACACATGTAGAGATGAACCGTCCAGAAAGGGCTTTCACGAATCTTGAAGCCATCCAGAAGGACGTTCTTGCAACGGTTGAGATGAATCAGATGGGGACGCAGATGGTTCTCGCCCACAGCCATCTGACGCCGCTCCACGGGCACATCAGTAGAGGCCATCGTATAGAGTTGTTTCAGGGCCTCCATGTGGGGCTCGGGTCGACCGAACCACGTTTTCCACGTATCCATCCGGGGCTGCAAGGTGCCACTGCCGGTTATGGCAATGTTCTCGCATTCATAGGCATAAATCAAGGGAGAGTAGTTGTAGCACTCCATGCCTTCCCAAGAGGTCATCACTGCCGGCAGATAATGCTCGGGATTGTCGGAAAAGCGAAGTGTCGCCCCGTCTGCCAGGTAGAGATTCACGTTGTTACGAAGATGGATGGGACCAGTCTGCCACATTCCACAAGGCACCACCACCCTGCCACCTCCGGCCTGATGGCAGGCTTCGATAGTTGCGGCGATGGCCTGTGTATTGTCACGAGCCGTATCGGCCACGGCACCATAGTCTGTAATACAGAAGTCCCTCTTCGGGAACACAAACTCCCTGACGGATTCCATGGGAAAGGGAGCGGCAACATCCACCTGCCGATAGTTGCCGGTTGTGGAAGTGCACGAAAGGAAAAGCGGAGTGAGCAACATGGCCCACAAACATCGAATAAGCTTTATCATAGTACGTCCGATTAATTTATTTCAAATAGTCCTTCAAGGAAGAATCTGACACTTTCAGCCCCTCCACAATACTGGCCGCATTCAGCCGGGCTCCCTTTAGGGAGGTATGGGTATGGTCACGCTTGAAGTATTCACCCACCTGACGCAAACCTTGCTCCCAACCTATCTGCTGCAACTTGTCTGCACTCAGTTTGTTCAGGTCAATGAAACAGGTTCCCGTGGCCTCGGCCGCTTCGCGGGTCCAGCGGCCAAACGACTGGGTGTTGCGTTCTATCTCACCATTATCCCACTTGTTGCGCGGTGTGTGGCTCAAGACGATGGGAATGGCTCCCTTTTCACGGGCATCCATGATGAACTTGCGCAAATACCATCCGAAAGTATAGACCACCTGATACTTGCCGTCCTTTTCCATCTTGAAGACCTTGCTGGTGCCGTCCGAACCCGGCAGTTCCGCACGTGCCTTACCCGTATGGATGGGACCGGCATCGTTGTGTCCGAACTGTATCAGCACGTAGTCTCCGGGCTGCAGGGCATGATACACCTTGTCCCAACGTCCTTCATCCAGGAAGGTACGCGCACTGCGTCCGGCCTTGGCATGGTTCTCCACCGTAATCCGGTCGGCATCAAACCATTCAGCTATCACACTGCCCCATCCCCATTGGTCATTCTCATCCTTATCGGTATTCTTCACCGTACTGTCGCCTATGACAAAGAGTACAGGACATCCTTCCTTACGGCTGCTTCCCGTCAGCGTGTCTTTCTCTATGGGCTTCAGACAGGCTGCCAGTTTGGCCAGTTTCTTGTTGGCCCTGATGCCTTCCACGGCCGACTCCGCATTGACTACTGCACCGAATGCACTGGTATGGATGCGATCCAGATAGAACATGGTCTTCACCTTTTCCTTGCCGAACCTTTCATACTTGGCTGCCGTAATCTCGTTCAGGTCTACGAAGGGTACTTTCATCTGCTTGGCTACCTGACTGGCCCACAGGCCATGCGTCCGGTTCACCCGGGTGATGACGGTACTGTCGGCATCGTCCCAAGCGTTGCGGGGAGTCAGCGAGAAGAGTATGGGAGTAGCTCCCTTTGCCTTTACTTCACGCACAAAGCGACGCATGTATTCTCCATAGGAGTAGACCGTTTCTTCCACGCCGGTCTCCTTGATGGTCACTTCCAAAGAGTCTTTTCCGATACCGGGAATCGTAGCCCGCGCCCTTCCGCTGTCGTAAGGGCCGTTGTCATTGTGTCCCAATTCGATAATCACCCAATCGCCCTTGCGCACGCCTTGCAACACATCTTTCCAAAGGCGTGTATAGAAAGTGCGGCTGCTCATGCCGCCCAACGCATGGTTTTCCACGGTAATTTTTTCGGGGTCGAAGTAGTCGGGCATATAATAGCCCCACCCCCATTGGCCATTGTTGCCATTGCCCAATGTCCCCGTGCGCATAGTAGAGTTTCCGACCAAGAACAACACCGGATTGCCTCCCTTCCGTGTACTGCCCGAGACGGGACGCGCCGTGCGGGCTTTGGCCAGGCTGTCGGGAGTGTTGTCCACCACTTGATTAATATCCCGTACGCCAGCGGGCACAGGCGACTTTCTTTTTCCGGGATGCTGCCCTTGAGAGCGGTGTCTGTCTTGCGGGACGACGGTATCTTGTCGCCACTGGAATTCGTTTTCCGGCCAAACGAATGAGCCGCTATCTGCATGTTCGGCACCAATGAGCGGAAGTCCTCCCATACACAGTGCCAAAAGAGGCCATAAACATTTCTTTCCTTTCGTCATGTTTCTCTTCTTTTTTGAATGAACAAACCAACTTCCTGCCGGTGCATGAATCGTGCAGGGAGTCCGCTGCAAATATAAGGAGTAAACCAAAGGAAGTGTATGGATTAGCGTTCATTTACATGGAAAATCGTATGCACAGCATGGGCGACAAGAGTGAAATGTAACATTCTTGTAACAGTTGTTTCACTCCCTCGTAACAAAAAAGGCTCACTTTTGCAGCGGAAAAGAAATAATCGCTTAACTTTGTGACGCCCGATTATACTAAATAGAAATACAATGAACGATTACCGGATTTTAGTCGTAGACGACGAAGAGGATTTGTGTGAGATTCTAAAGTTCAACCTTGAAAACGAAGGTTATGAAGTGGACACGGCCAACTCGGCTGAAGAAGCCCTGAAAATGAACATTGCCGGCTATCACCTGTTGCTGCTGGATGTCATGATGGGAGAAATCTCGGGGTTCAAGATGGCCAGCATGCTAAAGAAAGAGAAAAGGACCGCTCACGTCCCTATCATCTTCATCACGGCCAAGGACACGGAAAACGATACAGTGACCGGATTCAACCTGGGAGCCGATGACTACATCAGCAAGCCGTTCTCCCTGCGTGAGGTCAGTGCCCGCGTGAAAGCCGTATTGCGTCGCACCCAACCGGTGGAGAAAGAACGGATGCCCGAACAGATTACCTACAAGACCCTGGTGCTGGACATCGTGAAGAAGAAAGTGTGCATTGACGGTGAAGAGATTCCCCTGACCAAGAAAGAATTTGAGATTCTGCTGTTGCTGCTGCAAAACAAGGGACGCGTATTCTCCCGCGAAGACATACTGGGACGTGTATGGAGCGATGAAGTCTATGTATTGGATCGCACCATTGACGTCAATATCACACGCCTCAGAAAGAAAATAGGCAACTATGGCAAGTGTATCGTAACACGTTTGGGATATGGATACTGTTTCGAAGCCGAGTAACGTACGGGAAGAACGCCCCGTACTCTCTTTCAGCCGCAAGCTTTTCCTTTCGGTCATTTCACTGTTTCTGGTATTCGCCGCCTGCTTCATGGGTTATCAGTACCAACGGGAAAAGGAGTACAAGGTGGAACTGTTGGACACCAAGCTGCAGGACAACAACGAGCGGTTGGCCCTGGAATTGCGATACACTCCCGACAGCCTGACCCAACAGACACTGGATAACTACATCAACAAATATGTGGATCAGAAACTGCGCATCACCGTAGTGGACCTTCAGGGCAACATCATCTATGACAGTTACAAAGAGATACACCAGGTGCCGAGCAACCACCTGAGCCGTCCCGAAATTCAGAAAGCACTGGCACAAGGCAAGGGATACGACGTCAGACGCACCTCAGAGACCACCGGTGTCCCCTATTTCTACTCGGCCACTCTATTCGACAATCACATCATCCGATCGGCACTCCCTTATGACGTGAAGCTGATAAAGAACCTGGCCGCCGACCCCCATTACCTCTGGTTCACACTGCTGGTCACGCTGTTGCTGCTGTTCATCTTCTATAAGTTCACCTCCAAACTGGGCAGCGCCATCAGTCACCTGCGCGAATTTGCCATGAGGGCAGACAAGAACCTGCCCATCGAGATAGACATGCAATCTGCCTTTCCGCACAATGAACTGGGCGAGATTTCCCAACACATCATACAAATCTACAAACGACTGCGCCAAACCAAGGAAGCCCTCTACATTGAGCGCGAAAAGCTCATCACCCACCTGCAAAGCGCACGTGAGGGGCTGGGCGTCTTCAACCGCGACAAAAAGGAGATTCTGGTGAACAATCTCTTCACGCAATATGGCAACCTGATTTCTGACCGTAACCTGCTGACTACAGAAGAGATTTTCAGCATCAACGAACTGCGCGACATCAATTCTTTCATTGACAAGGCACAGGCCGTAGGACGCTATCGCGGAGGCACGGAAGAGAAACGCATGAGCATCACGCTGAACAAACAGGGGCGCATCTTCCTGATAGAGTGCATCATCTTCCAAGACCTCTGTTTCGAAATATCCATCAATGACATCACACAGGAAGAGGAACAGATTCGCCTCAAACGGCAACTGACCCAAAACATTGCCCATGAACTGAAGACCCCCGTAAGCAGCATACAGGGTTACCTGGAAACCATCGTCAACACCCCCAATATCGCACCCGACAGGATGAACACTTTCCTGAACCGTTGCTATGCCCAAAGCAATCGCCTGAGCCGACTGCTGCGAGACATCTCCGTACTGACCCGCATGGACGAAGCATCGGGCATGATAGAGATGGAGCGCACAGATTTCTCCATGCTTGTGGGAAACATCATGAACGAAGTTGCTTTGGAGCTGGAAGAGAAGCACATCCGGGTGATAAACGCCCTGAGAAGCGGAATCACATTGCGGGGAAACTACTCCTTATTATATAGCATCTTCCGCAACCTGACAGACAACGCCATTGCCTATGCCGGCTCCGACATTGAAATTCACATCAACTGTTTCCGGGAAGACGACAAGTTCTTCTACTTCAGTTTCTCCGATACCGGCAGCGGAGTGGGCGAAGAGCACCTGAACCGCCTGTTCGAACGTTTCTACCGTGTGGACAAAGGACGAAGCCGCAAGTTGGGAGGCACGGGCCTGGGGCTGGCCATCGTGAAGAATGCCGTGCTCATTCATGGCGGAACCATCTCGGCCAAGAACCGACAGGGCGGAGGACTGGAGTTCATCTTCACCCTATCCAAATAACAGCTCTCAGAAACTACAGTCAGGTAGTGTCAGCAGAAAGATTGTCATCAATCCACGATATAAGTCAGGACAAAATCGGGACGGAGCAGATAGCGGACAGCGAAGTGACGCTTCTGCTCCGTCTTGTATTCACAGGCAGAAATGCAACCTTCTTCCTGAGGAAGAAACGGCCGGATGCGCAAGTGCTCCTTAAAGTCCACCTCCTCGACATCCATCGCCTTGAACAGTGTCTCCTTGGCCGACCAATGGAGCAGGAGCGACCAAGTCTCATCACCCTTCCAAGGATAGGCCTTCTCCGCTGAATGCATGAATCTGGAGGCCACCCTACAGACCTTGGGGCCATACTGTTCAATGTCTACAGCCACAGGACGAGAGGCAAGAATCACGGCCGCAAACCCTTTGGTGTGGGAAATGCCAATATGCAGAGGAGTGTCGGCCAAATAGGGCTTGCCGGAAGGGAGATAGGCTATGCGTTTCTCTTCACCCAGCATATGGCTCAGCAACAAGCGCACCGTCAGCCATTCCCTACGCCGATGGGGAGCCGCAAAGCGTTGTCCGGCTTCGTCCCATAAAGCCGGAGAGACAAGTTCCTTGAGTTGGTCAAGCGTTTCGTCCATTTGCCACACGGCCAGATGATAGTCTGAATCCGGATATTGAGAATAGAGCATAGGGCGGAATCAGGAGGAGTGAATTTGGAATTTCACCTTCAAAATACGACGGCTGTCCATCTCCAGCACTTCAAACTCATAGTGTTGGAAAAGGACTTTCTCATGCAAGGTGGGAAATTCCCCCTTCAGTTCCAACAGGAGTCCGGCCAGGGTGTCGGCATCACCGGCCACCTCATCGAAGGTGTCCTCGTCTATTTTCGTAATCTTGTAGAAGTCGATGAGCTGTGTCTTGGCTTCGAACACCCAAGTGTGGTCGTTCAGCACGGCATAGGTGCGCTCTTCATCGTCATATTCATCATGAATTTCGCCCACGATTTCTTCAATGATGTCCTCCATGGTCACGATGCCCGACGTTCCGCCAAATTCATCGACAACAATGGCAATATGTATCTTCTGTGCCTGAAAGTCACGCAGAAGGTCGTCAATCATCTTGGTTTCGGGCACGAAATAGGCCGGCCTGATGAGCGACTGCCAACGGAAGTTGTCGCCTTTGTTCAGATGGGGCAGCAAGTCTTTGATGTAGAGTACACCCTTGATGTTGTCGCGCGAGTCTGCATAGATGGGAATACGCGAATAGGCATTCTCCACAATGCACTGCAGTACCTCCTTGAAAGGAGCGCGGATGTCCAGATCCACGATATCCAGTCGTGAGGTCATGATTTCCTTGGCCGTTTCTCCGCCAAATCGGATGATGCCTTCCAGGATGTTGTTCTCTTCCTTCAGTTCCTCCTTGTCGGTCAGTTCCAAAGCATGGGAGAGTTCGTCCACCGAAATGTTGCGTCCCTTGCGCGAGAAGTGACGGTTCAGAAAGGAGGTGGAGTGTACCAGCATGGAAGAGATGGGATAAAAGAAGGAGCGGCAGGCCATAATGCCCGGTGCGGCAAAACGTGCAAAGGCCAGTGTCTTCTGTGCCGAATAGATTTTGGGCATGATTTCGCCAAAGAGCAGCAACAGGAAAGTGAGCGCCACCGAGAGAATCAGAAATTCGGCCACTGGCGAGCCAAAATCAAAGACTTCCATGAAGAAGAAGTTGCACAACATGATGATGGTGACGTTCACGAAGTTGTTGGTAATCAGAATGGTGGCCAACAAGCGTTCTGAATCGTCCAAAAGGTTGCGGATTTTGCTGTCAGAGGGGTGCTTTCCCTCCTCCACCGCGTTGAGGTCGGCAGGCGTGAGCGAAAAGAAAGCGATTTCGGAGGCTGAAGCAAAACCGGAGGCGAGCAGCAACAGGGCTGCCGCCACAATGGCTGCGATGGCCGCAGCAGAAGGAGTGTTTACGTCAATACTGTTAAAAACGTCTGCCAACTGGCATAAATAAGCATCTGGGTCCAAAGATACGAGTTTTAGTTAAACATAAGGGAAGGGGGGAAGCCTGTCAGAAAGGCAATATGTCAGCCGAATCATCGGCCGCATTGGGAGCGGCCTGCTGAGGCTGGCGCACAGGTTGCTGGACAGGTTGGGCAGCGGCAGGCTGGGATGCTGCCGCATAACCGCCGGTTGCCTGTTTGGGAGTGAGCATCTCCATGTTGTCCACGAATACCTCGGTCACGTAACGTTTCACGCCGGCCTGGTCGTCATAGGAACGGGTTCGGATTTTGCCCTCCACATAGAGTTTGTCGCCTTTGTGGACATATTTCTCCGCCACTTCCGCCAACCCACGCCACAGGACGAGGTTGTGCCAATCTGTGCGTTCAGGTACCTGTGTACCGTTTTGCAGGGTATAAGCACGTTCAGTAGTGGCCAGCGTCAGGGTTGCCACGGCAACTCCACCGTCCAGGTATCTCACTTCGGGGTCTCTGCCCACATTTCCTATCAAGATGACTTTATTTACAGACATAACCTGTGTGTTATTTTAGAATTTCTCGCCAAAAGTAATGAGAATTATCACACGATGCAAAAATAGCGGCAACTTTTACCGTCTCTTCTCACAAATATTTTTCGAAGAAGGCCTGAATGAGACGCGGCACGGCATAGCTGCCCAATTCCTCCACTTTCACCCGAAGGCAATTCTCAAGCAGGGGAGTATCTGCACAGAAGCGGCCGGCATCATCGGGCAGAAGCAGTTCATAGAAGTCGGCATGGATAACCCGATGGGAAAGCACATGCCTCACGCCACGCTGCAGACACCTAATCACAGGACTTTTTTCCTCCCCTGTCTGAAAGTTTTTCATCTCAGGCAAGGAAAAAATTTCTTCCTCACCAAGTGCCCTGTCACACTCAATCAACGGCAGTTCATAGAGGTTGCGCCAGATGTCGCTGCCCGTGCGCTTACGGATAAAGGTATACGCGCCCGTACGTACATATATATATATGAAGTAACGGTCGGTCGTCTTGGTCTTGTGTTGCTTCATGGGCAGGTCGTCCACACACTTCCGTGCCAAGGCCACACAACTGTCGGCCAACGGACACTCTCCGCAACGGGGTTGGCGTGGAGTGCATTGCATGGCACCGAAGTCCATGATGGCCTGATTGTAGAGGGCGGGATGTGCCTCGTCCATCATGTCGCGGGCCAAGGCGGCAAAGAACTTGCGTCCCGGCGTTGAGTCAATGGGAGTTTCTATCCCATGATAACGGGCCAGCACCCGATAGACATTGCCGTCCACCACCGCATGGGGCAAGCCGTAGGCAATGGAGCAGATGGCCGCAGCCGTATAGTCGCCCACTCCCTTCAAGGCCCTCACCCCCTCATAGGTCGTGGGAAAGTGTCCCTGCATCTGACGGGCGGCAGCATGGAGGTTGCGGGCACGGGAATAGTAGCCCAACCCCTGCCAATACTTCATCACCTCATCCTCGTGGGCAGCCGCCAGGCTCTCCAAATCGGGGAAGCGCGACACAAAGCGCAGGAAGTAGTCATAGCCCTGCTCCACCCGTGTCTGTTGCAGGATAATTTCGGAAATCCAGATGCGGTAAGGGTCGCGTGTCCCTCTCCAGGGAAGTTCCCTTCCGTAACGGGAATACCACTCCAATAATGTTGCTGCAAATCGGTTCATATAGCCTGAAATCATGTAATTTCGGGCAAAGATAGCTCATTTTCAGGCAGTGCAAGGGGGAATAAGAACGTTTTTTTAGAAAAATGTCCGAAATATATTTTTCCGAGCCACGAAAAAGCTATATATTTGCAGTCCAAAAAATTAAGAAACACAGTAATAACGATATTATTTTTAAAGAAAATGACTAAAGCTGATATTGTAAACGAGATTGCAAAAAGCACAGGAATTGACAAAACAACCGTGCTGACCACCGTTGAAGCATTTATGAATGCAGTGAAAGCATCTTTGGCAAAAGAGGACAACGTTTATCTGCGCGGATTTGGTAGCTTCGTAGTGAAGAAGAGAGCCCAGAAGACAGCTCGCAACATCTCCAAGAATACGACCATCATCATCCCCGAGCACAACATCCCGGCATTCAAACCTGCCAAGACATTCACCCTCTCCGTGAAGAAATAACAAACTATAGTATTAACCCATAAAATTTTGAAGCTATGCCAAGCGGAAAGAAGAAAAAAAGACATAAAATGTCTACGCACAAGCGTAAAAAAAGACTGAGAAAGAACAGACATAAAAGCAAGAAGTAATTTCTGAGTCTTCAAAAGGACTATATACAATAGAACAAACTTGCGCAGAGCCGAAACGAAGCCTCGCGGGTTTGTTCTTTGTTTAACCCCAAAAGCGTAATTAGAAAGTGACAAGCGAACTCGTAGTAGATGTACAGCCCAAGGAGGTCTCCATCGCCCTGCTGGAAGACAAGCAGCTGGTAGAACTCCAAAAGGAGGGACGTGCGCTCTCCTTCTCGGTGGGCAATATGTATTTGGGACGCGTCAAGAAATTGATGCCGGGCCTGAATGCCTGCTTCGTGGACGTGGGTTACGGGAAAGACGCTTTTCTTCACTATCAAGACTTAGGTCCTCAGTTCAAGTCCTTGGAAAAATATGTCAAGCAGACATTAAGCGACCGAAAGAAACTCAACCCCATTACCAAAGCAACCATCCTGCCCGACCTGGAAAAGGAGGGCACCGTGGCCGGCACCCTTCAGGTGGGTCAGGAAGTGGTGGTGCAGATTGTCAAGGAACCTATCTCCACCAAGGGGCCACGACTCACCTCCGAGCTGTCGTTTGCCGGAAGATACCTCGTGCTCATCCCCTTTAACGACAAGGTTTCCGTATCCTCAAAAATTAAATCGAGCGAAGAGCGTGCACGCCTCAAGCAACTGCTGATGAGCATCAAGCCGAAGAATTTCGGCGTCATCGTCCGCACCGTGGCCGAAGGAAAACGTGTAGCCGAACTCGACGGGGAGCTTAAGGTGCTGCTGAAACACTGGGACGACGCCATTCAAAAGGTACAGAAGGCTACCAAGTTTCCGACCCTCATCTACGAAGAGACCAGCCGCGCCGTAGGCTTGTTGCGCGACCTGTTCAATCCTTCCTTCGAGGCCATCCACGTGAACGATGAAACGGTGTATCACGAAATAAAGGACTACGTGACCCTCATCGCTCCCGACCGTGCCGACATCGTGAAACTCTACAAAGGCGAACTCCCCATCTATGACAATTTTGCCATCACCAAACAGGTGAAGTCCTCGTTTGGAAAGACCATCTCCTACAAAAGCGGTGCCTACCTGATTATTGAGCACACCGAGGCCCTCCACGTCGTGGACGTGAACAGCGGCAACCGCACCAAGAATGCCAACGGTCAGGAGGCCAATGCACTGGAGGTGAATCTCGGAGCCGCCGACGAGTTGGCACGCCAGCTCAGGCTCAGGGATATGGGAGGCATCATCGTCGTAGACTTCATTGACATGAACGAAGCCGAAAACCGTCAGAAACTCTATGAACGCATGTGTCACAACATGCAGAAGGACAGGGCACGCCACAACATCCTGCCTCTCAGCAAATTCGGACTGATGCAAATCACCCGCCAGCGTGTACGCCCGGCTATGGACGTCACCACCGAGGAGACCTGTCCCACCTGTTTCGGCAAAGGAAAAATCAAGGCTTCCATCCTCTTCACGGACACTCTTGAAAGCAAGATTGACTACCTGGTCAACAAGCTGAAGATAAAGAAGTTCTCGCTCCACATCCACCCGTATGTCGCTGCCTACGTCAACCAGGGATTCATCTCCCTGAAGCGCAAATGGCAAATGAAGTACGGATTTGGCATCAAGGTCATACCGAGCCAGAAACTCGCTTTCCTTGAATATGTCTTCTATGACACCCACGGTGAAGAAATAGACATGAAAGAGGAAATCGAAATCAAGTAGACGAAACGTTCCTGAGAAGCCGTCTTGAAGTTTATCAGGAAAACGATGAATTAAAGCCCAAACGGCGGAGTGTTCTCCAAGCAACATGCTGAAGAACCTCCGCCGTTGCTTTTTCCCCCCACACCACCCGATATCCCCGCATTTTCACCCAATCACACAAAAAAACTCGGCAGAAATTGATTATTCCCGCATTAATCTCTAACTTTGAACGCCGTGAGCAAAGAAAAAAAGAACTGAAACAACATCCCGCCTATGCAGAAGTGCCCGAGAAACACAAGGAAGAAGGCCGTGACAACCACCCTCCACGCCATCAGCCGGCTGCTGTTGCCGCTCCTCATCGTGGCTGCGTGGACGGCCTGCAGCGACTCCGCCCCTCTTCCCGACGGGCCAACGGCCGAAGTGAAGATTGCCACACGGGCCGGCACAGACATCCCCTATCCCATCCTCTTCTATGCCTTCCACAGCGAGACGGGCGAAATGGCCGCCAGCACCCAAGCCTCGTCGGCCGATGACGCCATCTCCCTGTCATTGCCGGCAGGCAACTACCGCCTTGTGGCAGTGAGCGGTGTGGAAGAGTGCAGCTATCCCCAGTCTCCCACCCTGGACGACCTCATCAGGATGCCGGAAACGGCCTGCACCACCCGGCCTGTCATGATGGGCAGTGCCGATGTAAGCGTATCCCAAAACACGACGACCGACATCACCATGTACTACAGCGTGGCAGCCATGACACTCACGCTGCAGGGAGTGCCCCAAGAGGTGGAAGCGGTCAAGGTGACCCTTGCCGACCTGTACAACGCCATGGACTATCGGGGAGACTATAGCGGATGTGCCACGGCAACCCTCCCCTGCACCCGCCAGGCAGAGGGAGAATGGACAACGCCCGCCACCTACCTCTATCCCGGCTGCAGCCAGAAGCTCCACCTCTCCGTCACCCTGACCCGCCCCGACGGTTCGCAGACCTATGGTTACACTCACGCCTCCAACCTCAAGGCCGCCACGCCCTACCGGCTGACGGGTTCTTTCCAAGAGGGCTTCACCGTCAACGGCTCCCTCAGTGCGGCCGGATGGGAAGCTATACAAGAGGCAAGCTTCGTCTTTGGCTTGGAGGAGAACGGCACACCGGACAGCCCCGATGACAGCGAAGGAGAAGAGACGGAATATCACGAGACGGAAATCCTCCCCACGCCAGGCAGCATCTGGCAAGGGCACTTTGTGGCAGACACCCTCCTCATCGCCCCCAACGAAGCCATCCTCACCCTGCTCAGCCTGAAAGAGTGGCGGGGCGTGAAGGGGAGCGATGAAGCAAGCAATGAAGCCCAGGCCCTCGTGGACAGCTACACGGAAGGGGAATGGAGCAAATGGAGCATCCCCACAGCCGAAGAGGCACGCCGCATGACCCAGGAGTTGGCCGGCAACAGCAAGCTCTCCACGAGCAACACCCTCCTCGCCCAGGCCGGAGGAGCGCCATTGGCCGACATTAGCGAGCACGACGATGAGGGCAACAGCGTGCGCTACCTCTGCGAAGGAGGCAGCAAGACCTTCTACTGGTATGCCTCCCCCAGCATCACCGCCACCTATACCAACCGCACCTATTACCTGCGGGCCGTGAAGCACATCCGTGTGAAACAATCCGACAACAACCCCTAACACCCGATTGCCATGAAACGTCTTCTCCTGACATCCCCCCTGTGGCTTCTCCTTCTTCTGACCGCCTGCGTAAACAGCATCAGCGATGAAAGCGAAGAGGAGCTTTCCCTCCCCACACTGGAAGTCATCACTCGCTCAACCACCGACATACCCTATCCCCTCACCGTCTATGCCTTCCGCACGGAGACGGGCGAACTGATGGTGAGGCAGGCCGTGAACGAAGGAGAAACGAGTGCCACTCTGAATCTCCCGGCAGGAAGTTATCATCTGGTGGCCCTCGCCGGCAGTGGAGAGTGTCAGACGGCCCAGCAGCCCACCCTGGAAGATGTCATCACCTTCCCCGCCAACAACCGCCTCAGCCAGGCCCTGATGATGGGAAGTGCCGACCTGAACATCAGCGGTGACGCCACGGCCAACATCACGATGTACCATCAGGTAGCGGCCATCGACCTCACCCTACAGGAGATGCCCTCTACAGTCTCCTCGGTCAGCGTCTCCCTCTCCACGCTCTGCAACCAGCTCAGTTTCAACGGTGCCCTGCAAGGCAGCGTCACGACCACCGTGACCTGCAGCAGAGAAGACGACGGCACCTGGAAAGCGGCACGCTTCTATGTCCTGCCCGGAAGCGGCAAACAACTGGTGCTCTCCATAGCCACCAAGAGCGGCGAAGAGACCCTGACCTACGGCTACACCCACGCCAAAAGCCTGGAGGCCAACACTCCTTACCAACTGACCGGCAGCTACCACAAAGGATTCACCATCAACGGCAACGTCACGGCCGAAGGATGGAACGAGACCCAATACATCTCCTTCACCTTCGGGACAGGTATCGAAAACGACCCGACCGATGACACGACCAACACCTCGCCCACCATCGGCGAACTGCCCTCGGCCTGCTCCGTATGGCAAGGACATTTCGTGGCCACCGTCACCCCCAACAGCGATGGCAGTCAGGCGGAAGTGTTGTTGCTCAGCCTGCAAGAGTGGCAGAATGCGCCCTCGGAATACAACACTTCCGGCTATGCCAAGAGCCTGGTGAACAGCTACAGCGAAGACGACTATGCCGGTTGGGAAATCCCTACCAAGGAAGAGGCCAAGGCCATCCGCGAAGTGTGTGGCAACAGCAACCTCTCCACCACCAATGCCCTGTTGCAATCCATCGGTGCCACCCCGCTGAGCGACGGCGGCAAAGACAGCAATGGCAACACCATACGCTACCTCTGTGAAGATGCCACCGCCACCTTCACCTGGGATACGGCCACCAGCAACAGCATCTCCAAAGCCGGCTCCAAACGTTCCTATTACCTCCGCGGCGTAAAAAGGATTACGGTGAAAGCAGCAGAGTGAGCATCTCGTCACAGGAATGCAAGTCCACCGGCAAGGCCGCATTAAAGCGGGGAGGAAACTGGATGAGACGCATACAGCCATTGGACGAGACACGTGTGGTGCGTGGACGAAACATGTGTGGTGCGCGGACGAAACATGTGTGGTGAACGGACCACACATGTATGGACGAAAGGCTGAACAAGAGGGGCCGAAACCGGCCTCGAAAGAAGTGTTCAGGAGGGACTCAGACGGAGTATTGGACAGAAGGGAATAAATTCGAAACAGGAAATTGCACGGCTTTTGGAGGTAAAGATGGAGTTTTTGGTGGCGAAAGTAAATCAGAGTTGCCGTTATTTCATTTGTAAATGCTATCTTTGCAGAAACAAAGGGAGAAATCCCCATTTTTTCACCTTATTAATTCTATAAGATTATGGCAAAGAGAAGAGAACTGAAGAAAAAAGTGAACTATATCGCAAGTGAGCTGTTCGTGGAGTGCCTGTTGCAGGCAAAGTGTACACCGGACGCAGACCGTGAGAAGGTGGACAAGCTGCTGAGTGACATTCTGGACCTGCAGAACGAGTTCCTGGCCCGCATCAGCCACACCGAACCGGGCAACGTGAAGGGATTCTACAAGAAGCTCCACAGCGACTTCAACAATCAGGTGGAGAATATCATCGCAGGCATGTCTGAACTGAACTAAGCGGGAATGAGGAAGAAGTTATACGGATTCATCTATTTCCGCCTGCTGGGCTGGAAGGCCGAGGTCACTGTCCCCAACTATGACAAGTGCGTGGTCTGCGCGGCTCCCCACACCTCCAACTGGGACCTCTTCATCGGCAAGCTGTTCTATGGCGCCGTGGGTCGGAAAACCAGTTTCATGATGAAGAAGGAGTGGTTCTTCTTCCCCGTGGGACTGCTGTTCAAGGCCGTAGGGGGTATTCCCGTGGACCGCGGGCGACGCACCTCGCTGGTAGACCAGATGGTGGAGAAATTTGCCGAGCTCAAGCGTTTTCACCTGGCCATCACTCCTGAAGGCACGCGCAAGCCCAACCCCAACTGGAAGAAGGGCTTCTATCACATCGCCCTGAAGGCCCAGGTGCCCATCGTGCTCACCGGCATTGACTACGAGAAGAAGACCATCTCCATGACCAAGGCCCTGATGCCCACCGGCAACCTTGAACAGGACATGCGCGAAGTGAAGCGCTACTTCAAGGACTTCAAAGGAAAGATTCCCAAGAACTTCGCCCTTGGGGAAGTATAAGTTTATACCCGTAAAGACGAATAAAGAAACATCCCTATGCGCATCACGCTCATACAGACCGACATCGCCTGGGAGAACAAGACAGAGAATCTCCGTCGCCTCCGCGAAAAGCTGGAAACACTTCGCGGGACAACGGAGATTGTCGTTCTGCCCGAGACCTTCTCCACCGGCTTCAGCATGGATGCCGAGCGGATGGCAGAGCCTGCAGATGGTGAGACCATCACCACCCTGCGCCGCTGGGCGCAGGAGTATGACGTGGCACTGACCGGAAGCGTCATGGCCTGCGAGCCCGGCAACCCGCCGACGTATCACAACCGGGCCTTCTTCCTCACCCCCGAGGGCGAGGCACACTTCTGCGACAAGCGCCACCTCTTCCGCATGGGGGGCGAAGCCGAGCGGCTGACTCCAGGCAAGGAGCGGTGCATCATCAGCTACAGGGGGTGGCGGATTCTGCCGCTCGTCTGCTATGACCTGCGCTTCCCCGTGTGGAGCCGCAACCGCAGGAACGACTATGACCTGCTGCTCTACGTGGCCAACTGGCCGGCCGGGCGGCGCATGGTGTGGGACGTCCTGTTGCAGGCCCGTGCGCTGGAGAACCAGTGCTACGTCTGCGGAGTGAACCGCATAGGTACCGACCAGTTCGGCTATCCCCACAACGGCGGCAGCGTCATCTACTCACCCAAGGGAAAGCTCCTGGCACACGTGGCCGACGATACCGACGGCACGGCCACCGCCTCCCTGGACCTCGGTGCGCTGCAGGTGTTCCGACGCCGCTTCCCCGTATGGGAAGATTCAGACACCTTCCACCTGACAGAGAAAGGAGACAACGCATGAAACGGCTCATCCTATCCTGCCTCGTCAGCCTCATCGCCCCGCTTGCCCTCCTGGCACAGGGCGAGCAGTCGGTCACCTTCCATCCCACCGTGAAATGGGAGGTCAACTCCCAGAAGGCCGGCGGGCAGCAGAAGAACAAGACGGAAGCCAACTTCCAGATAACCTTCAAGATACCCGGAGAAGAGAGCGGCGGCACGCCGGTTGTGGACTTTGCCACCCCCGTGAGGTTCTCCAAGCTGCAACGCCACGAGTGTGCCTTCCTGATGAAGGAGGTGCTGATTGTGAAGAGCGACGGCATGGAGTGTCTCATCATGCTGCGCAGCTATGAGGACAAGATTGTCATCACGCCCGACAACAACGGCGAGCTGATGCGCACCAACCGGCAGAAGAGGTGGGTCTACGAACCGCTGTTTGCCGCCCCGCCACAGGAAGGCGGCACCGCCCCTGTGGAGACGGAGCACACGGAGGGGAACTATCCCGCCAGCTTCTACGCCCTGGTGGACCTGCTGGAAAGCTGCCCCTATTTCGACATCAGGTATGAAGAGTAGAACCACAGTAAACCCATTATCATTCACCCATAAAACAACATCATCACCACCATGTTTCCCATACAAGCCAACCCCAGCGGCACACGCCACATCGAAGTATCGGAGTCTCACTTAGAGACCATCGAGAAGTACGGACTCTTCCGTCATCTCATAGACAGCAACGGCATCGTAGACGAGAGCGTACTGGAGAAGCTGCGCCTGAACATCCGCTCGCTCATCGCCTCGCAGGAGGAAGACAGCAAGGCACTGCTTGACCTCTGCATCGACGTCATCTACCACAACAACATGAAAGCCTTCGGACTGCAGCAGCTCATCCAGCTCTATCTGCAATGGCTCACCCAACAGGAACCCACTGAAGAGAACGAAGCATGAAGACGATAGACACCCGGGACGTGACCCGCTACAGCCCCCTCATTCCGGCCGTCACCGCCCTCTGCGAGGCCACGGCAGGCGAACAGTTGGAAATCATCATGAGCGACCCTCAGGCCTTCAACGACCTGAAAGAATACCTGGCCGAACAAGGCATAGGATTCCGTGAAATCTATGACGGAGAGGAACTCTCCGTAGAGTTCCGCAAACCCTGAGCCGAGAAGCGCATGAAAGAGTATAGACTGACCGACTGGCTGCCCACCACCAAGAAGGAGGTGGAACTGCGCGGATGGGAGGAACTGGACATCATCCTGTTCAGCGGAGATGCCTACGTGGACCACCCCTCCTTCGGCGCCGCCGTCATCGGGCGCATACTGGAGGCCGAGGGGCTGCGAGTGGCCATCGTGCCCCAGCCCAACTGGCGCGATGACCTGCGCGACTTCAAGAAGCTGGGACGCCCGCGCCTCTTCTTCGGCATCAGTGCCGGATGCATGGACTCCATGGTAAACAAGTACACGGCCAACAAACGCCTGCGCAGCGACGATGCCTATACGCCCGACGGCCGTCCCGACATGCGCCCCGAGTATCCCTCCATTGTCTATACCCAAATTCTGAAAAGGCTCTATCCCGATGTTCCCGTGGTGCTGGGAGGCATTGAGGCCAGCATGCGCCGCCTGACGCACTATGACTACTGGCAGGACCGCTTGCGCCCCAGCATATTGGTGGACAGCGGTGCCGACCTGCTCATCTACGGCATGGGCGAGAAGCCCATCGTAGAGCTGGTGCGCCAGATGGAACAGGCCGGCGGCAACGCCCCGCTGCCCACCGACATTCCACAGACGGCCTACCTGACCACCGACGTCATGCCCGACGAACAGGACATTCGTCTTCACAGCCACGAGGAGTGTCTGAAGGAGAAGAAGAAGCAGGCGGCCAACTTCAGGCACATAGAGGAAGAGAGCAACAAGTACTGCGCCTGCCGCATCGTGCAGCAGACGGGATCTGCCACCGTCGTGGTGAATCCCCCCTATCCGCCCCTGACGGAAGCCGAACTGGACCACTCTTTCGACCTGCCCTACACCCGCCTGCCCCACCCCAAGTATAAAGGGAAGCGCATACCGGCCTATGACATGATCAAATTCTCGGTCAATATCCACCGCGGCTGCTTCGGCGGTTGCGCCTTCTGCACCATCTCCGCCCATCAGGGCAAGTTCATCGTGAGCCGCAGCAAGGAGAGCATCCTGCGCGAGGTGAAAGCCATCATGGAGCTGCCCGACTTCAAAGGCTACCTGAGCGACCTGGGCGGCCCAAGCGCCAACATGTATCGCATGGGCGGCAAGAACGTAGAGCTGTGCCGCAAGTGCAAACGCCCCTCGTGCATCCACCCCAAGGTGTGCCCCAACCTGAGCACCGACCACCGCCCGCTATTAGACATCTATCGGGCCGTGGATGCCCTGCCCGGCATCAAGAAGTCGTTCATCGGAAGCGGCGTGCGCTACGACCTGTTGCTGCACTCCTCACCCGATGCCGACACCAACCGCAGCACGCGCGAGTACACCCGCGAACTCATCACCCGTCACGTCAGCGGACGCCTCAAGGTGGCTCCCGAGCATACCTCCGACCGCGTGCTGGACATCATGCGCAAGCCCTCCTTCCGCCAATTCCAAGAGTTCAAGCAACTCTTCGACCGCATCAACCGCGAAGAAAACCTGCACCAACAGCTTATCCCCTACTTCATCTCCAGCCACCCCGGCTGCAAGGAAGAGGACATGGCCGAACTGGCCGTCATCACCAAGCAGTTGGACTTCCACCTGGAACAGGTGCAGGACTTCACTCCCACCCCAATGACCGTCTCCACCGAAGCCTGGTACACGGGCTATCACCCCTACACGCTCGCTCCCGTCTTCAGTGCCAAGACCCAGCGGGAGAAGCTGGCACAGCGCCAGTTCTTCTTCTGGTACAAGCCCGAAGAACGGCGCAACATCATCAACGAACTGCGCCGCCTCGGCCGCCAGGACCTGATAGACAAACTCTACGGCAAAAGGAGATAAGAGGAGCTGTCACGAAGTGACTGAGGGGTTTCCACAAAGCTAAGCATAATACATAGCAGTATGGAGACCCCTCAGTCGTTAAGCCGACAGCTCCCCTTGCAGGCGGAGCAGTTAGTTCGTATCCGTGTCATCCGTGCCTATAGTATCAATACATCGATTAGGGCACGCATAGCGAACGGGTCAAGCCTTTATTTCTTGGTCTTCACCACCTCGGTGGGAGCCAGTTCCACGTTGCGGCGGTCCACCTGGCGCACCACGGCGGCGGCCAGTTGCAGGAAGGCACGTCCGGTGACGGAGTCCGTATTCAGGGCCACGGGCTCGCCACGGTCTCCGCTCTCACAGATGCTCTGCACGATGGGTATTTGTCCCAACAAGGGAACGTTCATCTCCTCGGCCAACTGCTTGCAGCCCTCACGGCCAAAGAGGTAGTAGCGATTGTCCGGCAGCTCGGCCGGCGTGAACCAAGCCATGTTTTCCACCAGTCCGAGGATGGGCACGTTGACCTTCTCGTTGGTGTACATGTCCACGCCCTTGCGTGCATCGGCCAGGGCCACCTGCTGGGGCGTGCTCACGATGACGGCACCCGTGATGGCCAGCGTCTGCAGCAGCGTGAGGTGGATGTCGCTCGTGCCCGGAGGGGTGTCCAGGATGAAGTAGTCCAGGTCGCCCCAGTCGGCATCGCCCACCAACTGCTTCAGCGCATTGCTGGCCATGCCTCCACGCCACAGGGTGGCCGTGTCGGGGTTGACGAAGAAACCGATGGAGAGCAGCTTGATGCCATACTTCTCCACGGGGGCTATCAGGTCGCGCCCGTCCACCTCTACCGAATAGGGACGTGCATCCTCCACCTGGAACATCTTGGGCACCGAGGGGCCGAAGATGTCGGCATCCAGCAGACCCACCTTATAGCCCAGGTTGGCAAGTGCAATGGCCAGGTTGGCAGCCACCGTGGACTTGCCCACTCCGCCCTTGCCGGAGGAGACCGCCACTACATTCTTCACGCGCGGCAACATCTTGCCCGGTTCGGGACGTGCGGCCTGTCGGCTTTCGGTCGTGATGGTCACCTCCGCATCGGGAGCTGCATAGGTGTGGATGGCCGTCTCGGCGGCCTTCAGCATGGACTTCATGAAGGGGTCGGTGGGACGGTCGAAGATGAGGGAGAAGGAGACCTTCTGTCCGTCTATGCGGATATTGTCGGCCACCATTCCGGCCTCTACGAGGTTCTTCCCGTTGCCGGGATAGCGCACGGTGGAGAGTGCGTCGAGTATCAGTTTGGGATATAATGCCATGAATGGGAATGATTAATGATGAATGGTATCGTGTGATGATGAATGAGGGGTGTCGTGTGAAGGCTACTTGCTGACGGTGAGTCCGCTGCGCTTGCTGCGGTTATAGCTGCGGTAGTCGTCCAGCTCTATCTCCACGTCGGGTTCTTCCAACGTCACCCCCTGCGGCAGGCAGAACTTGAGGTACTTGATGTTCAGTCCGCGGTCCAGCCACTGCTGTTCGTAGTAGGTCCTGATGCTGAGGATGTCGTCGGCCATGCCCGAGTGATAGAGGTCGTCGGTCATCACGTCTACGGGCAGGGCGTTATGTTCCACCATGCACTTGGTGTAGGTGAACATGAAGTTGCTGTCGGTCTTCAGGTGGATGATGCCGTCGGGCTTCAGGAATCGCCGGTAGCGTTCCATGAAGTAGGTGGAGGTGAGACGCTTGGTGGCCTTCTTCATCTGCGGGTCGCTGAAAGTCAGCCATATCTCGCTCACCTCGCCGGGTGCAAAGAAGCGGTCGATAATCTCGATGTTGGTGCGCAGGAAGGCTACGTTGGTCATGCCTGTTTCGAGAGACTCCTTGGCCCCGCTCCACATGCGTGCGCCCTTGATGTCCACCCCGATGAAGTTCTTGTCGGGGAAGAGGCGTCCCAGGCCCACGGTGTATTCTCCACGGCCGCAACCGAGTTCCAACACAATGGGGCGGTCGTTCCCGAAAAACGACTCGCCCCACTTTCCTTTCTTGTCAAACGCCACGTTGTCCGCCACCGAGTAGGGGTACTCGAATACATGGGGGAAGGCGGCCATATCGGCAAATTTAGCTAATTTTCCTTTACTCATTATTAGGGGTTTTCAGTGAGGGTCTGCCGCATCCGCAGGGGTGTGGCAGGCCGTAAACAGCGATGCGGTCCGTCGCATTATAGAGCACGGGCCATCGTGTCTATAAGGCACGGACCGTTGCGTCTATAAGGCGATGGCATGTGTGTCTATAAGGCGGTGACGTGTGCGTCTATAGGGCAATGGAGGGCAGGATTAGTCCACCACGGTGACCCATCCGTGCACGTCGGGCTCGTCGCCATACTGGATGGCGCGGAGCTTGTGATAGAGCTTGGTGCATACGGGGCCGGGCTTGCCGTCCTTGGCCAGGACGTAAGAGTGGTTGTTCTCGGGGTCGTCAATGCGTTCGATGGGGCTGATGACGGCGGCGGTTCCGCAGGCACCTGCCTCCTCGAAAGTGCTGAGTTCCTCCTCGGGAATGGCACGTCGTTCCACCTTCATGCCGAGGTCTTCGGCCAGCTGCATCAGACTCTTGTTGGTGATGGAAGGCAGGATGGAGGAAGAGAGCGGTGTGACGTAGGTGTTGTCCTTTATGCCGAAGAAGTTGGCGGCTCCACACTCGTCGATGTATTTCTTCTCGCGTGCATCTAAATAGAACTCGGCCGAGTAGCCGGCTTCGTGGGCTTCCTTGCTGGCACGCAGGCTGGCGGCATAGTTTCCGCCCACCTTGTAGATGCCGGTGCCGAGCGGAGCCGCACGGTCATACTTGCGGGTGATGACGTAGGGAGTCGTGGCGAAGCCGCCCTTGAAGTAAGGGCCTACGGGAGTCACGAATATCAGGAAGAGGTATTCGCCTGCAGGCTTCACGCCCACCTGCGGGCCTGTGCCGATGAGCAGCGGACGGATGTAGAGCGACGCTCCGCTCTCATAGGGGGGGATGAAGCGTTCGTTCAGCTTCACCACACGGATTACAGCCTCGCGGAAACGCTCCGTGGGGAGTTCGGGCATGAGAATACCCCGACAGGTGGACTGCAAGCGGGCGGCATTCTCCTCCAGTCGGAAGATGCGAACCTTGCCGTCCTTGCCCCGGAAGGCTTTCAAGCCTTCGAAGGCTTCCTGACCATAGTGGAGCGACGTGGCAGCCATATGCAGGGGGATGGTCTCCTCACTGCACACTTCCATTTCGCCCCATGCACCGTTGCGGTGATAAATTCTCACGTTGTAGTCTGTCTTCATGTATCCGAAGGACAGATTGCTCCAATCCAGTTCTTTCATATCTTCTGTTATACGTTATGGTTCTTTTAATGGTTCTTGTGATTTTGCCACAAAAGTACGCTTTATTCTTCACTTTCTTGTTGCTTGGAGAGTAATTTTTCAATCTCCTCGTCCGCTTTTGTCAGTTTCTCACTGCAAAACGCCATGATTTCGTTAGCCTCCTTAATCTTTTCGGCCAGCGCGTCTATCTCCAGTCCGTTGCTATCTATCAGGCGGACGATTTCTTCCAGGCGGGCCATGGCCTGGGAATAGGTTTCTTTCTTCTTTGCCATATGATTGGTGTTTATTTTACCGTTGAGGTGATGCTGCCCCGGTGCAGGCGCGTCACGATTTCGTCTCCGGGCTTCAGGCGTGAGGCATCCGTCACGGCCCGCCCGTCCTTCAGCGTGAGGCTGTAGCCGCGTGCCAGCAACTTGTCGGGTGAGGCATCGGACACACGCTGTTTCATGAGTTCCAGGCGATGGCGTTCCCGGGCCAGCAGGGCCGCCACGCTCTGTTGCAGCCGCCCCTGCCATCGGGAGAACTGCAGGCGCGAGGCCGAGAGGCACTGGTAGGAAGCCACCGGCACACGGTGGCGCAGGGCCGAGAGGCGACGCTCCTCAGCCAGCAGACGATGGCGCACACTGCTCTCTAAGCGGCGCACCAGCTGTTCCTGTCGCTGACGCTCGCGCTGCATCAGCCTGGCTACCCCTTCGTGCAGGCGTCGGGAGAGGTCCTCTAAGTGGTCGGCCGCCTCGTCCATACGGGCAATGAGGTATTCGGCCGCAGCCGTAGGGGTCTTCACGCGGGTGTGGGCCACACAGTCCAGCACCGTGTCGTCGCGTTCATGACCAATGCCGGTGATGATGGGCAGGGGGAACTGGGCACAGGCTGCCGCCAGCAGATAGGTATCGAATCCCGAGAGGTCGCTCGCAGCCCCTCCGCCGCGGATGATGACCACCACGTCGAACTCCTGCAAGCGTCTGTTTATCCGGTCCAGGGCATCGAGAATGCTCTCCTCCACCCGCTCGCCCTGCATGAGGGCGGGAAACAGTTCGGTGTGGAAAGCGTAGCCGCGCGGATGGTTGTGCAGCTGGTCGCAGAAGTCGCCATATCCGGCCGCCGTGGCCGAAGAGATGACGGCCACCCGCCGGGGCAGCACGGGGAAGTCCAGTTCCTTGTTCAGGGTGAGCACGCCCTCCTCCTCCAACTGGCGGAGAATCTCGCGCCGACGCTGGGCCAGGTCGCCCAGGGTGTAGGTGGGGTCTATGTCGTGCACCGTCAGGCTGTAGCCGTAAAGTTCATGGAAGTTCACGCTTACCTGCACCAGCACCTTCAGTCCCGAGGCAAACGCCTGTCCGGTCTCCCGCTCAAAGTAGGGCTTCAGGATGCGGAAGACGTTGGCCCATATGTTGCCCCGTGCCCGCGCCAGCAGGTTGTTGCTGCGGGCATCTTTCTGAACGAACTCCAGGTAGCAGTGTCCCGTGCTGTTGGTGCGCACGTCGCTCGTCTCGGCCTGAATCCAATAAGCCTCGGGCAGGCACTGCTCCAGGCAGCCCCGCACGAGGGTATTGAGTTCCTGTAGGGTCATCGGCTCCATGGCAGGACATCACACAGGTTATTCCTTGCTCATCTCATAGGCTTTCCACATGTCGGGAATGCCATAACCGTAAATATTGTCGGGATATTCGGCCCGGTTGCCGCTGCGGCGCACGAGTTCAATGATTTCCTTGGCCGTCAGCTTGGGACAGGCCTGCCACAGGCAGGCCACCATGCCACACATGATGGGGGAGGAGAAGGAGGTTCCGCTGGCATAGCCCTGGTTGCCATTGGCGCGCACCACGGAGGAGGCAAGGCCCACGGCTACCACGTCGGGTTTCACACGGCCGTCGGCCGTATTGCCGATGGAGGAGAAGGGAGCCAGACGGCCGTTGCGTGCCACGGCACCCACCGTCACCACATTATCGGCATCGCCCGGAGGGGTTATCTTCTTCCACGGTCCCATGCCTGCATTGCCGGCACTGCACACCAGCAACATACCCTTGTCGGCAATGAGGGAGGCCTGGCGCGACATCAGGGCATAGTGGCCGTCCAGGTGACGGAACTCATAGTTCTTGCTCTTGTCGTCGAACTCATAGTAACCCAGAGAGGTGTTCAGCACGTCCACGCCTACACTGTCGGCAAACTCTACGGCTGCACACCAGTAGTCCTGTTCCACCAGGTTCTCGCTATATTCGTCTTCGCTTCTCAGCAACCAGAAGGAGGCTTCGGGTGCCGTACCCACCATCTCGTTGGGACGGTTCATGCCGATGCAGGAGAGTACACCCAGTCCGTGGTCGCTCTCGGCATAGATGTCGGCCTCTTCGGGGCATACAAAGTCGCGCGTGCCCAGGATGCGGATGTTCTGCATGGAGAGGATGGAATCCACGTTGTGGAAGCCGGCGTCTATCACGCCTATCGTCATGCCCTGCCCCCTGAAGCCGGCCTCGTGCAGCTTGTGGGCGTTGCTCAGCTGAATCTGGGTCACAGCCGTGCCATAAAGGCTGTCGGGATGGAGCAGCACCCTGTTCTCCAGGGGAGTGCGACGGTCGGACTTGTATCTGCCGTCTGCAGGACGCTTCCACACCTGCTCCACCTCCTTCACGAAGGGCAAGGCGGCTATCTCTCCGGCCAGCAGGGAGTCGTTGGTGGCCACGGTTACAAAGTTGTTCCACTTGCCCTGCACCACGATGCGCACACCCGTAGCGGCAATCCGCTGCACGTAGCTTTGGCATACGGGCAGGTCCGTAGAGTCTACCGGCAGGTCCTGGCGTTTGCGACGCTCCAAGGCTGCTTTGGAGAGGAACTTCGCGGGACGTTTCAGGGAGTAGGTGGTTTCACCCTTGTCCTTCAGGGTGACACGGAACTTAAAGGTCTCTTGCTGGGCCATCACTGCCGAAGCAAGAAGGGCCAAGACGGATAAAAGCAATACTTTCTTCATGATATACTTATATAAATAATGTGTATGCGACATATTCCTTTCACGCCTCCAAAAGTACGCTTTTTTATTGGAACGGCGACCCGAAGCGTGCAACATTTTTGCAACAGAAGCGTAAAAGTAATGAAGCTACCCATTATTCAATACGTACTGTAGAATCCTGATAGCGAGGCAAAGGGTTCTTGGGGCCGATATCAATCAAATCTTTTACAAGATAGGATGACAAGAGAAGTTTGTTTTCTTTAATACCCTTGGCTATGCAGAGTGGATAGAGATAACCTCCATAATCATCGGTATGGGTTCCATCAGGACACAGCTACAAACATAAAAAAGCAGCCTATACATGATACTAAAATCTTCTTCATGTCACTCACAATATCCTACTGTTTGACCTAATACCACAATCATGGTTTCTTTCAAACCCAAAGTCTCGACTACCTTCTGTTGGTTCCATCCACCCCGTGCACGACTGCCTATACCGGCATTCGCACAATAGAGATACACATTTTGAGACACATAGCCTACGTTTACATAAGATACCGTATTGGCATCACCGGGACGATGGCCAGGGCCTGTCTTTTCAGTATCGGCTATGAACAACAAGTTAAGGTATGCTTTCTGCGCATCGGCTCTACCGGTTATGGCCCGATGGTCACCCTCGGCCAAGAGTTCAAGGGTATGGTCCTTATAATTATAATAATAGGCACCGCTCTTGAAGAAGGCATAAAGTTCTATTTCCTGACGGTTGGAGCCGGTTGGGGCTGTACGTTTTCCATCGAGGCGATTCACACCCAATGCTGCCCACATCATATTCGAAATATCCTGCAACGATATTTCCTTTTCGGTAAAGCCCTTAGAAGATCTACGGTTCTTCAATGCCTGCATCAATGTCATGCCTTCATCGTAGGTAGGAGGTAACAACTTGATGGTTTTAGGAGCACTCTGCGCCAACGAAAGTGTAATGGCACTAAACAATAATGCCACAAAAGATAGTATTCTTTTCATATCCATTCTATTTTTAAATATATCTCAAAAGACTCCTTATGAAAAAGCTGAATAAATTCAAAACAGGTTCTTAATCAAAATCTCCATTGGGTTTGTTTCTGTCGTAAACCTGCACATCCCATATCTTGCAACATTTCGACTCACCCTCAGGCCCCGAAACGGTAAGAGTAACGGTATAGTGCACACCGTCCTTCTGATAAATATGAATGGGGTTCTGCTCTGTCGAGGTGGTTCCATCGCCAAAGTCCCAATGCCAGGAGGTGATGTTACCATAGCTCTTATCCTGGAAAACGACCTTACGAGTGCCCTTGATGTTGGTATGTGTCCACTTGGCTTCAATAGGTTTGCAGAACTGTTTCTCCAAAGGCATGAGTGTAAACAAGCGTTGCATGGAGGCATCGCCATACATTTTATGGTGTTTGGAAAGATTCCAGAAACCATTGTTGCCCTTGCCACCATCGTAGTCGATAACCGCCCAGCACAGTCCTATCTTCTTGCCTTCGTAGAGTTTGCTTTCAGAAGAGGCTGCAGGACCGCCATCAGGACTGGCATAATCGAACGGGGTGATGTAGAATTCCATCTTCAACACGCCTCCTTCAGCATGTTTGAAGTTAAAATCGTACGCATAGTTGGCATACGGAAGTTCCTTCAGCCATTGCTGAGGGCCCCACACCATGGTCCATGATTTCCCCTCGGTGGGCGGTGTCATGATATGATAGTTCTGGGCATGTACATTCTGATGGGCAAAATAAGAATCAAACGAAGACAATGCTTCTTGATTGTGACGGAAACGCTCAATGTGAGGACCACCCGAGAGATCGGCATCCACCACGATTTCGTAAGTATCATTGCGCAAACCCAACGTATTGAAATCCCAATAATTGTCATACGCTTCATAGTAGAAATACAGGCGGTTCAATCCTTCCACCCAACCTACCTTCACTTTTATATCAAGGGTAGACTTATTAATACCTTGGTGTTTCCGGCTATCATCCCACATTTCTTCGATGGGCACCACATAGCTGTCAGACACAAGTTCCCAATCCTCGAACGAGCCATCAATACGGGGTATCTGATTCTTGGGGAACTGGAAGACCTTGAAGCCGGGCTCGGTCACTTGAATTTCGGGAACCTGGGCCATTAGGTTTTCCGACACAAGAATACCCAACAATATGCCTCCTACGAGTTTGAACACTTTCTTCATAGCCTTCATAAATCAATATTTATAGAGTTCAACTTTAATAAACTTAGGAACAGACTCTCCGAAATCCAGTCCTTGTCCGGAGAAACCTTCATCAGCAGCAGAAAGAAGATCATATCGCAACTGGATATCATCGCCATTGAGCCAACGGCCTTCTATCCATTCTCCATTTTCAAAATGTCCTTCAGTGGTCTTGGCCAAACCTACCACACCCTTACCATCGGCCGGCAAAAATTGCACACGAATATTGGAACCCAAGAATAAGAAGGTATCATTGAGCAATTGAATGGCTATGGCATAGCCTTGTGCATCGGGAGCATAAGTACCGCCCAGACGTTGAGGAGCACCACCCTTGCGCTGGCCACTCGATACAAGTTCGTAAACCAATTTATAGTCTCCCATAACTACTTCATCTTTCAAGCGAGTAGGATTATGTGCTTTTACCCAAGTAGCCGAGATGGTTCCTCTGGCCTGTGCCTCCAATATTAAAGGAGCCACACTACCTGCCAATTGATAGAACTGACAGAAAGTTTCATTGGCCGAAGAAGCAATCGTTCTCTCTACACCAAACGGAGAATAGCCAATACCACCCATCTGACCGATGGTATAAGCTGCATTAGCCGCTCCTCCCTGCCCCGCACGAGATTCAGGAACAAACACCGGATTGCCGGCACGGGCATACTTCTCGATGATAGTAGGATAATCGGTCAAATAAATATCCGGTGAAAGAATATCAATAGCAGGTGCGGCTGCACGCCAAATGTCATGATTCTGCGCTTGCGGACCTCCCGACGGATAATTGCCCGGATGCAGGTCTTCTGGTTGTACAATCCATGCATTCACAAAAGTGGGTATGGGGTAAACATCTTTACCCGCCTGTGCAATGGCATTCATATAATGAGCGTAATGCCAAGCCATAAACATTTCATCGGTATAGTCGCCTTTACCAAACACTTCTTCCCAGGTTCCGGTAGTCTTGCATCCTTGTTTTTCCCAAGCCACACGGGTTTCGGACAACAATTGTTCCTTGTTCTTGATCAGATAATCAATCAATGCCTGAGGTACAGGGCCATTGAACGCTTTTACGGCTTTGGGATGATAATCGCGGGTATATCCGTGTAAACCCACTTCATTGTTCACTTGCATCATAACAACGGTCTGTGCTTCCCGATCAACTTCGGCTATATGCTTCATCAGTTCACCATAAGCCTTGGCATCGGCTTCCCAACTGTTTTTCGACAAGGTGGTAAGGATAGACAAAGGCTTACCATCTTTGGTCAAAGCCAAGGGGAAACGACCGGTATCTTTCTTTACCCATTTGGGAGTATAGCTGGTATACCCGTTCTTCCAGCTACCGAACCATAACAATGCCAATTTCAAATCATGAGCACGAGCGTCTTCCAGGAGTTCGTCTACCACTTTAAAATTGAACTTACCTTCTTCGGGTTCAATCATTTCCCAAGAGACTACAGCCAATACCGTATTAACTCCCGATTTCTTCAACTGAGACCAATAGGGTTTCATGTATTCACGGCTTGAAGCAGCCGAATTGGTCAACTCCAGAGCCAATGCCAAATATGGCTTCCCTTCTACAATGAGTTGGGTTACATCCCCCCGTTTCTCAAGGTGAGGAATGGGAGCCAGCTCTTTTTTCCCATTCACGTTTTGATTCTCCGCACACGAACTAAAGAGAAACAAAGACAATAAGACTATTACTGTATTTTTCATGGTTGTTTAAGATTTATGTTTTGCTATTTATACTTCCCAAACCGCAACTTTTCACGGACAACAGGTTCACTCAACAATTGAAAGGTGGTAGCCGGTCCTATATTACGTTCGTCTTTCCAAGATGCAAGTTGCCAAGCCACATATCCATCAGGAGTGATTTCAATCATCTGCAACGGAGCACGCGAAGGATTGAATTGGGTTACATCCCTCTTGTTCCACTCATTGAACCAATTGGTGATGACCGTATTACCATTGGCCAAACGATAAGCTTTTTGTGGATTTGTCAATCCATAATCTACCGCATTGATCTCCCATACTACGACACCATCGCGATTAATCTCCTTGACCGGTCCCTTACGACCTACCATAAGGATATTTCCATTAGGTAACTCCGAAGCAGACCATGGTCCAAAAAGTTCCCAACGATTCAATTCTTTTCCTCTATAATTATATTCAGCAACAAACCCCATGGCCATATTAGATACCAGAAGAGTTCCTTTGCTGGTGAGACGTGCATTACGGAACTGCCCATGTACACTTCCCTTTTCGTCACAAGGCAACACAAATTCATGTACAATCTTTTGATTGGATATTTTCATGACCACCACTTTGGCTGGCTTGGCATTCAGCACATACACCACATGATTCTTTCCTATGGGTTGGATGGTATGTATTTCGGTGCCTTTCGGAGCATACGAACGCCAAACCTCAACGCCATGTTCATCCAACTCGGCTATGCCATACTGATCGGCTATCAAGATATGTCCATCGTCCATTAATACTGCATCGCTGATTTCCCCTTTTCCTTGAGTATTGTCGTACTTCCAAGTTATTTCACCACTCTCTATTTTATAGATGCGGCGGTTCTTAGACTGACCGGTATACATAAAATTGTGGCGCGACAAATCGCCCAATTGCAATTCATTGTAAAGTTCACGAACTTCTTTTTCCGTCAAAGCCGTATCATACATACGTACATCACTGATACGCGTACCCTTCAGGTAAGAATCCCCTTTGAACGGTGCACGTCCCATCCAATTATATATAGGCGCTTCCTGAGGAAATGTTTCGGCCATGGTAAACATTTGATTATTGAATGCCACCAACTTACCATTCAAAAAAAGTCGACCTTCCTCATCATTTTGCGTATAAACCACATATTGCCAATTCCCTTTTTCAGAGGGTTTGCCTATATCCATCAATGTTTCATTTTTCCATCCACCGATAGAGTTCTCACTTCGTTGTACATTCAATTTATAGGCTTGGTAACGGCCCTCTGTCTGCGTATTGAGCGGAAGAGTTGAGAATGCCCAAAGGAAATAGCCTTGTCCCTTAAGGGAGGCTTCAGCATCGACCTTATATCTTACAGCAATGGTAAACTGACGCAATTGTTGTATTTTTCCGCCTATCCCTTTTCCTAAATCAATATATCCGTCTTCATTACCTAAATAGACACAACCGTCTTCCAATACAGCACAACCTTTCAGAGTCCCATCAAAATGCGAACCCGTTTTATCACTCACCACACTACCTTTGTCATTTTTGAAGTCGTAATGCAGTATCAAGCCCTCTTGGGCAAATACACCCAAAGACAGGAAGATTGAAAGTACAATAAAAAGTATTCTCATAGCAATCACATTATTTTGTTAAATCAAGCACTAAACGGATATGTTTTTTTCATCGCACGACTTAATACGAATTGTCGGGTTGGTTTTCCACACTGCAAATATCGGAAGAGAAAAGTAGTATATACAATGAAAAGATGTACAATACAATGGAAAAACGTACATATTGCGACAAACAATACTTGCGCGGTACTCAGGTGAATATAAACAACAGGCATCTACACCAACGACAACTTCACGGCCGACGGCAACAGCGTAGACGCGAGCCTCTCCTTCGCCTCGTTTGCCGAAGTAAAGGCCGCCAGCAACTGGATGACCGGCAATTGGGTCAAGTGAGGTTCAGGAAATAAGTCATAACTTGATATTAACCACCATCTTCGGCTGCTTGGGGTCATTGGTAATCATGAGCAGGCGCAGGTGGCGGCGTTGTTTAGTGATGTTACGCTTGTCCACCGTAACGCGCAGACGGGTGCTCTCACCCGGTTGCAGCACGCTCTTCTTCAGGCTGACGCCCACAGCACGATGGAACACCTGCAACTTATTGATTTGAAGGGGCGAGCGTCCGGTATTGGTCAGTATGATGTCCTGCCGGGCCTTGTTCTTTTTGGCCAGTGCGACGCTCATGTCCACATCCTTCATGGAGAGGGAGACAGCCGGTGCATTCAGGCGTTCATTCTCCGTCAGACCCGAGAAGTCGGGCAACAGCACGGCCGACAGCGGCAACTCATTCTCCTCGCCCACCTTATCGCCCGTGAAGCGCGAAAGGTAGACGGAAGATTGCGTCAGGCCGAAGTCCGTCAGACGGTCGGTGTTCAGAGTCAGCGTGATGACTCCCTTTTCGCCCTGTTGCAACACCTGCGGTTCACTCTTCATCTCCACATAGAACGGCATGTGCATCAGCACCGGTTCATAGGGCTGTCCCGACATGTTGGCCACGCCCACCTGCAAGACGGGACGCTCGCCACGCTGCACGTCGGGAAACTCTATCTCATTCCGGTCTAACCGGATGCCGCCTATCTCATAGGGATGGGTCTTGCTGAAGTCCTTGATTTCACGCACCACCTCACCGCTTATCTTCAAGTAGATGGGATGGGTGGCTGCATTAGTGAAGATGGTCACCGACTTCTGGAAGTGTCCCAGTGCCTCGGCATCAAAGGTTACGCTGAGCGTCCCTTTCTCTCCCGGTGCAATGGGGTCTTGCGTCCATTGGACGGCCGTACAGGCACAGTCTGGCTCCACATCACTCATCACTAACGGACGGTCGCCCGTATTGGTCACGACAAAGTTGGCCGTCACGGGATGCTTCCACTCAATCTGTCCGAAGCTGTAGTTCTCGGTATTGGCACTGAAGCGTGCCTGCGCCATGGCCGCACCTACGGCCGACAGCATATATAGGGTAACGATAGTCCTCTTCATTCTCTTCTTCTGGGTATTTCAAGTTTGTTGCGGCAAAAGTAACTCTTTTAGCCGAGAGTTGCAAAGATAGCGGAGGAAACTCTGCATCAATAGGGGTTCCCGCCACTGCCAAGAAGTCTGTTGCCTTGAATGGACGGCCGCTTACTCCACCACCAGCGTTCCGTCCGTTGAATGGCCGGCATAGGCAGGAGCATAGGCCGACTGCAGGGTGGCGACACCGCTCTCATAGGTGCCCTTGAGCGAAACGCGGCTGCTGTACTCCAGCACATAGACGCCGGCCCCCAAAGCATCAAAGAAGAAGTTGGTAGAGGCATCTTCCGGTTCCACATAGTAACCTATTCCCCTTGACCAGCGATAGCCGGAGAGTTGCCCCACGGGGTCGAGGCAAGCGGCACGACGATCCTTCAGACAAACGAAGTCGATGGCACGTTCCACGTTCAGCACCAGACGGCAGACCACCTTGTCGCCTACCCGGACGGGAGCGGCTACGCTCAGGGGTTGCAGGCTTCTGACGCCCCGTTCATCAAGGCGTTCCACATAGAGCTGCTTCTCCACCCGCAGACCGTTTCCCCCACTGTGAACCTCGGTTATGGGCGTAAGGTATTGGGCATAGACGGCTCCCCAAGAGAGGCCCTCGTCATGTTTCTCTACCGTCATACGGCTAACCTTCAGCGCGGCATCCCCCTCCGTGAAAGCAGCCTTCACATAGTTCACGCCGGGCAAGGCCTCCGAAGCGGTTGTCTTCAGCACCCTGCGTCCCAGCTTGATGTCTACGTCACCCTCGTGCGCCAGCCACTCCTCGCCACGACACAGCAGGGCATAGACAGCATCGGCCGTGGCCACAGGAGAGTCCCAGGAAGTGGTCTGCTTCTGCATCAGCAGCCACACCTTCATCTCTTCCAGCAGACGGTCGTTCTCCTCACCACCAGCCATGGCCAGTGCTTCCATTGCCGAGACATGGATAGGGATGGGCATCATCCCCCAACGGTAGGGTGTATCCAGGAAGGCGAAGTGTGCCCCTTGTCCATCCTCCTGCACCAGATGTTCACGCAATGAGTTCAGGAACTTCTCGGCCTGTCCGATACGGCCGGCCTTCAGCAAGACCACGGCACACGTCGCTATCTCTTGTATGGAAGCTGTCGGCAACACTTTCTCCACCCTGTTCAGGAAGAAGTCGTAGGCTTTGCTACACTCATCGGGCACCTTACCGCCATCCAAAGCAACCAGATAGAGGTAGTCCAGAATCAAGCCGGAGGGGATATATTCCTTTTGCTCTTTCTCTTCGGCCCGAAGTATCTGCTGATAATCCTCAACGGCTTTCCGGTGCAGCCAGTTCATGCCCTTACGCTCCATGTCAAGCGCCTCGGCAGGCAATGAGCAAGCGGTCAGCTGGTGATAACGCAACAGAAGTGCCATGATATAGGTTGTGACGGAATAACTGCCGTCCATACCTTTATACCAGCTCCAGGAACCATCTGAACGTTGCAGTTGCTTCAGCTTGTTAAGGGCCGAATAGGTGCGGTCGGTCAGGCGGTTGCTATCGAACAGGTTGATGACGGCAGTCCGCCTGTCGGCATCTGTCACAGCGTCCAATAGCCAGGGGGACTCTTCCAAGAGCATCTCCTTCAATTCTTCATTTTGCTGCAGAGGGGCGGCAAAGACACTCTTCTTTTCAGCAGCGGCCAGCAGTTTCCATGCCTCTACCATCTGCTTGATGCGTGGCTGACTGTTGGCCACATGACCGGCCAGGGCATTGGCACAGAAGGCCGTAGCCCAGGAGATGGCATTGTCGTTCGTCGGGGCTGTAAGGTCAGGCAGCGACAAGAGAGCCTCCCAGGCAGGATTGCCCGTGAACTCCACCGTAAGACGGCGTTGTGTAGCCTGACGGTTGTTGCGGTTGAAAAGGGTGTCCAAGGTATAGGTGTACTTACCGGCTTCACGGAGAGAGATGGGGAGTGTCTCCGTAAGCCACATACGGTTGTCGAGCACCGGAAGCAGATGTTGTTCGCCATCGCTGAAGGTATCGCCATCAGCCACCATACGTACACCCAGCAGGTCATGCTTTCCGTCTACGGTGATGTCCGGCGTGAAACTGACGGCCATCGTAGCTCCGGCCTCAAGGGCAAACTGTTGCTTGCGGGTAAGTATACGCTTCTCCGTCAGGGGGTCAAAGAGTGTCAGATGGGCCGTTCCCTGTATCGGTCGGTCCGAAAGATTGGCTATCATGGCTGAGAGCTGCACCTTGTCACCCGTGCGGAAGAAGCGCGGCAGTTGGGGAGTCAGCATAAACTCTTTGGAGGTGGTGACTGTAGCATCCAGGCGTCCGGTCTCCATCTGTCGGGTGTGGGCATAGGCCCGGAAGTTCCATTGGGTCAGGCTCTGGGGCATGGTGAAACTGAAGACCACCCCACCCTGCTCGTCGGTGCGCAACTGAGGATAGAAGAAGGCTGTCTCGGAAAAGTTGGTGCGCAGCTGACCTACGGATTCCGCAACAGCCTCCCCACTCTCCTCCTCTTCCATGCCGTTCTCTGTAATCGCCGCTTGGGCAGATACTGTCCGACTGGCCATCGGGAACGTACCTTTGGCCGCCCTCATTGGAGAAGCTGTAAGGTCATAGTCTGCAATTTCAAATATCGCGTTAAGCCCTGACCAGGGGGAATGGAAATGGTCGTACAACCAATAGAATTCTTTCAACTTCTTCAACGGGAAGAAGACTCTGAAGTACTGCTTCTCCTGCCGGCTCCAATGTTTGTCTGGGACAAAGCGGGGACGCCAGGTATAGAGTTTCAGCTGTTGATGGGTACGGTATATCGCATCCAACGAGGCGTCATACATGGTGGCCAGCAATTCGGCTACAGCAGGACGGTTCTGCATGTCCTTCACCACCAACCGCCACTCCTCCTGCTGTCCCGGTTGCAAACGGTCGCGAAAGGCCTCCCACTTCATGTCCAACGTCTGTTGGAGCTGGGGACGCGTCATGCGTATCACGGCTTCATGCTCCTCTCCTTCCTTGACGAAGACCAGCAGCAGAAGAGCCTCATCGCCATACTCTTCCCTATAGGGAATCTCCAGCCGTGTAAGGGTATTGTTCAACCGGAGTACCCGATTTTCCACACGCTCGCCACCGGCAAACAGATGCCACATGACATAGGTATCTTCATGGGAAACACCGTAGAAGATGGTAGCCGGCCGCCCGACATCAAAGCTATCGTTTTCCACATGGCAAAGGAAAGGACGGAAGGTAGAGAGATGTTGGTCGGCCTTGGAGAAGAGCAGGAAGCGATGACCCTCCTCTGAAAGTTCGGCCTCATCATGTCCCAACGTGTCACATGCGGAGAAGCGCACAACATATTCTCCGGAGGGAAGTGCACACCAGTCATGAAACTTCGTTGGAAGGTTCGGGGTGAAAGTACCCTCCATGACCAGCTCTTCCTGGGGATGGTCCGTGGCATTCTTCCCATCGTTCTCTATATGATAGAGTCGGTAGGTGACCGTCACTCCATCAGGCTGTTCTCCATTGGCATTCTTCACGCATAGAGTAAATTCCGGTATCTCCTCCTTGCAGTAGTGAGATGCCATATTGTCTGTCATAGAGAAAGCCCGTTCGCCGGCTTGGACGGTCATTTCGCTTGTACGGGTCTCTCCGGTCTCACTGGTCACCACGGCCTCTACCGTAAACCATGTCCTCCAATCTTCCTGCTGAGACTGTAAGGAAAGAGGCAAGGCAAAGTTCCCCTGCTCATCAGTCATCACCGTGTCCGTCAGAAGCGATGTTGCCTGACTATACCGGTAAGCACTCTCACTCACCCGGCAGGCTACGGGTACGTGTTGCACACTCATACCGTTGTAAGCCTTGACATGGCCACGCAACGTCACCTGCTCACCCAATTTGTAAGCTGTAGTGAGCGGATGGAAAACGACTTCAAACGTCGGCCGTTTGTAGGCCTCCACCCGGAAATCCACCCGGGATGAACGATTCTCCAACACATAGATTCGGAAACGGCCGTTCAGGCAGGAGGAAGGCAATACGAACTCAGCCGTAAAGGAACCGAAGTCGTTAGTAGTCACCGTCTGGCGGGATATCTCCTTGTTTCCAGCATCCTGCATCACCAAGACATAGCTGGCCTGCTCCAACACCTGAGCCTCATCTCCCTTCTGACGATAGGCCACCCCCTTCAGAAAGACAGTCTGCCCCGGACGATAGAGCGAGCGGTCAGTGAGCAGGGTCAGACGCTCTGTAGGTTTCTCCTCTGATACGCCTCTACTCCACACCAAATAGTCACGCTGAAGCGGCATGGCCATGTCCTGTCCTTTCCTCACCGCGTAAGAGGTGTAGTCCTTGTCTAACGACACCACAATCCGGCCCCCGGCATCGCTCATCCCTACTTTCTCCGGCTTCTGATGTTTGTCATAGAAAAAGAGGGAAGCGCCCTCCACCGGATGCCCCGTGAGAGCATCCAGGATGGTAAACTCCTGTCGTTTGCCCGTCAACAGTTTCAGCACCTTGAAGCGTGTGGAAGCGAGGAATACGTTTTTACTCTCCCCTTTCACCCGGTCAGGCTGCAGGCGCAAGAGAAAAATCCCCGTCTCTTCGGGCACTTGGAAATGCAGGGTCGTATCGTTTGGGATATATGGCAGATTCTCATCGACCACGCCTATACGCGATTGGGGCACTAACGGATAGTGGGTCTTGGAAAGGAGACGGCCATGCTTCTTCAGATAGGCTTCATCCGAAACGTCATGAGTCACGGGGAAACAGGCCTCATCTATGGCATAGAGCTGCAGGGTAAATCCCTTCAGGTTCTTGTATTTCACCTCCATCTCCACTGTTGTACCGGGATAAGCAAAATTGCATACCCGTACCTCCAACGAGGGATGCAGTATGCTGCTGCGCAGGTTTTTCAATAGGTTTATCCTCTTGAAGGATGGATAGCGCCTGATAGCCTCTCCGCAGAGGCGCAGAGCCAAAGCCGGCTGTTCATTCTCTTTCAGGTACTTTATCTTACTTATATAGACCTCCGCACACATGGGCCGATGACCATAGCGGGCTATCAGGTTGTCCAGTTCTTTCAGATAGGGATGGTCTGCCTGTGCTTCTTCCTCTTCTTCCATAAATTTCCAGTCTATATAGGGTATCGAAGAGAGAATCACAGCATCTTCCATGCCCGGTCGGTTGCTGTAACGGGTTATCCGCTCCTCATATAGCCCGGCAATACGTTCCTTAAAGGACTTTTCATCCTCAACGGGTTCCAAGCGATGATAGGAATTGATGGCCTGCGATACCAACAGGTGATAGAGGTCGTGGCCATAGTAGGCACTGCCCTCCTCCTGTTCCACGAAGGGGATATAGCCGTGCGAAGGGGTCTTCATCAGCAGGTCGTCCGCTTGCAGTGAGGCTCCACAATGTTCGTCAATCTTGGCTATAAACATCTGCAGGTCCCACTCACGAAGGTCATCGGGGCGTTCATCGGTTTGAATAGGCGTCCGTTTTCGTAGTTCCCACAAGTTGTTCGCCATGAAGTCGGTATATTCGTCCAGCAACAAAGAGTGCAAAATGGCCTTCTCCACGGGACGTTCCTCACGTGCTGCCCATTCTTCCAGTTCCTTCAGATGGGTGTAGAAAAGTTCTGGTTCCAGATGTTCCCTGAACTTGTGGTAACAGAGTGTTGCCTTCAGCAACTGTCCGACATGGCGTTCCTTCTCGGCCTTCCGGATTATCTTTTGAGTTGTTCTCGCGGCTGTACGAGGAGTGTTGTCCATTAAGGCTATTTCCACTGATTGCCACAGGGCTTCATAGTTCTTTTCCGGCTCCTTCTGCGCATAAAGGTTAACGGTTTTAATCATGGTCACCATCAATAAAAGAATATTAAAAAGCTGTCGGTTAATTCTCATAATCGTTCTGTTTGAGAGAAATATCAAACAAATATATGAATTATATTAAGAACTCCACCCTAATTCGCATTATTTATGAAAAAGCTGACAGGTTGGTGGAAGAGTCTTCAGATGCTCTTCAGCAGATTGCGCAGTTTGCCTTTTTCGTATTTCTCGCCCATCTTTGTCAGGATGCCGCGCTCGTCACGATAGACGATGGGGCGGGAATACTCCATGAGATAGGCGATGTGACTCACCGGGACATCAAGCAGCAACAGTATGCAAAGGTGCATCTCACGGTCGGTAAGTCCATAGTGGTCGGCAAGCCGCGTGAGGATGTTGTTGCGGCAGGCATTCACGCCCTCGGCCAGTGTCTGCCAGTCGGTCTCGTCCATCCGGCTGTCACTCGCTTCCTTCCAACGGCAGTCGGCAATGATAAGTTGCATTTTGGTATAGGCCGGTGAATGTTCCAGGGCCTCCTTGGCCAATAACGCACGGGCCTGATGGGCCATGTCCAACCTGGAGGAAAGAGCCTGACGGGCACTCTCCACTTGGGCATCACGCTCCGCCAACTGCGCCTGCAGTAGGGTTATCTCACGTTCCTTCTGTTGCAGACTCTCCTGCAGGGTGTCATAATAAAGCCTTGCTTGTCCCTGCTGTTCCAACAGCAAAGCCCGCTGACGATGGTATTTGTAGCGATAAAAGAGACGCAGCAGGGAGAGCACCAACAGACTGAACAACACAATCCCCACAATGGCATACTTGTAGCGAATCAGGAAGCCTTCGTAATTCTGTTTCTGCCGTTCCTTCAGGAAAGCCTCTTCCACTGCCGCCACTTGATAGTTCTGTCCGTTCGAATAGGAGCCTTTTTTGTAGATACGCACCCCTTTTATCCGCCAGTCAGGACCGCCATAAAGCCGGTCAAAATAGACAGCCGCCGAATCATATTCTCCCAAAGCGACATAGGAGCGGGCCATCAGTTCAAGCAAACGCCCATGCTGCAATCCCAGTTGTTCGGCTTGCCTGCCACAGCGCAACGCCTCCTGCTTAGCACCTGCATCCCTGCAATAATTCAGATAAAGTTCTCCCTTCAACAAAGCAAAATGCGCCTCATAGTTTTCATTACCCGAAGCGCGGGCCAGTTCCAGCCCTTGAGTTGCCCGCTGCAACATCTCTGCTGAGTTCCAGGACCAGGCCAAACGCTGTTGCACCTCCTGCAGGGTATAAATGGCTTCCATCCAAAGGGTCGTATCGCCCAGTTCTTGAGCCAACTGTTCGACCAGATTGTAAAGGGAGTCACACTTGACATTGACCTCGGCATGCCCATACTCCTTAGCCATATATTTATAGCTTTGCACGAGCAACCTCTTGTCGCCCGTCTCGCGGGCACATTCGGCAGCCTGGAGAAAGTAGCGGACTGCCCCACTGGCACCATACCTGATGCGCTGTCTGAAGCCGGCAAGGAAATATACCCTCGCCTGCATAGAAGGAAGCTTCCGACGGTCGTAATAGGCCATTGCCACGTCAAGCAAGGAGTCCAACTCTGCATAAGCATCCGTAAAGTTTGGATAAGCATCTCCAATGCGATAGATACAGTCCTTCACTTGGGCTTCGGCCAGCAACAAGGCTCTGTAAGCATGGTCAGCCTCATGATGCAAAGAGTCTTCGGGGAAACGGAGCAATGCAGTAATCAGGCTGTCCAAAGGGCTTCTTTGGGTGTACTTTATATGACGCCATTCAGGGGCATCTTCTTTCGCCGGGAGATTGTTCTTATGCAACACCCAGACAAAGCTATCCTTCTTCTCTCCGGTGAAAAGGCTGTTCCACTGCAGATGCTCCTGTTGCAGCAACGAGTCAAGCTGTACCAGTCGGGACGGCATCACCGATGGCGAATCGCTACAGCCCGGAATCAGAGCCAGCGCCACAAAAGCAATCAGAAGAATAAGGATTTTCCGCATTTCTATCTCTTTTTCGTTGGGCAAAGATAACGAGATTGGAGAGAATAAGCAAACAAAAGATTGCGATAAGAGTTTTTTCTACTGTTCACATACACTCACCACACTACATATCAGTCACTTACGACTTCATTTTACAAGTGTAAAACGCTAAAAATCATTCATTTTACACTGCTGTAACTGATTCGCACACTAACTTCGTGGCAGCATATTAAAATGGTACGGGCCTGACTATTATTGTTTCATTTAAAAGATTTATCATTATGAAAACGAACAAACACCTTGGACAGATACTGTCCGAAAACGAAATGAAAGAGATTAAAGGCGGTAAAGTAAATCAAGACGAAAATCCTGATGAATTAAACTTTTGTATTGCCTGCGGAGAACGATTGGGGGACACACTAACGTATAACAAAACAAAAGGAATATACTATGTTATGTGCGCTTATTGTGGCACGCAGAATATTATTAACAATTAACAGCATTTGTTTAACATTCTAAGAACTGGTACATTATGAAAACTTTCCTTTCCTTGGTAGGCAAATCATGCCTGTTCACGCTCCTCTTGTCAATCCCTCTTTCGCTCCATGCCCAAGCGGTGTATATCGTCAGCGGCAGTGTGCAAAGTGTCATGAGTGAACCGCTTGTCGGTGCCAATGTCCGGCTGACTTCCGTCAAGCAGTCTGGTGATACCTACGGCATGGCCACCGATGGAAAGGGAAGTTTTGCCATCCAGTTGCCTCAAGGGGAATACAACCTGGAGATTTCTTATTTGGGCTACACCTCCTATCGGGCTTGCGTGCAAGTGAAAGGAGATGTCCGCCTACCGGTCATCAGCCTGAACGAAGAGAGCCAGATGATGGAGACAGTGGTAGTCACGGCACACACCATGACCTATAATCCCAACGGCTACGTGGCCGAGATTGCCAAGAACCCGTCCTATCGCGGCATGAGCCTAAACGAGATTCTGAAGCTTACCCCCGGTACCCACACGACCCACAACAGCGTGCAACTCTTCGGGCGCAACGTTTCCAAAATCTACCTGAACGGGCGGGAACTCCAACTGGGAGGCGAACAGTTGGTCAACTATCTGGAAACGCTCGATGCCAAGAACGTGAAGCGAATAGAGGTCATCACCGCCTCAGGGGTGGAAGAGGATGCTGTGAACAAAGGCAGAAGTGTCATCAAAATCACCACCGTCAACCCCGAGACCGGAGGTATGATGAATGCAGGAGGCAGCTACATGAACGGTGAAGACAAGCACATTCCTCTCATGAATGCCATGCTCAGGTGGCGCATCAACAAGCAGTGGGGCACCTACTTCAGCATAAACGGAGCAAAGAGCGACAGCCACACAGGCAGTTTCACCGAAACTCATTTCTATGCTACGGACAATCGTCACACGGTGGACTCACGCGGCGACAGTGACACCAAGAACCTGAATGCCACGCTCGGCCTCTCCTATGACCTGAATGCCGACAACCTCTTCTCATTGGAAGGGTTCTTCCAATACAACGAGGCAGCCCTGAAGCAAACTTCCGCCATGCACAATCTGACCAATAACAGCCATGCGCTCCTCGCTTCCGGCCTATCGGACTACAGGCGGGGCTACCACAAGAGTAACCTCTCCTTCGGCTACACCCACAAATTTGCCTCCCAAGCCACCCTGGACATCAAGGCCGACCGTTTGGATAACCGTGTGGATGACAACGATTGGTTGCGCTACCGTTACGCCTCCGGTAAAGAAACGGGGTCTGACCGTTGGAATGACGGGAAAAACCGGGTCTACACCCTGCGTGCCGACTACAACCGACGCTTTGAGCCATTGGCGGGAGAACTCTCCTTAGGAGCAAAATCCACCTGGTTCACCAATGAGAGCAACACCGACTACCTGGCCATGACCGACGGGCAGTGCGACGAAACGGGCAGCTACCAAGACCGCTACAAGTACACCGAAGACGTCTACGCCCTCTATGCCAAATATGGCTTTACTCTCAAGGCGTTCAGCATGAACCTGGGCATCCGCATGGAGCATGCCCGCATCGTCCCCCGCTCTTCCAGCAACCCCGAGCGCAACAGCAGGAACCTCTCCACCGACTTCTTTCCCGAGGTGCGCCTGAGCTACACACTGAACGAGGAGAAGGGACATAACATCAGCATCGGATATGACCGCAGCCTGGTACGTCCCGGCATGGAGGAACTTAATCCTTTGGTCGTCCGCCTCAATGAATATAGTTACAGCATGGGCAATCCGTCGCTGAAGGCTTTCTACTACGACGCCATCAACCTGACCGGCATCTTCTACAGGAAATACTCACTGAACATATACGCTTCCTATTCGGACGACGGCATCATTGGCATCACCGAGAATCGTGACGGCCGGCTCTACTCCACGTGTCTCAACGGTAAAGAGGAGTTCCATCTCCGTGCACACCTCAGCATTCCCGTCAGGTTCGCCAAGTGGCTGAACGTTAGGTTCTCAAGCAGCTACAGCTACCGGAAGGAGAGCTACGAAGCAGACAAGACCAGCAACAATCATTGGTCTGTGGGCTACATGACCACCATCACGTTGCCTGCCAACTTCCGCATCAGCCACAGTCTCAGCTATCCCCTGGTAAACAGCAAGACGCTGTACGGCAAGCACATCGAGAGGCCGAACTGCAACCTCCATGTCAACAAACTCTTCCCTAAACAACGCCTGACAGCCACCCTCATGATGGGCGACCTCTTCAACAATGACGGCAGCCGCCGCACCGATACCTTCCGTGACGACTTCTATCAGGTGTCGCGTAACGTCTACAGCAACTTCGGCATCTCTTTCGGATTGAGATACATGTTCAACTGGGGCCGGAAATCTGCCGTCCGCCAAGGCAGTTCAGGCAACATGGAAGAGAGTGGACGCTTCGCAACAGAATGAGATAATTTCTTAGATGCTCTTCAGCAGATTGCGCAGTTTGCCTTTTTCGTATTTCTCGCCCATCTTTTTCAGGATGTTATGTTCGTTGCGATAGATGGTGGGCCGGGAGTATTCCATGAGATAGGCGATGTGGGTCACAGGCAGGTCAAGCACCAGCAGGATGCAGAGTTGCACGTCACGGTCGGTGAGGCCATAGTGGTCGGTAAGGCGCATGAGAATGTCGTTGCGGCAAGCGTTTACGCCCTCGGACAAAGCCTGCCAGTCAGTTTCGTCCAGCTGACTGGCACTCTTCTCCTTCCACTGACAGTCGGCAATGATAAGTTGCATCTTGGTATAGGCCGGTGAATGCTCCAAGGCCTCCTTAGCCAACAATTTACGAGCCTGATTAGCCGTATCTATCTTGGCAGAAAGAATCTGTCGGTCGCTCTCCAGTTGGGCTTCGCGCTCGGCCAGCCTCTCTTGCAGGGCGGCCACCTCCCTCTCATATTGCAGCATACTGTCATGCAAAGCATTGTACAGTAATCCGGCCTTTTCCTGTTGTTCCAGCAACAGGAGACGTTGGCGACGGTATCTGCGTCTATAAAAGGCACGCAATAAGCCAAAGCCCAGGAGACTGACAGCCACGATACCCGCAATAGCATATTTGTATCGGCTAAGAAAGCCCTCATAATTCTGTTTTTGCCGTTCCTTTTGGAAAGCCTCTTCTGCTGCAGGCAGCAGATCGTTGCGAGGAGACTGATGGGCTTTCATCCACAGGTAGTGCACTCCTCTCTCCCTCCAGTCGGAGCCTCCATAGAGTTTGTCGAAATAGAGGGCTGCCGAATCACGCTTTCCCAAAACGACATAAGACTTGGCCATAAGTTCAAGCAAATGGGCATGAAGCAGTCCCAGTTGTTCAGCCTGACGGCCATAGTCCAACGCTTCCCGAGCTGCCGCTTCATCATGGCCATATCCCTGACAGATGATTCCCACGAGCATGGCCAACCGAGCTTCATATTCCTTGTTTCCTGATGCATGGGCCAGTTTGATACCATACTTGGCCTCACGCATTATCTTTTCCCGATCCACCTGCCATGCTGAACGGTTCCGGATATCCAGACAAGTATAGATGGCCTCCACCCAAAGGGCTGTGTCGGCCAGTTCTTGAGCCAATTGTCCGGCCAAGTGATAGAGAGAATCGCTTTTGGAATCTATTCTTGCATAGTAATAGCTCCGCCCCATATATTGGTAGGTGTGTGCCAACAACTGTTTGTCACCCGCCTCTTGCGCATAGGCAGCAGCCCAAAGAAAACTTTTCATAGCATCATATGGGTTACTTTCATTGCGATGTCTGAGAGCGCAAAGGAAATGAATCCGTGCCTGCATGGCCGGCAACTTCCGACTGTCATAATAAGCCATTGCCTCCAGGTATAGGGAGTCTTCGGAAAAATGCTGCAAGACATTCATCAGACTGTCCAAAGCTCCCTTTTGAGAACATTCCGTTGTCTGCTGTTGCAACAGCGAGTCAAGTTGCACCAGCCGAGGCGACATCTTGTGAGATATCGAATCGGTACAAGCTGTAATCAGGCCCGACAGCATGAGGATGAACAATACGGTGAGGAAGTTTCGCATGATGGTCTTTTTTCGATTGGCGAAGATAGCGTTATTGAGAACAATATGCAAGCGATGGAGGGAGAAAAAGTTTTTTTCATAGTTTCATGTATTCTTATTCCACTATAAATGAAGGGAATACTCAGCAAAGTTACAAATGTAAACCTACTACTTTACACTTCTGTAACGTTATTCTCCCTTAACTTTGCCTTGAAATATTAAACAGAAAGACATGAAAACCATTCGCATTCTGATTCCGTTCTTTTGGCTGATGCATTTGTCTCTCCATGCCCAAGTCCTGCATAACGTCAGTGGCAGCGTGCAGTCCACAGCGGGCGAGTCACTTATCGGTGCCCACGTTCGCCTGATTCGCGCGGGACAGGAGAATCAAAGCCACGTCATGGCCACCGACGGGCATGGCCGTTTTCTGTTGCAGGTGTCCAAGGGAGAATATGCCTTGGAAATCTCCTATATCGGCCATGCCAAATATATAGCAACCGTGCAAGTAGTCGGTGATGTCCGCCTGCCCGTCATCAATCTGAATGAGGACAGCCAGTTGATGGAAACTGTGGTAATAACAGCACGCACCGTAACCTACAATCCCAACGGTTATGTAGCCGAGATTGCCAAGAATCCGCTCTATCACAACATGGACCTGAATGAAATCCTGAAGTTCACTCCTGGTACCTATACAACCCTTACCGGTGTGCAACTCTTCGGACGCAACGTTTCCAAAATCTACCTGAACGGGCGGGAACTTCGTCTGCAGGGCGAACAGCTGGTCAAATACTTAGAGACGCTCCATGCCAAAGACGTGAAGCATATTGAGGTCATTGCTGCCTCTGGTGTGGAAGAGGATGCCGAGAGGCAAGGCCAAAGCATCCTTAAAATCACCACCATCAATCCTGAGACGGGTGGCATGATGGCCATTGTAGGTGGCACCACCCAGGGTGAAGAGAAGAGCCTCTATACCCTTTCCTCCAACATGAACTGGCGCATCAACAAGCAGTGGGGAACCTACCTCCGCGTAAATACGGGAAAGAGCGACCGCGAACAGGGCGAACTCACCGAGACCCATTTCCACACGACCGACAGCCGACGCGCCGTAAAGTCGGTCATGGACAATGAGGCCATGAACTATAGTGCGCTGTTCGGCCTCTCCTATGACTTGGATGCCAACAATCTCTTCTTCATAGAGGCTTCTTGTGGCCGAAACGGAAACAGCAGGCAGCAAACCTCAACGACCCGCAACTTGGCCGACGACCATTACACAGACATTGCCTCCGGTTCGTCAGACCATGAACGCACCTACCGCAAAAACAATCTCTCCCTCGGTTACACCCGCAAGTTTGCTTCCCAGGCCACCCTGAACATCAAGGCTGACCGACTGGAGAACCGTGTGGATGATGACGAGTTGCAGTTCTATCAATACACCACCGCAGCAAGAAGAGACTTCGACCGTTGGAACGACGAGAAAAACCTGGTCTATACCCTCCGTGCAGACTATAGCCAACGTTTCAAACCGCTGAACAGCCGTCTCTCCTTAGGGGCAAAATCCACCTGGTTCAGCAATGAGAGCAACACCGACTACCTGGCCACGACCGACGGGCAGCGCGACGAAACGGGCAGCTACCAAGACCGCTACAAGTACACCGAAGACATCTACGCTCTCTATGCCAAATATGGCTTCACCCTCAAGGCGTTCAGCATGAACCTGGGCATCCGCATGGAGCATGCCCACATCGCTCCCCGCTCTTCCAGCAACCCCGATCGCAATGGCAGGAACATCTCCACCGATTTCTTCCCCGAGGTGCGCCTGAACTACACACTGAACAAAGAGAAAGGTCATAACATCAGCCTGGGCTACAACCGCAGTCTGTCGCGTCCCGGCATGCAGAGTCTCAATCCTTTGATTGTCCGTCTCAATGAATACAGCTACAGCATGGGGAATCCCTTGTTGGAGGCTAACTATACTGACCGAGTCTCCCTAATGGCCACCCTCTTCGACAAGTACATCCTGGAAGCATATTGGAGCCATAGGAAGAACGGGACAATGGGTATTATCGAGAACCGCGACGGCAGACTCTACTCCACCTATACCAACGGTGCAAAAGAAAACACCTGTTATGCCTATTTAATGCTTCCCGTGAAGGTTGGCAAATGGTTGAATGTCCGTCTCAGCGGCTCTTGCCGATTCAGTGAGCACAGTTATGGAGCAGACGAAAGCCGGAACTTCTACTGGTCTACCGGCTACTTTGCCTCCATCACCCTGCCCGCCAATTTCCGCATCAGCCACGACTTGTTCTATACCAGTTCCTCCAAGGGATTATATTCCTCTTTTCAAGAGCCTCTGACAAGCAATGTCCACATCAACAAGACCTTCCCTAAACTGCGTCTGAGTGTTACCCTTGCGTTTGTCGACATCTTCAACTGTCAAGGCGGTTATCAAAGAGATTCCTTCCGCGATGACTTCTACCAGACGCTGCGTGGCAACTACAACAACCGTTCCGTTCTGCTTAGCCTCAGCTATCGTCTCAACTGGGGCCGGAAATCCGCCGTCCGCCAAGGCAGTTCGGGCAACACTGAAGAGAGCGGACGCTTCGCAAAGGAGTAGGTTGTGCTCCCCCTAAAGGTACGGGCGACTCATTCCGTCGTGAAACGACCCATTTCGTCCTGGTTTCCACTGCCTCCTCTACGCACATTGGACTTCTGCCCCCAACGGAGTGTGTAACGGCCACCGATGCTGAAGTGGAAGGTGTTGAAGCGCGAGGCTGTGTCGTTAGAATAGGTGTCATACACATAGCTGCTGCGCAATCCGCCATTGCTGTTGAAGAGGTCGGAGAACCTGACGAATAGATTCAAGGATCGGTTGAAGAGGCTCTTGCTCACCTGGAAGTTGGCCGACACATTGCGGCGGGTCTCTCCATACATGGTGCGGATGGGAGTACTGTGGTCCACCTCGGCCGTTACGTTGAACTCACCGGGCAAGCGGAAGAGGGCATTGCAGCTCAGGTTCCATGCGCTATTATCGGAGGTTTGTCCCAAGTGGTCATACTTGGTGTAGGAATAGTCGGCAGAGAAGTTCAGACGTCCCCACTTGCCCAATGTCACCGGAATACCGGCATAAATGCTGTAAGCAGCCCATTTCATTCCGTTCACGGGGGAAGTGTAGATAACACCGTCCGTCTCCTCCGAGTAGAGCATGGGCACTCCTTTGGAATAGGTATGACTGAATACCAGGCTGTACGAATTGAACCATACACTCCTCAGTGCATACCGATCGATGGTTGCAGGCTCCAGCAAAAGATTACCCTTCAGATAGCTGTACTCATTCACTTGTTTGACGTAAGGATTCAGGTCGTACAGATTGGGGCGTGAAATGGAGCGGGTATACTGGAGTGACAGGTTGTGTCCCTTCTCTCTGTTCAGCGCATAGTGCAAACCGAGTTCGGGTGCCAGGTCGGTGTGTGTCGTCTCATAATCTGTGGGCAACTCACCGGCAGGAGAAAGCAACGCATGCTCCACGCGCAAACCGGCCGTCACGTCTACCTGCTTTATCCGAAACACATACTTGGCATAGGCTGCATAGACCTCCTCTTCGCAATTGTACTGATAGGAGCGGTCAGTATTCAGCAGAGGCGCATCAGTGGGATAAAGCTCAAAATCATGACTTATCTCTTGAAACTTATAGCGAGAGAATATGTCGGAAGCGAGATTGGTGTATTTCACACCTGCAGTAAACGTGCTGTTCCGCTCTCTGAAGCGCCCCGTATAGTCCAGTCGGAGGGTGTACACCATATTATCTTCGCGGTTCTTATCAGTATTCATATGGTCTCTTTCATCTTCATCGGTGTAGTCATAATAGTTCTCGTCCACTTGTTTGTTCTTCTTGTGGAAACGGTCGGCGCGGAAAGAGAGTTCATGATCCTTGTTGAACCGATGCAGATAGTTGAAGGAGAAGTTGGTTTGCCAATGGCGGTTTTTGCCGGTTTGTATGCCTTCCGAGCTATTCATCCAGCCGTTCTCGGGTGAAAATTCCTGCACTTCGTCTGTAGTCCGCAGCTTGCTCCGACGGTTGATGTAGGATGCCTCTATGGAGAACATGTTTCGCTCATCCAGGTCATAGCTCAGCCCCATCAGGCCACGATAGGAGCCATTCAACTTGTACTTCCCTTCCTGGTCGTGTTGCAGACGGGTGTCGCTATCGAAGAGATGAGTGTTGCTCATGCTTCCTTTGGGAAGGGAGAGGAAGGTGGCCATCCCGTTGGCATAGAAGCCCCACTTCCTGCTCAGGCGCAGGTTCAGGTTCACGTTAGGTGCATGAGAATATCTGCCGCCCTCGCCATAGAGGATGGAGACATCTCCTACGTTCAGCATACCACCGGTCTCGGGATTCCGAGTGGTAATCTTGATGATGGAAGTGCCCATAGCAGAGGCATCCTCCTCCACGCCCGAAGCGGCAATGACCTCCATCTGCTTCACGTTCTTCCCTTCGATGGTCTCTAAGTAGCTAATCAGTTGTTCTCCTCCCAGTTGGAGTTCACGTCCGTTCAGGTAGATTTTGGAAACAGTCTTGCCATAAACCTTGATTTGGTTGTGGGCAGTGGTGGTGCCCGGCAAGAGTTTCAACACGGTGTTCAGGTCTTGCTCACGATAGAACGGATTCTTGGCAACCTCGGCCACATAACCGTTGGGGCTATAAGTCACAGTGCGGGCAGTAACCACCACGGCATCCGTCTGTTGGCTCTCTTCGCTCAGCGTGATGGCCGGCAAGTGAATCGGGGCATTCACCTGCACGGTGGAAAAGTGGCTGGCATAACCCACGTAGGAGATTTCAAGGGCATATTCCCCTTGTGGCAGGCGGAGGGAGTAACGGCCCTCTTTGTCCGTAGCCATACCGTAGAGTTCAGTGGAACGGTTCGGATGGGTCAGTCGGACATTGGCACCGGCAAGCGGTTCGCCTGTAGCAGACTGTACGCTGCCGCTGACGGCATAGGTCACTTGGGCACACAGATGCAAAGGCATCAGCAGGAGGAGCAGCAGGCTCAGGCTGGCAATCAGGAAGCGAATGGTTTTCATGGTCTTATGGTTTTATGTTCAAACGGCAAAGTCAATGGACGTCGCAGACACCTGTGACACCGCAAAGATAGGCAACCGATGGGAAACAAAAAAACGTTTTTCACCAAAAGCGAAAACTATCTTCTCACTACATTCCTGAATCCTTACAAACAATACACCCTCCGCAGAGTCGCCCGACTCTGCGTCCTCAGAGTTCCGCCGTTTCGGAGGAACTATTTAAGGAGGAGGTTTTCTTTTCTTTGCTTTGCTTTTACCGCACGCGCGCGCGGCTTTGCACTTTTCAGCGGTTAATTACGCAAAAAAGGGGGTTAATTACGTATTTATTCCCTTTTTTGCAGCATATTCAATTTTTGAGCAAGAAGAAGAATGGACGTAAAATCGGGAGGGGAAAAGGAAGAATTGGAGTCGGTAGCGAACGCGAAAGCCGGCCGCATCAAGAAGAAACAGTTTTACAACAAAACAAACCGTCCTATATTTTCCGCTCGGTTTTGTGGAAACCTCTCAATCACTTCGTGACAGCACCCCTTTCAGGCGGAGCAATAAGATGGTGATTTTCGTACACTAAAAAGACATGTGTGGACAAAGGACGGAACATGTGTGGACGAAGGGCGGGACATGTGTGGACGAAGGGCGGGACATGTGTGGTCCATAGCAAAGCGGCACGGATTAGAGCATTGCTTAGGGTGTCCCCTTAGAAACATTTTCTTAATCCGTGCCGTTTCCATACATACCTTTTTCAAGGGAATGATTGGAACCCATATCTGAACGGGTGCTTACATCTGGAGACTGTAATAGCGCATGGCCTCCATCCAATTCCTACCGGCTGCGGTAAGGAGTTGCTTGAATGAACGGGTAACTCTCTTTGTCATAACCTTAAAAATTAAATTAAGAATCTAATACCTGAAAACTAAAATACCTTTAAAACGGGTTGCGCATGCCACCAAGCATCACATAACCCCAGACCTCTACGTCTGTCTTTTCCAATTGCTTCATAATCTTCTTGAACATTTTCATTTGGATGTCCTCCTTAATTAAAGTTTAGTTGTTATCCTGTTATCTCTATTTGTATTCTGTTCTTTTCGGGGGACAAAGATAGAGGCTATGAACGGAAGCGCAAGCCTGTGCAAGCAAAAAAGTATATTATAGAACATATTTCTTGATTTAAATCAATAACACGGCGTTTCTGACACTTCTGCTACAAAAAAAATGCAAATAAGACACTTGTAAGACACTGCAGAAGCTGTTTCCCACGCTATTTTTGCCTCATAAACCCAATTAAGAACACACAATGACAACAAGACGAAAACAGGAAGGACTTCCGATAGCCATGCGACTTTTCCTGCTATTTGCCGGCATGGGCATCCTGACAGCAAACGGCCTCCATGCTCAGAACGAGCAACGCTTCTCCCTGAGCGGACAGGTACAGTCTACGCATGGCTGTCCGTTGCCTGGTGCCCATGTGAAACTCACGGGCAGGCACGCTGACGGTCAATGGTATGGCATGGCGGCCGATAGCGTCGGACGTTTTTCCCTTCTATTGCCATCCGGGACCTATCAGCTGGAGATTTCTTTCGTAGGTTATGCCACCCACGCCGCAACCGTGGAGATAAAGGAGGAGGTCCGCCTACCGCTCATCCGACTGCAGGAAGAGAGCAAGATGATGGAGGAGGTGGTGGTGACGGCCCGCACCGTGACCTATCACAGTAAAGGTTATGTGGCCGACATAGCTGCCAATCCCCGCTTCCGCAACAAGCATCTTGACGAGGTGCTCAATGCCTTGCCCGGTATCTCCGTCTCCGAACAGAAGGGGCTGCAAGTCTATGGCGAAGGAGTAAGAGAGGTCTACCTGAACGGCCACAAACTGCGCATGAATGGTACAGAGCTATCGAACTACCTGAAGACACTGGATGCCAGGCAGGTGAAGCAGGTGGAAGTGGTGAGCGACTCAGGCGTAGAGGAAGCGGCCGCTTCCATGGGAGGCAGCATCATCCGGATTACGGCCCCCAACCCCGAAACAGGCGGACGGCTCAACCTCTCGGCCAGGAACCTCACCGGACGTAACCAGCACACCTATGGTCTCACTGCCGCCACACAGGTGAGGCTCAGCAAGGCGTGGGGAGCCTACTTCCGTGGCGGCACATTCGACGGCTGGCGGCGCGACGGCAGCCGCACGGTGACAACATTTCATGAGACGGGCGAACAGCGTGTTTATGAATCGACCGGCAAGCGCAACACCCGCCACAACTACAACTTCAACGGCGGTTTCACCTTTGACCCTGATGCACGCAACCTCTTTGCCCTGGATGCCTCCTACAACACCAACAAGGCTTCCGTCCCCCACCATCACACCACAGTCCAATGGTTAGAGGGAACATGCCTGCCCGTAGCAAGTGGCGGTATGGACAAGGAGCGTACCTACCAACGAGCCAACTTCTCCCTGAGCTATACCCGAAAGTTGGAGGACAACGGCAGACTGGACGTAAAGGCCGGCTATCTGCTGAACACTGTGGACGACGATGAATACCAACGGTTTGACTACACCGATAGCGACCGCCTGCAACACAACCAGCTGACGTTTGAAAGAAATCGTGCCTTCAATTTCCGCACGGACTACAAGCGTCCCCTGGATTTCCTGAACAGTACATTCACGGCCGGAATCTCCTATCTTCGTTTGCATAACGAGGATGACACCGACTATGTCCTGCTGCATAATGATGAACGCGACAACCGGCGTAGCTACACCGACCTATACAGCTATCGGGAGGAGGTGATGGCTGCCTATGCCGACTATGCCTTCAAGATGAAACGGTTCAGTTTCAGCCTAGGACTGCGCATAGAGCATTCCGACATTTCGCCACGCTCTTCCACCAATCCCGAGCGAAACCAGGACAACCGCTATACAGACTTTTTCCCCGGCGCGAACCTCTCCTATTCCCTGAACAAAGAGAAGGGACACAACCTGCGGCTGGCCTATAACCGCACCATCTCACGCCCCAGGATGTCGGAGTTGAACCCTTTAGTGAGACGCCTCAGCGAATACAGCTACACCACAGGAAATCCTCTGCTGGAAGCATCATACGGCCATCACCTGACGCTGACCTCCACCTGGTTTGACCAATATATCCTGCGCATAAAATATTCCCGATACAGAAACGGTACCGTGTCCGTGGTGGAAAACCGGGAAGGAAGCATTTGGAACTCCTACCAAAACGGGAACAAGGGGAAATGGCTGTCGGTTTATGCCGAAGTGCCCGTAACGTTAGGCAACTGGGGAAACCTGCGTCTCTCTGCCTACTATAGACATGCCAACAACCATTTCCAAGCACACAGGAACAGCTCCAACAACTGGCTTCTTCAAGCCTCGGGCAACTTCCGCCTACCAGGCAACATCACCTTTTCTGCCTCCTGTGCCCACAACTTCTATTCACGCGGCCTCTACACCAAACAACTCTCACGCCCCAATGTAGACTGTTCGCTCAACAAGAGCTTTCCTCGAAGCGGATGGCGTGCCGGATTGACCTTCATGGACCTCTTCAACTCCTGGAACTGTGGCAGCGAGTCTTTCAACCACGACTTCTATCAACGCACCGGCAGCACCACTCACAACTTCATCGTGGCACTCACCCTAAACTACACACTTCGATGGGGGCAGAAGAGCAACGTACGCCAAAGCGTTTCCGATAGCCCCGGAAGCCAAAGAATTGAGACACAATAAATCTGGATTACGCGGATAAAACGAATAAATCCATTACTTTTGCAGAAATTTGTGGAAAAGACTATGCGTAAAATACTTCTATATTTCTTTTTAATGCCCTTGCTGGGAGTGGTGTCCTGCAATGAAAGCCCCGTATCGGCCGAAGCCGGTCAAGAAGCGATAGAGAATCACGGTACAAGGCTACTCAACCTGGCAAACAGCTACAGAAGCCTTTACCTGTACGAAAAGAGCAGGGAAATCCCCCTGGCTGAAATAGACTCCTTGTTCTGCCTGGCCGAGGAATGGGGACGCGAGCAACAGGACACCGCATTCTGGATAGAGGCCCTGCTGTTGCATGCCAAAACGGGGCTGACGAAATGGGAGAAAAAGGTTGAGATGTCGGAACTGGCTCTGAGCCTGGCACGCAACGCAAGAAACCGGAAATGGGAGCATGAGGCACTGGTGGGACTGATGGGCTGCTATATAGGAGCGGACAATGCAAAGTTTCGCACCTATGCCGAGCAACGTCTGCACATGCTAATGGATACGCTGCCGGAACACTCCATCTACATGAACCGCGCTACCATCTACCAATATATAGGGATGAAAGACTCGGCAAGGTATTGCCGGCACATGGCTGATTCCCTCTCCGTTGTCTACAAGGCAGAGCAGAAGAGACGTGCGGAACGAGCCGTCCAGTGGCGCAACGGGCTGTTGCTACTGGCTTTCCTGCTGGCCGGAGCGGCCCTCTGTTACACCTATTGCAAACTGAAAAGAAGAGAGAGGGAACTGCAGGAACTGAAAAAACGGCTGGAGATGTTGGCTTCCGAGAGTAGCGTATGCACCAAGATAAAGCAGATTATCAACGACTTCCGCCAATACGAAAAGTCCGATAGTTGCATGACCGATGAAGACTGGCGGCAGCTGTTGAGCGAACAGGATGCCCAATGCGGCGGCCTGCTCTCCCGCCTGCACCAGCAACACAATCTCTCCCTCGCCGAACTCTCCATCTGCTGCCTCTGCCTGCTCGGCATACCGGCCTCCTACCAGCGTTATCTCCTGGAATGTTCACGCGATTCGGTCTATCGCAAGCAATATGCCATACTGGAACGCATGGGTATTCCCCGCAAATCCATTGCCTTGAAGGATTACCTGAATGGCATGAAGAGTGGAAAGTGTTCTTGATGCAGAAGCCTGCCCATACCCGACAATGACAAGGCACGGACCGCGCGATGGACTACGGAGCCTGAAGGCTTTTCCGTATCGTTTCGTGCAATCCGTGCCTTGGAAGTATGGCCTCACCAACTGCCGGAGAGAGCCGGAGGAAACAGTTTCTTTACTTCTCAGGGGTCTGTTCCAACGTTGCGATGAGGAAGTCATAGAACTTGGGAACTGAGGGGATATAGGCCCGCTCGTCGGGAGAGTGGGGAGAGCGGAGCGTGGGGCCGAAGGAAATCATGTCCAGACCCGGGCAGTTGGCACCGATGATGCCACACTCCAATCCGGCATGAATGACCTTGACGGCAGGTTCTACGCCAAACTGCTGCTTGTAGGAAAGCTTCATGGCATGGAGAATGGGAGAATCCACGTTGGGTTGCCAGCCGCTATAGCCGCCACTGAAAGTCACCTTCATGCCGGCCATGGAGAAGCAGGCCTGCAGGCTGTCGGCCAGATAGTCCTTCATGGTGTCGCACGAACTGCGGGCCAGGATGCTGATTTTCACCTCACCGCCAATCACTGTCACGATGGCCAGGTTGGAAGAGGTTTCCACGGTGTCGGGGATGGTGGGAATCATGCGGGTCACACCGTTCTGACAAGCCATCAGCACGTTGATGACGTTGTCCTGAATCTCCTCGGGAACAACGGCAGCGGGAACATCCGTCTCTTCCACTGTCAGCGTGATGCCGCTCTCAATGGGGGCATACTCGGCATTGAGTTGAGCCTCGTATTCATGGATATAGTCATCCAGTCCATCCATATCCTCGGGATTGAAGAGCATCACGGCATGGGCCTCACGCGGAATGGCATTGCGCATGTTGCCGCCTTCGAAAGAGGAGAGCTGACTGTCGAACTCCACAAGCAGGTCATGAGCCACGCGGGCCAGCAGTTTGTTGGCATTGCCACGACCTTCGTTGATTTCCAGGCCGGAGTGTCCGCCACGCAGTCCCTTCAGTGTCAACTTGCGAGCTACGAAGCCCTCCATGGGTGCCTCTTCCTTGTAGGACATGGTGGCCGTAATGTCCAGACCTCCGGCACAGCCGATGTAAAGTTCACCTTCGTCCTCGGAGTCCAGATTCAGCAGGATTTCGCCCTGCAGCGTGCCCGGTTTCAGGCCAAACGCGCCATACATGCCGGTCTCTTCGTCCTTGGTAATCAGCACCTCGATGGGGCCGTGTTTCAGGGTGTTGTCCTCCAGCACAGCCATGGCAGCTGCCACGCCCAGGCCGTTGTCGGCACCGAGGGTGGTGCCACGAGCCTTCACCCATTCGCCGTCAATGTAGGTTTCGATGGGGTCCTTGGTGAAGTCATGAACGGTGTCGTTGTTCTTTTGGGGCACCATATCCATGTGGGCCTGCAGAATAACGCCCTTGCGGTTCTCCATGCCCGGAGTGGCCGGCTTACGGATGATGACATTGCCCACTTCGTCCACGAATGACTCCAACCCCAGTTCTTTGCCGAAGCCTACGAGGAACTCTGTGATTTTCTCCATGTGTCCTGACGGGCGGGGAATGCGGGTCAGGGAATAGAAATGCTTCCACACGTTCTGTGGAGCGAGATTCAAAATTGTGCTCATATTGATATAAAGTTGGTTTTTCGCAAAGATAGGGATTACCTGTGGAATATGCAAATCGCTCTTCTGCCTTACCCATTCTTCCACATCAGATGCAGCCAGCCCCACAGGCCGAGAAGAATGACGAGCAGGGTCTGCACGGCATGCACAATAAGGGCAAAGACGGCCGCATCCACAGCACTCACGCCATAGAGCATCATCATGGTGATGACGGCAAAATGCCAGGGGCCTGCCCCGTTGGGCGTGGGCACGATAACGGCAAAGGTGCCGGCCACGAACATCACCATGCCGGCCATGAACGAGAGACTGGCCGTGAAGTCAAAGCAATGGAACGTGAGGTAGAAATGATAGAAGTAGCAGAGCCATATTAATAAGGTGTAGAGCAAAAAGAGGGGCACATTTTTCACCTGACGCAAGGAGCGTACGCCCTCCCACACATTGAGTACCGCCCCCTTTACCCGTTCAAAGAAGGCCAGCATACGCAAAAGGTAGAAAAGCAACACCAGCACACCGGCCACGCAGAACAGGGCCACATAGAACCAAGGGGAAGAGAGCAGATGCATCAGCGAGGGAATCTTGGTGCCCGTTTCCTGGAAAAAGCGCATGAAGACGGGCATCTGGAAGAGGAACGTCACACCGGTAATGAGCAGGATGCAAAGAGAGTCGATGATGCGCTCGGTGACCACCGTGCCCAAAGACTTGCTGAAAGGCACTCCATCATAACGGGCCAGCACACCACAACGCGACACCTCACCCAGCCGGGGCACCACCAGATTGGCGGCATAAGAGAGGAAAATGGCATCCACACAGTTGCTCCGGCGGGGATGGAGCTGCATAGGCTCCAAGGTCTGCACCCAACGCCAGCCCCGGAACACGTGGCTCATCACGCCGAAGAGCAACGATACCGTCATCCACCACCAATCCACCCCGTGGAGCAGCACCTCGCCCACACGGGCAAAATCGAAATCACGATAGACCCAATAGAGGACAAATGCCCCCAAAATGATGGGTAAGAGTATCTTTCCGGTCTTGTTAAGCCACTTATTCATGCCTGTATCTTAAAATTCTTTGTCGTTCATTCTTCATTCTTCGTCGAAAAGAACTACCTTTGCTCTGCAAAAATAATGATTTTGTCAGACATGAGATTGGTAAAGCCTAAAAAGTTTCTCGGACAGCACTTCCTGAAGGACCTGAAAGTGGCCCAGGATATCGCCGATACGGTGGATGCCTGTCCCGGATTGCCGGTGCTGGAAGTGGGGCCGGGCATGGGAGTGTTGACGCAGTTCCTCATCAGGAAGGAGCGCCCCGTCAAGGTGGTCGAGGTGGACTATGAATCGGTGGCCTACCTGCGCGAAAACTTTCCCCAACTGGAGGAGAATATCATCGAAGACGACTTCCTGAAGATGAACCTCACACGCCTGTTCGACGGCCGTCCCTTTGTACTGACGGGCAACTATCCCTATAACATCTCCAGCCAGATATTCTTCAAGATGCTGGAGAACAAAGACCTCATTCCCTGCTGTACCGGCATGATACAGAAGGAGGTGGCCGAACGCATGGCAGCCGGTCCCGGAAGCAAGACCTATGGCATCCTCAGTATACTGGTACAGGCGTGGTACAAGGTGGAATACCTCTTCACCGTGCACGAGCATGTCTTCAACCCTCCACCCAAGGTGAAGAGCGCCGTCATACGCATGACCCGCAACGAAACCACCGACCTGGGATGTGACGAGAAACTTTTCAAGCAGATTGTAAAGACCACCTTCAACCAACGGCGGAAAACCCTGCGCAACTCCATCAAGCCCATTCTGGGAGCCGGCTCGCCACTGACCGAAGACCCGCTCTTCGACCGACGTCCCGAACAGCTCTCCGTAGCGGAGTTCATCAGCCTGACCAACCGTGTGGAGGAAGAATTGAAACGAAAGGAGCAATAGCTATGGAAATGAACGAAGAATACATCGACAAAGTGAGGAATCTCATCGGACAGAAGGATGCCGAAAACGTCAAGACATTGCTGACAGACCTCCATCCGGCCGACATTGCCGAACTGTGTAACGACCTGGATCCCGAAGAGGCACGCTTTGTCTACCGCCTACTGGACAACGAGACGGCAGCCGACGTACTGGTAGAAATGGATGAGGACGTGCGCAAGGAGTTCCTGGACCTGTTGCCTTCGGAGACCATTGCCAAACGTTTCGTGGACTACATGGATACGGACGATGCCGTAGACCTGATGCGCGAGATGGACGAAGACAAGCAGGAGGAGATTCTTTCACACATCGAGGACATCGAGCAGGCCGGCGACATCGTGGACCTGCTGAAGTATGACGAAGATACCGCCGGTGGTCTGATGGGTACGGAGATGGTGACCGTGAACGAGAACTGGAGTATGCCCGAATGCCTGCGCGAAATGCGCCAACAGGCTGAGGAACTGGACGAGATATACTACGTCTATGTGGTGGACGATGACGAACGTCTGCAGGGGGTCTTCCCGCTGAAGAAGATGATTACATCGCCCTCGGTCTCCAAGGTGAAGCACGTTATGGAGAAAGACCCCATCTCGGTACACGTGGACACTCCCATCGAAGAGGTGGCGCAGACCATAGAGAAATATGACCTCGTGGCTGTACCCGTGGTGGACAGCATCGGCCGATTGGTGGGACAGATTACCGTGGACGACGTGATGGACGAGGTGCGCGAACAGTCGGAACGCGACTACCAGCTGGCCTCCGGTCTCTCACAGGACGTGGAGACGGACGACAACGTGATGCGCCAAACCAGTGCCCGCCTGCCGTGGCTGCTCATCGGCATGTTGGGTGGAATCGGCAGTTCCATGGTATTGGGCAACTTCGACGACATCTTTGCCAACCATCCCGAGATGGCCCTGTTCATTCCTCTCATCGCCGGTACGGCCGGCAACGTAGGCACCCAGTCTTCGGCCATCGTGGTACAGGGCCTGGCCAACGGCTCGCTGGAGGCCAAGAACGCCTTCAAGCAGGTGCTGAAAGAGTCCGTAGTGGCCCTCATCAACGCCACCATCATCTCCATGCTGGTCTATGCCTACAACTTCATCATATACGGCGCCACGTCGGTGGTCACCTATTCGGTCTCCCTCAGCCTGTTTGCCGTCATCATGTTCGCCTCCATCTTCAGCACCCTGGTGCCCATTACCCTGGAGAAACTGAAGGTGGATCCGGCCATTGCAACCGGTCCCTTCGTCACCACAACCAATGACCTCATCGGCATGATGCTCTACATGGGAATCACCGTTCTGTTGGCTTAGAAAGGCTCAAAAACAGGGAGAAACGAAAAAAAACAGAAGAAAAAGTATGAAGTAAGCATTTTATTTCATTAATTTGTAACCCAATCACCAAGGCAGGAATATCCTGTCACTAATAAAGTAAATACAATGACGGACACTCAAGAGACTAATCTCCCCGAAAAAGCTGTGGAGTTAGAAGAAGCAAAAGCAACGGAAGTCACCGAGCCTATGCAGGCAGAAGAGACTACCGACATGGAGACTATCGAAGAACAACCGGCAGAATCTGCTGGCCAGCGAACGGGCAAGCAGGAAATCCTGGACAGGCTGAAAGAGATTGCAGCCGATGACGAGAATGCGTCCCGCCAGGAGATTGACGGACTGAAACAGGCTTTCTACAAACAGCACAATGCCGAGACGGAAGCCCAAAGAAAACAGTTCGTTGAAAACGGAGGGGCAATAGAGGAGTTTGTTCCACAGCCGGATGTCCTGGAAGAGGAGTTCAAGAACGTCATGTCCGTCATCAAGGAGAGAAGAGCCAACGCCAACGCCGAGTTGGAGAAGGAGAAGGAAATGAACCTGCAGGTGAAGCTTTCCATTATCGAGGAACTGAAAGACCTCATCGAATCGCCCGAAGATGCCAACAAGTCCTATCAGGAATTCAAACGCCTGCAACAGCAGTGGAACGAGACCAAGCTGGTGCCTCAAGGCAAGCTGAACGAACTGTGGAAAAACTACCAGCTCTACGTGGAGAAATTCTACGACCTGCTGAAACTGAACAACGAGTTCAGGGAATATGACTTCAAGAAGAACCTGGAGATAAAGACACGCCTCTGCGAAGCCGCTGAGAAACTGGCCGAAGAGGAGGATGTCGTTTCGGCCTTCCACCAACTGCAGAAGTTGCATCAGGAGTTCCGCGACACGGGTCCCGTGAGCAAAGAATTGCGCGAAGAGATATGGAACCGCTTCAAGGCTGCCTCTACCACCGTGAACCGTCGCCACCAGCAACACTTCGAAGCCATTAAAGAGGCCGAGCAGCACAATCTGGACCAGAAGACGGTCATCTGCGAAATCATCGAAGGCATTGACCTCAGCGAGTTGGGAACCTTCGCCGCCTGGGAAGAGAAGACACAGGAAATCATCGCCCTGCAGGCCAAGTGGAGAAGCATCGGTTACACTCCCCTGAAGATGAACGCTAAAATCTTTGAACGTTTCCGCAAGGCGTGCGACGAATTCTTCCGCCAGAAGACCGAATTCTTCAAGCAACTGAAGGAGAGCATGAACGAGAACCTGGAGAAGAAACGCCTCCTCTGTGAAAAGGCCGAAGCACTGAAAGAGAGCACCGACTGGAAAGCTACCGCCGATGCCCTTACCAAGTTGCAGAAGGAGTGGAAAAGCATCGGCTCGGTGCCCAAGAAGCACTCGGATGCCATCTGGAAACGCTTCATCACAGCCTGCGACTATTTCTTTGCACAGAAGAACAAGGCCAACTCATCCCAACGATCCATCGAACAGGAAAACCTGGAGAAGAAGCGTGACATCGTAAAGAAGTTGCAGGAAATCACAGAGAGCGTGGATGCCGAAGAGGCCATCAAGCAGGTACGCGAACTGCAGAAGGAGTGGAACGCCATCGGCCACGTGCCCTTTGAGCAGAAGGACAAGCTCTTCAAGCAATACCGCAAGGAGGTGGACCGTCTCTTCGACCACTTCAACGCCACCACTTCCAGCAAACGGCTCACCAACTTCAAGTCTTCCATCAGCAACATCCAGGAAGGCAGTCCGCAAGCACTCTATCGGGAACGTGAAAAGCTCTCCAGAGCCTGCGAAAACATGAAGGCCGAACTGCTGACCTACGAAAATAACATCGGCTTCCTCACGGCTTCGTCCAAGAAAGGCAACAGCCTGCTGAACGAAATCAACCGCAAGGTAGAGAAACTGAAAGCAGACATCGAACTGGTGAAACAGAAAATCAAACTCATAGACGACAGCATCAAGGAACAGGAACAAGTTGATTGATCAAGGAACCATAGACCGGATATTGGACGCGGCACAAATCTACGATGTTGTGTCGGACTTTGTCACCTTGAAAAAGCGCGGAGTGAACTTCGTCGGCCTGTGTCCGTTCCATGATGACAAGACTCCCTCCTTCTACGTATCACCGGCCAAGGGTCTCTGCAAATGCTTTGCGTGTGGCAAGGGTGGCACAGCCGTCCACTTCATCATGGAGCACGAACAGATGAGCTATCCCGAGGCTCTGAGGTATCTGGCCAAGAAATATGGCATAGAGATACAGGAAAAGGAGTTGAGCAACGAGCAGAAGCAGGCCCAGAGCGAGCGGGAGAGCATGTTCATCGTCAACCAGTTCGCCCGGGACTACTTCCAACACACCCTGCGTAACCATGCCGAAGGGCGTAGCGTAGGCATGGCCTACTTCCGCAGCCGCGGATTCCGTGATGACATCATCGAGAAGTTTCAGTTAGGCTACTGCACCGAAGGACGTGATGCCATGGCCAAAGAAGCTCTGCAAAAAGGCTACAAGAAAGAATACCTGCTGAAGACCGGACTATGCTACGAGACCGATGACCACCAACTGAGGGATCGTTTCTGGGGACGCGTCATCTTCCCCGTACACACCCTGAGCGGTAAGGTTGTGGCTTTCGGTGGACGCGTATTGGCCAGTGCCACCAAGGGGGTGAAAGTGAAGTATGTCAACTCACCCGAATCGGAGATATACCACAAGAGCAACGAACTCTATGGCATCTACTTCGCCAAGCAGGCCATCGTGAAACAGGACCGTTGTTTCCTGGTGGAAGGCTACACAGATGTCATCTCCATGCACCAGAGCGGCATAGAGAATGTCGTGGCCTCATCGGGCACAGCACTGACTCCAGGACAGATAAAGATGATACACCGTTTCACCAATAACATGACGGTACTTTATGACGGTGATGCGGCGGGTATCAAGGCTTCCATCCGTGGCATAGACATGCTGTTGGAAGAGGGCATGAACATCAAGGTGTGCCTGCTACCTGATGGTGACGACCCTGACTCATTCGCCCGCAAGCACAACGCGGCAGGATTCCGGGCTTTCATCGAGGAACACGAGACCGACTTCATCCGCTTCAAGACCAACCTGCTGTTGGAAGATGCCGGACGCGACCCCATCAAACGGGCCGAACTGATTTCCGGCCTGATGCAGAGCATATCGGTCATTCCCGAGGCTATCGTGCGCGATGTCTACATCAAGGAGTGCGCCCAGTTGCTGCACGTGGAGGACAAACTGCTGGTCAACGAAGTGGCCAAACGACGCGAGAAACAAGCCGAAGCAAAGGCCGAACAAGCCGAGCGCGACAGACAGCGTCAGGCACGCCAGGCCCAGATGCAAGCCCAGCAGGCCCATGCGCCCCAAGAGGGCGACGTACCTCCTCCACCTACAGAGGGAAACCTGCCACCGACACTGCCCGACGACGTACTTCCTCCACCCGACATGGAGGCCGTATCCGGAAACGAAATACTCCCTCCGCCCGATTCCTACATCAGTTATATTCCTCAGGAGGAAAAAGAAGGACGGGAATTTTACCAGTATGAACAACATATTCTGCAGATGCTGGTGCGCTATGGCGAGATGGAAATGTGTACCGTCACCAACGAAGCGGGCGAGAAGGTGCCGGTCACCGTCATCGAGTACATCGAGAATGACCTGCGGCAGGATGAACTCTCTTTCCACAATCCGCTCCACCGACAGATATTGGCCGAGGCCGTAACCCATCTGCACGATGCCGGTTTCCGGGCCGAGCATTACTTTGCCACTCACCCCGATCCCAACATCAGCCGTCTCAGCGTGGAACTGATCAGCGACCGTTATCAGCTCAGCAGGTATCACACCAAGACGCAGAAGATTGCCACCGATGAGGAGCGTCTGTACGAGATGGTCACGCAACTGATGATTAGTTTCAAGTATGCCATTGTGGGCGAAGAGTTGAAGCATCTGCTGCAAGCCCTACAGAATCCTGCCACCAATCAGGATGCCGAGAAGTGCAACGAGGTGATGAAACGCTACAGCGAACTGCGTGAAGTACAGAACATCATGGCCAAACATCTGGGCGACAGAGTAGTGTTAAGATAACAGGAAACGGGAAAGATGTTCAGAACAGAGTATAATATGGAGAAACTGCACATTTATGCACGATTTTCCGCGACAAGACACGTGGCTTCCATTTTCTTTTTCTATTTTTGCACGTTAGAATCGGATTTCCGGTCTCGGCCGCCCCGATTCGTCTAACTGCATATGACAACAATGAATACAGAATCTACGACATATAGTCTACTCGACTCCATAGACACTCCCGATGATCTGAGGAAACTCAGCGTGGACCAGTTACCCGAGGTGTGCAGGGAATTGAGGGATGACATCATACGCGAGGTGTCGTGCAACCCCGGACACTTCGCAGCCAGCTTGGGAACGGTAGAACTGACCGTTGCGTTGCACTACGTCTACCACACACCGTATGACCGCATCGTGTGGGACGTGGGCCATCAGGCCTATGGCCACAAGATACTTACCGGGCGGCGCAAGGCCTTCTGCACCAACCGCAAGCTTGGAGGCATCAGACCCTTCCCGTCCCCCGAAGAGAGCGAGTACGACACCTTTACCTGCGGCCATGCCTCCAACTCCATATCGGCCGCACTGGGCATGAACGTGGCCTCCCTGCTGCAAGGCGAGACAGACCGCCATGTGGTGGCCGTCATCGGCGACGGCAGCATGAGCGGAGGACTGGCCTTCGAAGGGCTAAACAACACCTCCTCTACCCCCAACAACCTGCTCATCATCCTGAATGACAATGACATGGCCATAGACCGTAGCGTGGGCGGCATGAAGCAGTACCTCTTCAACATGACCACTTCCAACCGCTACAACCAGCTGCGCTTCAAGGCCTCCAAGATGCTTTTCAAGCTGGGAATACTGAACGAGGAGCGGCGCAAGGCATGGATACGCTTCGCCAACAGTCTGAAGAGCATCGCCGCCCAGCAGCAGAACATCTTCGAAGGAATGAACATCCGTTACTTCGGCCCCATCAACGGACACGACGTGAAGGCGCTGACCAAGGCTCTGCGCGACATCAAAGACCTGGAAGGTCCCAAGATTCTGCACCTGCACACCACCAAGGGAAAGGGATTCGAACCGGCCGAGAAAGACCCGGGCATCTGGCACGCACCGGGCAAGTTCGACCCCGAGACCGGCGAGCGCATCACGACCGATGACAGCCATCTGCCACGACGCTTCCAGGAGGTCTTCGGTCACACGCTGCTCGAACTGGCACAGCAGAACCCGCGCATCGTGGGCATCACTCCTGCCATGCCGTCAGGTTGCTCCATGAACATTCTGATGGAGGCCATGCCCAAACGGGCCTTCGATGTGGGTATTGCCGAGGGACATGCGGTCACCTTCAGCGGCGGACTGGCCAAGGAGGGAATGCAGCCTTTCTGTAACATCTACTCCAGCTTCATGCAGCGGGCCTACGACAACGTGATACACGACATAGCCATCCAGCGTCTCTCCGTGGTTCTCTGCCTGGACCGCGCCGGACTGGTGGGCGAGGACGGTCCTACGCACCACGGTGCCTTTGACCTGGCCTATCTCCGCCCCATCCCCAACCTGACCATCACCTCCCCCATGGACGAGCATGAACTGCGTCGCCTGATGTACACAGCCCAACTGCTGCCCAGGAAAGGACCATTCGTCATCCGCTATCCCCGTGGACGCGGTGTACTGGTGGACTGGAAATGTCCGTTTGAGGAAATCCTGATAGGCAAGGGACGTCAGCTGAAAGCAGGCAAGGACCTGGCCGTGCTGACCATCGGCCCCATCGGAAACACGGCCCGAAGGGCCATTGAACGGGCCGAACGGGAGAAGGGCATCAGCATCGCACACTATGACATGCGCTTCCTGAAACCGCTGGACGAAACTCTGCTGCACAAAGTGGGCCAGAACTTCAGCCGGATTGTGACCATAGAAGACGGTGTACGCAAGGGAGGTATGGGCAGTGCCGTACTGGAATTCATGGCCGACAACGGCTATACGCCCCACGTGATACGCATAGGAATCCCCGATCATTTCGTGGAACATGGCACTCCCCAGGAGCTGTACAGCCTCTGCGGAATGGACGAAGAAGGAATTTATAATACATTAATAAAGTGAAAATCATCATTGCCGGTGCCGGTGCCGTAGGCACCCACTTAGCCAAACTGCTGTCGCGCGAAAAGCAAGACATCATACTGATGGACGAAGTAGAGGAACGACTCGCCCCGTTGAGTTCCAACTTCGACCTTATGACCGTTGTAGGTTCACCGACCTCCATCAACGGACTTCAGGAGGTGGGCGTGGACAATGCCGACCTCTTCATCGCCGTGACCCCTGACGAGAGCCGCAACATGACAGCCTGCATCCTGGCCCACAGCATGGGGGCGCAAAAGACCGTGGCCCGCATTGACAACTATGAATACCTGCTGCCCAAGCACAAAGAGTTCTTCAAGAAACTGGGTGTAGACTCGCTCATCTATCCGGAGATGCTGGCAGCCAAGGAGATTGTCTCTTCCGTACGCATGAGCTGGGTGAGGCAATGGTGGGAGTTCTGCGGCGGTGCACTGATTCTGATAGGAACCAAGATGCGCAAGAAGGCCGAAATCCTGAACATTCCCCTGCACCAGTTGGGCGGTCCCGACCTGCCCTACCACATCGTGGCCATCAAGCGGGGCAATGACACCATCATTCCGCGTGGAGACGATGAAATCAAGCTACACGACGTGGTCTACTTCACCACCACACGCAAGTATGTGCCCTACATCCGCAAGATTGCCGGCAAGGAGGAGTATCCCGACACGCGCAACGTGATGATTATGGGCGGAAGCCGCATCGCCGTGCGCACCGCACAGTATGCCCCCGACTACATGCAGATAAAGATTATCGAGAACGACCTGGCCCGCTGCAATCGTCTGACCGAGCTGTTGGACGACAAGACCATGATTATCAACGGCGATGGACGTGACTTCTCTCTCTTGGAGGAGGAAGGACTGAAGAACACGGAGGCTTTCGTGGCCCTGACGGACAATTCAGAAACCAACATCCTGGCCTGCCTGGCCGCCAAGCGCATGGGAGTACACAAGACCGTGGCCGAGGTGGAGAACGTGGACTATATCGGTATGGCCGATAGTCTGGACATCGGCACGGTCATCAACAAGAAATTCATCTCCGCCAGCCACATCTACCAGATGATGCTGGATGCCGACGTGAGCAACGTGAAGTGTCTCACCTTTGCCAATGCCGACGTGGCCGAGTTCATCGTGAAGGAGGGTTCCAAAATCACCCAACATCTGGTGAAGGACTTGGGGCTCCCCAAGGGAACCACCATCGGTGGCCTCATCCGCAACGGCGAGGGCGTGGTGGTGATGGGCAACACGCAGATTCTGCCCGGCGACCATGTCGTGGTCTTCTGCTTGAGCATGATGATCAAGAAAATAGAGAAGTTCTTCAACTGACCAATGACCTGAAGCCATGCTGCACAAGACAATGATATATCGCGTGATAGGCTATCTGCTCCTCGTCGAGTCGGTACTGCTGGCCATCTGTGCCGGCGTATCGCTGTTCTATGGCGAGGACGACCTGCCAGCCTTCCTCTATTCGATAGGGGCCACGACGGGAGTGGGCTTTCTGCTGGCCTTCCTGGGCCGCAAGGCAGAGCGCCAGCTGACCCGGCGCGACGGTTACCTGATTGTATCGCTCACGTGGCTGGTCTTCTCCCTGTTCGGCATGTTGCCCTTCCTGCTCAGCGGCTATGTGCCCAACGTGACCAATGCTTTCTTTGAGGCCATGTCGGGGGTGAGCAGTACGGGAGCCACCATTCTGGACAATGTAGAGGCACTGCCCCACGGGCTGCTCTTCTGGCGCAGCATGACGCAATGGATTGGCGGACTGGGCATCATCCTCTTCACCATTGCCGTGCTCCCTATCTTCGGAGTGAACGGTGTGCAGATATTCGCGGCAGAGGCCAGCGGTCCCACCCACGACAAGATACATCCACGCATAGGCATCACGGCCCGCTGGATTTGGGCACTCTATACCGCCCTGACCCTCATCGCCACCCTGCTGCTGACCGCAGGCGGCATGGGATGGTTCGACAGCATCTGTCACGCCTTTGCCGCCACCGGCACGGGAGGCTTCTCCACCAAGACGGCCAGCATTGCCTACTACAACTCTCCCTACATCGAATATGTTCTGTCGGCCTTCATGTTCCTTTCGGGCATCAACTTCACCCTGATTCTTCTGTTTGCCATGGGGAAATTCAAGAAGAGTCTGCTGGATGCGGAACTGAAGTTCTACTGCGGCTGCGTGCTCATCGCCACGCTCTTCATTGCCGTCATCCTCTATGCACAGACGTCCACCGACCTGGAGACAGCCTTCCGCACCTCCCTCTTCCAGGTCATCTCCATCCAGACGTCCACCGGCTTTGCCACCTCCGACTACATGACGTGGCCCGCCGTGGCCTGGGGAGTGATGCCCGTCCTGATGCTCATAGGAGCCTGTGCGGGAAGCACCTCGGGAGGCATGAAGTGCATACGCATGGTCATCCTGATGCGTATCACCAAGAATGAGTTCAAGCGCCTGCTCCATCCGAACGCCGTGTTGCCGGTGCGCATCAACAGGCAGGTCGTGGCCCCCACGCTACAGTCCACGGTGCTGGCTTTCTGCTTCCTCTTCGTCATCATTGTCTTCGTCTCCACCCTCATTCTGCTGGCTCTGGGCATTCCATTCATGGAGAGCGTCGGTGTGGTGGTGTCCAGCATAGGCAACACGGGTCCCGGTCTGGGCACCTTCGGTCCCAGCTACTCCTTCAATGCGCTGCCCGACCTGGCCAAATGGATTTCTTCGCTGCTGATGTTGCTGGGGCGTCTGGAACTCTTCACCGTTCTGCTGCTCTTCACCCCCGATTTCTGGAAGAGAAATTAAGGGCCTTTTGGGGATGTATTTTCCGTGATTCGTCCATACACGTGTGGTGCGTGGACGGGACATGTTTCGTCCGTGGACCACACGTATCTCGTCCACGCACCACACATGTCTCGTCCAACGGCCATAAAGGGGTATGGATAAAGGGCCGTCATGCACCTTGCAATAACGGTCCGAACATCTCGAAAAGGGCTTTCATAAAAAGGCTGAATAGGATAGGAACTGGGGCTTCATGAAATCTGTGGTTCGCGCTGCCTGTAGCGGTGGGCACTTACGGCCCCCTCTCTCTGTGTCCTTGACGGCACACTGCCTTTGCTTAATCGTTACTTCTTAGGAGCAGTTCCGAAAAAAAGAAACTAATATCTACTGAAAACGGTTCATATACACTCTTTTTATCGGTGCAAAATTACGGGGATGCCCGGCAATGCCCAAAGAGAGGTGCGGAAAAGTCATCTTCGGCGTTTCTTTTCTTGATTTAAATCAAGAGGCACCCTCCTCTTCCACGCTCATCAGGTCGCAGATGATGCCGTCGGAGGTGAAGATGCCCTGCCTCGTCAGGCTGAGTCTTCCTTCATGGAGTTGCAGGCGTCCCTGCTCCAAGTGGGGACGGGCCATGCGGAGGCAATAGTCGGCCAGGGCGGAACCGAAGAGCGTCTGCAGGCAGGAGACGGAGAGTCCCTGACGAGTGCGCAAGGCGGTCATGACATACTCGTTGTAGCGCGTGGTGAGGTCCAGGTGTTCCACCTCAAAGCAACGCCGGCCCTGCTCCATGCCCTCCATGTAGCGGCTCAGCGAAGCGATGTTCCACTCCCGGCTGGCACGGTCGAAGGAGTGGGCCGACGGACCGCAACCCAGGTAGGGAACACCCTGCCAGTAGGCACTGTTGTGGCGTGAGTGCATGCCGGGCTTGCAGAAGTTGGAGATCTCATAATGCTCATAGCCGGCCTTGTCCAGGCGTTCCATCAGGAGGGAGAAGAATCGCAGGCTGCTCTCCTCGTCCACCTCCTTCACCTGCCGTTCCTGCAGCAGGCTATGCAGGGGAGTGCCCTCTTCATAAGTGAGGTGATAGGCCGAGATGTGCTCCACCTGCAGGGCCATGGCCTGTTCCAGGTCTTCCTGCCAGCGGTTGTCGGTCTCGCCGGGCAGGCCATAGATGAGGTCGATGCTGAGGTTGGCAAAGCCCGCCTGACGCAGATGGCCGATGGCCTCCACGGCCTGACGCGCCGAGTGTCTGCGCTTCAGCAGCTGCAAGGTGGGGTCGTGGAACGTCTGTATGCCCATGCTGACACGGTTGAAGGGAAGGCGTTGCAGCATGGCGGCATACTCCTGCGTCAGATCGTCGGGATTGGCCTCCAGGGTGATTTCTTCGCACTGTTCCAAGCCATAGACCTCCTGCAGGGTGTCGAAGAGGCAGACGAAATGTTCCTCCGACAACTGTGAAGGGGTGCCACCACCCAGGTAGAGAGTGCGCACCGGTTCCCCCTTCAGGTAATCCCTGCGTTCGCGCAACTCCCGGCACAAGGCACGGATGTAGCGGTCGGCCCATTCGCCGTGAGTGGTAGAGTAGAAGTCACAGTAGATACACCGCGTCTTGCAGAAGGGGATATGGAGGTAAATGCCGGCCATCAGTCTTTCGGGATTATGCAGTTGCAAAAGTAATAACAAAACATTATCTTTGCAAAGAATACGATGAACAAACTGAAAGACACCATGAAACGTACATTACTCTACCTTACCCTCCTGTGTCTGTTTCCCCTCTGCCTGCCGGCCCAGATAACCGAGCGGCCACGGCCCGAAGAGTGGAAGCGGCTGACCCTTGGCGGCCGCTATATGGACCGCTTCCTGCCCATGAAGGGCGAAAAAAAACAATCTGCCTCCTGGGGAACCGACAGTGTGCGCATACGCTATGTGGACAACGGCATTGAGCGCGACGACACCTCCTTCTGGGGCGGCAACATCCTGCAAGATGCCGACGGCAGCTATCACCTCTTTGTATGCGGATGGCCCGAGAACTCCCCCAAAGGCCACATGTACTGGCCCAACTCCACGGTCTTCCATGCCACGAGCGAACAGTTGCACGGACCTTACACGGTGCAGGACACCCTGGGGAAAGGCCACAATCCCGAAGCCTTCCGCCTGGCCGACGGACGGATAGTGGTCTACGTCATCAACGGCTTTTATGTAGCCCCCGACATGAACGGTCCCTGGCAACGGGGCACGTTTGAATTTGACCCGCGCGACCGTAAAATCATCGAAGGCCTCTCCAACCTCACCTTTACCCGACGCCAGGACGGCTCTTTCCTGATGGTGTGCCGTGGCGGCGGCATATGGGTGAGCCGCGACGGATTGTCGCCCTACCGGCAGTTGAGCGACCGTCGGGTCTATCCCGACGTGGACGGCCGCTTTGAAGACCCTGTCGTGTGGCGCGACTCCCTGCAATACCACCTCATCGTGAACGACTGGCTGGGACGCATCGCCTTCTACCAACGTTCCAAGGATGGACTCCATTGGGTCACCGAGCCGGGCGAAGCCTATGTACCCGGCATCTCTGTCCATGCCGACGGTCATGCGGAACAATGGTTCAAGTATGAACGGGCCAAGGTCTTCCAGGACGAACACGGGCGCGTTGCCCAAATGAACTTTGCCGTCATTGACACCATCAAATGGGAAGACCTGCCCAACGACCGGCACAGTTCCAAGAACATCTGTATCCCCATGAACAGAGGACTCCTCCTCTCCGTACTCAACAAGAAGCCCATCACTCCGCGCACACGCACCATCAAGCTCCGCATCAAGGCCGAGCCGGGCTTTGACCCCCAACGCGACATTGACCTCTCCTCCCTGCGCTTCGGTTCCTATACGGAGGTGAACTATGGCCGCGGCAGCAAGCCCCTGCGGGCAAAAAGCGAAGGGCAGGACCTCATCGTCACCTTCTCCGGCAAGGAGAGTGGCATCGGTTCCGAAGAGTTTGCCCCCAAACTGTTGGGACGTACCCGACAAGGGGAACTGCTTTACGGCTATGCCCGCCTGCCTTACGTGGACTACACCCCTCCCCTGCTCTCTGCCAGAGCACCTATATATAATAAGGAGGAGAACTGCCTGCAGGTCTGCGTGGAGAACTTTGGCCTGCGGAGTTCCCGGACATCCATGCTCACCATAAGTTGCGGCAAGCAGGTCGTGGCCCGTGGAGAGGTTCCCCCACTACAGCCCTATGCTTCAACGGAAGTGCGGCTTCCGCTGTCCGGCGAGTGGAACAGCGAAACATATGCGGTGGTAATAGGCGAATAGAGGCGCATTGAATGATATTCCCCCCTTTTTGATTGCTTTTTAGAGTCTGCTATAAGGATGAATAGCTACCTTTGCCAAATAATAACTCAAATTTTAGTATCATGAAGATAACAAACTGTTTAGGGCTGATGCTGGCCCTGCTTCTGCTCTTCCCCGCAGAAGGCTTTGCAAAGAAGAAGAAAGAGAAAGTAATGACCGACCGCGAAGTGTGGACCGGCGTGCTCTATCAGATGGCTGCCCCCGTGCTCAGCAACATGAGCGAAGGCAAGCTGCAAGAGAACATGCTGGTAGAACTGAGCCCCACGTGGGACGGCCGCAACCGGAAAGTGACCTACATGGAGTGCTTCGGCCGACTGATGGCCGGACTTGCTCCCTGGCTGGCCCTGCCCGACGATGATACCGCCGAAGGCCAACAGCGCAAGCAGCTGCGCGAATGGGCCCTGAAGAGCTATGCCAACGCCGTAGATCCCGAAAGCCCCGACTATCTCCTGTGGCGCAAGGAGGGACAGACATTGGTGGATGCCGCCTATGTGGCCGAAAGTTTCCTCAGAGCCTATGATGCCCTGTGGATGCCGTTAGACAGCCTGACCAAACAACGCTACATCACCGAATTTACCCAGCTGCGCCGCGTAGACCCACCTTATACCAACTGGCTCCTCTTCTCCTCCACCGTGGAGTGCTTCCTGCGCAAGGCGGGTGCACAGAGTGACACTTACCGCATCGTCTCTGCCCTGCGCAAGGTGGAAGAGTGGTACGTGGGCGACGGCTTCTACAGCGACGGACCCGAATTTGCCTTCGACTACTACAACAGCTATGTGCTGCACCCCATGTACGTGGAGTGTCTGGAGGTGATGACCAAAGCCGGCAAAAACCGCATCTGGAATGCCCCCGAGTGCAACTATCAGCGTGCCCAGAAGCGCATGCAACGTTATGGCATGATTCTGGAGCGCCTCATCTCGCCCGAAGGCACCTTCCCCGTCTACGGACGCTCCATCACCTACCGCACCGGCACCATGCAACCCCTGGCACTCCTGGCCTGGCGCGAATGGTTGCCCAAGGAACTCCCCAACGGACAGGTGCGTGCCGCACTGACCGCTGTCATTAAGCGCATGTTCGGCGACGGACGGAACTTCAACGAGAAAGGCTTCCTGACCCTTGGCTTCAACGGTTCACAACCCAACATTTCCGACTGGTACACCAACAACGGCAGCCTCTACATGGCCTCATTGGCATTCCTCCCGTTGGGTCTGCCCGCCGACCATCCCTTCTGGACCGATGCACCCCTGCCCTGGACTTCCAAGAAAGCGTGGGGCAGCGAGGACTTCCCCAAAGACCATGCACACAATGATTGACCGATTGACACAAGCCATCCGCAGGGCTCTCCTCACCGGAGTGGCCCTTTGCGGACTGACATTCCTGCTCCAGGCCCAACAGTCCGGGACACGGATAGTGGAAGTGGGCAAGGGATACAGCGAGACTTCGGTCAACACCACCGTCTTCCGCAACAGTTCCCTGGTGACCCACGGCCGTGAGCAGTATATTGCCTATTATGCCCCCGACGGCACGCTCGTACTGGGCAAACGGAAACTGGGCGACACCCGATGGACCCTGCAACGCACGCCCTACAAAGGCAACGTGAAGGATGCCCACAACGTCATCAGCCTGATGCTGGACGGCAAGGGCTACCTGCACCTGGCTTTCGACCACCACGGACACCCCCTGAAGTACTGTCGCAGCCTGAAGCCACGCAGCCTGCAACTGGGCGACCTACAACCCATGACAGGCGTGGACGAAGGAGATGTCACCTATCCAGAGTTCTACACGCTGAAAGGAGGCGACCTGCTCTTTGCCTATCGCTCGGGCTCGTCGGGCCGCGGCAATCTGGTACTGAACCGCTACGACGTGAAGAGCGGAAGCTGGCACCGGGTGCAGGATGTGCTGATAGACGGCGAAGAGAAGCGCAACGCCTATTGGCAACTCTACGTGGATGCACAAGGCACCATACACCTCTCCTGGGTGTGGCGCGAGACATGGATGGTGGAGACCAACCATGACTTGTGTTACGCGTGCTCCCGGGACAACGGAGTGACCTGGCAAAAGAGCGACGGAACCCCCTATGACCTGCCCATCCGGGCCGACAATGCCGAATATGCTTGGCGCATTCCGCAAAACTCCGAACTGATTAACCAGACCAGCATGAGTGCCGATGCCGAGGGACACCCCTACATCGCCACCTATTGGCGGGATGCAGAGAGCGACGTGCCGCAGTATCGCCTGGTGTGGCACGACGGACACCAATGGCATGCCCGTCAGGTGGGCAACCGGCAGACACCCTTCACCCTGAAAGGTGGAGGAACCAAGATGATTCCCATAGCCCGGCCGCGCCTGGTGACCGACGGACGCAAGGCCTACTACATCTTCCGTGACGAAGAGCGGGGCAGCCGGGTCTCCCTGGCCGCTACCGACGACGTGGTGAACGGCCATTGGACAGTGACCGACCTCACCGACTTCTCCGTGGATGCCTGGGAACCCTCACACGACACCGAGCTGTGGAAGCAGCGCCGACGCCTGCACCTCTTCGTGCAGCCCACCCATCAAGGAGACGGCGAACGCACAGTGAACTCGGAACCCACAACAGTCTATGTCTTAGAAGTAAAAACCCCATAAACGACAAACAATGAACACAAAAAGCAAAGCTTTACTGATGGCCGCAGCCCTCACCCTGGGACTGACCTCCTGCACCCAAAGCAACCTGCCCGATGCAGAGGTGGTGAAAGAGACCATACAACGAGTGAACAACCACTGGCAAACCACGCACCCCAAACACGGACGCGCTTTCTGGGACAATGCCGCCTACCACACGGGCAATATGGAAGTCTACTTCCTGACCGGTGACACCACGGCACTCAACTTCTCCAAAGCCTGGGCCGAACACAACGAATGGAAGGGCGCCAAGAGCGACAACCGCGACGAGTGGCGCTACAGCTATGGCGAGAGCAACGAATACGTACTCTTCGGCGACTATCAAATCTGTTTCCAGGTATACGCCGACCTCTATACCATAGAGCCGGACTCACAGAAGATAGCCCGCGCCCGCGAGGTCATGGAATACCAGATGAGTACCGACAAGAACGATTACTGGTGGTGGGCCGACGGCCTCTACATGGTGATGCCCGTAATGACCAAGCTCTACAAGCTGACCGGCAATCCCCTCTACCTGGAGAAGCTTCACGAATACTGGAGCTATGCCAACAGCATCATGTATGATGAGGAAGAGGGACTCTACTTCCGCGACGGCAAATATGTCTATCCCAAGCACAAGAGCGTCAACGGCAAGAAAGACTTCTGGGCACGCGGCGATGGCTGGGTGTTGGCCGCCTTTGCCAAAGTGCTGAAAGACCTGCCCGAGGAAGATGCCCACCGCGACGAATACATCAGCTACTACCGGAAGCAGGCCGCTGCCGTAGCAGCCTGCCAACAGCCCGAGGGCTACTGGACACGCAGCCTGCTCGACCCCGAACATGCACCGGGTCCCGAGACCAGCGGCACGGCCTTCTTCACCTATGGCCTGCTGTGGGGCATGAACAACGGCTATCTGGAGAAGAGCGTCTATGAGCCTGTTGTACTCAAGGCTTGGGAATACCTCACTACAGTGGCCCTGCAACCCGACGGCCGTGTGGGCTACGTGCAGCCCATCGGTGAGAAAGCCATTCCCGGCCAGGTAGTGGACGCCAACTCCACTTCCAACTTCGGCGTAGGAGCCTTCCTGCTGGCAGCCTGCGAAATGGTGCGCTACATCGAACAGTAACCGGAATGACATATCCGGGACCATCAAACAGGGTGGCCGTCTCCTCTTTTGGGGAGGCGGCCACTCTTTTTGTCAGGTATAAGCAGATATTTTCGGAAACAATTCCTATCTTTGCTCGCCGAGAGTATTAACTTATACCTAATAATGTAGCATGCGATTTGAAGAGATATATGTGGCATGGTATTCACGGCTGAAGTTTTTTGCTTCCGAGTATGTGACCTGCGAGGCCGATGCCGAGAACATTGTTCAAGATGTCTTTGTGAATCTTTATCAGAAGAAAATCTATGAAGATGACGGGATTAATCTTGTGACCTATCTCTTTACCTCCATCAAGAACCGCTGCATAGACCACATCAGGCATAAACTCGTTGAGACAGAAGCCATTGAGCATATCCGCAAAGAGCACGAGCTGTCACTTCAGATGAAGTATGACTCCCTGAAAGCCTTCGACGTGGGCTTCAGTTCGGACGAGCAGTTGGAGCGGCTGATACGCAAGGCCATCAACGACCTGCCCCAACGTTGCCGGGAAGTGTTCATCAGGAACAAGATACAGGGCAAGAAACAGCAGGTCGTAGCCGACGAACTGGGCATATCGGTGAAGACCGTGGAGGCACAGATGACCATTGCCTACAAGAAACTGAGGGAAGAACTGAAAGATTATCTGCCCCTGCTTCTCTTCCTCTTCACCTGAGACAGACAAACAAATACAACTTTTTTTCTATTCTTTTAGGGGTTTTCTTTCCCCGGCTCGTCTAATTATAAAAAAGGATTAATAGTGGACGAAAGAATCATCAAATATTGTTCGGGCGAATTGAGCCAAGAAGAGGAGAGTCTCCTGTTAGAGGAGGCCTACCGCAATCCTGAGTTGAAAGCCGCCATCGTGGAATACCAGCACCTGCACACCCTGGTGGGATTGCAGGCCACTCCTGCCGACCATCACGAAGGGAAGAGACGGCTGAAACAGTTCAAACAACGGATGGAACTGCACAAGCGAAGAACAATACTCCTGACGTGGGGACGCTATGCAGCCGTCATCCTGCTGAGTTTTGCCCTGGCCTGGTTCATCGAATCGCGCACCGACACTTCCATCGACCTGAGTGACTTGCAGCAAGAGCTCTACGTTCCGGCCGGCCAGCGCGCCCGGCTGACCCTGAGCGACGGTACGGAAGTGTGGCTGAACGCCGGCTCCCGCCTGAGTTATCCATCGGTATTCGGCCAGGAGAGGAAGGTGGCACTCACGGGAGAAGCCTTCTTCAAGGTGACTTCAGACAAGAAGCACCCCTTCATCGTATCCACACAAAGCATTGATGTCAAGGCTGTGGGAACCGAGTTCAACGTGCGCAGCTATCCGAGTACGGAACAGACAGCCGTCTACCTGCAGGAGGGCGCGGTGCTCACCTACTTCCCCGGACAGGAGAAGGGCGGCTACCTCATGCAACCCGGACAGTTGCTGCTGCAAGAGGGGAAGACCTTTACCCTGAAACGGATGGATCCCGACGAACTGCTGTGGAGGGAGGGCATCTACGTCTTCAAGGGAGAGCGCATGGAGGAAATCGTGAAGAAGCTGGAGCTCTACTATGACGTAAACATTGTCGTGAAGCACGCCGATATACTGGACTACAAGTATGTGGGCAAGTTCAGGCAAAGCGATGGCGTGATGACCATCCTGCAGGTTATCCAGCGCATCCACCGGTTCAGCATCAAGAAGGACGAAGAGAAGAATGAAATTATCTTATATAAATAAAACCTGTTGTTTAACTTTTAATCCCCCAATTATGAAGACATAGAAAGAACAAAAGAAAGCCCGGCAAGTGTTGCAGCACCTGCCGGGAAAAGTAAACCCATCGAGAAATAACATTAAGTATTTACTTTAGACAGCAAAGGTATGAAAAAAAACACTTTGTCAGGGCATGCTTTATGCCTAAAAAACTTCAAAAAGACAATTCGAGTCATGAAAATCACTTTCATTTGTTTGTTTATTTGCGTATCGCAGTTGTTTGCAGTGAATAGCGCAGCCCAAAACTCCGTTATCCAACTGAAAACAGACCACTTATCCATCGGAGAACTCTTCAGGGAAATCGAGGAGCAGACGGACTACCTCGTGGTCTACAGCACCAACGATGTCCGTGCCGGCCTCCCCGTGTCAGTCAGCAAGAAAAGCGGTAAAGTTTCCGAACTGCTGAACGAAGCTTTGGAAGGTCAGGAACTGAAATATGAACTGAAAGACAACTACATCATCGTCTCTGCATCCGCTGCAGCCCAACAGGATGGCCGTAAGGTGAGCGGTCAGGTAGTAGACGCACAAGGCGAGCCCATCATCGGTGCCAACGTGGTAGTGAAAGGCACCAGCAACGGTGTGATTACCGATATTGACGGACGCTATACACTGAACGGTGTGCCGGCTGATGCCGTCATCCTGTTCTCCTACATCGGCTACCAAAGCACCGAGCTTAAGGCTTCAGACAAGAACATCGCCAAAGTAGTGCTGCAGGAAGACAGCAAACTGCTGGAAGAAGTCGTGGTAGTAGGTTACGGCAAGCAGTCCGAGAAACTGGTTACCACCTCCATCAGTTCACTGAAAGTGGACGAGGTGGATCAGGGTAACGACTACAACGTGGCCAAGATGCTGCAGGGACGTACCCCCGGTGTCAATGTCTCCACTCCCAGCGGTATTCCCGGTCAGCAACCCAACGTCCGCGTGCGTGGTATCGCCTCCATCAGCGGCAGCGCCACTCCGCTCTACGTAGTGGACGGTGTGCCCAGCGACAACATGCCCTACCTCAACCCCAACGACATTGAGCGTATGGACGTACTGAAGGATGCCTCGGCTACCGCCATCTATGGTTCACGCGCCAACAACGGTGTCATCATCATCACCACCAAGAGCGGCGGCAACAATGAGAAGACCAGCATCAATGCCAGCGTGCGCCACTCCATCGGCTGGATTGCCAATGACATCGAAATGGCCAACTCCGAAGAGTATATCCGCACCCTGCAACAGGCCGTAGACAACTGGAACACCCAGTTTGCCGACCAGATTGCTGCCGGCAAGAAGAAAGCCGAAACCTTCCTTGTGCCCGATAACATTCAGGACACCGACTGGATGAGCTACCTGCAACGCAACGCCGCACACACAACCAACGCCAACATCAACCTGCAGGGCGGCAACAAGAAGACTACCTTCTTCGTATCGGCCGGCTTGAACGACCAGCAGGGCATCCTGCGCAAAACGGCCTTCCAACAGACCAACATGCGTGCCAAGTTCTCCCACATCATCAACAACGTCTTCAAGGTGAACGTCAACCTCTCCGGCTCCTACACCAAAGAGGAACTCTCTGAAGAGAGCGACACCTCACTGAAGATTATCCGTTCCGCACGCGAGCAACAGCCTTGGATAAGCCCCTATCAGGAAGATGGAAGCTACACCAAGCAGGGTACCCACCTGTTGCGTCACAACCCCGTGATGGTACTTGACGAAGAGGACATCCGCAACAACCGTTTTGAAGGTATCGGTACAGTAAGCTTCGACATCACTCCCTTCAAGGGCTTCAAGTACACTCCTTCGTTCAGCGCCTACGGCAAGTTCTCTGACGGCCGCAAGACGATGACTGAAAAGCATGACGCACGTTCCACCAACGCCTCTTGGGGTGCCTTGTCTCAGGCCAAGAACACGACCTACCGCTTTGTCATAGACAACGTGTTCTCCTATGACAACACTTGGGACAAGCTGATTTACTCCGTCATGCTGGGTCACTCTTTCGAGAAGTATGCCTACGAGCAGTTCGGTGCACGAAGCGACAACTATAAGGACAATGCCTATCCCTCTTCCAGTTTCGGTCTGATCAACTCGGGAACAGCCATCTATGCGGGCAGCATCGGCTACAATGCCTATGCCATTGAGTCCTACTTCGGACGTATCGCCCTGAACTGGGATAACCGCTATATCCTGAACGCCACCGTTCGTAGCGACGGTTCTTCACGTTTCTCCAAGAACAACCGTTACGGCACATTCCCCTCTGCCTCACTGGCCTGGCGCGTAAGCAACGAAGCGTTCTATCCCGAAGATGCTTTGGTCAACGACCTGAAGGTACGTCTCAGCTGGGGTAACACCGGCTCCATGGCCGGCATCAGCGACTGGGCAGCCATGTCACTCGTTTCCTCCAGCTCCAGTTCATCCTACAACGGTTCAGCCGGTTTCTCCATTGGCAACGAAGCCAACAATCTGACGTGGGAGAAGTCCACACAGTATAACTTCGGTGTGGATGCCGAATTGTTCAACGGCCGCATGAAGCTGGGTCTTGATGCCTACTACCAACGTACGCACGGCCTGCTCTATGCCACCAACATGATTGCCACTTCCGGCTACTCCAGCCGTACGGCCAACAAAGGAAAGATTGAGAACAAGGGTTTGGAATTCATCGTATCGGGCGACATCCTGACCGGTGACTTCAAGTGGGACATGAGTGCCAACATCAGCTGGACCAAGAACAAGTTGAAAGAGTTGGACGGCGTACTCGACATGGAAATCGTCAGCTCCGGCAACTATGTCTATGGCGGTACCTACCATGCCCTCATCGTGGGCAAACCGGTCAGCGCCTACTACATGTACAAGATGGAAGGATTGTATCAGAAGGACTCCGAAGTTCCTGAAAAACTCTACGCCAAGGGTGTACGTGCCGGTGACGTGAAATACAACGACCTGAACAACGATGGTGACATCACCGAAGACGACCGTCAATACGTGGGCAAGGTAACTCCCGACTTCACGGGCGGTATCACCTCCAACATGAGCTGGAAGGGATTTGACCTCTCCATCTTCTGCCAATACTCCGTGGGTGGCAAGACGCTGGCCGTATGGCGCGGTGCCGGTGGTAATGAAGGTACAGAAAGCCTTGGTTACGGTGGCGGACAGAGCTTCAAGATTCAGAACAACGGCAAGACCGTGGCCTGCAAGACCTACTTCAACAACTCCAAGTATGCCTCCAATAACTACTGGCATGGCGAAGGCACCAGCAACGAAGTGCCCCGTCCTGTGCTGAAGACCACCTTTACCGGAGGATTCGCCAACTACCTCACTTCCACACGCTACCTGGAAGATTCCTCCTACTTCAAGTTCAAAACCATCACCTTAGGATATAACCTGCCCAAGGGACTCCTGGAGAAAGTGAACATGAAGGCAGCGCGCGTCTATGTTTCATTGGACAACTTCTTCACCCTCACCGACTATTCCGGTTATGACCCCGAATTCTCCTACTCATCATCACCTGCCGGTGGTTCCTATGGCGCAGACTTCGGCGAACAGGCAACCCTGAAGAGTTTCATTATCGGTGCAAGTTTCAATTTCTAACCAACTAACAGTGCGAACAAGAATATGAAAAAGATACAACAATTATTGACATTGGCAGCAGTAGCCCTCGGCATGGCAAGCTGCTCCGGATACCTGGATGATATAGAACCTCGTCACGCCATCGCCCAGTCCAGCCTGAGCGAAAACGACATGTCGAAAGTGCTGAACGGTGTTTATGCCAAGATGGAGTCCTACACCTATACGTTGTGGTGGTATGACGACATTCAGGGCGAGAACTTCGCCACCAGCATCGGTCAGACTCCGATGCCCGACCCCTGCAACATGAACCCCTCTTCCGTAGGCACGAACACCAATGTGCTCTCCTACTGGAGAAACTCATTCTCTGCCCTCAATCAGGTGAACTTTCTGGTGGAGTCCTTTGAGGCATCAGACAACAAGGAGACGACAGCCATGAAGAAAATCGGTGCGGCCGTCTACTATTTCCGTGCCTTCATCTACTATCGTCTGGCCAGCCACTTCGGCAATGTGCCCATCCTGCGTGAACGCACTGATGCCATCGTGCCCATCTCACCCGAAGCCGATGTCTGGGCTTTCGTGGAAGAGAATCTGGAGAATGCCCGTGTCCTGGCCACCAACAGTGATGGCAAGTGGTATGTCACCCTGGATGCCGTCAATGCCTTGGCTGCCCGCGTGGCTCTCTTCCAGGGCAAGAAGACTGACGCTGCCGCCTGGGCCGACGAGGTATTGAAGAACACCAAGTATAGCCTGAGCAACACTGACATGAAGTTCTCTTCTATCTTCGTGTTCAACACCTCCAGCACAGAAATCATCTTCGGCTATGTGAACAACAGCCGCACAAGCGGTTACCTGAACTTTACCGGCACCGTGAACGACACGGACAGTTCATGGGACTATTCTCCCGACCCCGACCTGCAGCAGACGCTCTTTGCCGACCATGCACTGAGCAAGCGCACCGGTGACATCCGCCACAGAGCCACCTTCTATAACAGCACCGAGGCCAACGCTTCTGCCCGTATCATCAAGTTCTCCAACGGCACACAGGAACTGGCCCCCAACAGTGACTATGTACACACGCCGATACTCGTTTCACGTATCGCCGAAATCTACCTCATCAAAGCCGAGGCTTTGGGCAAGGAGGGCGGTGCAGCCACGCTCCACGAGTTCCTCAAGAACCGCTACGAAGGCGATGTACTCACCGAAGCTGAAATCAAGAGCATGTCCGATGCTGACTATCAGGACCTCATTCTTGATGAACGCCGCCGCGAGTTCTATGCCGAAGGCATGCGTTGGCAAGACGTCAAGCGCACTCAACGCTATGACCTCCTGAAGACGCTCAACGGACGCACCTACCTGATGTACTACCCCATTCCTCAGGAAGAGATAGACATCGCCGGCAAGGAGGCCTATCCGCAGAATGCCGGTTATTGATCTGATGATTTAGAGACTGAACATGTATGGGGCCTCACGGGAAAAAGCACAATGGATTCCGTGAGGCCATCCATACCATCCATACCCATCCTAACAATCTTCGAAAAGATGAAACGACTAATCAACATGCTGTTCATCTGTGGAGCCATCGTGGTTCTGCAGGCTTGCGGAGGTGGCAGTGACACACCCGCTCCCGACAACAATCAGGGAAACAACCAAGAGAACAATCAAGAGAACAATCAAGGCAACGGTAACGAAGAAACGCCCGACGTGGTGGATGAAATAGGCTATGACGTAGCCTCCATCATGAACGCCTTCTGGACCAAGACTTCCTATACCAAACGCGACGAGAAGCGTCTGCTGGCCATGGAGCGGATGCAGGCTTTCGCCGACTTGTGTGAAAACACGGAATTCAAGAAATACTACGCCTGCACAGAAGCCCAGGAAGCGGTCATGGAAGAGGGAAGCATCCTGCTTTTCCACAGTAAAGCCGTAGAGAAGGTGCTGGAAGAGATACAGAAACAGGAAGTGGAGACAGGACACATCGTCATGTGGCAGGTCTACAACATGGGCTATGTCATCAAGACACCGACCCACACATTCGGTATAGACCTGAAACACAAGCATGCCGCACGTTTCGCCCCCTACATTGACTTCCTGCTCATTACCCATGCCCACGAAGACCACTACACCACGGCACTCACCGAGGCCATGATGCAGAGCGGCAAGCCCGTCTACTCCAACTTCGTGGAAAACGACTACAAGATTACTGAAGGCAAAACCATCAACATCGTAGACGACATCATAGTGGAGACAGCCATTGTAGACCACAACAAGACCGACCTGAAAAACTTCGTCGTTACCTACCGCATCGATTGCGGAGCCAATACCAATCACTGCATTGTCTATCATGTAGGCGATGCCTGCGACGAGAGCCAGCTGACACCGACACAACCCATCAATATATTCATTCCCCATTTGGCCAATAACCTGAATATGCCCCAGGCAGTGATGAACATCAAGCCCGATGTCGTACTGCTCTCCCACATTCTGGAAATGGACCACCCCACTACCAAGTGGCGCTGGAGCTACGAGTACGGCGTGAAGTGCTGCAAGGAGCTTGAAGAGGATGGCACATTGAAGTACGAGAAAGCCTATCTTCCGGTGTGGGGCGAGAAAATCACCTATTAATATAATATATACACCACGCATATCATGAAAAAAGAGCATATACTTTTGTGGGCACTTTGCTGCCTCATACAGATAACGCCCCTTTCGGCCCAACAACTTCTCTCCTGGGACGAGGCCTACCGTCAGGCCGACGAGAAGCTCGCCCTGCTCACGTTAGAGGAGAAGCTGAACTTCATGAGGGGATATTCCGAATTCTATTTCTATGGGGTGCCCGAAAAGGGCATCCCCTTCCTCTACCACTCCGACGCGACGGGAGGGGTCAACATCAGGAGAAACCTGCCGGACACCACGCTGGTCAGGCCGATGGAACGCTCCACGGCATTCCCGTGCCCCATCATGCTGGCGGCAACCTTCAACGACGCACTCGCGGAGAGGTATGCAACAAGCGTGGGCGAGGAGTGCCGCGCGGGAGGCATAGAGGTGCTCCTCGGACCGGGACTCAACATGGCACGCAACTCGCAGTGCGGAAGGAACTTCGAATACTTCGGGGAGGACCCGATGCTCACGGCTGCCATGACGGAAGCCTACGTGAAGGGCATGCAGAGCACGGGGACGGCCGCATGCCTCAAGCACTTCATCTGCAACGAGACGGAATTCTACCGCAGACGCTCCAACTCCGTCGTGGACGAAAGGGCGCTGCACGAAATCTACATGCCGCCCTTCAAGGCGGGAATAGAAGCGGGAGCGGCATATGTCATGGCCTCGTACAACCAGCTCAACGGCGAGTGGACGGGACAGAACAGCTATGTCCTGAAGACGCTCCTGCGCGACGAACTGGGATTCAGGGGATGTGCCATGACGGACTGGAGCTCCGTATATGACAGCGAGAAGGTCGTGAAGAACGGGGTCAACACCGAGATGCCGGGAAGAAGGGAGCTCATAAGCGATGTCAGAAGGCTCATAGAGGAAGGTAGGCTGACGGAGAAGGACGTGGACGACATGATACGGCCGGCCATAGCCACCTCCATAGCCATGGGATTCGACAAGAGGGAGAAGTACAGGCCCGAACTGCTGGAACGCTTCCCGGAACATGCAAGGACGGTCTATGACGTGGCGGCGGAAGGAACCGTGCTGCTCAGCAACAACGGCATACTGCCGCTCCCAAAGGAGGGAAGAAGGATGCTGCTGACGGGACGATTCCTGGACGAGGTGCCGAGGACGGGTGACAATCCGGCCGCATCGGCCGCCGTGAAGGGATATGACAACGTGACGCTCGCAGAGGCCGTGAAGGCGGAGTTCGGAGAGGACTGCGTGACGGTAGTGGAGAACCCCACAAGGGAGGAGCTGGAGAAGGCGGACGTGGTGCTGCTCTCGGCAGGAACCATAGACATGGAGTCCTTCGAACGCCCCTTCGCGCTGCCCAAGCAGGAGGAGAACTTCATACGAACGGCCGTGGAGGCGAACCCGAGGACCATCGTGCTGGTGAACTCGGGCTCGGGCATCAGGATGACGGCATGGAACGACAAGGCGGCCGCAGTCATCTACGGATGGTATCCCGGACAGAACGGAATGAAGGCCATCGCAGACATCCTGTCGGGAGACATCAACCCTTCGGGAAAGCTGCCCATGACCATAGAGAGGGAGTTCAGGGACTCGCCGGCAAAGGGAACCATGCCCAAGGGGGCGGAGTTCTACCACACGGCATACAGGGCATACAACGAGAAGCTCATCAGTGTCTACGACGTACACTATGACGAGTCCGTCCTGATGGGCTACCGCTGGTATGAGGCCAAGGGCATCGCCCCGCTCTATCCCTTCGGATTCGGTCTCTCATACACGGAGTTCAAGATGGAGAAGGCCGCCGTGAAGCCGCTCAAGGACGGTGGATGGAAGGTCAGGGTCACACTCACGAACACCGGTGACAGGGAGGGCGCGGAGGTCGTGCAGCTCTATGTCACGGAGGACGAGCCGACCGTGGTACGTCCGCCCAAGGAGCTGAAGGCGTTCCGGAAGGTAAGCCTGATGCCGGGAAAGAAGGCTGTCGTGGAGTTCGAACTGGGCCGACAGGCACTCGCCTTCTGGGACACGGAGACGCACGCATGGAAGGTGAATCCAGGAAACTACACCATCTCAATAGGTTCCTCCTCGGCAGACATCCAGAACACCGTGAGCATTACGGTCAGAGAATAATTATCAACTATCAACTATCAATTGTCAACTATCAATTATCAACTACCATGAGGAGTATCATCATACTGATGCTGCTTCCCCTGCTGTCGCTGCAGGCGGCCGGAAAAGGGGGGAAGACGGTATATACGGACGCCGCCGCACTGACGGTGGTGAACAGGCCGCAGGAAGGCGGACCGGCACTGCAGCGCACCGACACGGAACGCTATCCCGCGTTAGACGGACTGCTGAAGGAGTACATGACATATACCACCGGGCTGGCCGTGGCCTTCAGGACGGACAGCAGGAACATACACGTGCGATGGACCACGGCGGAGAAGGCGACGAGCGTGAACACGACGCTCATCGTGCAGAGCGGAATGGACCTCTACATCAGAAAGGACGGCAGATGGACCTTCGCCGGAGTGGCGACGCCCACCTGGCAGGAGAACCATGAGGCACCGGTCGTATGCAACATGGAGGAGGGCACCAAGGAGTGCCTGCTCTACCTGCCGCTGTTCAACAGGTTGGAAAAGCTGGAGATTGGCGTGGACGAGGGGGCGGACATAGCCCCGTTGGAGCGGCCCTTCAAGGGAAAGGTGACGGTCATCGGCTCGAGCATCACGCACGGGGCGTCGGCAAGCAGGCCGGGGCTGGCCTATCCCGCCATCCTGGAGAGGAGCCTCGGCATGGAGTTCGCCAACCTCGGTGCCTGCGGGCTGTGCAGACTGGACACGGTCTTCGCAGACATGGCGGGGGACACGGACGCGGACGCCCTGCTCATTGATGCCTTCTCCAATCCCTCGCCCGAGCAGATCAGGGAGAGGCTGCTCCCCTTCGTGGAGCGAATCCGGAAGAGACAGCCGGACATCCCGCTCATATTCCTCCAGACGGAGGTCAGGGAGACGGGAAACTTCGACCTGAAGAAGAGGGCCTACGAGGAGCGGAAGAGAAGGGCCGCGGAAGAGGGGATGGAAAGCCTCCTGAAGGCGGGATACAAGGGCATACACTTCATCAACCCGGGAATGCCGTTAGGAAGTGACCACGAGGCGACGACGGACGGGGTGCACCCAACGGACGTGGGATTCAACAGGATTACGGAAGCGCTGCTCCCGCAGCTCAGGAGCATCCTGGGAAGGAGGGAGGAGGAAGGAAGGGCCATGCGCATAAGGAAAAGACTGCTGGAAAGGGACACCGCAACGGTCATCGTGGCATCCCACAGGGGCGACTGGCGCAACTTCCCCGAGAACTCCTTAGAGGCCATTGACAACGCCATAGGGATGGGCGTGGACATCGTGGAGCTGGACGTGCAGCGCACCAAGGACGGCGTGCTCATCCTCATGCACGACGAGACGCTGGACAGGACGACGACGGGAAAGGGAAAGATAGCGGAGACGGAATGGGAGGACATCAGGAAGCTGAAGCTCAGGAACGGATGTGCCATAAGGACGGTGCAGAGGGTGCCAACCCTGGAGCAGGCGCTCATGCACGCCAAGGGAAGGATCATGCTGAACCTGGACAAGGCGGACCGCTACTTCGGGGAGGTGTACGCACTGATGGAGAAGACGGGGACGACGAAGCAGGTCATCATGAAGGGAAGCAGGACGGCCGAAGAGGTCAGGAAACTCTACGGGGAGTGGCTGGAGGATGTCATATACATGCCCATCGTGAACCTGGACAAGGAAGGGGCGGAAGCACAGATAGAGCACTTCTGCGGAACGCTGGAGCCGGTGGCCTTCGAGCTGCTCTTCAGGAAGGACGACAACCCGCTGCCCGAACAGGTGAAAGGGAAGCTCGCAGGAAGGGCGCTCATCTGGTACAACACGCTGTGGGACACCATGGCCGGAGGGCACGACGACGACCTCTCACTGAAGGACCCCGAGAAGGGTTACGGCCATCTCGTGAGGACGCTGGGCGCGAGAATCATACAGACCGACAGGCCGCAGTATCTCATCGCTTACCTCAGACAGAGGGGATGGCATGAATAGAGCGGAAGGAGGCTTTCATCCAATAACTTATAACTACCTATTTCAAAGACATGTTTTCGTTCTACAGGATATCGGAACCCGCCGCGCAGGCGAACGGCGACGGGAAGCGCTTCAGGAGGGTGCGCATGGAAACCTTCCTTTCGGCCACGCTCGGATACGGATTCTACTACGTGTGCAGGCTCAGCATGAACATCGTCAGGAAGCCCATGGTGGAGGAAGGGGTCTTCACGGAGACGCAGCTGGGCATCATCGGATCGTGCCTCTTCTTCGTCTACGCCGTGGGGAAGCTGACCAACGGATTTCTCGCGGACAGGAGCAACGTCAGGAGGTTCATGGCAACGGGACTGCTCGCCTCAGCGCTCATCAACCTATGCCTCGGATTCACGCAGTCATTCATCGCCTTCGCGCTGCTGTGGGGGCTGAACGGGTGGATGCAGTCCATGGGCGCTGCAAGCGGGGTCGTCTCGCTGAGCAGGTGGTTCGACGACCGAAGCAGGGGAACGTTCTACGGATTCTGGAGCGCGAGCCACAACCTCGGAGAGGCCATCACCTTCATCACCATTGCCGTACTGGCGGGGACCATGGGATGGAGGTACGGCCTGATAGGTGCCGGAGCCGTGGGGCTCGCGGGATTCCTGATGCTCGCCGCCTTCATGAGGGACACGCCGCAGTCGCAGGGATTCATGATGGATGGAGAGGGAAAAGGGAAGGAGGCAAGGAAGAGTGAGGACTTCAACAGGGCGCAGAAAGCGGTGCTGAAGAATCCGGCCATCTGGACGCTCGCGCTCAGCAGCGCATTCATGTATGTCAGCAGGTATGCGGTGAACTCCTGGGGGGTGTTCTACTTGGAGGCGCAGAAGGGATACTCCACGCTGGATGCGGGATTCATCATCTCGGTCAGCTCCGTATGCGGAATCGTGGGGACGGTGGCCTCGGGAATCATTTCGGACAGGCTCTTCAACGGAAGCAGGCACGTGCCGGCGTTCCTCTTCGGCGTGCTGAACGTGGCGGCGCTCGCGCTCTTCCTCCTCGTGCCGGGGACGAACTTCTGGATTGACGTCACGGCCATGGTGCTCTTCGGGCTGGGGATTGGCGTGCTCATCTGTTTCCTCGGCGGACTCATGGCGGTGGACATGGCGCCAAAGGGTGCCGCAGGTGCGGCGCTCGGAGTGGTGGGCATAGCCAGCTACATCGGTGCGGGGGTGCAGGATGTCATGAGCGGAATGCTCATCGAGAGCGGGAAGGCAACGGCGCAGGACGGCACGGAGACCTATGACTTCATGCCGACGGCATGCTTCTGGATAGGGGCGGCGCTCCTCTCCGTGCTGCTGGCGCTGCTCGCGGGAAGGTTCAAGCCCGCCCAAGAGGAGGCTCGATGAAGCTTGATTGATGGGGAGGGACGGAAGGACGATACACGACACAAAAGACATATATATGCAGTTTTTTACAGCACTCAATCGTTAAAGAAAACAGCAATGACGCGGAGCGGAAAGAGGAAGAGTCTGTTTGGGGCCGGCTTCCAAAGCTCCGCCAAACGGTATCGGTTAGTAAGGAACGGAGATTGGTTCCAAGGATAACAAAGGAAGGCGGGATGCAGGGATGCAGACCGCCTTCAATCTTTTACAGCGTTCGACAGGGGCAATCATAACAGACTACAGACCAACGGTTTAGAAAGCAATCGCCAGACTCCCTTCCCACTCCTGTGTATGGCCGTTGGACGGGACATGTGTGGTCCGTCGTCCATACACGTGCGGCCCGTCGTCCATACACGTGCGGCCCGTCGTCCATACATGTGTGGCCCGTCGCACTATATACGTGTGGTTCATCGCACTATACAGGCGTGGGCGGTGTCCTATACAGGCATGGGCCTTCGCCATTACTGCTGACGCATCTTGCCCAATGAGCGTACGGTCTGTGCAAACTCTTCTTTAGGAATGATGGACTTGTTGCGTGTCCGCAGACGGTTATTGTAGACGGTCTGTGGAGAGCAATGGAGAAACTCTGCAATCTTCACGCTGTCATTGATGCCCAAGCGCACCAGGGCATAAATGCGAAGTTCCGTGTTCAGCAGTTCTCCTTCCTTCAGCACGATACGTTCCTCCGGTTGCAGCAGTGCATTGAAATCGTTGACAAAGTCGGGATAGACGTGGAGGAATATCAGGTCGAAATTATGATAGAACTCCTTCAGTTCGTTCTGGGCCATGGTTGGGGTGTCGGTGAGCGACTTCAACTCATCAAACTGCTTGGCCTTGAGCTTGCGGTTGATGTTCTTGCGATACTCATCCAGCTTGCTGATATAGTTGGAGCAGATGGAGAAGACATAGCCGATATACTCCTCCTTGACATAGTTGGACTCGCGCAACTGGTTGTTGCTATCCGTCAGCTGCTCGTTGAGGGAAAGCAGCTGGTTATTGGCCTCGGCCAGCTGACGATGGGCAGTGGAGAGTTCCTCCACATGGGTGTTGAGGAGGCGGTTGGCCTCGTTCAGCTTGGAGCGTGAGCGTGCCAGGTGTTTCATCTGCCTATATATATAATAGGTGGCGGCAAGCAGGACGGCCGAGAGTATGCAGAGGATAATCAGGTAGTAATGAAGGCGGGTCTCCTGACGCTGGCTGCGTTCGCTGATGGTCTTGTGGATGGAGTTCTGCAGGTTGGAGATGTTCACCACACGCACGCGGTTGCGATAGTCCTGTGCACACTGCAGGCAATGGTTGATGTAGATATAGGCACGGTCGATGTCTCCCCGCTGAAAGAGCACCGAAGCGAGTTCTTCTAACGACGCGATGTCCTTGTTGGCTATGCGCAGGTCGGCCATAGCCGAACAGATCATGTACTTCATGTACTCCTTGTCATGCCCCATTTCGCCATGGAAACGGGCCAGGACATAAGCGGTCATGGCATCGCGGCGCGTGTCATAGGAGGAATTGGACATAGCCTGTTCCAGTTCGGCCAGCACACTCTCCATGCGGTCGGTGCCCAATGCGCCCCACCCACGATACCAGTGGTAATAGGGGTAATCGGGCTTCATGATGGCATTGATGGAGTCCTTGTAGAGCTGTTCCTGACGTAAGTAGCTGTCTTGCAATTCTTTGTTCACGTCTCCGGTATACTGACTCAGATGGGAATAGAGATAGACCATCTGCCCATAGTACTCTATGCGCTGATCGTAAGGGAGCGAACTTCCCGACACGCCCTGTAAGGCATCCATAGCCTCCTTGAGCAAGCCGGTGGCTGAGAGCAGAAAGGACTTCTTGGTCTTCCACTCCACTACCAGTTCTTCCTTGCCCATCTCGCGACACAGGCGCATGTTCTCTTCCACGCAGGCCATGGCCGAGTCTGCATCGTGTACAAAGTATTCGTCATAAAGCATCTTGTTCACCCAATAGCGTTCATCCGCTTTGTGGGCATTGGCCTTCTGCATACGCAAGGCATGGATTTTCTTCTCTTTGCCCTCCGTAAAGATTTCCTTGTGTTCAATCAGGGAATCAAGTTTGTTGAACAGTGCTGCCAGCTCGTCATCATAAGAGGGTGCTGCAGAGAGCAATTGGGGTGAGAGAGCGGACAGACCAAATAGAAATAACAAAAAGGTTATGCGTTTCATGATGTCACTATTAGAAATGGGTTAGCTCTGCAAAGATAGAACATTCTTTCCAATAACACGACACATAAGGGGGAAAAAGTACACTTCCGGCTGTTTTTGAACTTATTCTGTCATCGGGCGGCATATAGACCGATGGCTTCAGGCCTTCTGGATGAGCACTGTAGCATAGGCGGATATGCCCTCCTCACGGCCGGTGAAGCCCAGCTTTTCGGTAGTGGTGGCCTTGATGGAGACATCATCCTCGTCCACTCCCATCACCGCAGCCAGCGTATGTTGCATTTCGGGGATATGTGCCTTCAGCTTGGGACGCTCGGCACAGACGGTGGCATCGATGTTGCCCACGGTATAGCCCTTACCGGCTATCAGCTCTACCGTCTTCTTCAGCAGAATCTTGCTGTCTATGTTCTTGAATTCACCGGCATTGTCGGGAAAGTGATAGCCTATGTCACGCATGTTGGCCGCCCCAAGCAGGGCATCACAAATGGCATGAATCAGGACATCGGCATCACTGTGGCCCAAAAGTCCCTTGACATGTTCCAGGCGCACACCGCCCAACCAGAGTTCACGTCCTTCCACCAACTGATGGACATCAAAACCGAATCCGACACGTATTTTCATCGCAATCAAATGTTATAAGTTAAAGCCAACAATCATCTCACGTGGAAGTCCAGCAACTTCTCCTCTCCCACAAAGCCCTGCAGGTGCTGGCCTATGGAGACCGGGCCTACTCCCACCGGCGTGCCCGTGAAAAGCAGGTCACCGATTTTCAGGGTCATGAAGCGGCTGACATAGGCAATAAGTTCATCTACCTTGAAAAGCATGTCGGCCGTATGCCCGCGCTGCACGGTCTGCCCGTCAATATCCAGATGGAAGCGGAGGTCCTGCACATTGCCGCCAAGCTGTTCCAAAGGAAGGAAACTGCCGATTACGGCCGAGCCGTCAAATGCCTTGCACAGTTCCCAAGGCTTGCCCTCCGAACGCAGCTTGCGTTGCAGGTCGCGTGCCGTAAAGTCAATACCTACCGTCACGGCATCGTAATAGCGACGGGCAAAACGGGGGGCGATGCACTTGCCCAAACGACAGATGCGTACCACCAGTTCGGTCTCATAATGGAACTCCTGCGCAAAGTCGGGCAGGAAGAAGGGTTTGCCATCGCGCAGCAACGCCGAATCAGGCTTCATGAAAATAACAGGTTCCTCATCGGTCTGTCCGTGCCCCAGTTCCTTGTTATGCAGGGCATAGTTCATTCCTACGGCAATAATCTTCATTACTTGATTTCATTAATAAAGTTCAACCTGTTGAACATCACGGCCAGATGGGCGTAAAGCGAGGTGTTCTGCACCACGATATGCTCGGGCACGCGAATACGGAAAGGGGTGAAGTTCCACACAGCCTTGATGCCGCCGGCCACCATCTTGTCGGTAATCTGCTGGGCTATCTCGATGGGGACAGTCAGCACACCGATGTTCACGCCATACTCGCTCATCTTCTGCTCGAACTCATCGGTATGGAAAATGGGAATACCGTTCAGCGTGGTCCCCACCAACGAGGGATTGACATCAAAGGCCGCCACAATCTCCAGGCCAAAATGGTTCAGACCCGAGTCGTGCAGCAAGGCACCTCCCAGGCTGCCCACTCCGAACAGGAAAGCCTTATGCAGATTGGTGAATCCCAGGAAGTCTTCCAGCACGGCAATCAACGTATCAACCTCATAACCCACCCTCGTGCGTCCGGTGATGTTGACGTAAGAGAGGTCTTTCGCAATCTGCGAAGCATCGATATTGATTTCCTTGGAGATTTGGGTGGAGGAAACAAAGCGCTCACCCTTCTGCCGCAACAACTTGACATTGGAGAGATACCAAGGCAGGCGGCGCAAGGTGGGTTCAGGTACTTTTATCAGTTCATTATTCAGCAACGTATTGTTCATATTTCCTCTGACTCTCAACTTTGTGAGGGACAAAAGTAGTTCTTTTTTTCCAAACAGTGACACGCATACCAAGAAAAATACCTATTTTTGACCACCTTTTACCAAACGACAAGAAGATTATGGCCAAGAGCAACAAGAACAATGACTGGAAAGAACGGCTCAACGTAGTCTATTCCACCAACCCCGACTTCCAATACGAAACCACGGAAGAGGAGGAGCAAGAGACACTCCCACCCTCACAGCAACGGCTGAAGGTGCAACTGGACCGCAAGAACCGTGGCGGCAAGGTCGTGACGTTGATTACCGGATTCATCGGCAGGGAGGAGGACCTGAAGGAACTGGGCAAACGGCTGAAGGCCAAGTGTGGCGTGGGCGGTACGGCCAAGGAGGGTGAAATCATCGTGCAAGGTGACTTCGTGCAAAGGGTAACGGAACTGCTGAAGGCGGAAGGATATGGCACGAAGGGTGGCCGCGCCTGAATTCAAAGGCTGACACACTCGCAACTCTCCATCAGGCTGGCATATAACGGCACACGCCTCAGCAACACAGGATTGCCAATGAGGAAGAGGTGTTCCCGCGCACGTGTCATGGCCACGTTCAGTTTGCGGTCAATGACTTTCCCTTCATCCACAAAGACATTACTGGTGAGGAACTCCAACTGATAGGGCTTCTGCACGGTGAAGCCATAGAGAATGTAATCGCGTTGGCTGCCCTGATAACGCTCCACGGTGTCAATGGTGATGCGATGCAGCTCGGGAATGCCCCAACGGTCTATCGTATTGCGCACCGTGGCAATCTGGTTACGGTAGGGCACAATGACTCCCACGGTCTTGTCCACCTGAAAGCCGGAAGGGTTCAGGCGGTAAATCTGCAAGACCAGGGATGCGATGACATCGGCTTCGGCCTGGTTCACCTTGTCCGAAGGCGACACTTCGGGCGAAGGAACCGGCAGGAAGGCTATCCTGCGGGTCTGCAGCAGGTCTTCCAAGCTATTCTCCCCTCTGCCGCTTGGAGGCAACGGCACACGCTGATGGGGCAGCGGCACTTCGGTCAGGCTGTTCTGATAGAATGCTTTATTGGGGAACTGGGCTATATCGTGATGCATACGTCCCTGACGGGTCAGCATATAGACCACCCGTTTGTCCGTCCGATACTTCCGGAGCAGACGCTCAAAGAGAGACTGACGGCAGTCGGTCAGCAATATGTTGTTCAGAAGAGGATCATCCACACGCGACTCATCCGCCTCCTGCTGGACGACAGCCGGCAACTGTTTATGGTCTCCTATAAGAACCAGCTTGCGCACGGCGGCCCGGTCGCCATGTCGGGCACTCAATATGCCCATCAGATAGGGTTCCAATATCTGTGAAGCCTCGTCAATGATGGCCAGCGTGAATGTCTTCAGGCCAAACAGGGAGATGGAACCGTTCAGGGAGGCTGTGGTCCCCACGATGATGCGGGTGGAAAGCAGCAGGTTGTTCAGGTCGGCCGTATGGCGGCACGTCTGCACCTTGGTGCCCAGCAGATAGGGGTGATAGGCTTCCGCCGAAGAGAGGTGGCTGCCGATACGCAGGAAATCAAGCTTCTCCTCCACCAGTTTGCCACAGATTTCATCCACTGCACGGTTGGTATAGGCCAGCAACAACACTGAGGCATCGGGCGAAAGCAGTTCCTCCTTCAAGGTGGTCAACAGACCAAAAGAGGTCTTTCCCGTACCCGGAGGGCCGATAATCAGAAAGAGGTCATCGGCCTGCTTCACCCGCAGGGCCAGTTCATTGAACGCTTCATAATCACCCTGCAGCCTCCGGGTTTCATCTACCTGCGGAGCACGTTGCAGGAGCAACAAGTCCCGACGCTCATGAGGTGCCGACAGGAAAGCATGCATCCCCCGATAAAACGGCGCGTAAGAGGAGTCATAAAAATCATGCTCAATGGCCCACTTGCAGGCCGCATAGTGCATGAAGACACGGGCATCAGCCTGCGGAGAGCGGAGCTGCAGGCGAATGCGGTCCACCGTTATCTCCTCCACCGAACAGCGGAAGACCATGGTGCTGCGTGCATCAGGCTCCTGCCCGGTCTCGTAGGGATAGAGGATGACGATGTCGCCTGTGCGGAAGTTGGCCATGTCGTTCTCTTCCTTCTCCTTGAAACTGAGTTCCACATGCTCTATTCCTCCCTGCTCTTCCGCCTGCGGTGCCGACAGGGTAAGGTCGGCATAGATGTTTCCGGCCTGCAGTTTCTCCTCCAACGATTCATGCCACTTGCTGGCAAATCCCGAACACTCCTTGCTCCTGTTGCCAATCTTGGAGAGGAGATGTTCGTTCTCCACGAAGGTAAGGAAACGGAAATAGTAGGCCCGCTCCAAATCGGACGCCTGACGAACGGGACGTAACAGCGCCTCAATCTGAGGTTTCTGATAGCGTTCCCACAAGGTACCCGAAGCATGTTTCAGGTTCAGGTCATCGGCAGTCAGGTCTCCCAACACCCGTATGCCGCCTCGCGAATAGAGGAACTCGCTCCAGGCTATGCCGTTGCGCACCTTCACAGCCCTGAAGAGCAACTCGGGGGCAAAGCCCAGTCCCAGCAAACTGTTTTTATATCGGGAATAGAGCAGAAAGGCATTCAGCTCACGGTTGTTGCGCTCATACTGTTCCCGATAGTTGTACCTCAACAGAGCCATATAAAGCAACATCTGCACGTAGTGCTTCTCCTGCACTGCCGGCGTGTCAGGGTCAGGCTGGGGGTATCCCCCCTTGCCGGACTTCTGCTCCACCAGCAGGCGATGATCCAATTGCAGAAGGTCCATACGTCCCTGCAGGCCAAGCATCTCGGAAAAGAACGATGGCTCCAGCATCACCTCCTCTGCCCGATAGCTGCCTACTCTTTGAGGCAACTCCTCGCCTACAGCCATGTGGATATGCAGCTTCTGTGTCTGGGCGTTGAGATGGAAATCCCGACCTATACCGGCCGCAAGCACGCTCAGGGCATTCTTCTTGAAGAAAGTCTGGACGCTCCGGCTATAGCCCTGCTCCCCTACTCCGCCATGTATCTCTTCGTCCAGCAGTTGGCTGGCCAGATTACCCAGTACGATGGCTTCGGACAGAGGGGCGGGCTTGATTTTGTTCAGCAGATGAATGAGAGGAGAATCGGCATACGACTCAAAACAGGCCGCCACCGAAGAGATGTCCACCAGATAGTCGGGCTCATAGATAATAAGTTCGGGATAGACCGTTCCCTCACTGAGACGGGGTCTGACAAGATTCAGTTGGCATCCTTGAAAAAGCATCTCTTTCAGGTAACTCCAATCAAAGGCATCGTCTCTATGGCCACGGGTATAGCACACCTGCAGTTCACCCGGTGTCCCGTCATCGGCCTCGCCATAGATAAAGGCATCATCCCAGTGGGTAACCATCAGACGCAGGTATTCACCTAACAGGTGGGTATGCCGCTGCTCCTCCACCCTGTCAGGCGGGAAGTGTGCAATCAGGTCAGCAGGCAGGGCCACATCATATATGGCAGCGACAAACAAGGCCAACGCCTTGAGGTCATAGGTATAGTTGGCGGTCAGCTGCTCCACAGGGAGGGTCTCCCTTTTGCGCAATCTCACACGGGTGTCGTTAATCATGCGGCATAAGGAGGGAGCCGCATGATACTCCTTCAGCAGATAGTCGGTCTTGGCAAACGGTCCAATCAGGCATATACGGGCAAAAGCCGTCTTCTGCTCCAGGCAGCGGGAGTAAAGATGGCCATAGACATGATAGAGTTTCCTGTAATCGGGAAGCAGGCGAAGAGAGCGGTACAACTCATCCAGAAAAGCCTCACCCTGCTCCTGTTCCGAAAGGAATGAAGAAGAAAACGGTGGAATCGCCTGCCGCTTCTCCGGTGTGGATGCATATTGGACTATTTTGCGCAGAGACATAGAAAAGGAGGTAACTAAAAAAAGTGGATGTGTATTTTCAACACACCCACTTTCTCTTTATATAACTTATCGTTATTGTTCTGAAATTATTCAGCACGCAGCGTAAAGCGCTTGAAAGCGACAATCTGCAGTTCGGGATCGGCAGCCTTCAGGACTTCTCTTACGGTCTTCTTGCCATCCATGATGTCTTCCTGGTTCAGCAGGCAAACCTCCTTCAAGAACTTGGCCAGACGTCCCTTGGCAATATTCTGAATCATCTGTTCGGGCAGGTTGGCAGCCTTTTCGGCAGAAACCGTAGCGATGATTTCCTTAGCCTTGGCCACATCCTCAGCAGTAATCCAGCCCTTGGCCATGTTGCTTTCCATGTGGTCTTCGCTATCCACGTGGGCGGGGTTGATGCCGGCCTTCTTCAGGGCAACCTCAACAGCCTTCTGTACTTGCTCGGCCTTGGTCTTCTCAATAGCCACCTGAATTTCCGTGTTCTTTACAGACTCGGGAACACCGTCTTCATCGATTGCGATGGGGTTCATGGCAGCAATCTGCATAGCGATTTGCTTGGCCAGCTGCTCATCAGCCACCTTATTGAAGGAAACGATGGTGCAGAGTCCGTTTCTGTTCATGTGGTTGTACACGACAGTGCTTGCACCTTCAACGGTCATGTAGCCGTCCAGTTCCATCTTTTCACCGGTGATACCGCTACGGTCAGTCACTGCATCTTGTACAGTGCCATTACCCATAGGCAGAGCCTTCACCTCGTCCAAAGTCTGGCACTTGTTGGCCACAGCGAGATCCAGGATATCCTGAGTCAACTTCACGAAGTCAGCATTCTGAGCCACGAAGTCGGTTTCGCATTTCAGGGCAATCACAGCGGCAAACTCGCCAGTAGTCTTTGCCAGAACACAGCCTTCAGAAGCTTCACGGTCTGAACGCTTAGCAGCAACAGCCTGTCCCTTCTTGCGGATTATTTCCATAGCCTTGTCGAAGTCGCCTTCGGCCTCGGTCAAAGCGTTCTTACAGTCCATCATACCAGCACCGGTCATTTTGCGGAGCTTGGTAATATCAGCCATTGTTACAGCCATACTATTTTTCTTGTTTTAATGGTTAATATTAAGCCTCTTCGTCTTCCTTGATATAGGCAGCAGCCTTGGATGCGTTGATGGCATCTTCATCCTGCTTGTCCAGGCGAGCCTTTGAAGAACGCTTCTTGCCCTTGTTGGCAGGAGCTTCACCAGCAGCCTCCATATCAATCTTCTCGGCCTTACGCTCTTCCAAGCCTTCCTGCATGGCAGCACAGCAAGCCTCCAGGATAACCTCTACAGACTTAGTAGCGTCATCGTTGGCGGGAATTACGAAATCAATATTGTTGGGGTCAGAGTTGGTATCTACAATACCGAATACGGGGATACCAAGACGATTGGCCTCACGAACAGCGATGTTTTCCTTCATCACATCTACCACGAAGAGTGCAGAAGGCAGACGAGTCAGGTCGGCGATGGAGCCGAGAGTCTTGTCCAACTTGGCACGCTGACGGGAAATCTGTAGGATTTCACGCTTGGAGAGGTTAGAGTAAGTACCATCGTTCGTCAGTTTGTCAATGGTAGCCATCTTCTTTACAGCCTTACGGATGGTGGGGAAGTTGGTCAACATACCGCCCGGCCAGCGCTCGATTACATAAGGCATGTTCACAGATGCAGCCTTCTCGGCAACCACCTGCTTAGCTTGTTTTTTAGTAGCAACAAACAGGACTTTCTTTCCTGATTTGGCGATTTGCTTCAAAGCTTCAGCAGCTTCATCAATTTTAGCAACCGTCTTGTTAAGGTCAATGATATGAATACCATTGCGCTCCATAAAAATATAAGGAGCCATTGAAGGGTTCCACTTTCTCTTCAAGTGACCGAAGTGGCAACCGGCTTCCAATAATGTATCGAAATTTGTTCTTGACATTTTCTTTAGTCTTTTAATCGTTTACTTTCTTTTTTGTTTGAAACCAACCGCCGGGTAGCCTATCCACAAAGCGGGAAGAGTCCCGGTAGTTTAGATGCTAAACGCTTTTTTGGTTGAGAGTTGAGAGTTAACAGTTGAGAATTATGCAACTTGTCCGCCCCAACGATTCTCCAACTCTTAACGTTTACTGAACTGGAATCTGCGACGTGCTTTCGGTTGTCCCGGTTTCTTACGTTCAACAGCACGCGGGTCACGGGTCATGAAGCCTTCTGCGCGTAAAGCAGCCTTATCCTCAGCATTGATTTTCACCAAAGCACGGGCAATGGCCAAGCGCAAAGCCTGAGACTGACCGGTGTAACCACCTCCACAGAGATTCACCTTGATGTCATACTTCTCGGCAACACCCAACTTGTTCAGCGGCTGCTTCACCACGAACTGGAGGATGCTTGAGGGGAAGTATACAGCCAGGTCTCTCTTGTTAATAGTAATCTTACCTGTACCTTCGCTCACGTAAACACGAGCAACAGCACTTTTACGTCTGCCTAATGCATTTACTACTTCCATTTTCTATTATTTAAGTGCGTTAATATCAATCATTTTGGGTTCCTGAGCCTCATGTTTGTGCTCACTGCCGGCATATACATAGAGGTTACCCAGCAACTTGGCACCCAGCTTGTTCTTAGGCAACATGCCCTTCACTACTTTTCTCAGCAACCTGTCATCACCATTGGGTTTGGCCTGCAACTTGGCAGGAGTGATTTCACGCTGGCCACCGGGATAACCGGTATAAGACAGATAAACCTTTTCGGTCCACTTGTTGCCTGTCATTTTCACCTTGTCGGCATTGATAATGATTACATTATCGCCACAATCTACGTGAGGGGTGAAGTTGGGTTTGTACTTACCTCTCAACAGTTTCGCAACTTTTGCGCCCAAACGACCCAATACCTGGTCTGTAGCGTCAACGATGACCCATTCTTTTGTCACCGTAGCATTGTTTGCAGAAATGGTCTTGTAACTTAAAGTGTCCACTCTTTAATTGTTTTTTAATTGTTACTACTAAAATTTTCTTTCTTCACCACGAGTCCGTCACCCCGGACAAAGGCTATTAACTCGCTATGAATTAACTGCTTATCCTTTTTCAGATAATAATCGGCTTGCAAAGGTACGGTTTTTCGCTGAACAAACAAACGTTTTCTTCTTTTTTTTGATGTTCTCAAATGGCAGGGCGGACATCCATTTTCCAGTCATTCACCGTGCCTGTTTCGGAAGAGAAACTTACACCTATTTTATATAGCTTGCGGCTGTCAGCCTCGTAGGGACGGGCATAACCCTTCTCTTCTATCTGTTGCAGGGCTTCATCGGCCGTGCCGTCCAGCTTGAATTCGAAGATATAGATGTAGCCGGGAGTCTCCACGATACAGTCCACACGGCCTTCGCTCTGCTGCTTCTCCGTGTAGACCGTGTAACAACTTATCATACGCAGCAACAGGTAGAAGGTGTAGTGGAAGTAACGCTCCCGCTCGCGTTCGTCCTCCTTGCGACGCATGGAATAGGGAATGTCAGCCAGGAAGGAGGTGAGCAGCTTGCGGAACTTCTCCGTGTCACCGGCTTCCAGGGCATCCACAGCATCCTGGGTCCAGCCGTTCACATTGGTATGCGGCTTCAGATAGTCATTGGCCAAGATGGAGACGAAGCCGCCCTTCACCTCATTGTTCGGGAAGTCCAGCAGGTAGGTGTTACGCCGCAGGTTGACCCCCTTGATAGTGAGATAACCGCTCTGATAAATCATGGGGAGCGGCATTTCCACATCGGCCTTATAGTCAATGAACAGACTGGGGTCATAGTATTTGCCCGTCAGTTCGTCCAGGTTCTCTTTGTTGTGCCTGAGCAGGCGCACCAAATAGGTCGGTGTGCCGCTACGGAACCAATAGTCCTGTATGGTCTGCGAGGCGAAAGCGTTCAGCAGGCTGAAAGGATTGTAGACGTCTGTCAACATACGCCCGAAATGATAACCGTCGTATTGAAGCCTGAGCATCTCCTTCATCGCCTCCTCCGTACACCGATATACTTCAGACATTTCTGAAATCGGTTCATCGAAATAACGATACAGTTCCTCGGTCGTGATACCGCAAAGAGCCTCATAGCGGGGATCCATGCTGATGTCTGCAGGCTGGTTGAAGCCGCTGAACACACTCACCTGCGAGAACTTGGTGACACCGGTGAGGAGCACGAACTTCAGGTGCTCGTCAGCGGCCTTGAACACGGAGTAGAAACCTTTGAGGATTTCACGGTGCCGGTCTTCCAACAGC
>JAFURM010000056.1 GCA_017471925.1 Bacteroides sp.
CGTGGTGGTGAAGGGCACCAGCAACGGTGTGATTACCGACATCGACGGTAACTTCCGTCTGCAAAACGTTCCTGCCGACGGAACCATCCAGGTGAGCTACGTGGGCTTCAAGACCCAGGACATCTCGGTAGCCGGCAAGAGCACAGTGAAGGTGCAACTGAAGGAAGACACTGAACTGCTGGACGAAGTGGTGGTAGTAGGTTACGGTGTTCAGAAGAAGAGCGACGTGACAGGTGCTTTGACCCGTGTGGACAGCGAGCAGTTGAACTCACGTCCCGTAACCAATGCTTTCGAGGCATTGCAGGGTAAGGCTGCCGGTGTGGACATCACTTCTAACCAACGTCCCGGTGAACTTGGTTCGGTACGTATTCGTGGTAACCGTTCTTTGACCGCAAGCAACTCTCCGTTGTATGTGGTGGATGGTGTGCCTTTGGCTTCCGGTGGTATCGAGGCTTTGAATCCGCGCGACATTGAGTCTATTGACATCTTGAAGGATGCCTCCTCTACAGCCATTTACGGTTCTCGTGGTGCCAATGGTGTTATCCTGATTACGACCAAGCGTGGTAAGGTGGGTGCCTTGACTTTGAATTACAATGGTACCGTAACGTTGGAGAATCTGGTGGACAAGTCTCCGGCCATGAGCGCAAGCGACTATATCACATGGCGTCGTTGGGCTTACTACAACTCCAACACTTCCAAGTATCCGATGGGTAATGCTCCCACTCAGGCCAATGATGAAACCTATTTTGGCGGTGATGCCGCTGCTTTGGCCAACGTGATGAAAGGATGGGAAGGCGGCACATGGGATTCTTCCAAAGTGACCGATACAGACTGGACCGACATGGTGACCCAGACCGGTATTACCCATGAGCACACCTTGAGTGCAACCGGTGGTACGGAAACCATGCAGGGTGCCTTCTCTTTTGGCTATCTGAACAACGAAGGTACCCAGAAGGGGCAGAACTATGAACGTTACAACGTCTCCATGTCTGTAGATTTGCAAGCCAAACCTTGGTTGAAGATGGGTGGTTCTATCAACGCTTCCTATGGCGTTCAGGATTATGGCTATTCACGTACAGGCCAGTCTTCTTCTTCCGGTCCGGTAGATATCTATAGTGCAGCCAAGGCTATTCCCCGCTACACTGTTCCTTATGATGAAGATGGTGATATCATTCTGCAGCCCGGTGGTTCTGCAACCAATGTTTACACCGTAGTCGACGAGTGGAAGAAGTCTACAGAAAATCGTCAGACTTACCGTGCACTCGGCTCTTTCTATGCACAGGTTGACTTCGGTAAGATTTGGAAACCGCTGGAAGGCCTCTCTTATAAGATTGCCTTCGGTCCTGACTTCCGCTACTATCGTCGCGGTATCTTCATCGACAGCTCTTCAGCAGTCAAGATGGGTTCTGCCAACTATGCCAGCTGGAACTCCAACCGCTACTTCTCTTGGACGCTGGACAACATGGTGATGTACAACAAGAAATTCGGTGATCACAACCTGGGCGTGACTTTGGTGCAGAGTGCCTCCAAGTACAACATGGAAAGCGCCAGCATGAGTGAGCAGAATGTATTGGTTCCCGAATTCTTGTGGAACAACATGGGCTTGATTGACCTCACCAACTCTACGAAGTACAAGGCCGGCTTGGGTACAGGCAAGACTGAGACCCAATTGGCTTCTTACCTGGCTCGCGTGAACTACTCTTATAAGGATCGTTACCTGTTGACCATCTCCGGCCGTTATGACGGTTCTTCTGTATTGGCTGCCGGCAACAAGTGGGCATTCTTCCCCTCTGCAGCTCTCGGATGGCGCATTGACCAGGAAGACTTCATGAAGGATATTGAATGGATTGATCAGTTGAAGTTCCGCTTCGGTGTGGGTACAACCGGTAACTCTGCTGTAGACGCTTATGGTACTCTCGGTGTAATCAGCGCTTACTGGATGCCTTTCTCTACAGGCAACACACAGATTTTCGTAACCAACGAGCCTTATTATACTTCCGGTAGCAACAAGATGCCTAACAAGGAACTTGGTTGGGAAAAAACTACTCAGTTCAACTATGGTGTAGACTTCAGCTTCCTGAAAGGACGCATCGGTGGTACGTTGGATATCTACCACACTCGTACTACCGACCTGTTGATGACTCGTACCATCCCCTCTTTGACCGGTTATCCCTCTATGGTAGACAATATCGGTGAGACCAAGAACTTCGGTATTGAAGTGACCTTGAACACAGTTCCCGTGCGTGTGAAAGATTTCGAATGGGCTTCTGATCTGAACTTCGCTTATCAGAAGGATGAAATCGTGGAATTGGCTTATGGCAAGCAAGATGATATCAACAACGAATGGTTCATCGGTGAATCCATTGCCGTACATTACGGTTATGAAAACGATGGTATCTGGCAGGAAGAAGATGCCGCCGAGATGGCCAAGTTCAATGAGAAGGGTGAAAAGTTCACTGCCGGTAATGTTCGTCCGAAAGACCAGAACGGTGACTATGTAATTGATGAAAAAGACCGTGTAATCCTTGGTAACGAGAATCCCACACTCACTGCAGGTTGGACCAACCACTTCTCTTGGAAGGGCATTGACCTGACCGTGGAACTCTATGGACGTTTCGGTTATATGGTAAGTACCGGTGGTGAAGGCCAGCTCGGTATGTATCAGCAACGCGAAATTGACTATTGGACTCCCGACAATCCGGGTGCAGAGTGGCAGAAGCCTATCTATAACCAGTCCGGTGGTGACCCCTATTCCGGTCTGTTGGGCTTCAAGGATGCCTCTTTCATCAAGATTCGTAACATCTCCTTGGGATACAACTTCGACAAGAAACTCTGCAAGAAGATTGGTATCAACTCACTGAAGGCATACGTTCAGGGCAAGAACTTGGGTAACCTCTACTCATCCATCGACTTCCTGGATCTTGACCTGGGTACTACCTACTACAACCGTGGTGTGACATTCGGTGTACAAATCGGTTTCTAATGGAGTAAACGTTATATTTAACAATACAGATTTATGAAAAATATGAAGAACAAGATATTTCTCGGCGCACTGGCGCTGACAATGTTGACAGGAACCACCTCATGCGGTGATGACTTCCTGAAAGAAGACTCCGGCCACATGGTAATGGACGGCTTGTTGGAAACCGGTGAAGGTGCCAAGGCCATGGCTGCAGGTTTGTATGGTAACATCCGCTGGCATTTCGGTTACGAATGGGCCTACGGTATTACCCTCTATGGTACGGACGAATTTACCAACGGTGCCGACTTGACATCAGAGTGCTGGAACACTTATGACAACCGTCTGAGCTCTATGGATGCCACGACAGCTACCGGTGCCGCCAACAAGAACTGTCCCCCCGTATCCGGCTTGTGGAATGAAATGTATTATGGAATCTCTACGGCCAACCTGATTATCTCCAGAGGTGATTTGATTACCAATGAGGATGACCGCAACAAGGCCGTGGGTGAAGCCTACTTCCTGCGTGGTTACAACTACTACCGTCTGTTTGCCCAATATGGTGCAGTGGTTCTGCAAACCGAACCCGCTAAGGGCGTAAACCAACATTATACCCGCGCTACGGAAGAGGAGACTTTGAACCAGGTTATCGCTGACCTTGAAGAGGCATACAACAGACTACCGACTACCAAATGGCGTGGTAACGGTACTTGGACCAAGTACACGGCTGCCCACTTCCTGGCAAAGGCTTTGTTGTTCCGTCAGTCAGAGCGTTGCTCAGACTGGAACAGTTCATACTCTGCTGATACCGACTTGAACAAGGTTATCTCATTGGCCAATGAAGTTATCGCCGCTTGCCCGCTGGCAAAGGACTATAACGACCTGTATGCCAACTGGACCGGTATTGACTGTGCCAATGAAGGCCTGAGCGAAATCCTGATGGCTGCCGAGCATAATGGCGACAGCAACACCAAGGGACGTTACGGTAACCGTACCTACAACTACTTCAACCCGCAGTTCTCCAACTTCTCAGGTGGTTATGTACAGCGTGGTCAATACATCGGTGGTATGGACTTCCAGCGTTGCCGCCCGACGGAGTATGCTTATTCTATCTTTGACAATGTGAATGATGCCCGTATGTGGAAGACGTTCAAGACCATCTATGGTATGAACAACTATGTGAAACCGAGTGAAGCCCTTAAGGCTATCGGTGTTGATGCAAACTATCCTGAACTGGGTGACATAGGTATCATGTTCATCTTGAACAAGAAGGATGACCCCCGTTTCGCAGAAAAGGATGTAGCACAGAAAGGCTCGTATATGGATGGTGAAGGGAAAAAAGTTGAGTTCGATTATTATACTTATGGACGTGGCGGAATTCCTCACACCTTTATTCATCCCGAGACCGGCAAGTGGGTTCCCAATGTGTTCCCCACATTCTTGGGCGGCGAATATGTGCTGAATACTTATGGCGTGAACGGTAATCCTGCACAGTCCAACGTGTTCTGCGGCATCAACAAGACTGATGATGGTACGCGTACCGGTGAAAAGAATGATGCTTACCGAGATGTTATCATGGCACGTACCGGTGAAACTTATCTGGTGAAGGCTGAAGCAGAAGTGCGTTTGGGCAAATATTCAGATGCCATCACTACAGTCAATGAACTTCGTGCACGTGGCCAGTGGAAAGCCGGTGAAGACCGTGAGTACTATGTAGACGGTTCTATCGCATTCAAGAACAATACGACTGCATCAGCTACATTGGGCAAGTGTAAGAATGCAAGTGGCGCGAAACTGACCAACCAGGAAGCACACAATGTATCTTTCATCCAGAAGAACACTTACTATCTCTCTACAGGCATTGAACGTACGACTGAGGCTTCTAACCTGCAGATTGCAAGCCACACCCAGTTGCCCGCAGAAGATGAGGCTGTATTGGCCGCCATCGGTGCAAGCGGTGACAAGGAACGTATGATTCACTTCATCCTGAACGAGCGTACACGCGAATGTTTGGGCGAATGGAACCGTTGGGAAGAACTGAGCCGTACAGAGACTCTCGTGAAGCGTGCCAAGGCCTTCAACCCCGAAGCTGCTCCCAACGTTGCTGAAAAGCACTTGCTCCGTCCCATCCCGCAGGTATTCATCGATGCTTTGGTGGATGAAAATGGCAACAACCTGAGCGATGCTGACAAGGATAAGTGGCAGAATCCCGGTTGGTAATCCGATAGACAACCATACATATTAGGTATTAGCTGAGGTTTAAAGGTTCAAGCTGATTAGCTTTAGTGGCGCATGCAGTGCCGGTAACATTCCGGCACTCATGCGCCACTTTTATAATATGAGCAAAATTCAAAAACAACTTCATGGATTTCTTTTTTTTTGTCTGCCTGAAAAGTTGTATGTTTGCAATCAGTTAATGAAAAGAGACCATGAACGCCTATCGTAAACGCATTCCGTATGGCATGATGAATTTTGTGGATGTACGGAGAGATGATTGCTATTATGTAGACAAGCCTGCTTTATCCCCGTGATAGAACAGGCCAACAAGTTCTTCTTCTATATCCGTCCGCACCGTTTCGGCAAGAGTCTTACCGTCTCTATGCTGCATCATTATTATGATATATTAGCCAAGGATATGTTTGAAGAACTGTATGGCGACTTGTATATCGGTCAGCACCCAACTGGTGAGGGAACAACTTTATGGCTATTTGCTGGAAACTTATGATGAGGTGGAGCTACGCTTCAACAGGTCTGAGAAAGGAGATTTGGATGCTGATTTGGCATATGATGGCAAATGGAAAGAGTATTTCCAGTATATTGCCGACTGCTTGATGCGCTATGCTTCGCAGCGTGATCGTCAGAAGGGAGAATCTTTTGTACATGGCTTTACGCTTGCCATGACGGCACATAATAAGTTCTATCGTCCAGAATCTGAAAAGGATACGCAAGGCGGTTATGCTGATATTTTCCTTTTGCCTATGATTGATATTTGGAAAGACATGGAGCATAGTTATATCGTTGAACTTAAATATGCCAAAGGCAAGGATGGTGATGAAGTGGTGGAACGCCTTCGTCGGGAAGGCATTGAGCAGGCTAAGCGCTATGCCGCTTCGGAAAGCGTGCAGCATGCTATTGGTACGACAACTCTACATAAAATTGTAGTGGTCTATCGGGGCATGGATATGGTGATATGTGAGGAAGTGTAGCCGAATATATACTGCATCCCCAAAGTAATATATACTTCGTTGGCCGATGCAGTATATATTACTTGGCCGATGCAGTATTACTTCGGAAAAAACATGCCTGTCTTTCTGTAATAAATGTGATTATACCCGAAAGGGAGTAATGCTGTTTTTTTTGCTATATTTACACCCAAAAGGGTATAATTATGGAACAGACATCACTTTCTAAATATGTGTATTTAATAAATGTTGAATTGTCCAGATGTGTTGTCCCTAATTGGTGCTATCGTACATCAGCTCCCCACATCATTTTGTTGCGCAGGGCATCGAAGAAAATGTGGTTGTAGCGTTTCACTACCTTGATGGTGTAGTCTGCTCTGGAGATGGTGAGGCGGGTGGACTCACGACACGACTCGCTCCGTCCGTCCACGGCCACGAGGAAATTGTGGCTGCGGCTTTCCACGTCGAGCGTTATCTGCCAGTCATCGCAAATGACGATGGGACGCACGTTCAGGCTGTGCGGTGCTACGGGGGTGAGTGAGATGGTCTGGCTGTGGGGCACCATGATGGGACCTCCTACGCTCAGAGAGTAGGCTGTGGAGCCGGTGGGAGTAGCTATGACCAGTCCGTCGGCCTGGTAGGTGGTGAGCGGAGCTCCATTGATGGCGGTACGGATGCTGATCATGGATGAACTGTCGCGCTTCAGCACGGCAATTTCATTCAGCGCGTAGGGATAACCTTTCAGTTCCTGTCCGTCACATTGCAGATGGAGCACGCTGCGTTCCTCCACCTTGTAGCGGTTGCTATAGATTTCATCGAAAGTCTGCTCCATCTCTTCGGGGGATATGTCGGCCAGGAAGCCCAGGCGTCCCGTGTTGATGCCCAGGATGGGGATGCCTTTGCGTCCCACCCGGCTGGCGGCTTTCAGGAACGTGCCGTCGCCACCTAAGCAGATGACCATGTCGGCCTGGAAGTCATCGCCATCAAACAATTCTGCGGCAGGGATGTTCAGATGCAGGTCGGCCGTGAGAAACTGATGGAAGTCCCGGCAGATGCACAATTCGGCCTGGCGTTGCGCCAGCAGGCGGAAGAGGTGCTCGGCATGGGAGGACTTGCGGGCTTGGTAGGTATTTCCGAAAATGGCAAACTTCATACGCTGTTTTTGGGTTGTTTTGGAATGCAAAGATGCCATTTTTTTCTCAGATGAAACCAACATATTGCTATTTATTTGTATTTTTGCCCCAAACTATGCGAACAACTATGACGAAATTGAGTGTAAATATTAATAAGGTGGCCACCTTGCGTAATGCCCGTGGAGGCAATGTGCCCAACGTAGTGAAGGTGGCGCTGGACTGCGAATCCTTCGGTGCCGACGGCATCACGGTGCATCCGCGTCCCGATGAACGCCACATCCGTAGGGCCGATGTCTTTGACCTGCGGCCTCTGCTGCATACGGAATTCAATATCGAAGGCTATCCTTCCAATGAGTTCGTTGACCTGGTGCTGAAGGTGAAACCGCATCAGGTGACCCTGGTGCCCGACGAACCCTCGCAGCTCACCTCCAATGCCGGATGGGACACGAAGGCCAATCTCACTTTCCTGACAGAAGTGCTGGAACGCTTCAACAATGCCGGTATACGCACGTCGGTCTTCGTGGCGGCCGATGTGGAGATGGTGGAACATGCCGCCAAGGCCGGTGCCGACCGTGTGGAACTCTACACCGAACCCTATGCCACCCTTTATCCCAAAGACCCGGAAGCAGCCGTTGCACCCTTTGTGGAAGCGGCCAAGGCTGCACGCCGTTTGGGCTTGGGACTGAATGCCGGGCACGACCTCAGCCTGGTGAACCTGAGTTACTTCCATCAGGCTATTCCCTGGGTGGATGAAGTCTCCATAGGACATGCCCTGATTAGCGATGCCCTCTACCTGGGCTTGCAACAAACGATTCAAGAATATAAAAAATGCCTGCTCTGATGATGCTGAACACGATGTTATTGTTGGCCCAATCGACGATGGCCGATACGGTTGCGGGAGAGAATCCGGTGCTTACTCCGGTTGTCGGCCCCGAAGAGATGAACCTGTGGACAATGGCCCTGAAGGGCGGATGGATTATGATTGTATTGGCCGTGCTGTCGGTCATCTGTTTCTATATTCTCTTTGAGCGGAACTTTGTCATCCGCAAGGCAGCACAGGAGGACCCGCTGTTCATGGACAAGATTCGCGACTACATCAGGAGCGGAGAGACCAAGGCGGCCATCAGCTATTGCCGTGGCGTGAACAGTCCCTCGGCCCGCATGATAGAGAAGGGCATCACTCGCCTGGGCCATCCCGTGCAGGATGTGCAGGCGGCCATTGAGAATGTGGGCAACATTGAAGTGGCCAAGTTGGAGAAGGGACTCACCATCATGGCCACCATTGCTTCGGGAGCACCGATGATTGGTTTCCTGGGTACGGTGACGGGTATGGTCAGGGCCTTTTTTGAAATGGCCAATGCCGGCAACAACATTGATATTACACTCCTCTCGGGCGGTATCTATGAGGCCATGATTACCACGGTGGGCGGACTTATCGTGGGCATTATTGCCATGTTTGCCTACAACTACCTGGTGACGCTGGTGGATGGTGTGGTCAATAAGATGGAAGCCAAGACAATGGCCTTTATGGACTTGCTGAACGAACCGACATGCTGAAACGTAGAGCCAAAATATCGTCTGAGTTCAGCATGGCCTCCATGACCGACGTCATTTTCCTGCTGCTGATATTCTTCATGATCACTTCGACCATGGTGTCGCCCAATGCCATCAAAGTGTTGCTGCCACAAGGCAAGCAGCAGACCTCAGCCAAGCCTTTGGCAAGAGTGGTCATTGACAAACGGCTGAATTTCTATGCAGCCTTTGGCAACGGCAAGGAGAAGAGCATCGCCCTGGACGAACTGCCTGCATTTCTGCAGGAGTGTGCGGCCAAGGAGCCAGAGATGTATGTGGCCCTTTATGCCGACGAATCGGTGCCCTATCGTGAAATCGTGAAGGTGCTGAACATTGCCAACGAGAACCGCTTCAAAATGGTGCTGGCCACACGCCCGCCCGAGAAAAAGTAGAACCCCAATCCGACTTCAGACCATGAACCAGAAGAAGAAAGGAAAGTATATCGGAATGGCCGGTGCGCTGTTGGTGCATCTGCTGCTCGTTGCACTGCTTCTGCTGGTGAGTTTCACCATGCCTGAACAGCAGGAAGAGGATGGCGTGGCTGTCATGATGGGGCAGGTGCCTGATGCTTCGGGTGCTTCTTCCTCCCCATTGGTTCCGGTGGATGTCATGCCCCAGCCTGCTCCCTCCCGTCCGGCAGCGGCAACGCCCGAGCCGGAGATGCTGACACAGGACTTGGAAGAGAGTGTGGCTTTGACTCCTAAGAAAGAGCCCAAACCCGAGAAGACACCCGAACAGTTGGCTGCCGAGAAGGCCGAAGAGGCCCGTCGGCTGGCAGAGGAACAGGCTGCGCGTGAACGTCGCGAAGCTGAAGAACGGGCACGCCAACGGGTGGCCGGCGCTTTTGGCAAAGGAGCCAAGATGAGCGGTAGCGGAACAACTGCGGGAGAGGGAACCCAAGGTTCTCCTGCCGGAAATGCCCCGACCGGAGCAACCGGAGGAGAAGGGGGATATGGCAGTTTCTCCTTGCAAGGACGCTCTATCGGTGCGGGTGGCCTGCCACGACCGACCTATAACGTGCAGGATGAGGGTAGGGTAGTGGTCATTATCCGGGTGAATCCCTCCGGACTGGTCATTGCGACCAACATTGACCCTCGGCAGACCAATACCGTGAATCCGGCCTTACGCAAGGCGGCAGAAGAGGCTGCCAAGAAAGCCCGTTTCAATGCCGTGGAGGGAGTGAATGTACAGGAAGGAACGATAACGTATTATTTCAACTTAAAATAGAAAGATTATGGGTACAGTTTATGTGTTTTTTGCGGATGGCTTCGAAGAGGTGGAAGCCTTCACTGCGGTCGACGTGATGAGACGTGCCGGACTGAACGTGGTGATGGTGAGCGTGACGCCGGACGAGATTGTGACCGGTGCACACGATATACCTGTGTTGTGTGACAAGAATATCATCAATTGCGATTTCTCGGACGCACAACTGCTGCTTCTTCCCGGAGGTATGCCCGGGGCTTCCACGCTGGGAGAGAATGAAGACCTGCGCCGACAGCTGGAACGCTTTGGAGAGGCGGGCAAGCCTATAGCCGCCATCTGTGCCGCTCCTATGGTGCTGGGCAAGATGGGATTGCTGGCCGGTAAGAGAGCCACCTGCTATCCGGGCTTTGAACAGTATCTGGAAGGTGCCGAATGTACCGGTGCATTGGTGGAGGAAGATGGCCATATCATTACGGGCAAGGGTCCGGGTGCAGCCATGGACTTCGCTCTCGCGGTGGTAGGACATCTCTTGGGCGAGAATAAAGTGAAGGAACTGAAAGAAGCCATGTGCCTGAAATGAGAACTTATGCACTGATAGTGGCCGGTGGCAAGGGAGTGCGCATGGGTGGTGATTTGCCGAAGCAGTTCCTGCCGGTGAACGGCAAGCCTGTCCTGATGCACACCTTGGAGACCTTCCATGCCTGCGACCCTCGGATGCAGATTATACTGGTGCTTCCTTGCAGTCAGCAGTCCTTCTGGGCTGACCTCTGCAAGAAGCATGCTTTCACTGTGCCTCATGTGGTGGCCGATGGGGGTGAAACCCGTTTCCATTCGGTGAAGAACGGATTGGCCCATGTTGTTGCGCCAGCCTTGGTGGGTGTGCATGACGGGGTCCGTCCTTTTGTCTCTGCCGCAGTCATTGCCCGTTGTTATGCTCAGGCTGCAGAGAGCGGGGCGGTGGTGCCGGTCATTGAGGTGGTGGAGACCTTGCGCCGCTTGGATGGCGAAGCCAGCGTGACGGTGCCTCGTGGAGATTATCGCTTGGTACAGACCCCGCAGGTCTTTGACGCTTCACTCCTGAAACAGGCTTATGAGCAACCCTATACCCCGGCTTTTACCGATGATGCGTCGGTGGTGGAAGCCTTGGGACATCCCGTTACACTGGTGGAAGGTAATCGGGAGAACATCAAGATAACCACGCCTTTTGACCTGAAAATTGCTGAAGCCCTCTCTGCTGCCTCATGTTCGATTTAGCTTCGCGTGACATAAAGTATCTGCAGGGCGTGGGACCACAGCGTGCCGCGATGCTCAACAAGGAGCTGGAAATCTTCTCCTTGCACGACCTGCTCTATTATTTCCCCTACAAATATGTGGACCGCAGCCGGATTTACGCCATCAGCGAGATAGAGGGAACGATGCCTTATGTGCAGCTGAAAGGGGAAATCCGTACCTTTGAAGTGGTGGGCGAGGGGAGACAGCGCAGGCTGATTGCCCACTTCACGGACGGTACGGGATTTGTAGACCTGGTGTGGTTTCAAGGCGTGAAGTATGCGCTGGAGAAATATAAGGTGCGCCAGGAATACATCGTTTTCGGCAAGCCGACTCCCTATAACGGACGTTTCAATATCGCCCATCCCGACATAGATCCCGCTGCGGAGCTGAAGCTCTCCTCCATGGGAATGCAACCCTATTACAACACCACCGAGAAGATGAAACGCAGCGGCCTGAATTCGCATGCGCTGGAGAAACTGACGGCAACCCTGGTGAAGCAACTCACCGAACCGTTGCCCGAGACACTTACACCGGCTATCCTGCACGACCATCACCTGATGCCTCTGACCGCTGCATTGGCCAATATCCATTTCCCTGTCAATGCCGAAACCTTGCGCAAGGCACAGTATCGCCTGAAATTTGAAGAACTCTTTTATATCCAGCTGAACATTCTGCGCTATGCCAAGGACAGACAGCGGAAGTACCAGGGCTATCGCTTTGAGCGGATTGGCGAGGTGTTCAATACCTTCTATACCCGCAACCTGCCCTTCGAACTGACCAATGCCCAAAAGCGTGTGCTGAAGGAGATACGGAAGGACCTGGGAAGCGGACGGCAAATGAACCGGCTGCTGCAGGGCGATGTGGGAAGCGGGAAGACCTTAGTGGCTCTGATGACGATGCTGATAGCCCTGGACAACCGTTATCAGGCTTGCATGATGGCTCCCACGGAAATCCTGGCCAACCAGCATTATGAAACCATACGCGAACTGCTCTGTGGCATGGACGTCAGGGTGGAACTACTCACCGGCTCTATCCGTGGAAAAAGGCGCGAGGAGATTCTGAACGGCCTGCTCACGGGAGATGTGAACATCTTGATTGGTACCCATGCCGTGATAGAAGATACGGTGAACTTTGCCTCTCTCGGACTGGTGGTCATTGACGAGCAACACCGTTTCGGCGTGGCCCAGCGTGCCCGCTTGTGGACGAAGAACCTGCAACCGCCCCATGTCCTGGTGATGACGGCCACCCCTATTCCCCGCACGCTGGCCATGACTCTCTATGGCGATTTGGATGTCTCGGTCATAGACGAACTGCCGCCGGGGCGCAAGCCGATTGCCACTATCCATCAGTTCGACAGCCGCCGTGGTTCTCTTTACGATTCGGTGCGCAAGCAGATAGCCGAAGGTCGGCAGGTCTATATCGTCTATCCTTTGATTAAGGAGAGTGAAAAGATTGACCTGAAGAATCTGGAAGAGGGCTACCATCACATCTGTGAAGTTTTTCCGGAGTGCACGGTGTGCAAAGTGCATGGCAAGATGAAACCTGCCGAGAAAGACGAGCAGATGCAACGCTTCGTCTCGGGCGAAGCGCAGATTATGGTGGCCACTACGGTCATCGAAGTGGGGGTGAACGTTCCCAATGCCTCCGTGATGATTATAGAGAATGCCGAACGTTTCGGCCTTTCCCAATTGCACCAGTTGCGTGGACGGGTGGGGCGTGGTGCCGAGCAGTCCTATTGCATCCTGGTGACCGGATATAAACTGGCCGACGATACTCGTAAGCGGTTGGAAATCATGGTGCGTACCAATGATGGCTTTGAAATAGCCGAAGCCGACCTGAAGTTGAGAGGTCCCGGTGACTTGGAGGGGACGCAGCAGAGCGGCATTGCTTTTGACCTGAAGATTGCGGATATTGCCCGTGACGGTCAGTTGTTGCAGTATGTCCGGCAGATTGCACAGGAGGTGGTCGATGCGGAAGCGGTGGCTCCCCGTCCCGAGAATGAGTTGCTGTGGCGACAGTTGGCCCGCTTGCGCAAAACGAATGTGAATTGGGCGGCTATCAGTTAGCGGGAGTTAAAAAAGATTAGATGTGTTGTAAAACATGTTTTTCGCATCTCTCTTGTTTTTAGGACTTTATCTCTTCGCTTGCAGCCTTTCTCTTTCGGCTTCCCTGAAAAATATCCAATTAATGTCTTCTCTTTCCAAAGAGAAACCTTATCTTTGAGGGATTTTTTGAAAAACGAACCCAATAATCGTTGCTGCAGACGCTTTTGGCCGATGCCGATTGCCGTTACAGCAAGCCTTAAATGAAAGAAAAGAGAATGATTTTCGCTAAGATTAGAATAGTGCTTGTCGCCCTGGCTGCGACGGTGATGGTCGGTGAACTTCACGCCCAAGACCTCATGGCTCGTCAGGCTCCGGTGGACAGGAAACTCAAAAGCATAGACTCCTTGGCTTTGCAAAAACAGATTCGTGCAGAGCAATCCCTCTATCCGGGACTGGACATTTATCCCGTCTGGACCAACAAACAGGTAAACGCCTATGGTGACGCCATTGTTCCGGAATCCTACACATTCGACTTGACAGGCTTCTGTATGCCTACCACCAATACCCGCATTACGGATATCTTCGGCTATCGTCCCCGTCGCCGCCGTGTGCATAATGGATTGGATGTCAAGGTCTATATAGGCGACACCATCCGTTCGGCCTTCGACGGCAAGGTGCGCATCGTGAAGGATCAGGGCCGTCGCAGAGGTTATGGCAAGTATATCGTTATCCGTCACGACAACGGATTGGAGACAGTCTATGGCCACCTTTCCAAGCATCTGGTTGTAGAAGACCAACTGGTGAAAGCCGGTGACGTCATCGGCTTGGGAGGCAATACCGGCCGTTCCACCGGTTCTCATCTTCACTTCGAAACCCGTTTCCTCGGCATACCGCTTGACCCGGCAAAGATGTTCGACTTTGAGAAACAGGACATCGTGGCCGACAGCTACACTTACGAAAAGAAGACCAAGGCCAAGACATCACGTGCCGTCGCTGCAGGTGAGGGCATCTATTATAAGGTGAAGAAAGGCGATACGTTGGGAAAAATCGCCGCTCGCCAGGGAACGACGGTCGACCGTCTGTGTAAGTTGAATCGTATTACGCGCAAGAGCATCTTGAGACCAGGACAGGTGTTGAGATGTTCCTAAGCCCCCTCCTGGACTGTTCCGTGTAAAAGGACGGAATGGTAGCAAAACGGGTTGTAAGGGGATAAACGATATATTTAGTGGTTAAACAATTCCTTTAAACGAGGGTGCTTTAATGCTTTAAAGTGCCCTCGTTTTCATTTTATCCCCTCCTCTTTTTCTTTTCTCTCTAATTATTTCTACCTTTGCGCACTATTTGTAAGGAAATGAAAGAAACCAAGCAACAATTTGAGCACGTCATTGCCATCTGCCGTGACCTGTTCGCCAAGAAACTTCATGATTACGGAGCAGCATGGCGCATTCTCCGCCCGGCATCCGTGACCGACCAGATTTTCATCAAGGCCAACCGCATCCGCAGTATCGAGACCAAGGGCGTGGCGTTGGTGGACGAAGGCATCCGTTCCGAGTTTATAGCCATTGTCAACTATGGCATTGTGGGGCTCATCCAGCTGGAACTGGGCTATGCCGATGTGGCCGACCTTACGAATGAAGAGGCTTTGGCCTTGTATGACAAGCATGCCCTGACCTCCCTGAACCTGATGCTGGCCAAGAACCACGATTATGATGAGGCTTGGCGCGGCATGCGTGTCAGTTCCTATACCGACCTCATTCTGATGAAGCTCTATCGCACCAAGCAGATAGAGAGTCTCTCCGGCGAGACATTGGTGTCCGAGGGCATTGATGCCAACTACATGGATATGATTAATTACGCAGTGTTCGGCCTGATTAAGATTGAATTTGGAGAATAAGAGACGACATATCGGCATTGAAGTCGGGGTGAACGCCTGCCGTTTCCTGTTGGCAGTGGTGTTCATCTTTTCCGGGTTTGTGAAGGCGGTAGACCCTATGGGCTCTTTCTATAAGATACAGGACTACCTGACGGCCTTCGGCCTGGGAGAGTGGTGTCCTTCCTACGTCATGTTGCTGGCCGCCATTTCGCTTTCCGCCATGGAGCTGATTGTCGGCATCTTCCTCTTCTTAGGCATCCGTCGCAAGACCTCCACCCTGCTGGCCCTTCTCTTTATGTTGTTCATGACCCCGCTGACGCTCTACCTGGCTTTGGCGAATCCCGTTTCCGACTGTGGCTGCTTTGGCGATGCCTGGGTGCTGACCCACTGGCAGACTTTCGGCAAGAACCTCGTGTTGCTGGCTGCGGTGGCCATCGTCTCCTGGCAACGCATGAGGATATTCCGCTTCATCACCCTGAAGATGGAGTGGATTGTCTCCATCTACACGGTGCTCTATGCCTTTGCACTGGCCATCTATTGCCTGCAGACCCTGCCGATTCTTGATTTCCGCCCCTATCGGATAGGTACGGACATCAAGGCGGCCATGGAGATGCCTGAGGGTGCCCGACCGACCACTTTCGAGACCTACTTCCTGATGGAGAAGGAGGGGGTGCGCAAGGAATTTACCCTGGAGAACTATCCCGACACCACCTGGAACTTCGTGCAGACACGCACGGTGGTGAAGGAAAAGGGCTACGAACCGCCCATCAGCGATTTTCATATTGTGGACAAGGAGAGCGGCAGAGAACTGACCGACAGCCTGTTGGAGGCATCCGGCTACACTTTTCTGTTGCTGCTGCACCACGTGGAGCAGGCCGATGACAGCAACATAGACCTCATCAATGAAATCTACGACTACAGTCTGGAGCACGGCTACGGCTTCCTGGCCCTGACAGCTTCCGGAGAAGAGGGCATCGAGCTGTGGCGGGACAGGACGGGAGCGGAATATCCCTTTGCCGAGATGGATGAGATTACGCTGAAGACCATGATTAGGGCCAATCCGGGCCTGATGCTGATAAAGGATGGCATCATCCTGAACAAGTGGAACAGCAACCAGCTGCCCGACGAGTATGTCCTGACCGACAGCCTGGACCGGCTGGAGATTGGCCAGGTGAAGCCACAAAGCGACCTGAATACCATTGCCCGGGTGCTGTTGTGGTTCTTCGTGCCCCTGACGATTGTTCTGGGACTGGATGTTGTGGTGGTCAGAAGGAAAAAGAAAGTAACGAAGTTATAATATTAACCCTTTAAACATTATCAAAATGAGAAAGAACATTGTTGCAGGAAACTGGAAAATGAACAAGACCCTCCAGGAGGGCATTGAACTTGCAAAAGAGTTGAACGAGGCTTTGGCCAACGAGAAGCCCAACTGTGATGTGATTATCTGTACGCCTTTCATCCACTTGGCATCGGTTACTCCGCTGGTAGACGCAGCCAAGATTGGCGTAGGTGCCGAGAACTGTGCCGACAAGGTGTCCGGAGCCTATACCGGTGAAGTGTCTGCTGCCATGGTTGCCTCTACAGGTGCCAAGTATGTCATCCTGGGTCACTCAGAGCGTCGTGCCTATTATGGTGAGACCGTAGAGATTCTGGACGAGAAGGTGAAACTGGCTCTGGCCAACGGTCTGACTCCCATCTTCTGCATCGGCGAAGTGTTGGAAGAGCGTGAGGCCAACAAGCAGAACGAAGTGGTTGCTGCACAGCTGGCTTCTGTATTCTCTCTCTCTGCTGAAGACTTCTCCAAGATTATCCTGGCTTACGAACCCGTTTGGGCCATCGGTACCGGCAAGACTGCCACTCCCGAGCAGGCACAGGAAATCCACGCCTTCATCCGTTCACTGGTAGCTGAAAAGTATGGTCAGGAAGTGGCCGACAACTGCTCCATCCTCTATGGTGGCAGCTGCAAGCCCTCCAATGCCAAGGAACTCTTTGCCAACCCCGACGTTGACGGTGGCCTGATTGGTGGCGCTGCGCTGAAGGTGGCCGACTTCAAGGGCATTATCGACGCATTCAACTAAACGAAACCCACAGAGGAGGGACGGTACCGACCTCAGGCCGGCCGCCGTTCCGCCTCTTTCTTTTTATTCCTTATTCTCCATTCATCCCTCTTCATACGCATGAAAAAGATTGGTTTACTGATTCTCCTCTCCTGCCTCTTCTGCACCCTGTTGTCCGCTCAGAGCAACATCGTGAAGAGCCTGCAGTCCGATGTTCCCGGACAGGGAAAAGTCACCATCCACCAGGATGCCCGCATTGCCACCCTGATAGGTCAGGGCTACATCCCCGATGCCTCTGCCGGTGAGGAAAAGGTCATCAAGAGCACCGGCTATCGTGTGCAACTCTATGCCGGCAACAACACCCGCCAGGCCAAGAACGAGGCACATGAAGTGGCCGAAAGCGTGAAGCAACTCTTTCCCGACCTCAGCGTCTATACCACCTTCACTCCTCCCCGCTGGCTGTGTCGCGTGGGCGACTACCGGAGTTATGAAGAGGCCGATGCCATGATGCGCCAGTTGCGTGCAACGGGCGAATTCAAGGAGGTCTCCATTGTCAAGGACCACATCAACATCTACTTCTGATTATTTTCATTCATCCCCCTATTTCCCCGCATTCAACATGTTAGGCAAAGAAGAAATCAACTCTCCCGCATTGGACGAACTGAAAGAACATTATCACCGCATCCTGACGTTGCTGGGTGAGGACCCCGCGCGTGAAGGACTGTTGAAAACCCCGGAGCGTGTGGCCAAGGCCATGCTGACGCTGACCAAGGGCTATACCATGGACCCGCATGAAGTGCTCCGCTCCGCCAAGTTCAAGGAGGAGTACAGCCAGATGGTAATCGTGAAGGACATTGATTTCTTCTCTTTGTGCGAACACCACATGCTGCCTTTCTATGGAAAGGCCCACGTGGCCTACATACCTAACGGTTACATCACCGGACTGAGCAAGATTGCCCGTGTGGTGGACATCTTCTCCCATCGTCTGCAGGTGCAGGAACGCATGACCCTGCAAATCAAGGAGTGCATCCAGCAGACGCTCAATCCTCTGGGCGTGATGGTGGTTGTGGAGGCCAAGCACATGTGCATGCAGATGCGCGGTGTGGAGAAGCAGAACTCCATCACCACCACTTCCGACTTTACCGGTGCCTTCAATCAGGCCAAGACCCGCGAAGAATTCATGAACCTCATCCGGCGATGAAACTCTCTACCCCCGTTGAACGGCCGGAAGGATTGCCGCGCCTCAGCCATGCCGACCGCCTGTTGCTGTTGGGCTCTTGCTTCACCACCCACATCGGTACCCGCCTGCAGGAGGGTAAGTTTGCGTGTGATGTCAATCCCTATGGCGTGCTCTACAATCCCCTTTCCCTCTCTGCCGCCCTGCGCGAAATCAACTGTGGAGAGCCCTACACGGCAGAACGTCTCTACTTCCATCAGGATTGCTGGCACAGCCCGATGCATCATGGCGACTTCTCCTCTCCCGACCCAGCTGTCACCCTTGCCCGGATAAACGGACGTTTGCAGGCCGCCCATCTCCAGCTGCAGGAAGCGACCCTGCTGATGCTGACGTTGGGCACAGCCTGGGTCTATGAACAACGCATGGACGGACAAGTGGTGGGCAACTGCCACAAGCGGCCCGAGGCCGACTTCCGTCGCCGCCGTCTCTCCGTGGAGGAAATCGTGGCCGACTGTACCCCCCTGCTTGAAGAACTCTCCGCCAGCAATCCTCGACTGAAGGTGCTCTTCACCGTCAGTCCCATCCGCCATGTCCGCGACGGCTTGCACGACAACCAACTGAGCAAGTCCACCCTCCTGCTGGCCATTGACGAACTGGTGCACCGCTTCCCTGACATGGTCTCCTATTTCCCCGCCTACGAACTGCTGATGGACGAACTGCGCGACTACCGATTCTATGCCGACGACCTGGTCCATCCCTCAACGCTGGCCGTGGAACTCGTGTGGCAACGCCTGACGGAAGCCTGCATGACACCCGCCACGCGGGAAGTGCTGGCTGCCTGCCAGGAGATTGGAAAAATGGTGGCTCATCGTCCTCTACAACCCGAGGGAGAGGCTTATAAGCGTTTTTTAGAACAAATATTGTTAAAAATCGAACGACTTAATGAAAAATGTCCGACCTTAGACTTCCAAAATGAAAGAGAGACATGTCATACACGATTGAACAGATTGCAGAACTTATAGGTGCAAGGAGGGAAGGCACTTCGCCCGCCCTTATCAGTTGGCTGCTGACCGACAGCCGTTCATTGAGTTTTCCTGAAGAGACCCTTTTCTTCGCCTTGACGACCAAGCGGGGAAACGGTGCCGACTACATCCCCGACCTGCTGGAACGGGGTGTGCGCAACTTCGTGCTGGACGAGGAGAACTATCGTCGCCTGCAACAGTCGCCCCTTCAGGATGAAACGGTCGCCGCAGCACGCCTTGCCTCCAACTTCCTGACGGTTTCCTCTCCCCTGAAGGCCCTGCAGAAGTTGGCCGAGCAGCACCGGATGCAGTTCCACATCCCCGTGGTGGGCATCACGGGAAGCAATGGCAAGACGGTGGTCAAGGAGTGGATGCACCAGCTGATGGGCAGCGAAAGGCACACCGTACGCTCTCCCCGCAGTTACAACTCCCAGATTGGCGTGCCGCTCTCCGTGTGGCAGTTGGACGAGGATACCGAACTGGGCATCTTCGAAGCCGGCATCTCCGAGCCCAACGAGATGCGTGCCCTGCAGAACATCATCAAGCCCACCATCGGCATTCTGACCAATATCGGCGGTGCCCATCAGGAGAACTTCTTCTCGTTGCAGGAGAAGTGCATGGAGAAGCTCACCCTCTTCAAGGACTGCGACGTGGTCATCTACAACGGCGACGATGAGTTCATCTCCAACTGCGTCAGCAAGTCACTCCTTTCGGCCCGCGAAATAGCCTGGAGCCGGCGCGACATGGAACGTCCGCTCTACATCAGCCGTGTGGAGAAGGGGGAGAACACGACCCACATCTCCTACCGCTACCTGGACATGGACAACAGCTTCACCCTGCCTTTCATTGATGATGCCAGCATAGAAAACTCCCTGAACTGTCTGGCCGCCTGCCTCTACCTGATGCTGCCTGCCGATAGAATCCGCGAACGGATGGCGAGCCTGGAACCGGTGGCCATGCGCCTGGAGGTGAAGGAGGGCAAGAACGGCTGCCTGCTCATCAATGACAGCTACAACAGCGACCTGGCTTCGCTGGACATTGCGCTGGACTTCCTGATGCGCCGCTCGCAGACGGAGGTGAAGCAGAAGCGCACCCTCATCCTGAGCGACCTGTTAGAGACGGGCCAGAACATTCCGCGTCTCTACAAGCAGGTGGCCCGACTGGTGCACAGCCGCAACGTGGAGCGTCTCATCGGTGTGGGTGGCGACCTCACCATCTGTGCCGACTGCTTCAACATACCCTGCAGCTTCTTCCCCACCACCGCCGCCCTTATCGAGGCCATCTCCAAGGGACACCTGCGCTTGGAGAACGAACTGATTCTCATCAAGGGGGCACGTGCCTTCGGCTTTGATGCCCTGACCGAACTGTTGGAAAAGAAGGTGCACGAAACGATTCTGGAGGTAAACCTGGGAGCGATGGTGCATAACCTGAACCATTACCGCTCCTTCCTGAAGCCCGAGACCAAGACCGTCTGCATGGTGAAGGCATTTGCCTATGGCGCCGGTTCCTATGAAGTGGCCAAGACGTTGCAGGAGCATCGGGTGGACTACCTGGCTGTGGCCGTAGCCGACGAGGGCAGCGAATTGCGCAAGGCAGGCATCACGGCCAACCTCATCATCATGAATCCCGAGATGACTACCTTCAAGACCCTCTTTGACTACAAACTGGAGCCGGAGGTCTACAGCTTCCACCTGTTAGAAGCCCTAATCGCGGCGGCCGAGCGCGAGGGAGTGACCCACTTCCCCATCCATGTGAAACTGGACACGGGCATGCACCGTCTGGGCTTTGCCCCCGCCGACATGCCGCGCCTCATCGAACGCCTGAAGCATCAGGATGCGCTCATTCCCCGCTCCGTCTTTTCCCACTTGGTGGGCAGCGACTCCACGCAGTTCGATGCCTTCACCCGTCGGCAAATCGAGACCTTCGAACAGGCTGCACAGGTGTTGCAGGAGGCTTTCCCCCACAAGATACTGCGCCACATCCTGAACACGGCCGGCATTGAACGCTTCCCCGGTGCACAGTTCGACATGGTGCGCTTAGGCTTGGGCCTCTATGGCGTGAACCCCATTGACAACTCCATGATTCACAATGTCTCCACCCTGAAGACCACCATCCTGCAGCTGCGCGACGTGGAGCCCGAGGAGACCGTGGGCTACAGCCGCCGCGGTCGCCTGACGCGTCCTTCACGCATCGCTTCCCTGCCCATCGGATATGCCGACGGCCTGAATCGTCGTCTGGGCAATGGCCGTGGCCACTGCCTGGTGAACGGTCTGCCTGCACCCTATGTGGGCAACATCTGTATGGATGTCTGCATGGTAGACGTGACCGACATCCCCTGTCGCGAGGGCGACAGCGTGGAAATCTTCGGTGACCACCTGCCCGTCAGCCGTCTCAGCGATTGGTTGGAGACCATTCCATACGAGGTGCTTACCGCTGTGTCGGGCCGCGTGAAGCGAGTCTATTTCCAGGACTGAGGGGCGTAGGGGATGGTGAACTTGGACATCGTTTCAACGCCTCAACGTCTCCACTCGTTATTCCGTGTAATCGTGCCCGAAATCCAATAAATAGTTTTATCTTTGTCCCCACAACCAAAAACATAGCGTTATGACACACTTACTTTTTCCTTTGCTCCTGCCTTCGGGCACCGAATGGGTCATCATTGCCATCATCATCCTGCTGCTCTTTGGCGGAAAGAAGATTCCCGAACTGATGAAGGGCCTGGGCAAAGGCGTGAAGAGCTTCAAGGAGGGCGTGAACGAAGCCAAGGAAGAGATAGAGAAGAGCAAGAACGAGGAGAAGGAGTAATTCCGGAGCGCAGCAATGCCCCCGATGAGCGAGATGGCAGACAAACAACTATCCTTTTGGGAACACCTCGACGTGTTGCGACGTGCCCTGTTCCGGCTGTTGGGCGTGTGGCTTGTGTTGGCCGTGGGCTATTTCGTGCTGATGCCCTCGCTGTTTGATGCGGTGGTGCTGGCTCCCTGCCGCGACGACTTCTGCTTCTACGGCCTGTTGCGCCGCATGGCTGCCTGGATGGGGAGCGACTCCCCGTTTCTCACGGCCGAATTCCATCTGAAGCTCATCAACATCAACCTGACCGCCCCCTTCTTCATCCACCTCTCCACGGCCTTCTGGCTTTCGGTGGTCACGGCCGTCCCCTATCTGCTTTATGAAGTGTGGCGTTTCATCGCCCCGGCCCTCTATCCCTCGGAGCAGCGCGGGGTGCGCAAGGCTCTTTGGTTAGGCAGCGTCATGTTTTATCTCGGTGTCCTCCTGGGCTACTTCATGGTCTATCCCCTGACGCTCCGTTTCCTCTCCACCTATCAGCTGAGCGCGGCCATCGAGACCCAAATCTCCCTCAACTCCTACATTGACAACTTCATGATGCTGATACTTTGCATGGGCCTGGCCTTCGAACTGCCCCTGCTCACGTGGCTGCTCTCTCTGCTTGGTGTGGTGAACCGCGGCTTCCTGCGCAAGTATCGCCGCCATGCCATCGTGCTGATTGTCATCCTGGCCGCCATCATCACCCCCACGGGAGACCCCTTCACCTTGGCCGTAGTGGCCATCCCGCTCTGCCTGCTCTATGAGTTGAGCATCCTGCTGACCAGACTCCGTTAATGCCGTTTGGACGGGACACGTCTCGTCCGTGGACCACACATGTTTCGTCCGCGGACCACACATGTCTCGTCCGCGGACCACACATGTCTCGTCCACGCACCACACATGTATGGCCCAAACACCAGAAATGTCAGCAAGTTACAGGGAGAACGGGACATGTGATGACGGCATAAAAAGAGGCACGAATCCGTGTAATTCGTGCCTGCAATTATCGCTTGCCTGACTTGGCTCAGTCAAAGAGCGTGCCGTCTTCGGCCTTCTTCTTGGTTGCGGGCTTCTTGGCCGCAGGTTTTTTAGCGGTTGGCTTCTTGGCTTTTTCTGCCTTCTCGCTCTTCTCAGCCTTCTTGGCTTCCTTGGCCAGTTTGGCCTGTGCCTTCTCCAGTTCCTTGTGGAGCACCTCTATCTCATTGCCCTGGTTCTTGATGGTGGTGAGCAGAGCGTTCAGCTCCTCGTTGTCAATGTCCACGGGATAGAGTGAATCCACGCGCTTGATGAAGTCGCCCAGGATGTTCATGTAGTTGGTGAAGGCATCATAGGGTGACTCATAGATGCCGCGATAGAGCGACACGCTGGACTGCTTGGTGGTCATGAAGCGGAAGTTGTTGCTGGCCTGCAGGTAGTCCCAGTCCTGCTTGATGCGGCGGTCGGTACAGATGTGTACGCGTTCGGCCACGCTGTAGAGCTTGTTGAAGGCTTCACGCTGCATCACGTTGCCCAGCCAGCAGCTGGTGTCGCGCTCCTCGTCCACCCAAGAGAGCGGATAGGGCACATCCAACTGGGAGACGGACTTCAGCTTGGTCACCACCTCGGTCGGTGTGGAGAAGGTGATGCCCCTCTCCTTGGCGCAGGCGGGCAGTGCCTTCAGGAACTCCAGGACGTTGGAAGAGAGCGGCTGGTAGATGCCCAGTGCACAAAGTTCCATGAAGATGTTGATGACCTGTTCCTCCTGGGGCAGCTCGTCAATCCAGCCGATGTACTTGTCGGCAAAGAGCGGATATTCGCTCCACTCGGAGTTGGAGAAGCGCAGGCTGATGTCATCGGAGAGCTTGTAGTCGCGGAGCAGGAGCTTCAGGTTGGGGCTCATGTTGCAGTGGTACACGTAGTGGGGGCTCTTCCAGCCCAGGATGTGGCGGGCTCCCTCGGTCAGCATGCCCTTGAAGCCCATGGAAGCCACCATGGCACCAATCTCGTCGTTGTATATCAGACTGGAGTTGCGGAACACCTTGGGTGCCTTGCCGAAGAGCTGTTTCATCTTGGCACTCTGGCGCATCACCTCTTCCTTGAAGCACTCTTCGTTGGCCAGTGAGGAGAGGCCGTGAGAGTAGGGCTCGGCCAGGAATTCACAGCAGCCGGTGTCGTTCAGCTGGTGCAACAGGTCGATGACGGCGGGCGCATGGATTTCCAGCTGCTCCAAGGCTACGCCCGAGATGGAGAGGGCCACCTTGAAGGCGCCGTTGGAGCTCTTCACCATGTCTATCAGGGTGCTCAGTGCCGGGATGTAGGAACGCTCGGCTACATCGTTGATGGTCACTTCGTTGGCATAATCATCATAGTAGTAGTGATTGGTGCCGATGTCAAAGAAACGGTAGCGTTTCAGATGAATGATTTGATGTATCTCAAAATAAAGACAGATAGTTCTCATTTCTTCTTTGTTATTTGATTATTTACGATTGTTTCTTAAGAGGTCGTCATAGAGGGCGCGGATGCGCAGGCCCACTTTCTCCCAGGTGATTTCGTCCACCTCCTTCTTGCCCTCTTCCTGCAGATACTGGAAGAGCGAGGGATTGGTGCAGATGGAGTAGATGGCGTCGGCCATGGCGTGGATGTCCCAGTAGTCGGTCTTGATGACCTTGTCCAGAATCTCGCCACATCCCGACTGCTTGGAGATGATGGAGGGCGTGCCGCATTGCATGGCCTCTAACGGTGCGATGCCGAAGGGCTCTGAGACGGAGGGCATGACGAAGACATCGCTGTTCTTGTAGACCTCATACACCTGTTTGCCTTTCATGAAGCCGGGGAAGTGGAAGCGGTCGGCAATGCCGCGCTCTGCCGCCAGGCGTATCATCTGGTTCATCATGTCGCCGCTGCCGGCCATTACGAAGCGGATGTTACGGGTGCGCTTCAGTACCAGGGCGGCTGCTTCCACGAAATATTCGGGACCTTTCTGCATGGTGATGCGTCCCAGGAAGGTCACCACCTTCTCCTGTGAATGGTCGGGGCGCGGAATGTCCTGATACTCCTGTGACAGCGGATAGACGGCGTTGTGCATGGCGAAGCACTTGCGCGGATCCTGGTGGTACTGCTGGATGACCGTCTGGCGGGTCAGCTCGGAGACGCACATGATGCAGTCGGCATGATCCATACCGTTCTTCTCGATGGAATAGACGGTGGGGTTCACCTTGCCGCGCGAGCGGTCGAAGTCGGTGGCGTGTACGTGGATGCACAGCGGCTTTCCGCTGACCATCTTGGCGTGTACGCCTGCGGGATAGGTGAGCCAGTCGTGGGCATGGATGATGTCAAATTCCTGCTGGCGTGCCACCACGCCGGCAATGATGGAGAAGTTGTTGATTTCTTCGTGCAGGTTGCCCGGATAGCCTCCGGCAAACTCCATGCAACCCAGGTCGTTGATGTGCATGTAGGAAAAGTCGGCATAGATGTGGTCGCGCAGGCTGTAGTACTGCTCGGGCGACATGCCCACTAAGCGTGACTTCAGGTAGTTGTAGTCTACATCGCGCCACACGATGGGCACCTGGTTCATACCGATGATGTTCAGGAACTTCTCTTCTTCGCCGCAGGGCTTCGGCAGGCAGAACGTGGTCTCCACGTCGCCTTGCAGGCTCAGGCCCTTGGTGATGCCATAAGAGGCGACTGCAAGACCGCCATATATCTTGGGAGGAAATTCCCATCCAAACATTAAAACTTTCATCTTCGTTCCTCCTCTTATAAGTTATATTTAGACAATAATTTCAGAATGCGCAGCATTTCGGCTGTGTTCATCGCGAAGGAGACGGCTCCACGACCCACGAAAGGCGGGTTGCCGTCGAACAGTTCGGGCAGTGCGCCGATGCAGTGGGAGGTCATTTCGTCTTCCATGCCAATCAGGTAACGCTCCACGAAGGAGATGCCGCTCATCTTGTAGATGCGCAGGTAGGCCTCCATGTAGAATCCCATGAGCCAGGGCCAAGCGGTTCCCTGGTGGTAGGCATAGTCGCGCTGGCGTTGTGGTCCCACGTAGTTGGGGTTGTAGCCGCCGCTCTTGGGGCTGAGGGTGCGCAGTCCCTTGGGGGTCAGCAGTTCCTTGGTCACGATGTCCAGCACCTGCTTCTTCTGTGCACGATCCAGCGGAGAGTAGTCGAAGGCCACGGTGAATATCATGTTGGGGCGTACGCTCCAGTCCATCATGTAGCCGTCTACGTAGTCAAAGAGATAACCGTATTCGTTGCGGAATGTTTCCACGAAAGACTTGCCGGTCACTTCGGCCTGTGCGTCCAGCTCATTGGCCAGGGCCTCGTTTCCGCCTTCGCGTACAAAGTCGGCCACGAAACGCAGGGCGTTATACCACAAGGCATTCACCTCCACCACATATCCCGTGCGGGGAGTGACAGGGCGACCGTTGGCTGTGGCATTCATCCAGGTCACGGCCTTGTCGCGTCCGTTGGTGTAGAGCAGTCCGTTGTCGTGCAGGAAGAGGTTGTCGTGCTTGCGTCCACGGATGTAGGCCATGATGTCTTCCATCAGTTGGCCATACTTCTTGCGGCACTCTTCACGCGAGGTCTCCTTGGCATACTGCTGCAGGGTCCAGATGGCCCACAACAACACGTCGGGATGCTCCATTTCATATATCTTATAGGTGCTTGGTTCGCCCTTCATGAATTGGTAGAGCGCCTTTTCTGCGGTCTTCATCACGTCTTCAAACTGCTCCTGTTCGTCCACGGCCAGCGTCAGGCCGGGCAGGGAGATGAAGAGGTCGCGTGCGCGACACTTGAACCACGGATAGCCGGCCAGCACATAGTGCTCGTCGCCCTGCTTGTTGTGGAACTGGTGGGCCGAGTTCTGCAGGCAGTGATAGAAGCTGTCGCGGGGGGTGCGGTCTTCCACTTCGGCCTCAAACGTCTGTTTCAGCCGGCGGGTAGAGACTTCGGAGATGCCGGCGGAGAAGACGATGCTCTCGCCCTTCTTGATGTCTACTTCAAAGTAGCCCGGCACGTAGAGGTCTTCATTGAAGCTGTAGCCGCGTTCCTGCTCCTTGGAGTATTCGATGCCCCGATACCAATAAGGTTCAAAGTGGAATTCGTTCTTCTTGTTCAGCTGCATGTAGAGTTCTGGATAGCCGGGATACATGCAGGTCTTGATGCCGTTCTCCACCTGCTGGTAGTCACGGCTGGCCTGTGCGTTCTCATGGGTGTATTCGCGCACGCTGCGGAAGGCCAGGAAGGGGCGGAATCTTAGGGTGGTGGCCGAGTGGGCGTCTACCAGGGTGTAGCGAATCAGAATGCGGTTTTCATGGTGTACAAAGATTTTCTCTTTGCGCAGGATGACGCCTCCCACACGGTAGGTTGTTGCCGGGATGTGTTCACAGTCGAACTCACGGATATATTTGTGTCCGTTGGGGCTGTAGCTGTTGCCGCCATACTTGTGCAAACCCAGGTTGAACTCCGCACCGTGCTGAATTACCGTTTCGTCCAAAGAAGAAAGTAACACATGGTTCTCATCGTCCAGGTTGGGGACAGGTATCACCAACAGACCATGATACTTGCGTGTGTTACAGTCTACAATCGTCGTACAATGATAGGCTCCCGACTGATTGGAACGGAGTATCTCCCTGGTCAGGGATTCCTCCAGATTAATCATCAGAGTCTTGTCGAATCGTAAATAACTCATAGCTGTGCAAATTATTTAAAGGTTAATTATTCAGGTTCACTCATCGCTCTACAATCGTGTAGCGATGCCCAAAATTACGAATTAAAACCCATAAACAAAATAAAAAGGTGGCTTTTTTGCTGTTTTTCCTAAAATAATTCGTAGTATTGTGCAAAAAATGTGAGATTCACTCGGAAATGATGAAACCGGAGATACAAAAACTCTTTCTTGCCGCGGCCATACCGCTCTTCCTCTTGCTGGTCCTCTATCTCCTGAAGTTCCTGGAGGTGGGCATGGATTGGGACTTCAGTCGCCTGGGGGTCTACCCCATGCAGCGGCGGGGTGTCTTCGGCATCTTCGCCCATCCGCTTATCCACAGCAGCTTCCGCCACCTGATGGCCAACACGCTGCCGCTCTTCTTCCTGTCGTGGTGCCTCTTCTATTTCTATCGCGGCATAGCCCCCTACATCCTCATTGCCATCTGGGTAGGTTGCGGCCTGTTCACCTTCCTCATCGGCAAGCCGGGGTGGCACATCGGGGCCAGCGGCATCATCTATGGCCTGGCCTTCTTCCTCTTCTTCAGCGGACTGCTGCGCAGACATGTTCCGCTCATAGCCATCTCGCTGCTCATCACGTTCCTCTATGGCGGATTGGTGTGGCACATGCTGCCCTTCTTCGTGAAACCCACCACTTCCTGGGAGGGACATCTCAGCGGTGCCATTGCCGGCACTCTCTGCTCCCTGGCCTTTATGCACCAAGGCCCGCAAAAGCCCCAGCCGTTTGAGGAGGAAGAAGGGGAGGAAGAGGAAATGGAAGAAGTGTCAGGGGATGAAGAGGGGAGTATGGTGGAAGAGAATGGAAAGGAAGAAATGTAAACTATTCGCACTAATCTTAAAATCTGTGAATCGCTCCTTCAAAAAGGTACCCCAGTTGGGAAGAAATTTTTCCCCAGTTGAGGCCGAAAATTTCTCCGGTCAGGAAGGAAAAATCAGGCAGTAATAGGGCTTTAGCCGCAAAAGTGTACTCAAGCGTTGTGTTAAATAAAAAGAAATTGCTTAAGGAGCGTTAACAAACCGCTTTATGCGTAAGTCTGTTTATTATACAATATCATGTGAGAAGAGAGGTTTTAGAGTCTGTTTTGAATTTATTCCGCCTTTTTATGAGGAGTCTTTTCGAGATATTTTGTTTGTACTTTCAAGGAGCATAGCGGGCTATGTGACGAGAAAGAACGGGCAAAAGAGCCGAAAAGAAACTCATGGAAAGCGAATA
>JAFURM010000057.1 GCA_017471925.1 Bacteroides sp.
GTGGGTCATGTAGACGATGGCTTCACCGGGGTGATACTCCACCTGTCCGATGATGTTGCCCGTGAAGGAGAAATCCTTGGCATTGGCTACGGAGACGCGCACCACGGCACAGGGGGTCTCGTTCAGGTCCAACCGCTCATGTGTGCGGGCATAGAGGTCGCGGTCCAACCGCTGGAAGTCCTTCACTTGCAGTTCTTGCGCCATGGCAAGTGTGCCGAACAAGGTAAACAGAGAGAGAAGCATCCACTTCTGCAATCCAAAAGTCTTTTGCTGTTTCATATCGTTATGTTTTTTATTTTTCGTGATTAGGGGATGGGGTTATCTTGATTCGTTCCATGTCACTTTATAGACATTACCGGCCAGAAGACCGGTGTCGGGAGCCTGCTTGGTCAGGCTGTAGAGGGTGGCACCGTTTGTGCCTTTCAGCGTGATGGTGATTGAAGCATCAGCGGGTTGTGGCAAGACGGGGACATAGACGATCCAGGGAGAGGTGAGCAGATAGTTGTCTGTATACACCTCCACACTGTTGCTGCCGCTGGTGACGTTGGCCGTAAGGGTGGAGAAATCAAAAGTGTCCCATTCGCCCGTGCTGAGAGGCTGGGAAGAGGAGGTGGAGACCACGATGCTGCTGATGGGTTCGGAAGATGATGTTTCGAACAAGGTGGGCAGCAACGTCAGGTTGAGGAAAGCGGAGATATGCTTGAACGTGAAGCTTACGTTGCCCTCCGAGATGGTGCCTACCGCATAGGCAAAAGAGGGGATGACTCCGTTGTCGTACTTGAATGCTTTCGTGGAGGGCATGGAAACCACCAATCCGTCTGCAGCGGTTATGCCCGGATAGCAGGCATAGACGGTGCCGCCTTCCACATTCTTCAAGGCTTCGCCCTTGGGGGTGAAGTCCACATAGGTAGAGTCCCAGGTCAGTCCGGTGTTGCCAATGGTAGTGCTGTAGACCAGGTTGCTCTGCGTATCGGTGAAGAGAGCAATCTCATCGCCATCGCGCCAATGGGTATAGGTATAGTCGCCGCCATAGTCGTTCAGGGCAACACGGGTGTTAGTGGAGATACCGGCCGACACGCGCACTTCCTGTGCAACGTTGTCGAGGATTGCATTTTCTTCTTGCGAACAGCTTGCTGCCAAGAGGGCAAACAGGCCGAGAAGCGTATATCTTGCGTTCATTACTTTCAGTTTTTAAGGGTTACCACTCTTGATTAGGCATATCTTCAAAGGAGGAGTTATCGGAAGAGGGGCTGTCGTCGCCAGTTGCTCCGCCTCTCATGTCGAGTCCGATGGCATTCTCCTCGGTGCCGTCATAGCCGTTTACGCCACCGCCATAGGTGCAACCGGTCATGACGGAGGCAGCACCACCGAAAGCACCGATGATGCAACCGGTTGTCTCCTCCAAAGCAACGACCTTGCCCTCATTGCCGCAATTGGAAACGATACGGGTATTATCTGAATTAACCGAGCCATCCATCCAGGCATCGCCCACGATACCGCCGACACCACTCTGCTTGGTGCCGTTGAAGATGACGTAGCCCGTGTTGGTGCAATAGCTGATTTCACCGCCAGCCATCTGAGCCACGATACCACCCATTGCCTGAATCAGGCCACCTTCAACTTCCAAACTGCCTTCGTTACGGCAAGAGGTCACAGTGCCCGAACTGCGAGCAACAATACCTCCGATATTCTCGGTCCGCTGGTTCTGACCGGCATCTGCCAAGGCATTGACAGAAAGGTAGTTGAAGCAATCCGAAATCGTTGCATTGGAATGATAGCCGGCAATGCCGCCAAAGTCAGCAGTAGTGGTCACCTGCCCTTCAAGGCAATAGCACTTGAGAATATTTCCTTCATTATGCAAGGTTATTCCGCCAAAATTAACAGTGCCCAAAGTACTGCCGTTCACATCGATTGTACATCCGGAGATAGTACCATAATTGTAAAGAGAGAAAGCACCCATTTGAGCCAAGCTCGTAGAAGAGGTGTCATAAGCGATTTGGAAGTCAGCCTTGATGTTCAGGTCTTCTATCCGCCCACGGTTGGTCTGAATGAATCCGAAACTATAGCCATCTTCCCAACCCGTCTCCAGACTTTTCTTATAGGTGATGGTGTGGTTGTTGCCGCCCAGCGTTTCATCTGCAGTCAAAACCTGTATAGGATTCCAGTCCATGTCGCCCAAGTCTATGTCGGCATAGAGGTTGTAAACACCGTTTTCATCCTTCCATTTCAGAAGGTCGTTGGGAGTAGTGGACGCACTGTTCTTGGCATCGCGGAAGGCAATCAGGTCTTCCAGACTGTAGATGCCGGGTGCTTGAGGCTCTACAGGGGTGTAGGCCAACGTTTCGCCGTAGCCGGTGCCTTCGTTATTGGTGGCATAGGCACGGATATAGTAGGTATTACCGGGAGTGAGTCCATTGATCGTAGTGGAGAACTCGCTCTTCGTCAGTTGGTCGGAAAGGTCAATGAGGGTCGCATTCTCCAGTGTAGGTTCCCGGAGCGTGATGCTGTAGCAGAAGCCGATAGCTGTCACAGGCGAAGAGCCGGCATTGAGCACGGAAGCTTTCACCGTGATGCTCGTGGAGGTGGAATCGAGCAGGAGGACAGAAGAGGGCACCGGTTCGTTGGCACTGGCGGTGGTCACGGTGAGCAGTTCGCTATAGGCCAGACCGTTGGCACTGGCGCCGTAGGCCCTGACTTGGTAGGTTTTCTCGGGAACCAGTCCCGTGATGTCGGCCTTGAACGTAGAGCCTGTGGCTTCCACGTTCACCACGTTGTCCATAAAGGTAGGCTCGCCCTCGCCCACTTCATTCCAGCAGAAGCCGCTCATGATGAGTTCGCTGCCACCATCGTCCAGCAGGGTGGCCGTGACGGTGAATCCGGTCACGCTTGGATTGGAAGCCACGGGCATGTTGAACACCGGGGCATTGCTCTGCGAGGTGGTGAAGTCTCTCACTTCGCCCCGGCTCATGCTGTAGCCGCTGTGGGCATAGCTGCAGAAGTAGTAGGTCTCGCCCGGCTCCAGGTCCGGCACGAGGAAGGAGAACTCCGTCTCTCCACCGGTCACCCGTAACTCCTTATATTCGGCCATGCTGCGAAGCTGGGAGTAGAGGATGCCATAGTGTTCGGCTGTGGCATTGTCTGAAAACTTGATGCTGCCCGAGAGGGTGGCACCCTTACGATAAATGTTGGTAGCGGTTCCCGTGGTTACTTCGGGAGCGAAAGTACCGGCATCCGTATCTTTCTCACAGGCTGCGAGAAAAGCGAGAAGTACAAGTACCACTATGGAATAAATTTTCTTCATCGTACACCAGTGTGTGTTTGTAATGTTTCCTTAATGGGGGCAAATATATGTATTTTGTGCTTAATTGACAAAATATGCAGTAAGAATTCACTAAAAGGAATAATTTAGGCACGAATTACACGGATTTTCACGGACTCAGTATATATGAATCCGCGTATTATCCGTGTAATCCGTGCCTATCAGTCTTCTCTGGCTCTTACTGGATCAGGTTCTTGCCTTCCATCTCGGCCGGCTGGGCAAGACCCATGATGTGGAGGATGGAGGGAGCTACGTCGGCCAACACACCGTTTTCCACCTTGGCAGTCTTGTTTTCGGTTACGTAGACAAAGGGTACAGGGTTCAGGGAGTGGGCGGTATTGGGTGTACCGTCGGGGTTCAGGGCATGGTCGGCATTGCCGTGGTCGGCAATGATGATGACTTCATAGCCGTTCTTCTTGGCAGCCTCCACAGTAGCCTTCACACAGTTGTCAATGGTGACTACGGCCTTCTCGATGGCTTCGTAGATACCCGTATGACCCACCATGTCACCGTTGGCATAGTTCACCACGATGAAGTCATACTTCTGGGTGTCAATAGCTTCCACCAGTTTATCCTTCACCTCATAAGCACTCATTTCGGGCTTCAGGTCATAAGTGGCCACCTTGGGTGAGGGCACAAGGATGCGCTCTTCATTATCGTAGGGCGTTTCGCGTCCACCGTTGAAGAAGAAAGTCACATGAGCATACTTCTCGGTCTCGGCGATGTGCAATTGGGTCTTTCCGCTGGCTGCGAGGTATTCGCCCAAGGTATTCTGCACGTTCTCCTTACCGAAGAGGATGCCTACTCCCTTGAAGGAGGCGTCATAGGGCGTCATGCAGTAATAGCGCAGACCGGGTATGGTGTGCATGCCATGTTCGGGCATATCCTGCTGGGTGAGCACGATGGTAAGTTCCTTGGCACGGTCGTTACGGTAGTTGAAGAAGATGACCACGTCGCCTTCCTTGATGGTACCGTCTACCGTAGCATTGTTGATGGGCTTGACGAACTCATCGGTCACGTTCTCGTCATAGGACTCCTGCATGGCCTGCACCATGTCTGTGGCCTGCTTACCCTTGCCCTCTATGAGCAGGTCGTAAGCCTCTTTCACGCGTTCCCAACGCTTGTCACGGTCCATAGCATAGAAGCGACCTACGATGGAGGCAATCTGCCCGGCCGTCTGACGGCAATGCGCATCCAACTGTTCGATGAACTGCTTTCCACTCTTGGGGTCGGTGTCGCGGCCATCCATGAAGCAGTGGATAAAGGTGTTCTTCAACTCATATTCCTTGGCAATGTTGCACAGGGCGAAAAGATGCTCCAGTGAACTGTGTACGCCGCCGTTGCTGGTCAGGCCCATGAAGTGTACGCTCTTGCCGTTCTCCTTGGCATAGGAGAAGGCCTCCACCACCTGCGGGTTCTTGGCGATGCTGCCGTCGGCACAGGCACGGTTGATTTTCACCAGGTCCTGATAGACGATGCGTCCGGCACCGATATTCAGGTGACCCACTTCGGAGTTGCCCATCTGTCCTTGGGGCAGGCCTACATTTTCGCCACTTGCCTGCAGTTCAGAGTGAGGATAGTTGGCCAACAGACTGTCCCAGTAGGGAGTCGGGGTATTGAAAATCACGTCATCTTTTCCTTGATCGCCGATGCCCCAGCCATCAAGAATCATTAAAAGGGCTTTCTTGCTCATAGTTATCTGTTTTTTTAATTCTAACAACTTTCGGGGCGCAAAGTTACGAAAAACTTCCTCATGTCCATCAGCGTTTTAGTTCCTTTTTCATTCTTAGCGTCTGTTTGGAGTCACTGAGCGTGTTCATCGCCCGTCATTTTCTTCTTCACTTCTTCCCAATCATAGAAGACCCGGCTGACGGCAGGCAATGGCAGGTGCACTTCATTCTCGTTGAGCAGGAACTTCACCAGCACGTGACCGGTCTTGTTGCGGAAAAAGATGAGCTGCAGGTTGGCTCCCATGGGAGATACACGGAAGTCGCGCCATGCCTCGTCGAACTTCTCGATGTCGCTTTCGGAGGTGCAGCATCCTTCCACCTGCATCAGGGCGAGCAGGCGGATGAGGTGGGTGTCGTGACCGAAGCGCAGGTGGGCCTTCGTCTCGTCCCTACCCTCCAGCACGGCATCGGCACTCTCCACGATGTTGCGCAGCAGGTTGCGTGCCTGCCCCACCATCAGACTGCCAGCCAAGGGGGCATTGGCGTTGCAGACATACATGCGGGCGTTCACCGTTTCCCACACCCCATACAGTTCCTCGTAGGTGAAGAGGTCATAGAACGACACACCCTTCAGTTCCACGTTCTGCATGTCGGCAGCAATCCAGAAGAAGCTGCGCATCAGGTCCACCGGGTCGCTGACGGCTTCCGGCCGCTTGAAGAGTGAAGCCATCAGACGCTCAGGGCGCACCTTGCGCGCTTCGAACTCACTGAACAGTGACTTGCGCCACAGTGCATCCTCGGCACTGAAGGCTTCACCCTCGGCATCGGTGTGGGCAATGTAGTCCATGTAGCCATGATAGGCACGGCGGCTCACCCTGAGGCGGGGATTCAGTTCCTTGAGCCGCTCGGTGAAGTAACTCATGCTCATGGCACAGCGCAGCGAGGTGGATGAACGGGCATCCACCACGGCCCGGCCACTGAACAGTTCGGGACAAGCGACATACATGCGTCCGGCAATCTCCTGCATCTGACGCTCGCCCAACGGCGTGATGCTGCCGCTCTTGCCCTCGGCATCCTGCCACACCTTATGAATGCGCAGACGCACATCCTTGCCCAGTTCCGTCAGCTCGCCGGCCAAATAGAGGGAGTCCAGGATGCCTTTTACCTGCAGGTAGCGCACATCGTTGGTCATCCAGCGTGAACCGTGACGACCATAGTGACTGATATAGACCGGACGATAGCCTCGTGGGGCAGGTGTCAGTTTGCCCGCAGGCGTGGGATAGGCCAGATAGACACTGCCCAACTGCTCGTTGGTGGGGCGGCTTCCGGTCTGCGCGAAGAGGGGCGACAGACAGAGGGAGAGAAGGAGAAGAGGGAGAAGAGTTTTCATATGATTGATAGTTGACAGTTGATAATCTTCTATAATTGATAGTTGATAATTGATAGTTGATAATTATTAAGTTGGAGCGTAAAACGCAGATTCCCGCAGAGAATAATATCCGTGCCTGATTCCGTGTCATCCGTGTCTAAAACTATCAACTGTCAACTGTCAATTATCAACTATATAGACGGGTGAGTGGGAGACATTGGAACGCACCCTATCGGCACGATGCACGCGGATGTCGTCCAGAGTAACATCTGTGGCAGTGTCAATGTAGAAACCGTAGGTAGGTCCGTAGACAAAGCCTTCACCCAGGCAGGGACGCTTGTCGTAGATGCCGCCGGGATAGTCAGTGGTCTGCTCCAGACGCACGTCCACGTTGCGGAAATGGATGTTGTTCACCTTACCCTTCACGTCGCCACCCACGAAGACACCGTTCTCGCCGATGCAGCGGATGTTCTCGAAGTAGATGTCGGACACCTCGCCACAACGTCCCTCGGTAGCCCCTTTGGGGAAGCGCCAGCCGGCATCCTTATGATTGCCCACGGCACGCGGATAGGAGGTGACGTAGATAGGCTCGGCCTTGCCCCACCACACGTCGCTGAAGAAGCGGCTCTCCACAATCATGTTGCTGAACACCACGTCGCGCACCGTTCCTTCATCGCGGTTCTGAATGCCGATGCCCCGGTTGCTCTCCTTGATGATGCAGTTCTGGAAGAGCACACGCTCAATCCGGTCCATATTCTCCGAACCAATCTTGATGGCACAGGAGCGTGAGGTCATGGTGCAATTAGTCACTACAATGTCGTGGCAGGGGCCATACTCCTCAAACTCGCGGCGGTTCTTCAGGCAGATGCAGTCGTCGCCCGACTCAATGTGGCAGTCACTGATGCGCACGTTGCGTGAGTGGTCCACGTCGATGCCGTCGCCATTGCGTATCTTCAGGTTGTTCAGGATGGTGATGCCGCTGATGGTGGCATCGTTGCAACCGATGAGATGCACCGTCCAGTAGGGACTGTTGCACAGGGTGACGTCTCTCATCACGATGCGATCCACGTTGATGAGCGTCAGCACGTGCGGGCGGGGGTCGAAGTCGGTCACGGGTTTCAGCTCATAACTGTCCTCCAGTTCCTTGCCCATAAAGGCCACACCGTTGCCGTCGATGAAGCCCGTTCCGGTGATGGAGACCTGCTTCAGGTCCTTGCCGCTAATCCACATCATTCCCTCACCACGGTTGGCACGGAAGGCACTCTCGGTGTAGACCGCCTCATCGGGATTGGCCAGCAGACGTGCACCGGGCTGCAGGTGCAACTCCACGTAGGAGGCCAACCGGAAGGGACTGCAGAGAAAGGTGCGTCCGGCAGGCACCAGCACCTGTCCGCCACCGCCCCGGTTGCAGGCATCAATGGCAGCCTGCAGGGCTGCGGCATCATCCGTCACACCATCACCTACGGCTCCATAGTCCATGATGTTATACACATTGTCTGCACGCTTCTGTGTGGCACACGCCACACACAGCAAGGCCATCAGGGCCAGTAAAGTCATCTTCAGTTTCATATATCGATTTAATTGATAGTTGATAATTGATAATTTCAGACACGGATTTTCAATGCAGTGACTGAGGGGTTTCCACAAAGCCGGATACAACTCGGTCCGTATATTATCCTTCAATGTCTCAATGTCCATTCTTTCATCATTCATAATTCATTCCTTCATTGTTCATTTCCTCCAGTCCCGTCACCTCTTCAAAGGAGTAGGCTTTTTGCCAGGTGGGTTCGGGGTTCTCCTTGTCCCACACCACCGAGCAGCGGTGCATCTTCAGTCCGTCTACGCCATAGAAGTGGAAGCCGTGGCAGGAACGTTTGTCCACGGCATCTTCGGGGTGCATGAAGAGTTGGAAGTTGTCTATACGGATGTTGCGGATGCGTCCGCTGAATCCCTCCATGCACACACCGCTCTGTCCGTGGGTGGCACAGTCATCAATGGCCCGCTGGATGGCCACTGTGGAGAGACGGGTGGTATCGCCCACCGCACCATAGCGGCACACATCATAACGTGTTGTCTCTCCTCCCCATGCCATAAGCGCAGGAAACAGCCATAAGGTCAAAAGCAATATTCTTTCTTTCATCATTCATTTATTTACTATCCATTCTCTCCTTCCCCATCTCCAGTTCCAGCGTTCCTCCCGCCATGATGTCGTCATGGTGCAGGTAGTACTTGTCGTAGGGTACACCGTTCAGTTTGATGGATTGGATGTATATGTTCTCCTCGCTCGCGCCGTGGGCAATCACGGTGAAGGGCTTTCCTCCACGGGGTGTGATGGTGAGACGCGGGAAGGAGGGACTGGCTATCTGATAGAAGGGCGTCCCCGGACAGACGGGATAGAAGCCCATAGCGGCAAAGAGGTACCAGGCCGACATCTGCCCGGCATCGTCATTGCCCGATAGGCCGCCCGGCTCGTTGAGGTACTCGGTGGTCATGATGTGGCGCACGGCACGCTGGGTCTTCCAAGGTTCTCCGGCATAGTTGAACATGAAAGGTATCTGGTGACAAGGTTCATTGCCATGCCAATAGCGTCCCTCGCTGAACATGGAGTCCAACTTGGCCACATAGGCTTCGCGGCCACCCATGCACGCCATCAGTCCCTGCGGATCATGGGGCACATACCAGGTGTAGTGACAGGGTGCGCCCTCGGTCACGAAGTCCACCTTACGGAAGGCATTGGAGGCATCGTCCACGAAGCGGCCATCGGCATGACGGTTCTGTGCATAGCCCGTGCGGGGGTCGATGACGTTGCGGTAGTTCCGGGAGCGGGCCATCAGGGTGTCATAGTCTTCGGTGTGTCCCAGGGCCTGAGCCAACTGGGCCAGGCAATAGTCGTCGTAGGCATACTCCAGCGTGCGCGACACCTGCTCCTTGTAGTGGTGGGCATCGGGCACACCGTCTTCCAATGGGATGTAGCCATACTTCAGGTAGGAGGTGAGCGCACGCCGTCCCTTGCCGTCCTTGTAGTCCCGCTCATCCTGGGGTGTGCAGAAGGCATTGCGCCGCATGGCCTGATAGGCCGTCTGCACATCGAAGTTACGGATGCCCTTCACGTAGGCATCGGTCAGGGCACTGATGCAGTGGTCGCCAATCATGGCGGTGGTATAGCTGTTCCAGCAGGGGAAAATGGGCAGCCAGCCGCCTTGCCGGTACTTCAGCACCAGCGACTGCATCATCTCACCGCCTGTATGAGGTGTCAGCAGGTTGATAAGAGGATGGAGCGCACGGTAGGTGTCCCACATACTGTAGCCGTCATAGTAGGTCTGCCCGGCGGGCAAACAGGCGATGCTGTCTGCCGTGGCAAAGGCCGGATAGCGGCCGTCCACGTCGTTGAAGGCGTTGGGCAGGAACGAAGCGCGATAGAGAGCGCCATAGAATTTCTGCAAGGCTATGGTGTCGGGACTCTCGGCCTGCAGCAGGGCGAAGCGTTCTTCCCAAACGGCAGTCAGGTCGGCACGGGCACGGTCGAAGTCCCAATGGGGCATCTCGGCCTGCAGGTTGCCCTCGGCCCCTTCGCTGTCCACGAAAGAGGTGGCCGCCCTGACCAGTATCTCCTCACCGGCCTCCACGTCAAACTCCACGTAGGCTCCCAAACGATGGAGGGGAGCAGTCTCCGGAGTAGGACGGCCGACTGTGGTGGAGTCCTTCCAGAGCGTATCACCCCGGAAGATGCCGCAAGCTGTGATGGGTTTCTGCAGTTCGATGACCATGTGGCCACTGAAACCGGCCGGCTTGCCCCAGCCTTGATAGATGCGGTGCACAGGGTTGGCGGCATAGATGCGGCGACGGAGGGTATCGATGCGGATGCTACCCTGCCCCTCGTCGCTGTTGGGGTTCACCACCAGATAGGCTTTCCCCGCCTTCGCATAGGTGAAGCGGAAAAGGGCTGCCCGGCTTCGTCCGGTCATCTCGGCACGGATGCCTTCATCGGGCAGGACGACGCTGTAGTAGGCCGGAGTGGCCTGTTCGGCCTCATGGCTGAATGGGGTGGCGCGTTCTTCGGGCTGCAGGCGCAATGGGCCGCTCAGGGGCATCAGGGTGAAGGAGCCAAAGTCCTGCGTGCATCCGCCCACAATCCAGTGACTGGCCCGGAAGCCCTGCAACAGGGTGTCGTGATAGTAATAGGGAGCCACACACTTCTTCTCCGTGTCGCGTGTCTGCGGTGTCCAGAAGGTCATGCCGTTAGGCTCCAGCACGGCGGGCAGCACCTGCCCCAGTTCTTCCGTGTTCTTGCCAAAGAGTCCGGCTGTGCGGGTGACACTGGCAGCCGTTCCCACACGGGTATCCACATAGTCCACAGGCCCGGTCGTGTGCGGTCTGCTACAGGCGGCCGTCAGCAGCAAGAGGGCAACGGGAAGAAAGGAGAACAGTCGTTCCATATGGATACCGGTTTTCATAACTTAATGTATATCTTGCGTTTGTACAACGGATAGCCGCAGAGCCACAGCAGCAGGGCATAGCCCACGGCATAGGCGGCTGAAGCCAGATAGGGGTTGCTGATAGCGGCGTGGAGAGCTTCGCAGACGGGTGCTTTCAGACCGAATCGGCCCAACAGGATGCTGCCCACCTCGCTCAACACATAGAGGAAAAGCGGATTGACACCGAACACCTCGAAGGGACGGCACCAGCGACGATAGCCCTTCAGGTCGATGACATAAGTGAGCACGCCCAGCAACAGAGCTGCACCTCCGCAAGTGACGAGGGTGAAGGAGGGGGACCAGATGCGTTTGTTCAGCGGCAGGGCTTCGGTCAGCAGATAGCCGACCATCAGCATCAGGCTGCCGGCCACGAAGAGTCTGACGAGCCGGAGAGGCAGGCGGGAGGCAGCGTTCTCCTTGCTGCCATCAGCAGCCAGGAGCAGTTTGCCGCAAAGGAAACCGATGATGGTGTGGGCAATGGAGCTGAGGGTGCTCGCCACACCTTCGGGGTCTACGGACTGCTTGGTGTAGAGATGTTCCTCGCCCAACAGGAAATGGTCGATACGTGCCAGCAGGTTGGTGGGGTCGTTGGCATAGCCGTTGCCTATCCACAACAGCAGGGCATAGCCCACCAGCAACAGGACAGCAATGCGGGGCAGCCACTTGTGGGGAGTGTAGAGCACCATCAGAGCGACTATACCATAGCAAATGGCGATGCGGGGCAGGACACCGGTCAGCCGCAGGTGGGCCAAGGGGAAATAGTCGCCCCAGCAGAGGTGGCCCACCCAATGGATGGCCCATCCAACGAGCAGGATGAGCAGGGTGCGCTTCAGTATCTTCACGATGACGCTCTTCGAAGGGGCATAGCCGAACTTGCGCAGGGCAATGCTGATGGAGAAACCCATGATGAAGAGGAAGAAGGGGAACACCAGGTCGCAAGGGGTCAGACCGTTCCATTCGGCATGGCGCAGCGAGTCGTACGAGAGCTGGCCACCTGCATTGTTCACGACAATCATGCCGGCCACAGTCATGCCGCGCAATATGTCAAGGGAGAGAAGACGTTTCATTAATGATCAGAGATTAATGGTTAATGATTAATGGTGGGCATTCACCGCTGCTGCTGTGCCGTGCCTATCATTTCCAGTGCTTCGCGGGCCAGTTCTATGGGGCTGCCTTCGGGAGCGGCCTCATAAGGATTCCGGGCCAAGGTCCAAGGCTCTTCCATGGCATAGTAGTCCAGCGTCACCATCGGCTTGCCGTCCAGCACGTCCTGCAGAGTCTGCCAGTAGGCACTCCAGCGTTTGTAATAGAAGTCGCGCAGCAGACCGTTCCACTCCTTGTGGGCATAGTCGCGCAGTCCGCCGTCGTCGGCACAGGTGCGGTTGCCCCAAGTGGTTATCTGCACGCGGGCGTTCCACTCATAGAGTGCTTTCTCTTCGTCCGTCGCTCCCTTGTTCCGTGCCAGTGCTATCCAGCGTCCCACGCGGAACTCGCTGCGGCTGCCCAACAGGCGGTCCTGCATCAGCAGCAGGTTCAGGAAGTGGCGCGAGTCGCGCAGGAAGGCCCGTCGGTCGAAGGCCTTGAAGTCGGCCACGGTGTGGTGATAGGTGATGCGGGCATGGTCGGCCACAGCCTGACGGGTGATGTCCACCAGGTCGTACTCGAAGTTATTGTTGCCCCGGTACTTGTCGGCCACGCCGGCCATCAGGCGTGCAGCCTCTGCGGTGACGGTGGGATCATAGTAGTTCTGCATCTTGCTCCAGCTGCTGGCCTGGAAGTTGTTGAGTGTAGGGCGTCCACAGAAGATGCTCTCGTGGGGGCCTTGCTGGTTGTTGCCTCGCGGACAGTTGTAGATGCCGCCGATGAGCAGTTGCCAGGCCTGTTCTATCTGCGGGTCCTGCACGCCGTAGCGGGCGCGGCAGTATTCGCCTATCCACTGTTCCTTGGTGAACGGTTCCGGCCGCCAGGGGAGTTCGCACATCAGTTCGAACATGACGGGATTATTCTCCGTGCCCTCCATCGTGAGGCCTATGCCTTTCAGGTGGGCGGCCAGCGGATTCCCTTTGGTCATGTAGAAGTTCTCCAACAGCTGGTCCATGCGTCCGTGAAGCCCCATGTTTCCGCCGAAGTTCTCTAACAGGCAGAAGAGCCATTGGTGTTGCTCATAGCCCTTGTCGCGTTTCCAGATGGAGGGTGCTCCCCACATGGGCCGGCACTCGCTGAAGAGGTCCAGGATGAGCAGGTCGCCCTGCGGCAACTCCCTGATCATTTCGGGACGTGGGTTCTCGGTCCATCCCTGCACCACCCACGTGGCCTTGGGATTCACCCGCTTCATCTCCTGCATGATGGACTTTCCAGCCTCGCCGAAGTCCACGCCGGCAGCATTCTCAGCCTCGTGGAAGGGGTCCATGGAGTAATAGTCGGCCCGGCCGAAGAGTTTCTGCTGCTCCTCATAGTAGAGACGGGCAATCTCGCTGTAGCGCGGGTCGGTGGGCTGCAGGAAGGCAGGACGGGTGAAGCCGTTCCACAGGTCACCCTTGGTGATGTTCAGCTTCAGTTTCACGTCAGCGTCATGGGGCACCATGCCGCTATAGCCGGGGAAGACGGGCTGTATGCCCAGTTCCTTCATGCGTTTCAGGATTTTCTTCTGCAGTTCCTCCTGCTGGGTGTACCAGGAGTCGGGATTGGGACCGCCCCACCCCTCCAGGTTGTTCATGGCCCACCAGGCCAGGAAGGCCGGTCCGGCAATGAAGTCGTTCACCTCCTTCTTGCTGTAGCCCAGACGGAGCAGCAGGTTGCGCCACACGCACTCCTGTCCCACGGCGGCTAACGGCAGGTTGATGCCATGCAGAGCCATCCAGTCCAGTTCCTTCTCCCAGCGCGGCCAGTCCCAGAAGGCCATGGTGTAGGAGTAGGTGCAGTAGTTGAAGTCATAGCGCAAGGAGAGGTCGGTCTCGCGTCGCACCTTTTGGGTGACGGGAGGCAGCACGTCGGGCAGTTTAGCCACCATGCCATTCCAGGAGAGGTGGATGCCGGCGTGATACTTCAGGTACCAGTTCAGGCCGGTAGCAATGTTGACATAGGTATTGCCCCTGACAACCACCTTCCGCCCGCGTTGGTCCAGCTCGAAGAAGTCTTTGTCTCCCTTCTTCAGTTCGATGACAAATTTCCGTGAAGCACCCTTGTCGATGCGTTCCAGGAGGTCGTGGATGGGGTTGGCTTGCAGCAGGAGGTTGCATCCTGCAAGGAGGAGGGCCAATAGGATAATCTTGCGTTTGACGATGTTCATGGTATGTTGAAAATATGTGATGTGCAAAAATAAGTGCTTTCCGCTTCTTCAAGGCCGAAAATAGGAAAATTCAGGTGGAATATTGTAAATTACCGGCTTTATTTCCTCAATTCGCTGCTGGGCAGGTAACCAAAGAACTCCTTGAAGCACTTGGTGAAGTACTTGGGATCGTTGAAGCCTACGGCATAGGCGATGTCGGAAACGCTGCTTCCGCCCGGCCTTTCACGGATGAGGGTGCGGGCCATGTTCAGGCGGTAACTCTTCATGAACTGTCCGATGGGCTGCCCGGTGAGTTCCTGCATCTTGCGGTTGACGAGCGTCTTGCTGTAGCCCATGTCGCGCACGAAGTTTTCCAGCGTATAGGCGGGGTCGGCATAGTGTTCCTTCATCAGCTGCAGGGCCTGCTTCACGAAGTTTTCGTCGCGGCTCTGTTCCTTGATGTGCAGTTCTTCCAGGCGGTTGCTGTTGGAGAAGTGCTGCCTGTACTTGTTGCGCAGGGAGAGGATGTTGCGGATGCGCAAGGTCAGTATCTCGCCATCGAAGGGTTTGCAGAGGTATTCGTCCACTCCGATTTCGAAGCTCTGCTTCTCCTGCTCCTCCGAGCGCAGAGCGGTGAGTATCAGCAGGGGGATGTGGGAGGTAGAGAAGTTCTCCTTGACACGACGCGACAATTCCATGCCGTCCATCACGGGCATCATCAGGTCGCTCACAATGAGATCCACACCATGACGTTGCAGCAGGCGCAACGCCTCCTCGCCGTTCTCGGCCTCCAACAGGCGATACTCCTTCTCTAACAGGGAGATGATGTAGCGGCGCATGTCGCCGTTGTCCTCCACCACAAGAATAGTCTCTCGCATGGAGTCTTCTCCGGTCGGTGCAGACGGCTGCAGCGGCGTGTGCGGAGTGACGATTTCCTCCTCCTCACCCAACGTTCCGGCAGGAACAAGGGGCATGAGTATGCGGAAGGAGGCACCATGCCGATGGTTGTTGCGGGCAGTGATTTCACCACCGTGCATCTCCACGATTTTGCGGCACAGGAAGAGCCCGATGCCCGTTCCGCTCTGTCCGAAGACGGTGTTGTTCACGGGTTGCTTGGACTGATAGAAGCGTTCGAAAATGCGCTCGCTCTCCTCGGAGACGATGCCCGAGCCGGTGTCGGAGACGTTGATGTAGAGGCGACGTCCGCCCGTGTCCGCTGCGCCCACCGAGGCCACATAGATGTTGATGCGTCCATCGCGCGGCGTGAACTTGATGGCGTTGGAGACGAGGTTTATCAGTGCCTTCTTCATATAGGCGGCGTCCATCATCAGGCGGGAGGGGGTCAGACGGAAGAGGGTGCGCAGCCTGATGTTGCGCTCCTTGGCATAGGCTTCGAAGGGCAGCAGCAGCTCGGAGAGGAAGGCTGGGAAGTCCTCTTCGCGCAGGTCGGGCGTCACTTTGTCCATGTCTAACTTGCGGAAGTCCATCAGTTCGTTCACTAAGGAGAGCAGATAGTGGGCGTTGCGGCCGGCAATCTCTAACTGTTCCTTCACCCGTCCGTCCTCCACCAGTTTCAGGGCCTGTTCGATGGGGCCGTGAATCAGGGTGACAGGGGTGCGGAACTCATGGGTGATGTTGATGAAGAAGGCTATCTTCTCTTCGGTCACCTCCTTCACATGACGGGCCATGCTCTCCAACTGCTGGTTCTGCACAGCCAGTTCCTGGGTGCGTTGCTTCACCTTCTCTTCCAGCCGGGCACGCTGTTCGCGGTAACGGCGCGTTTTCCGTCGGAAGAAGAGCCACACTCCTGCACAGCCCAACAGGAGCAGCAGGAGGTAGAACCAGGGGGATTTATAGAAGTAGGGGGTGATGCTCACCTCCACCTCGGTGATTCGCTCCGACCAGTGGCCGGAGTCATCGGTAGCCTTCACCTGCAGGGTGTAGCTTCCGGCAGGCACAAAGGTGTAGCGGGCCATGCAGTCTCCCGGTTGTGTCTCGGTCCATTCGGGTTCGTAACCCTTCAGACGGTAGGCAAAGCGGATGCGGCTGCTGTTGTCATAGTCCTGGGTGGTGAAGCCCACGTTGAAGCGGCTCTCCTTCTCGTGCAGGCGGATGGAGGTGCCCTCTAAGTAGCCAGCCGAAGGATGGATGGGCGTACCGGCCACGCTGAGCGAGGAGAGGTGGACGGCAGGCACTCCGGAGGCTTTCTCTTCCCCGTCGGGATGTATCAGGAGGAGACCGTCGGTAGTGGCCAAGTAGAGGAGATCCCATTGGGGAGAGTAGAGGATGCCGTTGGTGTAGTATTGCGTGGCGGGCAGTCCGTCTGCCTGCGTGTAGTTGGTGAAGGTGGCAGCCTTCACGTCCATGCGGGTCAGTCCGTCGCCCATCATCAGCCAAAGGTTGTGCCGGGCATCCTCGGCCATGCCGATGATGGTGTTTCCTGGCAGTCCCTGCTTCATGGTGTAGTTCTGGAAGTGCAGGGTTCCGCCGTTTTCCCCGGCCAGTCGGTAGAGTCCTGTTCCGTTGCCGCCCAGCCAGATGTTGCCGGCCTTGTCTTCCAGGATGCTGTTTATCTTCTCCAACTGTTTGGAGTCGGGATTGTCCAGCTTATATTTATAATAGGTGTAGTCGAAGTGGGTGCGCGACTGGGCAAAGGAGGCGAGCTGCATCACGAAGAGTCCCTGTGTGGTGCCCACCCAGAGGCGTTGTTTGCGGTCTATCATCAGGGCATGGATGGCCTCGAACTCATTGTCGGAGACTTCGAAGGTGACACGGGTGAAGCTGCCCGTCTGCTTGTCATAGAACTGCAGCCCGCGCGTGGAGCCGAACCAGATGCCCCGGTTCAGGAGGTCTTCGCAGGCACTGCTCACGAAATCACCCTGCAGGGTGGGCATCTCCTCGCGGGTATATCGCTTGAATCGGTTACTGCCGGGATGGTCCAGGTCCAGTTCATTGATGCCCACGCCCCAGGTGTAGCCCCAAAGGCGGTTGTCGCTGTCCACCAACAGGCCGTTCAGGGTGTTGTTGCTCAGCGTGGAGAGATTGCCGGGCGAGAAGAGGTAGCGTTGGCAGGTGGCGGTTTCGCGGTCCCACTTCATCAGTCCACGTTCCACCAGGGCCAGCCACAGATTGCCCTCGGCATCCTCGGCCAGGGCATTCACGGGGGTAGTTCCTGTCTGGGAACCGGACAGGGGACAGGAGGAGAGCAGTTCGGCCCGCAGGCGTTTGGGCGAGAGCAGGTTGATGCCCCCGGTCTCCGTGCCGAGCCAGATGGTCTCGCCCTCAGTGAAGAGGCAGTTGATGGCGTTGCTGTTGATGGTCATGCCGGTGCGTTCGCTGGTCTGCCGGATGAAGGAGAAGGTGTCGCTCTTGCGGTGATAGACGTTCAGGCCGTTCAGGGTGGAGACAATGAGGTGTCCGGCGGCGGTCAGGCCGATGTCGGTGATGTAGGCCTGGCTCAACATGCCGGGACGGTGGGTGGAGTAGCGGTAACGCTTCAGGCTGCGATGGGCATGGTTGTAGCGGAAGAGTCCCCGGTTAGAACCTATCCAGAGGTCATCGCCGGCCACCTGCATGCAGAGGATGCGCCAATCGGGACTGAAGGAGACGAGACTGTCCGACAGCACTTCGGCCCGCAGTCCGCTGCCGTCAGGCAGGCGGCTGATGCTGCACACCTCGTTGTTGATGCCGGCACAGACGGTGCCGCCCATGTCGGTCACGGCATGGACAGGCGACTGGCACTTGTCTTGCAGACAGAGGGCTTCCGCCACACCTCCCTGCCCGTCCAGCTCGATGCACCACAGCTCTTTACCGGCCGCTAACCAGATGTTGCCCCGGCTGTCCTTGTAGATGGTGTGAACCAACTGGTTCATCACCTCGTGCAGACGGCTCTCCGGAGGCAACTCCAATCGGACGGGGCGGTAGCTCTTCAGGTCAATGATGTCCAAGCCACCCTCCGAAGCGACCCACAGCCGCTTGTGATTGTCTTCACAGAGGGTGCGTACGAAGTCGCTTTTCAGGGCTACGGGACGGGTCTGTGTGGTGAAGTTCAGAAAGCCGTAGCCGTCAAAACGTCCCAATCCACCGTGGGTAGCCACCCAGATGTAGCCGTCGCTGTCCTTCATGATGTCGTCCACGAAACTATAGGGAAGACCTGCCCGCTCGGAGATGAAATTGAAGTTGTACTGCCCGAAGAATCGGTCGGCCTCTTGCGAAGCCGCAGACAGGGCCGACAGGCCGACAAGAAGGAGAAAGAGGAGTCGTTTCAGCATAGCTCTACGTAGAAAGTGGGTTTGTCTTCGCAAAAATCGGAATAAATTCCTAATAAAGCAAACGCTTGCCCGCTTCTCTTCATCGGGAGGAGAGCGGAGGTAGCCACCTGCGCGGTAGGCGAACCTTACAAATCTCTCTATTTTCTAGCCTTTGGGAGGAGGGTTATGGGAGTATCAATAAAATTATGTTATCGTCCTTCTGCTGTCAAGGGTAAGGACGGTACACTTTATTATCAGATAATCATCAAGCGGACAACGCACACTTATGCATCTGCTTATCGTATTTATCCTAATGAATGGGACA
>JAFURM010000058.1 GCA_017471925.1 Bacteroides sp.
ATTACCGCTTCGGCTTCAAATGGATCACATTTTTATGGTGGTGTCGTGGGGTTCAATTATGCTGAGTCCACTATAATAGCCTGCGGCAACACGGGCAAAGTGGTGGCATCAGCAAATGGAGTTGGCGGCATTGTAGGTGCCAACTATAGCGTTCCGGTATATGCGTGCTGGACGAAAGAAACCACCGAGCTTAGGTATGGAGGAGAGGTATCCAGCAAGGATGGAGTGGGAATAGATTTAGATATCCGCAATGCAGGTGTGCTAAAAGCGTGCTACTCCTTTGCTAACGCCTCGGCAGTAGCAGATGCCATCACAGCTATGAATACCGTCATTGAAGAGTATAACGCCTCGGCTGCCGAGGGCAGGAAATGTACTTATAAATGGCAAGTCGGCACCGATGGCTATCCTACGCTGGTGGCTACGGCAACAGAATAAGTAACTTAGGGCAGGAAGAGGGTGATGCCTCTCCTGCCCACAAATAACCTCCCAAGCCGGGCGGGAGATGTAAGTGCTCGGCTCTCCATACTTTCGCATCGTAGACCTACACGGAGAATCCGAAAAACCGAATAGGAAATAGAGTAGGAAAAATAATCGCATTATGAATGAAGAATATTCTTGGTTGTATGACGAATTACAAAAGGTATAAGAGTTTAATCTTTTGACAATTAGAAGGATAGCGGTAAAAGCATTAACTTTATAGTGTTCAATTATAACATTAAAATGATTACCGCTATGTTCTAATAATTATATCGAACTCACGTTAAAGGAAGAATAATAATAGAGACATCCGTTAACATTTAAGGCCATTCCTTAGTCAAGGAAGAGCCTTCGCCCATTTTAGCCGTCTCCAATGTGACAAACCGAAAAAACAGGCGACAGATAAAACAAATATCAACTCAATTAATTACCTTTGTTGCTGCAAAAGCAGTGCATAAAAAAAAACGATTTGAAACAATGAAAGATTTTCTGAAATTCACGTTAGCCACCATCACTGGTGTTATCTTATCAAGCGTCGTGCTGTTCGTCCTGAACATCATTGTACTATTCGGCATGGTATCTTCCTCCGAGAGCGAGACCATTGTCAGCGAAAACTCCGTAGTCATGCTGAACCTGAACGGCATTCTGATTGAACGCAGCCAGGAGAATCCCTTCGGAATGCTCATGGGAGAGGAGAACGAGAACCTGGGTCTCAACGACATATTGAGTGCCATCAAGAAGGCCAAGGAGAACGAAGACATCAAGGGCATATACCTTCAGGCAGGTGCCCTGAGCAGTGGTTTTGCCGCATTGGAGGAGATACGCGACGCCCTGGTGGACTTCAAGGAGTCGGGCAAGTTCATCGTGGCCTATGGCGACACTTACACCCAAGGTGCCTACTACCTGTCCAGCGTGGCCGACAAGGTGATGCTCAATCCTCAAGGCATGATTGAATGGCGGGGTCTGGCCTCACAGCCCATGTTCTACAAGGACCTGTTAGAGAAAATCGGCGTGGAAGTGCAGGTGTTCAAGGTGGGTACCTACAAATCGGCCGTGGAGCCTTTCATAGCCACCGAGATGAGCCCGGCCAACCGTGAGCAGGTGAGCACTTTCCTGAACAGCATCTGGGGTGTGATGACCAAGGATGTTGCCGCTTCCCGCCAGCTGACAGTCGAGGCTCTGAACGAGGCAGCCGACCGCTTGCTGATGTTCCACCCGGCCGAGGAGAGCGTGAAGAGCGGATTGGCCGACACCCTTATCTATAAGAATGACGTGCGCAACTACCTGAAGCAGCTGGCCGGAATCGAAGAAGATGACGACCTGCCCGTCCTGAGCCTGCAAGAGACCGTGAACATCAAGAAGAATGTGCCTAAGGACAAGAGCGGCAACATCGTAGCCGTCTATTATGCCACAGGAGAAATCGTGGACGAGAGCAACGCCTCCCCCATGTCTGCCAGCAAGGAAGTGATTGACGGACAGAAAGTGATTCACGACCTGCGCCGCCTGAAGGAGGATGAAGACGTGAAGGCTGTGGTGCTGCGCGTGAACTCTCCCGGCGGCAGTGCCTATGCCTCCGAGCAGATATGGTATGCCGTAAGCGAACTGAAGAAAGAGAAGCCGGTCATTGTCTCCATGAGCGACTATGCCGCATCCGGCGGATATTACATCTCCTGCAACGCCGACACCATCGTGGCCGAACCGACCACCCTGACCGGCTCCATCGGCATCTTCGGCCTCTTCCCCAATGTTCAGGGGCTGACAGAAAAGTTCGGCCTGGACTTCGACGTGGTGAAGACCAACCCCTATGCCGACTTCGGCGACTTCACCCGTCCGATGAACGATGGCGAGAAGGCACTGATGCAGGCCTACGTCAACCAGGGATACGACCTCTTCCTGACCCGCTGCTCCGATGGCCGCAACATCTCCAAGGAGGAGCTGGACAAGATTGCACAAGGACGTGTATGGACAGGCGAGACGGCACTCGAGCTGGGGCTGGTAGACGTGCTGGGCGGATTGGACACGGCTATGGACATTGCCATCCAGAAGGCCGGACTTGAGAACTACACCGTACTCTCCTACCCCAAGCAGGAGAGTTTCATCGAAACCCTGATGAACACCGGCAGCGGCAACTACATCAAGGCACACCTGCTGAAGGGGAAGGTGGGCGAATACTACAAGCAGTTCAGCGTACTGGAGAACATCGACCAGTGCAGCCGCATCCAGGCACGCCTCCCCTTCGAACTGAACATCCAGTAAATGAATGGAAGACAGCACTATCAGGATATATCACGGACTGCGCCCGATAGCCTGGCTTTACGGCTTGGCTGTCAGGCTGAGAAACAAACTCTTTGACTGGGGACTGCTCCGGTCAAGGAGTTTTTCCGTTCCTGTCATCTGTGTGGGTAACCTCGCAGTGGGAGGAACCGGCAAGACTCCGCACACCGAATATCTGATAGCCTTGCTGCAACGGCACGGCCTGCAAGTGGCCACCCTGAGCCGTGGCTACAAGCGTCACAGCAAGGGTTACCTCCTGGCCGATGAAGCGAGCGATGCCCGCCTGATTGGCGACGAGCCTTTCCAGATGAAGCAGAAGTTTCCGAACATACAGGTAGCCGTGGACGAGAAGCGTTGTCATGGTATAGAGGAGCTTCTGAAAGCGGACTCTCCCCGTGTGGACGCCATACTCTTAGACGACGCCTTCCAGCACCGCTACGTAAAGGCCGGACTGAACATCCTGCTGACCGACTATCACCGCCTGTACTGTGACGACCTTCTGCTGCCTGCCGGCCGCCTGCGCGAACCGGCCTGTGGCAAGGAGCGTGCCCAGATAGTCATCGTGACCAAATGTCCGCACGACCTCCGGCCGACAGACTATGACGCCATCAGTCACAGGCTGCAGCTTCAGCCCCATCAGCAACTCTACTTCACCACCTTCCGCTACGGCAGGCTCTATCCCCTGTATCCGTCCCGGACTTCCAACCTTCCTGTCTCCTTAGAGGGCAAGCAGGTCGTGTTGCTCACCGGCATAGCCTCGCCCGCCCCCCTCATTCAGGAAGTGGAGCGACAGGCAGAGTCGGTCACCCTGCTGACCTTTGGCGACCATCACGACTTCAGCGAAAAGGACCTGCACGAGATGGGGCGTCTGTTTGCCACGCTGGAAGAGGGCAAACGGCTGATTGTCACCACTGAGAAAGACGCGGCACGCCTGAGGGGAATGGTGCGGGCAGATGACAGCCTGGCTCCCTACATCCGGGTGCTCCCCATCGAAATCGCCTTCCTGCAAGAGAAAGAAGAATTATTCAACCAAAATATCATGGGCTATGTTAGAACAGATTCAAGAAACCGCAGCTTACCTGAAGAGTAAGATGCACACCTCACCCGAAACCGCCATCATCCTGGGCACCGGCTTAGGCAGCCTGGCCGGAGAGATTACCGAGAAGTATGAAATCAAGTACGAAGAGATCCCCCACTTCCCCGTCTCCACCGTAGAGGGACATAGCGGCAAGCTCATCTTCGGCAAGTTGGGCAACAAGGACATCATGGCCATGCAAGGACGCTTCCACTACTACGAGGGCTACTCCATGAAAGAGGTGACCTTCCCCGTAAGAGTGATGCGCGAACTGGGCATCAAGACCCTTTTTGTCTCCAACGCCAGCGGGGGCATGAACCCCGACTTTGAAATCGGTGACCTGATGATTATCACCGACCACATCAACCACTTCCCCGAACATCCGTTGCGCGGCAGAAACATCCCCTACGGCCCGCGCTTCCCGGACATGAGCGAAGCCTACGACAGGAGTCTCATCCAAAAGGCCGATGCCATCGCTGCCGAGAAGGGCATCAAAGTGCAGCACGGCATATACATCGGCACGCAGGGTCCCACCTTTGAGACTCCGGCCGAATACAAGATGTTCCGCATTCTCGGAGCAGACGCCGTAGGCATGTCCACCGTGCCCGAAGTCATCGTGGCCAACCACTGCGGCATCAAGGTATTCGGTGTGTCGGTCATCACCGACCTCGGCGTAGAGGGCAAGATTGTAGAGGTGAGCCACGAAGAGGTGCAGAAAGCGGCCGATGCCGCCCAACCCCGCATGACGGAAATCATGCGCGAACTGATCAACAGAAGCTAACATCACTAAAAGAAACAGACTGTAACATGCGAACAGAAATAGCGACCCTCGGCGAATTCGGCCTCATCAACCGTCTCACCGAGGGACTTACTCCCAAGAATCCCTCCACCCGTTATGCCGTAGGCGATGATGCTGCCGTCCTGACTCCTGCCAGCGGCACAGAGACACTGGTCACTACCGACCTGCTGCTCGAGGGTGTACACTTCGACCTCACCTATGTGCCTCTGAAACACCTCGGCTATAAGGCCGCCGTAGTCAACTTCAGCGACATCTATGCCATGAACGGCACTCCACGCCAAATCACCGTCTCGTTAGGCATCTCCAAGCGTTTTTGCATCGAAGAGTTGGAGGCACTCTATGGTGGCATCAGACTGGCCTGCGATGCCTACGGTGTAGACATCGTGGGAGGCGACACGACCTCTTCACTTACCGGACTTACCATCAGCATCACCTGCATCGGTGAAGTGGAAAAGGGGAAAGCCGTCTATCGCAACGGCGCCAAGGAGAGCGACCTCATCTGCGTCAGCGGAGATCTCGGGGCTGCCTATATGGGCCTGCAACTGTTGGAGCGTGAGAAGGTGGTGCTGAACGGCACAGGCCAGGAGGTACAACCCGACTTTGCCGGCAAGGAGTACCTGCTGGAGCGTCAGCTGAAACCCGAGGCACGCCGTGACATCATCCAAAAGTTGGCCGAAGCGGGCATCCGTCCCACAGCCATGATGGACATTTCCGACGGTCTCTCCTCCGAACTGATGCACATCTGCACCCAGAGTCACGCCGGTTGCCGCATCTATGAGGAGCACCTCCCCATAGACTATCAGACAGCCGTCATGGCCGAAGAGCTGAACATGAACGTCAGCACCTGTGCCCTGAATGGCGGTGAAGACTATGAACTGCTGTTCACTGTCCCCATCTCCGACTATGAGAAGGTGGACAACATAGAGGGCATCCGACTGATTGGACACATCACCAAGCCCGAACTGGGCTGCGCCCTCATCACCCGCGACGGTCAGGAATTTGAGCTGAAAGCCCAAGGGTGGAATCCGCTGAAAGAGGATTAGATATAGCTTCCGACCTGCAATGTAGCCCAAAATCCGATTGCCATCCGCACGGATTATGGGCTACTTTTCTTTATAACTTCGTTAGCACCGGTGGCCAAAAGTACAGCCAAACGTTTATCCCCCCCTTCTTCGTTTGTTTCCAGTTTGTCATGGATTGGGGGCAAATCCGTCTTTTCGTCCATACATGTTTGGTGCGCAGACGAGACATGTTTCGTCCGCGCACCAAACATGTCTCGTCCACGCACCACACGTGTCTCGTCCAACGGGCATAAAGGGGTCACCTGAGAGCATTTTAGATTATGCATCTTCGGCCGGGAAGCGTTCAATATTCCAGGTCTCTCACACAACGGATTTTGCTTGCCCCTCCATCGAGCGAGGCGTAATTGTGTCCGAAGAACCAGGAGGTTTTGGTGCTGACCGTATTGGTGCCATAAATATCCTTGTTGCTTCCCAGGCTTCCCAACGAATAATAGGAACTGGTATAGATATAGCCATTCCACCAACCGGAGTCCGTAACATAGAGGCGCATGAGAGCCGCTTCCCGGACATTGGGCACACGATACCCAGCAGGGCAAGGGGAGTATCCGGCTTCGAGGTCGGACTTAAGGGCTGCATAGGAGCCACCTGTATAATTGACCAAGTCACCCGTCCGGAAGCCATAGTACAAGCGTGCCATCTCGGCACTTTCGTCCGCAGGTTCCAATTCTTTGGTCGTATAAAAGCGCAGCGACTTGTCATTGATATTCGTAAGATCGAAAGAGTAAACGCCATTGTCGGGTCCCGTCACTCCCACAAGCGTCTGCGGCACGTTGTCCACATTCTCCACATCGGCTTTTTCCTGCCTGTCCATGCCCAAGTTACGGACACAGCGGGCGGAGAATGCGCTCAGATGCATTCTGTTCTTTTCACGGTTGTCGGCATCGTTCCTGTACCACTCCATTTCCTGCCGGTAGTAACTCGTGGAGAGTCCCTCTTCTGCCCACAACACGACGGGACAGGCATTGGCGGAGCTGCGCGTGCTGCTGACGATGTGTTCACGCCACTTGTAGCACCCCTCAAAATGATGGCCGACGGGATAGGTGCCGGTTTGTGCCGCCCGCGTCGAACTGTACAAGGCCGCATCACTGTTCTGCCCCAATTCACCCATATACAGGCCATAGAGCTGATCAATGGAGGCCAGATACCAACGCACTTCATCCGGGTCAATCTTTCCATTACCGTTGTTGTCACGATTGCGCATCATGGAAGCGTAGCGCATGACTGCATAGTCTCCCTTCAGGAAATAGATATCGTTGTTGTTCACATAATCGTTGGGACGTTCATAATCCATGTAGTAGCCCCACTCTGTCGGTTCATCATCAAGTACATTGACGGTATGCTGCACATCATTGAACGCGCCATTCGCCATCAGCCCCCACAGGCAGGCCGTGTTATAGAGTCCGTTGGACGACGAGGTGTTTTCCAGGGTGGGAATTCCCAAATCTCCGGGAATGTCAAACAGCGTCTCGTCATTGTTGTAGAACCACAGGAAGTGTTCAGCCGTTTCGTCCACAGTTTCACAGCCCCATGCCGTGAGCAGGCCATCCTTATTCGTATTATACGGTGTCTGTATGGAGCGTTGCCTCAAGGTGACAATGCTCCCGGTGGAAGAGCTGGCCTTGTCCAGGCTCTCCCTGCTGTCACAGAGGATGTGCATCAAGCGGTTGGGCTGATTCACAAAATCTTTCCAAAGGTCTTCGCGCGTCTCTCCCGTAATAGGGTTGCTTTCATAATAGAATTCATCAACGAAAGCGGTTATATAGATACGGTCACGCCACCAGACCTGGCTGGTATCATTGGCATTGCCGCCATTTCCGAACTTGTCGTACCACGATTGGTCAAACTCCTTGCGGAAAAGATGTTGCTCTCCCCTATCCTTCTTGCGCTTTTCCTCCTTTATAAACTTCGTGAGTTCCACGATGTCCATCAGTTCTTCGGAAGCATCTCCGGGATAGACGCGGTTGTTGGGAGAATAGGTGTAGTCGTCCGTTTGGGCATTCTTCTCCACGGAGAGTTTGTTCACCATAAACTTCACCCATTTATAATCCATTCCCGAGGGTATTTCCGTGTCGCCCACCTTTTCCGGCACCCCTTCCTTGCCAAAAGGCGTTTTCACATACCAGGTCATGGCATCAGGTTCTATCTGCTGTGCGTCCAAGGCAAACACCCGCTGTCCATAGTGGGCATCAAAGGTGTACAAGGACTCCTGGGCAACGTATATCCTCCCCGTAGCACCGGCGTTGCCTTCCTGAACCAATGCCGGGTTCAGGGCCTGCGAGGTTTCCACCTCCACCTGAATGCTGTTCACGCCCTTTATGGTGATGGTATAAGTGTAGCAGGTGTTTCGCCACACGTCATAGTTGTCCTTCGAAGTGGCAATATCTCCCAAATGGACATAATAGGTGACTGCGGCGGTAAGTGTTTGGGAACGCGCTTCGGAAGAGACGTCTACCACCATCTTGATTTCCCCCTTTATCTCCATATAGGTGGCACATTCGGGAGCATGCACCCACAGGCTGTCGGTCGTGTCATATTCCCCCTTGGCATTCTTCACACGCAAGTCACGCTTATGATATTCTCCCTCCACGGATGTTTTCTTTCCGGTAGGGACTTCTCTGTTTTCAAGCATATAGAAGGAGAATCCATGTCCATCGGTCGTATGGGTTTCAAAGCCGATAGCCTCTGTATCAAAATAGCCCGCCGGCTTATCTGCTTGTTCATAGTCGGCATCACGCGCCACGACATAGGATGCCTTGGGAAGATTGATGACCCTCCACGACTCCGGGACAAACTCTTTCAGGGTTTGCGTGGAGGCCACTCCATCCGGGTCGGTCTCAGTGGTCGTTGAACCGGAAGCGACATTGATGTTCACTTTCACTTTGGCATCCAACCGCACCAGCATGACTTTGCTCAAAGCAGTCCCGGCATCGTTCTTCAACATGACGCTACCATTGTCTGCAACATCAATCAGTGCCTCGCCCGTCATCGGGAAATAGCCATTACGTGAAGTGATTTCCTGATTGAGCGTGGCCGCAAGTTCGCGCAATTCGCCCTCTGTACGTATCGTGTTCAGCTTTTCCGGCGAGATATTCACCATGTCGGCATCTATATTGGCCACCATATACAGTTTTCCGCCGGTGACAACAGGAGACTTGATGCGCATAGTGCCGTTTGTGGGCGTGCCTCCCTCAGCCGTCATATTGGTCACCGTCCAGCAATTGCGGTCTTCATTACCCAAAGCCTCCACTTTGTTTTCGTTATCGAAATAGTGGGAATAGATGCGCTCTCCGTCGGCTGCGAATATATAGACAAAGAGATTCTGCACACGCGATTCCGGAATGACGCTAAGCGTGGCCCGTGTGGCGACCTGTATCTCTTCGAAATCATGGTGTCCGAAAGGCAGTGTGAAACAGACTTCATCATTGCCCACCACTCCCTGGCGCACAAGTGCCTCATCATGGCAGGCGGCCAGCAACAGGCTTAAGCATATACAAGTAATCAATCGTTTCATTGTCATCTTTCTCCTCCCTATTAGTTAAACTCTATGTTCCCCTGTTTTTCATTCCAGTCCTGTACCTCAAAGAGGAAATCCCCATTCTCTTTGTTGTAGGCCACCGTCACCAACACTTGGATAAAATCATTGCGCTTTATCTCATTCACGGCAGTGACTTGTGCCGTCTGCGAATCTATGGTCTTCAGGATGATGGGGTCATCATACTGCGGTCCTCCTGCCGACTTCGTCACCGGATAGAGGTGGAAGCGTGTACTGTTTCCCGTATCACCGGAACGTTGCACCCTGCCATTGTTGTTTATGGCAAGGTAATAATTCCCGTTGCCACTGGAACGCAGGGATATGTAGCCGTTTCTTTGGATGGTCTGGTCGCCCGCCGTAAACCAGACGCTCTTCAGTGCATCAAGCCCGACGGAGTTGTTGCCGGGATTGCCCATATAGTAGGCCGTTGCACCCGTGGTCTTCAAATAGTATTGGTTGGTATTGTTGCCGTTGCGCTCCAATTCCCACACATACGTCTCGTCCAGTTCCATGCCGGCACTCAATGACAAGGTGGCGGATGTGACCGTTGTGGTGCCGGCCTTCAGGAAACGGTCCCGGTTGGGATTATAAATCAGGTAGCAATGGTCCGAACTGTCATAATCGGCAGCTAAGGCATCACGTGTGGAAAGCGAAGTAGTGCTTTTCAAAGTATAGGAGCCTTCCCCCTCAGTGGGATATTGAATATCCAAGGTATAGGTATAGGCATTCGTCTCATCCTTGCTCTCAAGGACATAGGCATCGAAAATGACTTTGCTGTTGTCCTCGGCGGTCGAAGAAAGGTCTTGAATGACAAGAGGAGCGTCAGCACTGCCCAGAAAGGATTGCAGGGCATCCGAAGAGGTCACCTCCAATGCGCCCTTGTCTGCCAAAGCATATTTGGAGTCAGGAACATCATCGGGCTGGTCAAAGAGATAAGCATAACGTTGGGCAAAGTTGGAACTAAAGGAGAGTTCCTTAACGGCCAAGTCCTCCGTGCCACTATTGTTTTCCACCTCTATACGTACACGGGCATAAGTACGCACCAACTGCACGGCAATGCGATTGTCTCCCGGTTTCAGTTCGATGTCCTGTACCAGCGTCAGCGGTTGCGGCTGCTGAGGACACACATAATCGCTGCCGGCGTCCAAGCGATAATTGAAGAAGTCTCCATAGGTATCTGCGGAAAAGGTCTCGATGCCATCGTCCCCGAAATCGTTCATCACTCCATTCACCAACGTGCGGAAAGAACCATTGTCAAGTCCGGAATAGGAGTAGTTTGTCCCGCCATTGTCCGCTTCATAAGCCGAGTAGTTGGCCACGACCATCAAACGATAAGTGCCGCGTTTCAGGCGTTCCACCGCTCCATGTTTGGGTGTATCGTAGAGGAAGCTGACCTGCAATTCCTCTCCTTTAGCCGCATCGGGGGCTACCGCGCCCTCCACATAGAAACCATTGTTTGCGTCAACATCCGCAGCTCCCTGATAGATGTCACGATATCCCACCAAGGCATCATCACGCAGCAAGAACAAGGTGACGTGATAGAAGTAGCGTCCGTCGACCACCCGTTCCCATTCGCTCCATTTTTCACTGTCGGTAGGATATGTGGAGAGACTGCCACGTGTAGTCACTGCCGTCTGGGGATGATTCACGGTGAAAATCAGGTTCACAGCTTCGTCTTGCAATAGGCTATCCGGCTCCTCCTGTCGGCATCCCACTAAAGAGGAAAGCAGCAACAAGGTTCCAACTATCTTATAACAGCAAGCATTCGGCAAACGATTCATAGTCCAATGAATTAGAAGGTGATGTCAAACGAAGAATTCAGTTCATTCCAAGGAGCAATGCTGAGGGTCAACACAAGGTTGGTCTTGGTAATGGCTAAGGTATAGGTGTAGCGATAACCGGGCAGGAAATCCGTGCCTCCCTCTTTGCGTCCACCGGTTTGTGCATCAGTACCCGTTACAGCCGGCAGGCCCACCCGATAGACCGTATCACCTCCCTCGCGTGTGGTGAAACAGAGTTTCACGCTTTCCGGTCCATCTGACTTTTGAGGGATGACAAGCAGCCAACCATCATTTTTAGTGTACTCCGCACCCAGAGTTGTATTGGATGCTGTATAAGCCGTGGCAACCATGCTTGTGGTCGCATTGTTCTTGAACTCACAACCGCTATTCTGCCACTTATAGATTGCACTGCCCGGTGTAGGCTGAAAACTTTCGCTCCATTCCAGGGATTCCGGGTTCTGCATTGTCCCATAGACCATGATGCCAATGGTGCTCAGGCCATCAGGTTTTGCATTCTCCAACCAGCAGGCAGTCAGAGCATCCTCATCCTCATAGCCATCCTGAAATTTGAACAGGAATTTCATGGCCGACAACGTGTGTTTGAACTTCAGCGAAACAGGTTGGCTAAGGTCGGCAGTCCGAGTATCCACCTTATTATAGGCAACCAGCATGTCCTGCTGAACGGAGGTTGTAACATAATCCACAACAAAAGTCGTGGCATCGGCCGATGAAACCACATTGTTCCTAATGGCAGCTTGCGGATAGTAGGCCCGGAAGGTATAGACAGCGCCGGTAATCCAAAAGAGGTCTTCACCGGCATAGTTCCAGTCACTATAAGGATTCCCACCCTCTTTGTATTGATAGATGAGTTCCGTATTGTCAAAGACATTATATTGGGTGGTCAATGTGCCGTCCAACGTAATGTCATAATCGGCCCAAATGCCGATGCTTTCACCCCCCTGAGCAGGCGTACAAGCCACTTGCAATTCATCACTGCTGTTCAACAGCGTACGGCTCTGCATGTTTTCCACTCCTTCTACTCCCCAATGAATGGGCACAACAGATTCTTCCGGCATCACCGAAAGTGCTTCCTCATGGCCATCACATGCCGACACAAGAGGGAGCAACATGATTCCGGTCATTGTTTCAAAGCACTTTCGGAACAATCGCAGACGAAACATAGGGAAACAAGATAAAGACATGAACAAATGAAATTGCAAGGTTAACGATGGGGGTGAGTGTGCCTAAATCCGATATTGGGCACACCCACCGATTCCACCTATTATTAAAAGAGTATTTTGCGAAATATCCGATTTTACAATCCGGGGATATTGATATTCTGGTCGACCCAAGCACCCACTTCGGGCGAGAAGTAAATCTTGTCGGCACCGATAATGATATTATAGGTGTAGCGATTACCCCTCTGCCACATTTTGTTCAGGCTGGTATGGAAATCGAAGACTTTAACTTCTTCAATATCCGTGCCTCCCGAATTGATGGTATAGGTAATCTCCAGTTTGCTGTCAGTAGTCAGGTTCTGAGGCAACAGAATCATGGGACTACCGCCATTCTCATGCAGTTTCTTGGCTGTTGCGTTCAATGTCAAGCCTGCTGCACTGTTGAAAGGAGTGTAAGCTGACGTTTCTGCCACCGGCTCGCTATGATTGCTCCATGCCTCCACGTTTTTATAAGAAGTGTAGGTTTCGTCTATACCCTCCGTGAAGTCACCTTTGGAATAGACGCCCCATAATCTGATTTTCTTCAGTTTGGTCACAGCAGAGGAGTTGTCTGTGGTTTTGGCCGTGAAGTGGATGGACGACAAAGCGTGTTCAAAATGCAGATCCACACCACTATAGGAAGTACCGCCATCGCTGACCGTCTTGTTATAGGTACGACGACCATACATCAGGTCATATTGCCCGGTAGGTGTTGCGTTCACTTGGAAGCCGGACAACGAAAGGCCTGTACCGCCATAGGTCAAAGTGGTGACGTCATCCTTGGCACCATAGGGAGAGTAGGCAGCAAAGGTTACGGCCTCATCTTTAGGCCAAAAGACATCCTGTTCGGGCACCCAAGCATTCAGCGTTGCATCATACTTAACCTCGGTATTGTTCATAAAAAGCGTAGCACTGGCCCAATTGGAAAAATCTCCGGTATGCCTTACGGCAAAGACACCGAAAGTCTCCGTCTTGTCATACACATCAGGCATTTCACCTTTCACATTAGCCCCTCTCGTCACTCCACCGACAACCGGCGAGGTAAAGGTTATCATTTGCTTTTCTTCTTGTGTAGCATCCGCAACTACAGCATCATCGCTCACGCAGCCTGCAAGTGCAACACTTGCCATCGCTGTCCAAAATAGATTCTTTTTCATACTCTTTCGTTTTTAGTTAGTTCTTCGTTTATAATTGTTGTTTAAATGATTACATCTGTTTCCACATCGTCCCACTCTTCTACACCAGGGTCTAGTCCGTCGTCCAACGAAGCCGGTGGTTTCACCTCTATCACATGTTCAAGTAATATCCAACGGTTTACTTTAACTTGTTCGGTATCGAACATGGGAGTAATGTCTATCGTTTCTGTCTGTGAACGTCCATCCAAAGTAAGGAACTCAAATGTCACTTCATAGAGAGATGCTTCATCCGGCAACTTGCCAAAGGTATTGAAAGTGGCATAAATGATGGCTCTATCCTCTTCGGGATTCTCTTCAGCCGTAAGCATCTCAAAAAATACAATGGCCGGATCTTGAGTATTCATTTCATTATTGCACAGCGTTTTGGAACCGGCCATACCGGTAAGCAGTGAAGAAGCCGAAGAGACATACTTCAGTCCTTTGATGTGCACTTGCAGATAATAAGTTTCCACTACGCTTTGAGCCGTAAAGTAATCTCCGGCTTCATTACGCAGTGTATCCATCGTCTCGACATAGGCCACCTGCAAATCTTCCTGGGCAACCACAAACAAATGGTCCGGGGCATAATCAATAAGGTTCTCGTCATACAACAAGCGTGATTGAGGCAACTTGGTATAAAGGAAAGGAGAAATGGGGTGGGTATAGGCTTGTATATCAAAGTAATTCTGTTCATCGCGCAACGATGTCGCCTCCGTAGCAATGGCATATACCATCAACTTATACCGTCCCGGTTCGGCCGTGATGTAACCATCCAAGTAGTGGCCACGCTCGTCCTGACCACTGTTCTGCAGATAACGGTCGGCAACGACATAACCGGTGGTGGGGTCGCAAAGAGTAGCACGAAGAACAGTGGGACGCACATATTGCGGCCGCACACGTTCTTCTGCATAGAAACCATAAGTAAGATTACGGATGTCTTCATCCAAATAGACCCGGATGTAGTGCAGGTTGTTCAGGTCCACCAAGGGACGGTGCTCGCAGGCGGTCAACGTCAGCAGCAACAGCAGTATGTCCCAAAGGGAGCGGACTGTTTTGCGCCGGCAGGCAGATTGTCTGTGTTTCAGAGATAAGAGAGAACGGCAGTTCCGGGAAGAGAGCGGGAGAAAACGGTTCATAGGCGACCTCCTTTCTTCACGGTGATGGTAATGGGAATAACCAAAGAGACCTCCGCCTTGGTGAGGCCGAAATAGTGCCACGTGCCCACCTTCTCGGGGTCGCGTATCAGCACCTCATAACCCTCGCTCGGCGTATAGCCGCGATAAGGGATGGAGGCATAGCCGGCCGAAACGGAAAACTCCAGATTGAGACGCTTGCCGATGGGCATGGCATAGCCGTAGCTGAGACCGGTGCTCCAGAACTCTCCCTGATGGCAGATGTCACGCTTGCGCTCGAAGTCCCACTTGCCACCCATGCCATAAAGTCCTAGGTAGTGCCCCATCAGGCGATCACGCTTCACACGTCCATCCATAGCAGGACGGGGCATGGGACGGAACCACCAACGGGCTTCACCACCAAAGGAGAGGAAGCGGATGCAGTATTCATTGCCGCCCTTACCCCATGTCCACCAGGGGAAATGGTGCTGATAGAGCAGGGACACCTTATCTTTATATAGCGGCACCTCCACGGCGAAATTCAGCAGGGAGGCAACATCATAGAGCAGATTGGTCTTCAGGGCCAGGATGGTACGCGTGTCCTTGTGCACCACAGGAACGGGTTGCATCACAGGGGCAGGCCGCTCCGTGACCACCGGGCGGGGAGGCTGCACGGCAGGCAAAGGAAGGTCGCGGGGAATGGGACGCCACACGGAAATCCAGGTGGCATAGCGCAAGCGGGGCATGAAGTGACGGAGGATGTAACGCCAGGAGGCTCCACGATCCAGGCGACGAAGAAGTTGCTTCTTGCGGGCATCGCTAAGGGAGGCATCATCCAGAATACGCAGCACCTCTTCACGGTCGGCCCGATGGTAGCCGGAGAGAATCTCTTCGCGCAATCCCTCCCAGTTCTCGGCCATGGGGTTGAGACGAATCAGGGAGTCGGGAAAGTGACGGTCGGCGGGCACCTGCTCCAGCAGATACTGCTTGGCTGTCTTGCCACGCTCGCCGGCCAGCCAGCGGTTAAAGCGATAAGGACCTTCGGGGGAGGCATAGGAATAGATGGTGATGCTGTCGATACGGGGAGATTCGGACAAGTAGGTCCTGATTTCCTGCAAGGCCTGTTCATTGCCCATGTAGTGCGGATAGAGCGTAGTCTTGTTGACGGGGTAATAAATGCGGAAACGCATCACTACGGAGGTGTCGCCACAGACCACAAGAGAATCTCTACTTGTCGCCGAGGCAGACAGCCCACAAAACGACAGCAACAGTAATAGTATAGAACAGACTATCCACATAGGAACAATACTTTCTATTTTATCTCTTTTTAGTTCGTTTATAAGATATTAGATTCCTGCGGCTAAATATAGGGAATTTATCAATAACATGAAGAGTTTTGCAATACGCCTCGCTTATTTTTAAAATTTATTCACTAAAAAGGGCGTTCACATAAACGGAACGCCCTTTTTAGGAAATGAGAATGTTGTTCTAAGAGTCTGTTTGGAACAGATTCAGAACGGATGCTAAAAGGCTTGGATGTTGAAATAGTCTTCCAGTTCCTTCTCGGCCGAGTTATCTACGTTCTGAATGTCGCGCAGGATAAGGCCATGTTCCAGCAAGGCTATGCGGGAGCAGACGTCCACCGTGTGGTTCAGATTGTGGCTGGAGATGATGACCGTAGCTCCGTGTTCCTCACAATAGTTCTTCAGCAGGTGTTTGATGACCGACTGCGAACTGGGGTCAAGGAAATTGAACGGTTCATCAAGAATCAGCAGGCGGGGATGATGGAGCATGGCCGAAATGATGCCTATCTTCTGCTTGTTGCCGGCCGAATAGTTGCGGATGAACTTTTTCTGCCCCATGACCTCGCCATTCATAAAGCGGTCAAAGGGTTGCAGACGCTCGTCTACCTCCTCCTTGCTCAGGCCATACATCTTGCCGACAAAATAGAAATACTCTTCCGGAGTGAGGTAGTCTATCAGGAAGCCGTCATCAATGAAGGCACCGGTGAAGTCTTTCCACTCTTCGCTCTTGGAGACCTCTATTCCCTCTATGGTCACATGACCCCGGTCTGCTTTCAGCAAATCCAGGATAAGGCGGAAGAGCGTGGTCTTTCCGGCCCCGTTGTTGCCCACCAGGCCAAGCATGTCTCCCTGACAGATGGTGTAGTTCTCTATATCTACGGCTTTCTTGGTACCGAAATTCTTTTGCAGGTTACTTATCTGTATCATAAATCTAATGCATTTTCCGTTTATTAATTCTGTCGGCTGTCACGGAAGCCCTCCATGTTCTGGTAACGGCGCTTCATGAAGCGTTGGTAGACATGGCGAATCCAAAGGCGCGAAGTGAGGATGAAACCCAGGCCAATGACAATCAGTATCCAAGGAGTAGCCTCCCTGCCCACCAACGCATTGAGCACAAAGAGCAGCACCAACGGCACGCCCATAGCGGCACCCGCAATGAGGTTCTGCAATCCCGTACCCACATTCTGCCTGCTGGTCAGCTTGGTGTTCAGGTCAATGGTCTTGGTGTTGTAGACCGCCAACTGGAACAGGCAGAAATAGACAAAGCCAGGAATGAACACCAGCCAGGAGAGGCAGGTCATGAAGGTGGTCTTGCCCATCACGATGGCCGGCACCGTCAGCAGCATGGGAAGAAGCAGTCCGGCACTGTAGAGGTAGTACTTGGCTTTCAGCAAGGAAAGGATGGACTCCTTGCGACTCATCAGGCCATCAATGTAGTTGCCTTCATAACTCATGATGCCGGAGAGGAACATGATGCCGAACACGACAAAGTTGTAAAGCACCAGGAAATCCTTCATCCCGCCCTGATAGACGTCGGAGAAACTGATGAGCAGGCTGAACATCAGAGTGACTCCAATGACCATGTAGAGCGAGCGGCGGCAAATCTTGTTGCGCAACAGCAGTTTCAGCTCCAGGCGCATGTATTCACCGATTTCCCCATAACGGTCCAGAAACTTGTACTCGGAGACATGCTTCACCTGCACCGTGGTATCCTCCACCTTGCTCATTTCGTTGTAGACCAAACGTTGCATCAAACGGTGATTGACCAGCCAGAGCAGGGCTATGACGAGCAGCATTGCGGCAAATGTAAGCCAATCTCCCTGAATGAAACCTTCTCCCAGATTCACCGACCAGTCAAACAGCGGACTCTCTTCGGGCAGGAACAAGGCACAAGCGACAGCGCTATAGACCACTACGGGCAACAAGACCCACCAAAAGCGTTCGCCCATCAACGTGCGGCACAACAAGAACCAATAATTGTTCACAACGGCCAGCAGCCAGATGCCAACACAATAGGTGAGCACACCGGCCAGTCCATAAAACCTGGCGATGGTAATGACAGCAAACGGCACAAAGAGGAAGAGCCACACGAGGTTGAAGCTACTGATTCCCGAGCGTATCAGCAGGAAATCAATGAGTCTGTTCCGCTTCACGGGCAGCAACATGTAGGGTTTCATCTCCTGCGTGGGAATCTTCTGAAACGGGAAACGGAACAGAAAGTCCAGGAAGAAAACGAATAGCAGGCCGCTGTTCAGCACATGATAGGGCTCCACGGCACCGCCATCAAAGGCGAAGGCAAACATTGTGCCGAAGAAAACCAGATAGCCGGCCCAGAAGATGGCCATGAAATACATCCAAAACTTTCCGAACTTGTTCTTTTCGTACATCGGATGTCGTTTCTCGGCCAGCTTCCCGTGGCGGCGAAGTTCTAAAAAGAAGTTCATTCTGCGTCCTTATTTTCGGGTACGGTCATGACAACGGTAATCTTGTTGTTCTGTTTCACCAGCTTGGAAGCGAACTTCTGCACATCCTTGACGGTGATGGCATTGACCAGCTCTTCATAACCGTTCACCTGATCCACGCCTTTGTCTACCCACTCGCTCATGCAGCCCAGCCAGTAACTGTTCTCTTTCTGGTTGTCCTTATGCTTCTTCAGCATATACTCCTTGATTTTCTGCATGTGTTCCGCAGTGGGACCTTCGGTAGCCATCTTCACCACTTGGGCGTCAATAATCTTGTTCAGTTGTTCCTTCTTGGCCGGATCGGTCTGATAAACAATCTGCAACAAAGCTTCCGTTTTGGGGTATTTGCTAATATCACCTATACAGCTCACTCCGTAAGTGCCACCCTCCTTCTCGCGTACCTCCTCGGTGTAGACAATGTCCAAAGCCTGCGTCAGCATGCTCATCAGGAGAGTCTCCTTCAGTCCATATTTGCACTTGCCGCTATAGAGGATGAAATTGGTGGCCATCGGAGTCTGCTGTTCCTTGGCATATTCCTTCATGTGTTCACCCTTGGCAATATTCATCTTGTTGTCACGGAAGTTCTCCTTGCGTCCGATGGTAGGCAACGAAGCGATATACTGTGCAATCAAGGGCTTGATGCTCTCCATGTCTATGTTGCCCACAAAGAAGAAGGTGAAATCGCCTGCTTCGGCAAAACGCTCCTGATACATCTCCATGATGCGGTCATAGTTCACCTTCTCCACCCATTCGGGCTGCATGGAGAAGTTGCGCGGATGATTGCCATACATCACTTTCATAATACTGTCGTTGAACGAAGAGAGCGGATTGGCCTTTGCACTCTCTAATTGGGCCTTCAGACGTGTCTTATAGGATTCGAATGCCTCTGCATCCTTGCGGGGAGCCGTAAAGGTGAGGTATGTCAGCTGCATCAGTGTCTCCAGGTCCTTGGGAGAGCATTGTCCCTGCACGCTTTCGCTGGTGCCGCCGATAGTGGCCGTAACCGATACCTTCTTGCCGGCCAACACCTTACGCAGGTCCACCTTGCTGAAGTTGCCCAGACCGCCCAAACCGGCAACGCTGTTCAACTGGGAGATATCCAGAATTTCCTCGTTGGCAAAGAGGCTTGAACCACCCCGGCTGAATCCGCTCATCAGAATCTGGTCGGCCTTGAAGTCTGTCTTCTTCAGATAGACCTTGATGCCGTTGGAGAGGGTCAGTTCGGTAGCACCAAAGAGTGCGTCAGCCTTTTCGGAAAGGATGGTTCCCATTTTGGGCATCTCCTTCATCAAAGGTTCGTTGGACACCTTGTCCTCATAGGGTTGAAGTTCCAAGGTTTTCATTCCCTTCAGCAGTGCCTCTACCGTAGCCTTGTCGGGACACTGGGTCTTCTCATTGTCGGGTACACCGATGAAGACCACCTGGTTGTTGTCCGTCACCAGCTGTTGCATCAACTGATTGATGGCCTCTACCGGAATGTTGGGTACAATCTGGTTCATGGTGGCATATTCATACTCAATGCCTGTAATAGGCTCTGCATGGAGGAAATGATTTACACATTCCATGACGTAAGAGGGGCTTTTGGTCTTTTCGCGTTCATTATAGGCCGACTCCAGACGTTGCAGGTAGTTGGCACGGGCACGTTCATATTCAGAAGCCGTGAAGCCGAAGCGACGGGCACGTTCAATCTCTGCCAGCAACACCTTCAAGGCATTCTCCACACCTTCTGCCTGACAGTAGGCATCGGCCATAAAGGCATCCTTGGTCATGGCCAGGAAGTAGTTGTTGTAGCTGGCATCTGCCTGAATAAAAGGTGGATTGGCCGACTGGCGCAGTTCGTTTAAACGTTCATCGAGCATGTCGGTAGCCATGCTGATGGCATAGTCCTGAATCAGATAAGTCAGGCTTCCCTTGAGGGAATCGGGTGTAGCCTCATGTTTGAAGAAGAGCGAAATACAGGGGGTATCCATCTCCTTGTCTTTACCGATATAGATTAACGGTTCCTCATTGTCGGGCACGGGATAGTAGATGCGCTCAGCCGGATTCACCGGAGCCTTCACGTCGGCAAAGGTTTTCTTGATATTGGCCTCCATCTGGTCCACATCAATATCACCCACAATGACGATGCCTTGCAGGTCGGGACGATACCACTTGGCATAATAGTCGCGAATGGCCTGATAGGGGAAATGGTCAATGACCTCAATATTGCCGATGGGCATACAGTCACTGTACTTGGAGTCAGGATACATCACCGGCTGGGCCTCCGTATAGAGACGCATGACACCGCTGTCGCGGCTGCGCCACTCCTCATGGATAACGCCACGCTCCTTGTCGATTTCCTGATCTTTCAACTGGATGGCACAGCTCCAGTCGTGCAGAATGAGCAGGCAGGAGTCAAGCACCTGTTGATTGTCGGTGGGTACGTTACTGATGTTGTACACCGTTTCGTCCACACTGGTATAGGCATTCAGATTGGTACCGAACTTGATACCCTTGGTTTCACACCAGGCCACAATTCCCTTTCCGGTCTCATCACCGGGGAAGTTCTTGGTACCGTTGAAAGCCATGTGTTCCAGGAAGTGAGCCAAGCCGCGTTGCTGAGGTTCTTCCTGAATGGAGCCTACCTTTTGGGCAATGTAGAACTCCACCCGCTTCTCTGGCAGGGCATTGTGACGGATATAGTAGGTCAAGCCATTGTCCAGGCGACCGACTCTTACATTTTGGTCAAAGGGAAGAGGCGGCATTTGCTGTGCCGAAATTTGCGCCATGTGGCAACAGAGCAGAAGTGCCACGAAAAACAGAGTGTGCAGTAATCGTTTCATGTTTTTTAATGAATAAATTGGTTTGTTCTGTGCTATCAGTCGGCAACGGTCTGCCTAAATCACAGAAGATAGAAAAAATAGGGGAATCTATACTCACTATCGGATAGCCATACGGATGCGTACCAGTTTTTCCAACAGTTCTTCCAGGTGTTCCAGTTTCAGCATGTTGGCTCCGTCGCTCTTGGCCACGGAGGGATCTTCATGGGTTTCAATGAAAAGGCCGTCGGCTCCCACGGCAATGCCGGCCTTGGCTATAGTTTCAATGAGCCGGGGCATACCACCGGTCACGCCACTGGTCTGGTTGGGTTGCTGCAGGGAGTGGGTCACATCCAGGATAACCGGGAAGCCGAACTGTTGCATCTCGGGAATGCCACGATAGTCCACCACCAAGTCCTGATAGCCGAAGGTTGTTCCTCTTTCAGTCAACATCACTTTCCGGTTACCGGCCTCCACCACTTTGTCGGCTGCAAAGCGCATGGCCTGCGGAGAGAGGAACTGTCCTTTCTTGATATTCACCACCTTTCCCGTCTTGGCCGCAGCCACCAGCAAATCGGTCTGTCGGCACAGGAAAGCCGGAATCTGCAACACGTCCACATACTCGGCAGCCATAGCGGCCTCCTCGGCGGCATGTATGTCCGTCACGGTAGGTACACCGAAGGTGTCATGCACCTTCTTCAATATCTTCAACGCCTTTTCGTCACCGATACCCTTGAAAGAGTCTAAACGCGAACGGTTGGCTTTTCGATAGGAGCCTTTAAATATATAAGGTATCTGCAACCTTTCGGTGACGCCTACAATCTTTTCGGCAATACGCAAGGCCATCTCCTCGCCTTCGATGACACAGGGGCCGGCCAACAAGAAAAAGTTGCCGGCCGCATTGTTCTTCAGTTCTTCAAACATTATTAATCTATTGTTTTTAATTGAATGACGTTTTAAAAGCGGGGTTCACGTGCGGGGTCAGCTCGGTATAATCAGCATGATGGCCTCATGTATCACGCTTATTTCCAAGGGGAAATGACGGTCGAGCAAGCGTCCGTCCAAGTCTACCGAAGCATTTTGGGCACGCAACACCTTCACCTTTTGGGTGCGATAGGGCAACACCAACTTGTGATTCAGGATACGTCCGCGAATCAGCATCCACAGGCCCGACCAAAGCTGCAACAACTCCGGCCGATAGATGATGGAGACATCCAACCAGCCATTGTAGGGCACCGCATTAGGTACCTGCCCATACCCCCAGGCACTGCCAATGCAGACCGTCATGATACGTCCACGAATATGTTCACCATTGATTTTCAGGTGCATGCGATAGAGTTTCCGTTCAAAGATGATAGAGAGCAAAGCCATAAAATAGGAAAGGGCCTTCACCCCCCAAAAGCGTTTGCACTGGTCGGTTATCTTCACGATACGTGCCCCAAGACCTATATTGATGGCATTCAGGAAGTAGCGTGTCAAGTGGCGCGTACCGTCATAGTAATAGCAAGTGCCCACATCTATCTTGCGTCGTCTGCCGGCGATGATGCAGTCTACAGCCTCTTTGTATTCCGTACTCATCTCCCAGTATTTGGCAAAGTCATTGCCAATGCCGTTGGGTATAATGCCTATGGCAATCTCTCCTTTGTTCTCTGCATTGGAGTGCATAATGCCGTTGATGGCATCGTTCAACGCACCGTCTCCTCCCACGATGACAATGGTACGATAGCCGTTGTTGGCCAGGATTCCGGCCAGTCGCTCCACCGAGCCGAACCCTTCTGACTGCACATAGTCATAATCCACTCCCCGGCTGTCCATGTATGCCTTGATTTCTTTCCACCGTTTCTGTACCTTTCGAGTACCGGCTTTGGGGTTGTATATCACGCCCCATTTGTTGGGTTCTACGCTCATCTATCTTAGTTTTGATTATAATTACCTTTTTATATGCTGCCTTATCCGTAAGCTATCTCCTATCCATTCTTCCACCATGCCTTCACTTGCTCCACCTTCTCCTCCAGGGGCATTCGGGCATCTATCCAATGGATGGTGAATCCCCGACGCTCCATACCTCGAAACCAAGTCATCTGCCGTTTGGCAAACTGATGGATAGCGATTTCCAGTTCACGAACCATCTGTTCATACTCCAACTGCCCCGTCACATAGAGCGTCAGGTATTTATATTCCAGGCCATAGTAAATAAGGTCTTCGGGGGGAATACCTTCGTCCAGCAGACGCCTTACCTCATCTACCATTCCCTCATCCAACCGTTGACGCAACCGGCGACTGATTTTCTCGCGTCGCAAATCACGTTCAATGTCCACCCCCACAATCAGACTCTTCAAGTGGGGAAAAGAGCGTTCCTCCACAGGAGTATGCAAGTAGTATTCTTCTATCTCTATGGCTCTGACTGCCCGTTTGACGGTGTCCACGTCAGTGGTGTTATGCAACGTCTTGTAACGGCCCAGAATTTCGGTCAGTTCTTCCAGACCCTTCTCCTCCAACCTGCGACGCAGTTCCGCATTCTCGGGTACAGGAATCAGGCGATAGCCCTTCAGCACCGCCTCCAGATACAGCCCGGTACCGCCACAGAGAATGACCTCTCTGCCCCGCGACCTGATGTCATCATAGGCCGCAAGAAAATCACGCTGATACTCAAAAACGTTGTATTTATAACCCGGCTCCACAATATCTATCAGGTGATAAGGCACCTCATCTCCCCCTACCGTATAGTCGGCCAAGTCTTTACCTGTGCCCAAATCCATGCGGCGGTAAATCTGGCGCGAATCGGCACTGACAATCTCCGCGTTGATTTCTGCCGCAAGAGCAGCAGCAAAAGGAGTCTTCCCGCTGGCCGTAGGGCCGGTAATAGCGATCAAGTCATAGTTAGACATAGAGTCTCTTTCCAAATCTGATTTCACGCCTCAAAGTTAGGAAAAGATGGCGAATATCCCCACTATTCGTACTAAAACTTTCTTTCTTTAAGCAAAAGAGACGTATATTTGCGCCTATAGCAGCAAAAAGAGGAATGATACCTTTAAGATACCATCCCTCATTTATATAAAAGCCGCACCGATGATGTGATGAAACTCCGAATGACATGATTTGAGTGTTCGTCCTCTTTGTAATCCACCGACTCAAAGGTTACCCCGAAGGGCGTGGCCCGCCATTGAGAAGCGAAACTTGTCTCGGTATTCCATAAAATTTGATGAGTTTCCCGATCCAATCAATGCGGCTTCATTTTCTAAGAACAAAGATAAGCAGTTTCCATGAAACCACCAAGAGTTTGGGCACAAAAAAAGTGCCGATTAACATATCTCGGCACTTCTTATAGGTTTCAAAGCATTTGTATCAAGGAACTTATGCTGCCTTAGCCTTGGCAACGATAGCCTTGAATGCTTCAGGATGATTCATGGCTAAATCGGCCAATACCTTACGGTTGATTTCGATACCGGCTTTGTGCAGGGCACCCATCAACTTGGAATAAGAGAGACCTTCCAGACGGGCAGCAGCGTTGATACGCTGAATCCACAAGGCGCGGAAGTTTCTCTTCTTATTTCTACGGTCGCGGAACGCATAAGTCAGGCCCTTCTCCCAAGTATTCTTGGCTACGGTCCAAACATTCTTTCTTGCACCAAAGTAACCTCTGGTCAACTTCAAAATTTTCTTTCTTCTTGCTCTGGAAGCAACGTGATTTACTGATCTTGGCATAGTTTTACTTGTTTTTGAATGTTAGCGCCGTTGCTTCACGCAGCGGACTTAAAGCTAAAGCACTCGGTTAATAACTTTAATTTCTTTGCACTCTTTTCGGGAAGAATTACTTCATGGCCAAAAGTGACTTTACCTGAGCTACATTCGTAGTGTCTACGATAGTAGAATGGCACAAGTTTCTTTTTTGCTTCTTCGTCTTCTTAGTCAGGATGTGACTGTGAAAAGCGTGCTTTCTCTTGATTTTACCCGTTCCGGTAAGAGTGAATCTTTTTTTAGCACCGGAGTTCGTCTTGATCTTTGGCATCTTTACTTAAACTTTTAAATTATTAATTAGGATGGTAACGCACTATACCGATGGCGTTACTCATTTTCTTCTTTTTTCTCGGCCTGTACGACCTTGGGAGCAGCCTTCTTGGGAGAGCCGGGCTTCTTGGGAGAGAGCTGGATAGTCATGCGTTTCCCTTCCAGAACAGGCATCTGGTCCACCTTGGCATACTCTTCCAAATCATTGGCAAAACGCAGCAACAGCACTTCGCCTTGCTCTTTGAAGAGGATGGAACGTCCTTTGAAGAAGACATAAGCTTTCACCTTATCCCCATCTTCCAAAAAGCCCTTGGCATGTTTCAACTTGAAGTTGTAGTCGTGGTCATCCGTCTGAGGACCAAAGCGTATCTCCTTCACGTTTACCTTGACCTGCTTGGCTTTCTGTTCTTTCTGACGTTTCTTCAGCTGATAAAGAAATTTAGAGTAATCGATAATACGACAAACAGGGGGTTGTGCATTGGGAGAGATTTCCACCAGGTCGGCTTCATGTTCCTCGGCCAAGCGGAGCGCTTGTGCGATAGGATAAACCTTTGACTCAATATCGTCGCCCACAATGCGGACTTCTTTGGCACGGATTTGTTCATTAATCCGATGTTGCCCTTTCAAACTGTCATTTTTCATTAAATAACTGTATACTTCCTATTTGTTTTTTTGTTATTACTTCTAAATTGGGCGCAAATTTACCACTTATTTATCATATTCTGAACTTCCCCATTCACTTTTTTCGCAAAATCTTCGAATTTCATGGTTCCTTGGTCGCCTTCTCCCTGCTTGCGCACAGAGACTTCCTTGTTTTCGGCCTCCTTTTCGCCCACAATAAGCATATAGGGGATACGCTTCAATTCATTGTCGCGAATCTTGCGGCCAATCTTCTCGTTACGCTCGTCCACAATGGCACGCACATCAAACTTCTTCAGGTAGCGCTTCACCTCATTGGCATAATCGTTGAATTTCTCACTGATGGGGAGGATGGCCACCTGATCAGGGGTCAACCATAAGGGGAACTTACCGGCCGTATGCTCAATCAACACTGCCACGAAACGTTCCATAGAGCCGAACGGTGCACGATGAATCATTACCGGACGATGCTTTTGGTTGTCAGAACCGGTATACTCCAGGTCGAAGCGTTCAGGCAGGTTGTAATCCACCTGAATGGTGCCCAACTGCCAACGACGGCCGATAGCATCCTTCACCATAAAGTCCAGCTTAGGACCATAGAAGGCAGCTTCGCCATATTCCACCCGGGCTTTAAGTCCCTTTTCGGTACATGCCTCAATAATAGCCTGCTCGGCCTTTTCCCAATTTTCGTCACTACCGATATACTTGCTGCGGTTCTCCGGGTCGCGCAAAGAAATCTGAGCCTCGAAATTCTCAAAGTTCATGGACTGGAATACGATGGAAATGATGTCCATCACGCGCAAGAACTCATCCTTCACCTGGTCGGGACGGCAGAAAATGTGGGCATCGTCCTGCGTAAAGCTGCGCACACGGGTCAATCCATGCAATTCACCGCTCTGTTCATAACGGCAAACCGTACCAAATTCGGCCAAGCGCAAGGGGAGGTCCTTGTAAGAACGAGGAGAGTTCTTATAGATCATACAGTGATGAGGACAGTTCATCGGCTTCAGGAAGTACTCTTCGCCCTCTTCAGGAGTATGAATGGGTTGGAAAGAGTCCTTGCCATACTTGGCATAGTGACCGGAAGTAATATAAAGCAGTTTATTACCGATGGGCGGACACATCACCTCCTGATAGTCATAACGTCCTTGGATGCGGCGCAGGAAGTCTTGCAGACGGTTGCGCAGTGCTGCACCCTTGGGCAACCACATGGGAAGTCCTTTTCCTACCGTATCGGAAAACATGAACAAATCCATCTCCTTGCCAATCTTGCGATGGTCGCGCTTCTTGGCCTCTTCCAGCATCAGGAGATATTCATCCAGCATTTTCTTTTTTGGGAAAGTGATGCCATAGATACGTGTCATCATCTTGCGGTCTTCCTGGCCACGCCAATAGGCACCGGCTACGGAAGTCAGCTTGATGGCCTTGATGGGAGCTGTAGTCATCAAGTGAGGGCCACGACACAAATCGGTGAACACACCTTGCGTATAGGTCGTGATATGACCGTCTTCCAGTTCGGAAATCAGTTCACACTTATAGGTTTCGCCTCTGTCACCGAACATCTTCAGGGCATCAGCCTTGGCTATGTCAGCACGTACTACGGCCTCTTTCTTGGCTGCCAACTCGGCCATTTTCTTTTCGATGGCGGGCAGGTCGGACTCCTTGATGGGCGTTTCACCCGGATCTACGTCATAGTAGAAACCGTTTTCGATGGCAGGGCCTATACCGAACTGAATGCCCGGATAGAGTTCTTGCAAAGCTTCTGCCAACAAGTGGGCACTGGTGTGCCAAAAGGCATGCTTGCCTTGTTCATCGTCCCATTTATAGAGAACCACTTCGGCATCCTGATTGATGGGACGCCCCAAATCATACGTTTCTCCGTTCACGCCACAGGCCAACACATCCTGTGCCAGGCGCGAGCTGATGCTTTCTGCAATCTGCAGTCCTGTTACTCCCTCGTTGTATTCACGAACAGAGCCATCGGGAAAAGTTATCTTTATCATATTGGTTATGTTATATTTTCAGTTTACAGTGCGCAAAATTAGTCATTTCTTTCTTATCTACCGTCATTTGCTCAGGAAATGTTAGCATCTACCTCTTCTGACTTCACTCTGAACGGTCAATAAAACGTTTGATGATATTATAGGCCGACACGACTCCCAACTCGCCGGCCTTGCTCAAATCGGCAATACCCTGTTTATTGTTGCCCAGGAAGATGTGCGTCAGGCCTCTATTGAAATAGGCTTCGGCAAAATCGGGAGCCAGTTCTATAGCCTTGTTATAGTCCGCCAAAGCCGCACGATAGTCTTTCAACGTGGAGAACACATTGCCTCGGTTGTAATAGGCATAGACAAAATCGGGGGCCAACGTAATGACCTGATCCAAATCCTTCTTCACGATTTCATAATCCAGGGCCGTGACCTCACTCTTTCCTTCACTGTTTCCTGAAGCCGCATGGATACTTGCCGCTTCAGCTTTCCGGTATTCCAATTGCTTGCAACGCACCAAAGCCCGCATGAAATAGGCCGGAAAGAAGGTGTCATCCAAGACGATGCTCTTGGTAAAATCCTCTATAGAGCTGCTGAAATCCTGCACCAGATAGAAATCCAGGCCACGCATGAAGCGTTTTTCGGCACTGCGGCTATCAGCCACGGCATCGGCCGTATGTTTGTCTATCAGTGCAAAATGGAACTGCACCTGTTTTTCGGTCAGCGGTGCCTCCATATTCGTGATGCGCAGGGTCTTGGGAAATATCTTGCGATGATTCAGTTCCTCCACATATTTATGGTAATGCAACGAGCGTTTCACCTCGCTAATCTTCTCATAATAGCTCAGCACGAACATCGGCTCCAGTTTGATGGTGACATTGCGATCCTGCACCCGGCCACGATAATCGCTCGTATAGCGTTGGTTCACCTCTGAATCGTCCACCACAATCTTTCGGTAGTTCTCCACGTTCTTGTCCGACTTCTTGCGCGTCTTTTCCCCATCGGCCTTGTCCGTGTCATCGGCATCAGCCACCGTCTTGTCCGATTTCGAAGTGGCTGCATTGCGACGGTCTATCTGAATCTTCATAATCTGAAATTCGTCAGCTTCAGCCCCCTTCCGATCGCCCATCTTTTTGCGTGCCTCAGCACGTTGGTAATAGCCGGCCAAGAAGTTGGGGTACACCTCAATAACCCGTGAATAGTCGCTGACGGCTCCCTTGTAGTCTCCGGTTTGTGCGCGAAGCACACCACGGTTGAAGGTGGCCAACATGTTGTCCGGCTCTATCTCCAACACAAAGTCAAAGTCTTCAATGGCGCGATTGTCATCTCCCACCTGCGCGCGGAGCAGTCCTCGGTTGTAATGGCCGATAAAGTTATTGGGATCCAGATCCAAAGCGAGGTCATAGTCGCTCATGGCTCCCCTCAGATTGTCCTGATAGAAGCGTACCAAAGCGCGGTTGATATAGTTGCCCGCATTCTTCACGCTCAGGTGAATGGCCTGATTGAGATCCTGTTCAGCCTCTTTATACTTTTTCTGCTGAATGCGCACAATGGCACGGGCACTCCAGCCGTCAGCATCATAGCGATCCATCGCTATGGCCTGTTCAAAGTCGTTCAAAGCCTTGATGGTATCATTCTGCCTCAGGTAGACTTCACCACGCATCAGATAGGCCCTCGTATAGCGGGGAGCGATGGAGAGCAGGCGGGCCAGGTCTTCCTGAGCAGCCTCATAGTCCTGTTTCTGCATATGACAGAGGGTCAGGTTATGCCACAGCACCACATTCTCGGGAGCATGTTTCAAGGCCATCTGATAGTCTTCAATGGCTCCATCGAACTTGTTCTGTCGGATGCGGGCCAGCCCCCTCACCTGATAGGCTCCCACCATGAAAGGATTGCGACGGATGGCCTCGCTGCAATCATCCTCGGCGCCTTGGAAGTCCTCCAGGCTGATTTTAGCCACTCCACGAAAGAAATAGGGCTCAAACAGGTAAGGCTTGGCATTGATGACCTGATTGAAATATTGGATGGAAAGGACATAATCCTCAAAATAGAGGGCATTGCGGGCAATAGTCATCACCCGTTCCGTATTAATCTGCGCCGACACATAAAGTGGCAACAGCAGCAGAAGCAGCCCTATTTTCCGGATAGTCCCGTTCATCGTCTCACTGTCTTCACGCGATAGGTACAATGTGCCTTGCCCTTCAGCATGGCATTCAGTTTTCCCTTTATCATCTGTTTGCGGAGGGCGGAGAGATGATCAATGAACATCTGTCCCTCCAGATGATCGAACTCGTGTTGCATGACACGTGCCAGATAGCCCTGCACCTCTTCCTCATGCTCCACCAGATTCTCGTCCAGGTATTTCACCCTGATTTTGTCGGCACGCTTCACGCTCTCGTGTACACCGGGAAGACTCAAGCAACCCTCATCCATAGAGACCATCTCATCACCGGTTTCCAGGATATGTGCGTTGATATAGACACGACGGAAATCTTTGAATTCCGGAAAATCTTCGGCCAACGGATCCAGGTTAACGACCACCACACGGATAGGCAGTCCTATCTGGGGAGCAGCCAATCCCACGCCTTCGGCATTATCCATAGTCTCAAACATATTGGCTATCAATTCCTTCAGGTTAGGATAATCGGGAGTTATATCCTCTGCAACTTTTCTCAATACAGGTTGTCCGTAGACATAAACGGGTAAAATCATACAGAATATTATATATAATAAGGTGTAAAACTACATTGGGGCAAAACGTCTGTTCTCCAAGTATGTCTGAAGAATAATCGTAGCACTGATTTCATCCACCAAAGCCTTGTTCTGGCGGGCCTTCTTTTTCAGGCCGGCTTCCAACATCGTGCGATGGGCCAAGACGGAAGTGAAGCGCTCGTCCACATACTCCACCGGGACATGGGGCAACCGTTTCACCAATGAACGAACAAAAGGCTCAATATTGCTCATGTTTTCCGAGACTTCATTGTTCATCTGCTTGGGCAGGCCTACGAGAATACGCTCTACCGGTTCCTTTGTCACATAGTCAAGCACAAACTGCAGCAATTGGTGGGTAGGCACCGTGGTCAGTCCGTTGGCAATCATCTGCAACGTGTCGCTAACCGCAATCCCCGTGCGTTTCCGTCCGTAATCTATAGCCATTATTCTACTCATACTTGGGCACAAAAGTACGATTAAAATTTGAATTCTACCGTTAAACTTCACATATAATGCACAAAAAGGGTGTCCGGACAAGCCGGACACCCTTTTATCGGACAGGGATAATCCCTGTGCAAGTCGTATTATTCCAGAATAACCACGCGGTTCAGGTAATCCTTGCCGAACATGTTCTCGGTACCACCGAAGCCCACAAGTTCCAGCTGATCCTTGTCTACGCCTTCAGCAATCAAAGCATCGTAAACAGCCTGAGCACGCTTCTCAGAAAGTTTCTGGTTGAATGAAGAGCTACCTGTAGCCTTGTCGCAGTAGCCTGCAATCTTGTACTTCTTGTCAGGGTTAGCCTTCAGCACCTTGGCAGCCAACTGGATATTGACCATGCCATAGTCATCAATCTTGGAGCTACCGATGCCGAAGAAGATGGCGCGAGGACCGGCAACTTCGATTTCCTTAACCACTTCCTTAGTCTCACGCTGAACGTTGGCCAGGGCGTTCTTGGTCTGTGCCAGGTCAGTCTGAGCCTGTGCCAGCTCTTCACGATACTTGTTCACCTCGTCGTTGATGGCTGTCTTGTCTATCTTGGCCTCGCAAGAAACGAACTTCTTGCCACCGAAAGTATAGGCGAAACCTACATTCAGACGGCCTGTAGCCTCGGCCTTGCGGCAGTCGCTTGCATCACCGAAGATAGAAGGAGTAACACCTACACGGCCTTCCAGATTCAATGCCCAGTAACTGTTGATGTCATAGGAAATACCCAAACCGGCTGTAGCACCGAAACGGGCCTTCAAGCCGTGCTCATCGTATTCACGAACTTCAGCGTAATTGTTGTTGCCATCATAGGTAATGTTGGTATCAACAGCCTTAGCCAGGTTCATTGTAGGACCACCGAAGAGGTAGAGGTTGAACTTACGGTCGGGATTATAACCTGCAAAGAGGTTGATGACGTTCAGCATAGCATCCAAATTTACTTCACCGAACTTTCTGCAGTAGTCATGATACTGAGTATCCTGTTCGTCCAGGCTCTGCCAGAAACCACCGATTTGGCCGCGAACGCCCCAAACGGGAGTAATGTATTTACCCAAAGAAACATTGAGGTTGAATGTCGGGGTATTGAAGCCGCCATTGATTACAGACATACCACCAACGCCAACTCCTAAGAAGATATTATCCGATGCCTTATCGGTATAATATTTTGTTTTTTCCTGTGCGTTAACCGTTGCACACACACCGGCTACCAGCAAAGAAGCTATAATTAATTTAAATTTCATTGTTCGTCGTTTTTAATCATTTGTTATCAAGAAACTTCCATTAGTCAGCAACGATGATACCGCCACCTGCATTTTCGCTATCGCCATGACCGTGACCGTGACCAGTGTGGCTGGGAGCATGACCGTGACCAGGGATAGTGTTACCGTGACCGGGGATTTCGTTATCAATATCCACAGTAGCAACGGTATTCAGGTAGTTCTTAACAACGATAGTGGCGAGAGTTTCCTTCGTCTCTTCTGCACGGGTCACCGTTGTTGTCTTCTCAATTTCATAAGTCGTAGTCTGGATTTCATATGATACGCTTACGATTGTACGAGAGTGAGCATAAACCAATACATCCTTTATAACTACTTCCTCTGTCTTATAAGTATTCTTCAGTGTGCTGAGGAAAGCGTTAACATAAGCCACTTCTGTATAGTTGAGCTTAGACTCATCCCAAGTGATTGTTGCATCCTCACAACCGGTTCTCTTGGTATAAGTAGCGGTTGTCGTCCAATAGTAGTCAGAGGGGTTGTCCATATAGCTGCTGTTACCTGCTACAGTAGCAGTAGACTCAGAAGCCTTAGCTGCGATTGTGATGGTAGTTGTAGGATCTTCGGGATCGGGCACAACAGGAGCCTGCAGGATGATAGTCGGAGTGATAGTAGCAAACTGACCGGCATTCAAAGCGGGTACAGCCACCTCTACAGAAGCGTTGATGCTGTTGTAAGTTGCACTTACAGTTACTTTCTGTGCTGCAAGGTTCGGGTTACCGGTAAATGTCAGCGTAGCCGGAGTAATGGTTGCCAAAGCTGTAACATCCGTGGTCTTGTCTGCTTCAACATAGAGCACGATGGGGCTAATGGTAGCCTGTGCGTTAGCAGGAGTCACGTTCACATTGAACTCCTCTTTCTCGCAAGAAGTGAAAATCGTAGCTACTGCTACTACAGCCAGTGCAAACAATGCACTCATACCGTTCAAGAATTTAAATTTCTTCATCTCAATTTTTAAATTAATAATTCAACAATTCCGATTTTATGTAATATGGGTTAAAACTATTCTGTCTCATGATATTATCACTTGCCTCTGCCTTATATTGCTTATAATAAATCTGCTCGTTACCGGCATTATAGACAATCCCAAAGTTATTGGAAGGCATCACCCGAGGCCAGCTCTTATACCTTTTATACTTATAAGGTGGAAGTGCCACCTGAAACCTGAATCCGCCGTTGCTGTTCGCGCCTTCGGCCTTCATGGCATAGAAGCCGATGGAGCAATAACGGAAATGACGAATCATTTCAAACTTCACGCCCTTTTCCTTCTTCAGGTACTGTTCGGCCTTCAAGTTGAACTGCGTGTTGTATTGCGGCCAATAGAAACTTCCGCCCAAAGTCCACGTCAGCGTCATGGTGGGGTCATAATGAAACGTGAAGCCATTCCAATAGTGACTACCCGTACAGCCCACTCGTGCCATCAAGGAGAAACGTTCATCCCGGAAAGGATAGGCCACTAAATCCAGGTCAGCACCATACTGTCCAGCATTGAATGCGCCTACCGTCACCTTACCTAATATATTATAATAAGGTAAGCGGAAGCGCTGCGAAACCGTCAGATGTCCCGGATGCACTTTGTCCTCCAGCAGGCCATAGCCGTCATTGTAGACCGGTATCACCAGCTGCCCTGTCAGCTTCATGCCTTTCCAGAAGGAGACCTCCACGGCAGGACTCAAGTCAAATAAAGCTTGATAGATTTGGGTTATTATCAAGTTTTTGAACGACAGTTGCGGGTAAACCAATACATCAACCTTAAACAAAGAACTATTCTTCACCTTTATCTTTCGGGCCTCCCGCCACGAGTCGCCCAGGTCGTAACTGACGTTCCAATCCTGACGCTGTGCCTGAGGTACCGAATCCCCGATAATGGGG
>JAFURM010000059.1 GCA_017471925.1 Bacteroides sp.
ATTGCTTGACGGAATTGGGATATAAGATTCTGAATGTGGTAACATGGGCAAAGACCAATCCACCGCCTAATATCTCTTGCCGCTATTTCACATATAGCACTGAATTTATAATCTGGGCACGTAAGAGCGAAAAGAAACTGCACTACTTCAATTACGACCTGATGAAGCAGATAAATGGTGACAAGCAAATGACGGATGTTTGGCACTTGCCGGCTATTGCCCGATGGGAAAAATCGTGCGGAAAACATCCGACACAAAAACCACTTGCTTTGTTGGCAAGAATCATAATGGCATCTACTAAACCTGGCGAGTGGGTGCTTGACCCTTTTTGCGGTAGCTCGACAACCGGTATTGCCGCTAATTTGCTTGACCGTCGCTATTTAGGTATCGACCAGGAACAAAAGTATTTAGAAATAAGCAAGAATAGGCGAGAAGAATTAGAGAGCCAACAAACATATCAAATGTATCGTTCTAAAATTAAAGATATTCAAGTTATGGATTCTTTGTATCCTTCAATGGTAAAAGAAGATTCAGATATAACTTACGGAGATTTACCATTCTAATTTTTCATGAAGCTTTATTATGATATTCGATAAAGGCTTGATAACATTAAATGATTTTAAAAGCCTCTAATCGAATATCCATATGCGTTATTTCACCTTTATTAAATTATTAATAGGGATTATCTTGTTTTTAGTATATTCCGACAGAGTATTTTTGACAGCGGAAGTTTCTTGAAAAAACTTAACACTATATAATCCTGATGAAATTTGAACTTTTGGATTATATCCTGAACTATTTATATTAACTACTTTTGTTTTCATGTTAATTTTCATGTTTCCAACCTTCAAATGTTCTATTGTCTGCAAGGCTTGTTTGTGGAGCCATTCCTGGGGCTGGGACAAATGATTGTTTTATTAATTCACCTTCGCTAACATATACATCAGTACCATTTTCGATAGATTCAATAAGTCCTCTTCTAAATGAATATTGATGACGTTGTGATGTATTTAATAAAATCGTAGGATTATATGGGTTTTCTAATTCCAATTCATTACTTATATCATCATAGATTTGTTTAATTATGGAATATAAATCCCTTGAAGGCTTTTCTATATTTAATCCTAAATTCTCTTTTGCTTCTTTCCTTCGTATAGAATAATCGTGACTTCCTGATTCGCTGCATAGAAATTTAATTATAGCATCTTCTTTTTCTGCACCCAAGTTTTGATACTTCATTAACTTTCTTGCTAACATCTGAATTTGACTTTTTGATTTATAAACCTGTCCTAAAGTTAGAGGATGAATTTTTTCGGATAGATTTAATAATATCTCAGTCATATTTCTTTGGTTTGTTATACCAAAATCTCTTTTTGCCATCTCAATATACGCATTGACAAACTCAACACTTACAGGAACTTTTGCATTAGGGTCTGAAATACCTGGTATCATTGGATTCAACGGTCCATTAATACTTGGATCAATAGGACCCAATGAAGCCTGTTTTGTCATAACTAACTTATCTGCTCCTAAACTTATTAATGTACCTGAACTAAAACAATTAGAAGGTATGATAACTTCAAGTTCTTCACAAAAACTTCTAATTAGATTAACCAAACTCCAAGCCGTAAGAGTATTACCGCCATTAGTATATAAAAATAATGATATTTTTTGTGTATCACCTATACTATCTAGATGCTCTGAAAACTTTGGCAAAATATCATTTGCAATTTGTGTCTCAAGTCCTTGTCGTGTACTTGTAACATATACTAGCAATTTGGAATTTCTCTGCTCTTCTAACTGATTATATAATTCTAACCGATCTACTCTCATATACAAAACATCAATGAATATATAATTTCTGCGAAAATAATGATTTTATCTGAGATTATGTGTTTGTTTTCTTTCTTTTTTGCGATATTAAGAATAATTCGTATTTTTGTATCATAGTTGTTTGACAAAGCATAACGCAGAAGATTGGTGCAATCTTGAAGTCACCAAATCGTTACCAACAACTTTCTACTATAGCATTCGCTATTTGTGTATCAATCAGATACGGGATAATTGAATATCTGGGGCAAAGATACAATAAAGAAACGAAAGTGAATGTAGGTGAACTAATAAATCATTCCAGTACAATGACCTTTGCGCTTCGGTTGTCCATGTCGGGCATGGTGGCTCCTACGGGTGCACCGATGTAGGTGGGGTCGCAGACGGTGAACTTGCGTCCGCCCACCTGGATGTAGTCACCATTTACCGACTGGGTGAAACCTACGGCAGTGGCCAGGTGGCCGGGATAGTAGACCAGCATCACCTTCAGTCCCAACAGGTCGCGCACCAGTCGGCTGAAGAGGATGGAGCGGTCTTCACAGTCACAATAGGGGTAATAGAGCGACTCTTCGGCAAAGAAGGCACGGTCGCCTCCCCACACTTTGTTGTCATATTCGTAGACAAAGGCAGTCTGCACGAAGTTCAGCAGGCGTCCCACGGCTTCGGCCTGACTCTTGCCGGCAATGCAGCGTTTCAGGGCGGGATAGAGCTGATGCTGCATCCGCTCGCTCAGGGGCGTGTTGGCATAGAAGGCCCAGCGGGTACAGAAGTCGTTGTCCAGCATGGAGGTGGGGTAGGTGGAGAAGAACTGTTGAAGCGTCTCGTCGCTGCTCACTGTCACCTTCATGTCGGGATAACGTTCCGACTGCAGCGTGCGTGAGGGCGAGAATCGCTCGGTCAGTAACGGCACTTGGGGTACCAGCAGTGACAGCGGCTGCTCGTTGGGGAAGGCGGCTTCGCAAATCTCCAGTACCTCTTCCTGACAGTTCAGCGGATAGTAGGCCACGCCGTCTATCGTCCAGTAGCTGCGCTCATAAATCTGGTGCCGGCTGGCCACCAACAGGTAGAGGCGGTTGTTGCGCATGCCCAAACGCATCTTATAGCCCGACTGGCAGTAGAGGTAGGCACAGAGCAGGGTGGCTTCGTTGCTTCCTTTACCCAGGAAACTGTCGGTCAGTTCCTGAAGCATCAGCAGGTAGGCCCAGTCGCAGAGCTGGTGACGGATGCGCAACTCCAGACAGTCACGGATGGCGTTGTTGTAGACCGGATTGGAGAGTTGTTCCCAGGCAGAGGCTATGGTATTGCCGTTGCACTTCTTCAGGGTGAAACGGTGCCTGTCGTCCAGCCTCACCTTGCAGGAAGTGCGGAAGAAGTTGAAGGTGTAGTAGGTTTCTTGGGGTTGCGGCTCTTCCCTCACGGGAGCTACAGGTTTGGGCTGCGGCTCAGGTGTGGGAATGGGCACCACCTCTTCTATGGGCTGTGAATTGTCCTGCAGGGGTTTGTCCTTGTCCTCTTCGGGGAAGACCTGGGGCGGAACGGGCGGCTCATCCTTGGGCTTGGGAATTTCCGGTTTGCGGCGATACTCCTCCCATGCCTGGCGCATGAAGTCGGCATAGGCTTTGTTGGCCCGGTCACGAAAGTCGTTGTACTCCTGTATGGCCTGTTGCTTGAAGGCTTCATACTGTTTCCTCAAGTCCTCTTCCTGGGCTTCCGTTGTGGTGGCTGCAAGGGCGAGTGTGAGGAGCAGGATGCCTCTCTTGAGGGTTGTCCTGAGGGCCTGTCTGTCCCGATTCCATCCGTTCTTCATCATTCTATTACTGTTTTATCGTTTTATGAGGAATTTATAATATCCTACCGCCAGTTCGGCATAGTTGTATTTCCTGTCCATGCGCGGAAATTCCTTCAGACTCTGCTTCTTCTTGACAGCCTCTTGAGTCAGGTCCATACCGGCATTGTACAGGGTGGCCCAGTAGGCTACGGTCGCTTCGGGAGTGGACGGTGCTACTTCTTGGGTACTTTCCCGTACCAGACAGATGAAGGCGGCCAGATAGCTCGTCTGCCAGCCTGGCTCTATCAGGCGTTCAATGCGGGTGCGCCGCTTCTCCCTTGGGGTTCCTTCTGTTATCAGAAGCTTACCGAAACGTTCCCTCAGCAGACTGTTCCTATCCACTTCCCGCTCAATGTGCTCGGCAAAGGAGGGCTTCATCTGAAAGGGACCGATGCTGAAGTCGCCCACTCCCTGCTGCACGTAGAGCAGGCACAGGGTGCGTATCTCCAGCATGTCCAGCATTTGCCGGTAGTGGCTGATTTCGGGAGCCACGATGGCCAAGGCCATCAGACTCTCCTCTTTGCCTAACTGCCGCTCCAGGTCGGCCACCTCTTCCCGGTGGTTCTCGATGAAGGCCACTACACGCTCTATCTCCACGGGGTGGGAGAGGGTACAGGTCATCAGGGCGGCTATGCAGCAGGCGGAGAGGAACATGGCATCAGTAGCATTTATAATAGTAGAGCACCAGTTGGCGACCTTCGACGGCTATCCAGACAAAAGTGTCTGTCCGCTCGTCATAGAATGCCTCCAAGGGATAGCTGCTGCCATAACGTTTGCCGTCTATCAGTACGTAGTCGTAGTTCCAGTGGGCCGAGAACATGTGTCGTCCGCTCTTGTCGTGAAGGGTCTTCTCGAAGCTGATGATCCACTCCTTGCTTGCTTCCTTGTAGACCCACTCCTTGCGGAAAGGTTCGCCTTTGTATTCCTTGCTGAGGCGGGTGGTGATGCGCAGGGTCTCCCAGTCGAAGTATTCGCTTTTCAGGTCTATCTCCCGCACCTCGTTCTTGGTCACATAATAGGCCCGGCTGAAGTAATCATAGTCGTTGTTCAGCCCGTTTACCTTGATGTACCAGAATTCACAGTAGCACTCGCCGTTGTCAAAGAGGTAGAAGTAGTGGCGGGGTGGGTCCTCGGTGTCCATGTCGGCGGGAATGGGCATCACGTAGTTCACGCCGTCGATGGTCAGCAGGCGTCTGTCTGCCGACAGGCGTGCCGTGTGGTTCTTTGAAGGACTGGTGAACTCAAAACGTCCCACATCGCGCTTGTAGGTCTGCCCGTCATAGTCGTGTACGAACCAGTTGCCCATGACGTAGAACATGAAATAGTTGTGATGCCTGAAGGTGGGGTTGACCGTATTGCTCCACCATACCTTGTAGGTGGGATTGTTGTATTCCACGCCACCGTAGGGACCGTACTCCTCGCCCTCTACGATGAGGTAGACACCGTCGCCCACTCCATAGGAGTAGATGCACTTCTCGAAGTCCTGCAGGTCTACGTAATCGATTTGCAGCCAGTCGTCGCTCTCTATGGCCCGGATGCCGTTCCAGATGAAGGTCTTCTTGTCCAGCACCGTGTCGCGCACGATGCAGGCATACTTGCCGCCGTTCAGCTTCAGGTTGGAGGTGTATTCGCCGAAATTGAGTACCTCGTTGTAGCCCATCGTCAGCAGGACGTTCCTCACGGGACCATCCGCACGGAGCGGCTGCAGGGCGGTGCAGAGCAGGGCGAACAGGATGGGGAGAATGTATTTTCGCATAACGTTTTGGTTAGAATGTAATCTCTTTCCAGGTAGCCTCCATGGCGGTGGAGACATTCACTGTGGGAGTCTGCGGGTTGTTGTTTCTCACGATGGAGTGTTGTCTGACGTTGGTGGTCACATAGTCGGTCAGTTGTTTCAGGGTGACGTCGCCCTTGCTGTCCTTCAGCTTCTTCAGCAGGTAGTAGGTGAAGAGTCCGTGTCCTTTGGCCTCCAAGGGGTAGGCGGTCTCGTCTTCCTTGGTGGCGGCAAAGGCCACGACGTTGCCGGTCAGGCGGTTTTCTTTAGGCTTGATGGCTACGGCCTTGGCTGCCGTGAGCATGCCGCCGTTGCGCTGCGCACCGCTGAAGCAGGCATCGATGAAGACAGTGACGCTTCGTGCGTTCATCTCGCCCAGCTGGTCATAGAAGGAACTGAGGGCGTAGGCACTCTCGGGGTCGTTGGCAATGCCGTCCACGGGGAGGAGGTAAGCCTTCTTGGTGGTCTCGTCGGGCATGCCGTGTCCGGAGTAGTAGACGATGAAACTGGCCTCGCCGTTGAAGGCGTCGGCCACGTTCTTCAGCCATCTCACTTCGGAGCGCATCTGGTTACGTGTGGCGTTGGCCTTGATGTGAATGTTGTCCTTGGGTACGCCGAGTGTTTTCTGGCAATATTCGGCAAAGACCTTGCCGTCCTTCAGGGCAAAGTTCACGTCGGAGATGTTGCTTTCGGAGTACTTCTCGTTGGAGATAATCAGAACAAAGGTGTTGCTGTTCTTTCGTTTGTTCACGGGAATGGAGACATCCACGTCAGAGAGAACTTCTTCCTTGGCGTTGTTGCCCAGCACGTCATCTATCCTCACGTTGTTGCGGGCCAGGTAGTCCAGCCCGTCCTGTCCGGCCTTCTGCATGTCGGTCAGGTAGCTGGGGTCGCCCACCTCCACCTTACACAAGGCTCTGAGGTAGTAACACTTGGGCTGTGCGGCGTCATAGGAGAGCGCCGAAGTGCAGTCGGCCACGGCATAGAGGTAGCGGCCCTCCTTATAGTAGGCTTCCGCCCGCTTGTAGTAGTAGTCGGCGCAGCGGTTGTCGGGGTTTCTCAGCAGTCTGCTCATGGCAACGACGGCCCCGCCATAGTGCTGCTTCTTCATGTTCTCCTTGTACTCCTGCAGCTCGGCGTTTTGGGCCTGCAGCCCCGTACAGAGGGTGGTGAGCAGCGTCAGTGCTGCCAGTATGCTTCGTTTCATCATGGATGGTTCATTTCTTTCTGATGGTCAGGTTTCGTTTGTCCACACACATGCTGTTGTCTCTGCTCCGGCTCTTCACCAACCACTTCTGGAAAGCTTCGAAACTCAGTTCGCGCGGCAGCAGTTCGGCCTTATCCGAAGAGGTGGCCTTGGCGAATTCGTTGGGCGAGAAGATGATGTAGAGCGTATTCTGCTCCTGCTGGCGTGTGCAGCTCAGGGTATATTCGTCCACTATCGCGGCATCCTTCCCGCCATGTTCGGCGGAGAAGAGCAGATAGGAGGTGTCGTGCCGCACGGGCATGACGGCCTCGGTGGAGTGTTTGTAGGGCAGGAGGCAGTAGACGTTTTGGGTCACTTCGTCCAGCAGGTAGACAGCCAGAAAACCGTCGGCGGGCGATTGGAAGTAGAGGTACATGTCATCGCCGTTGCGGAAGTCGGTGGCGGCAAACTTCAGGTCGGTGCCGTTGCGCAGCACCTCAGCCTTGAAGTCGATGGATGCTTTCTGGATTTCGCGGATGCGGCCGGCGAGGGTCACCTTTACCGCCAGCATGCCGTTGCCGTAGCTGATTTCATATTTCGGCTCCTCGGTTGTCTCTATCCATTCGCCTTTCACCTCGCTCTCGCCTAAGGAGAAGAAGTCCACGTCGGACTTCCCGTTCTCGTTGCTGATGAAGGTGGTATTGGCCTGGGTGACCACCGTGCCGAACTCGTCGGCAATGGCCTGAATCTTGGCACGCTCCAGGGCGGTACGCTTGGCCTGTGCGGGCGACACGTCCTCAGAGGCGTGGTAGGTGTACTCCACGCGTACCTCCTTCACCTCCTGGGCCATCAGGACGGCAGGAAGCAGCATCAGGATAAGCCACAAACGGATATGCATAGCCCGTTACCAGCCTAAAAGTTCGTCCAACTGTTCGTGCAGCTCGTCGCCTTTTTGCTTGAGGTCTTCCTTGATGACCTTCTTGGCCACCTTCTTGGCCATGTTGCCGCTGTAGGCGATGCGCAGCAATACCTCCTTGTTGCCCCCTTTCTTTTCGCGGTAGGCCTCCACCAGGGTAATGGTGCGTCCGATGCTTTGTGAGATGAGGTTCTTGCCGGCCATTACGCTCTTGCTGATGGACTCGGCCTGTCCTTCAGAGAGCTGCTCGTTGGCCAGGGAGTTCTCCACCAAGGCGGTAATCTCCGTCTGAATCTGTGCGGCCAGGTTCAGCTTGGCCAGTTCCTGGGCCTGCATCTTGGCGGCGTCATAGTGTTCTCCGATGCTCATGGCCTCACCGATAATATATTTGGGGAACATGTCTTCGTCAAATTCAGCCATCTGCATCATGTAGGCGCGATCCAATTGGCGGTCTAAGGGCAGTGCACCGGGAGTGACCTGCCATCCCTCTTTCTCGAACTTCTTGGCCTCCTTGCGGGCGGTATCGCTCGCCTTCTTGTTCAACTCTGCCTTGGTGGCTTTGGCCAGTTCCTGACGCTCCTTCAACAGTTCCTGGGCTGTCTGTGCAAAACTCATCCCGCTTATAGCCATGCACAAAGCGGCTAACAAAACGATTCTTTTCATCATACTATTCTATTTGGGGTTAATAAATCATCTTTGGACACGGCCTCATTTATAGACCTATGTCATACTGCAAAGTTATGTATTATTTCTGAATAATCCTAAAAACCTGTTTTGAATTTGTTCTTTTTATGGGCATTACGGTGCGGATTCAATATTGGATGCATTCACTTATTGAAAGAATAACCTGAATGGATTGTACATAATGCTTACTTTTTGTGGATACTTTTGAACGGCTCTGTGTGTCACTTTGATGACACATGATATATAGTGTTTATATTCAGTAAGTTATGCCTTGTTTTTGAGGCAAGGTGTGTCACTTTGTGTGTCATTAGCCGCGAAATACTTGAAAATGTCGGATTATTTATTCTTATATGTAAGGAATCGTTAATGTTTTAGGCACGGATTACACGGATAAACACTGATTATTTCACTATTTTAGAGTCTGTTTTGCATGAAAAAGCAGACTCTAAATTCAAAACAAGTTCTTAGAGCCCGTGTCTAAAATGTCAATGATTTGATTCTTGACGTCCTCAGTTGGATAGCACCGTTTCCCCTTTCAGGCGGAGCATTCAGTAGCCACCGGCATCAAATCGTCAATCTGCGTTTCATATATTGTGATATGTGCGGTGTATTTACCAAAAACGACCCTGCTTGAAACTGCTTTTGCGGTTATAGGCGCAAAAGTGACACACCTTACCCCGAAAATGTGTTCTAAACGCTTGTTATAGATGTAGTTGCAGATGTGTCGTGTCAGTGACACATTCCGGCTTCATTTCTGCTGCTGCTATAAAGATTTATCAGTAAATATTTATAAATGCAGAACCGACTGTTATCTCATAAACTCCTCCCTTCCCTTATCCCGAAAGGAACATTCCCCTCCCACTTTCTCTCTTGCTTCTTTCCCTCCTTGCCCGTATAGATGATGGGTGTAGCGTGTATAATGCGATGCCCGATGCGTGTATGGACATCCGTCTGCGTATGTGGATTTGTCTTCTCCTCAGACAAAGTGCCACACCGGGCCGTTGCCGTGTCCGATACGATGCTTGCTGCCGGCCTTGATGGCACGGGTGATGTAGCTCTTGGCCCGCTCCACAGCTTTGGGCAGGGAATGGCCGTGGCTCAGTAGGGTGGCTATGGCCGAGGAGAGGGTGCATCCCGTGCCGTGCAGATTGCGGGTCTCAATCTTTTCGTCCACATAGCGGTAGAGGCAGCCGTCGGCATAGAGCACATCACACATTGTCTGGCCGGTGAGGTGTCCGCCCTTGATGAGTACGGCCGGACCGTAAGTGCCGCTCAGTTCGCGGGCGGCCTGTTCCATAGCAGGTATGCTGTCCAGCGTGCGGCCACAGAGCAGCGTGGCCTCGTGCAGGTTGGGCGTAATGAGCGTGGCCAGTGGCAACAGTTCCTGCTTGATGGTGTCAATGCTCTCCTCCGTCAGCAGACGGTGGCCGCTGGTGGAAATCATTACGGGGTCGTAGACGGTGAAGACCGGGCGGTAGTGCTTCAGACAGCCGGCAATGGTACGGGCAATCGCACTGTCGTGAACCATGCCAATCTTCACGGCACTCACCTGAAGGTCGTCCATGACGGCACGAATCTGTGCGTCCACCACTTCGGTGGGGATGGGCAGAGCGTGTTGCACCCCCAGCGTGTTCTGCACGGTGACGGCCGTAATGACCGATGCCGCATACCCTCCCAAGGCCGAGATAGCCTTGATGTCGGCTTGTATGCCTGCACCGCCCGAGCAGTCGCTTCCGGCAATGGTGAGGATGACGGGAGGGGTGGCTTGCTCTTTGGTCGTCTTGCGCTCCCAAGCCGCTCCCAGCATGGCACCGCCTCCGAAGCCCCACTGTTGCAGCAAGGAAAAACGTTCCGTTGTCACGCCTCCCAGGGCGATGACTTGTTCATCGATGATGCCTCTCTTGCGGGCCGTTTCCAGCTCTTCGGTGGTGTAGCGGGCCGTGTAGCCCTGCTTGGAGATGCTGTCGAAGATGGGGCTGAGGAAAAGGTAACTGCACGACGGCTTGTAGCGTTCTATCTCCTCTAACGAGTGGCACGAGCGGCTGATGTTTCCCCGATAGCCCTCGGGAGCGTGAGGATGGCGGCTGTTCAGGTGGATGCCGTGCAGGCTGAAGCGCGTGGCCAGTGCATGGTGGTCATGGACGACCAGCCGGCTTCTGTAGGCTACAGGGATGGATTCAATCAGTCGGGCCACTTCGCCCTCACCGGCTTCGGGCTTGCGGAGGTGGACCAGGTCGGTGCCGTTGTCCAACAGTGAAACGATGCGTGCCGCCTCGTTGTCAATGAAATGGGGGAGGGTGATGACTATCTTTTTCATTACTTAAGTTTTTGCAGGTTACAAATCCAGGATATAGCTCTGCAGCGTGCGGAGGTCTATTGTCCATAGGCGGTTGATGAGCGGCTCGCCATAGCCGCAGATGAGCTTCAGGGCCTCGCCGGCCTCTACCGACCCCACGATGGCAGGGGTGACTCCCGCCACTTGCCGGCCGGGATGAGGCATCTGCAGGGTGGCCTCCTCATCGGGGAAGAGGGTGCGATAGGTACAGGCTTCCTTGCCGTGACAGAGCACGGCCACCTGTCCCTCCAGCCCGCAGATGGCTCCGTAGATATAGGGACGCCCGAGGGCCGAGCAAGTGTCCGACAGGAGGAAGCGGGTGGCAAAGTTGTCGCATCCGTCTATCACCAGGTCATACCGGGCGATGAGGTCACGGGCATTTGCAGCAGTGAGCCGCATGGGGTGAGGCTCGATGCACACCTCACTGTTCAGTCCGCCCAAACGGCGGGCGGCACAGGCAGCCTTGGACTGTCCCACTTCGGCCTCACTGTAGAGCACTTGGCGGTGCAGGTTGTTGAGGGAGACCACATCATCATCCACCAGACCGATGGTGCCCACTCCGGCACCGGTCAGATAGAGGGCAATGGGGCTTCCTAAACCACCTACGCCCACGATGAGCACACGGGCCCGGCGGAGTTTCTCTTGTCCCTCCTCGCCAATCTCCGGGAGGAGAAGTTGACGTTGGTATCTTTCGTTCATAGGAATAGAATCAGTTTTTTTAAACGTTACTCAGGTGTTGGAAGCCTTGGTCGAAACTGCCGTCCCAGTCTTTCCATACCGGTTCGATGCCTATCTCCTTCAGTCGGCGGACCACCTCCCAGGCCGTGCGCTCGTCGCTCACGGCAAACTGTTCCAGAGCCTGCGGATAGGTGTAGTAGCCGCCCGGCTCGGTCTTGCTCCCGGCACTCATGGTGGTGACCCCCAGGGTGGCCATGTGGTCACGGATGAAGGGTGTTTCGCGGGTGGAGTAGGAGATGTCCACGTCGTGGTCGAAGATGCGCATGGCGAAGGTTAGCTGCGCCAGTTCCTTGTCGGTCATGACGACATTGGGCTGGAACCCGCCGTTCTCGGCCGGTCTCATGCGGGGGAAGTTCACGCTATACTTGGTGCGCCAGTAGTGGCGTTGCAGGTAGCGCAGGTGATGAGCCATCATGGTGACATCCGTGCGCCACTCTTCCAAGCCGATGAGCACCCCCATGCCGATGCTGTGCACACCGGCCTGCCCCATGCGGTCGGGGGCATTGACACGCCAGTCGAAGCGTGACTTCATGCCGCGTGGATGGTAGACATTGTAGCGTTCGCGGTTGTAGGTCTCCTGAAAGCAGATGACCCCGTTCAGCCCATGCCGCGTCAGCTCGGCATACTCCTCGCTCTTCAGCGGCATGACCTCAATCTTGAGGTTGGCGAAGTAACGCTTGGCCATGTCTAAGGCCTGTGCCAGGTAGGGTACGCCGGCCTTGGCCGGATTCTCCCCCGTGACCAACAACAGGTTCTCGAAGGGACCGAGCCGCTTGATGGCCCGGTATTCGTTTTCCATCTCTTCGGGAGTGAGGATGGTGCGTGGCATCGGGTTGGAGATGTGGAAACCACAGTAGACACACGAGTTGGCGCACGAGTTGGTGAGGTAGAGGGGGATGAAGAGCGACATGGTGCGTCCGAAACGCTCCTCCGTGTAGCGGCGGCTCAGGCGGGCCATCGTCTCTATATAGGGCACGGCGGCAGGCGAAATGAGCGCCATGAAGTCGTCCACCGTGCAATGCTCTTTCGACAAGGCACGCCGCACGTCGGCTTCGCTTTTGCTGTATATGCAGTCGGTGGTCTCTTGCCACGACAGTTTGTCTATTTCTTCTGAGAACATAAGAGATGACAATGAATGATTCACTTGTTAATCACTTCCCGGCTCAACCGCATGGCGCAGAAGTTGGGTCCACACATGGTGCAGTATTCACCGTCGGTGTGGTGTCCTTCCTGGAAGTACTCCAAGGCACGGTCGGGGTCGAGGGAGAGGTGGAACTGGTCGCGCCAGCGGAACTCGTAGCGGGCCTTGCTCAGGGCATTGTCGCGAACCTGTGCACCGGGATGTCCCTTGGCGAGGTCGGCGGCATGGGCGGCAATCTTGTAGGTGATGACACCGGTCCGCACATCCTCCTTGTTGGGCAGGCCGAGGTGTTCCTTGGGAGTGACGTAGCAGAGCATGGCTGTGCCCAACCAGCCGATTTGTGTGGCTCCGATGGCCGAGGTGATGTGGTCATAGCCCGGTGCGATGTCGGTAACCAAGGGACCGAGAGTGTAGAAAGGAGCGTTGTGGCACTTCTCGATTTGACGTTCCATGTTTTCCCGAATCTTGTGGAGAGGCACATGGCCGGGGCCTTCGATGAAAGCCTGCACGTTCTTCTGCCAGGCGCGGAGCACCAGTTCGCCCAGGGTGTCCAGTTCGGCAAACTGTGCTTCATCGTTGGCATCGGCAATGCAGCCCGGACGCAATCCGTCGCCTAAGGAGACGGCCACGTCATAGCGGGCCAGAATGTCGCAAATCTCGTCGAAGTGCTCATAGAGGAAGCTCTCTCGCTGCTTCGTCAGGCACCACTTGCTCATGATGCTTCCGCCACGGCTCACGATGCCGCATGTCCGCTTGTCGGCCAGGTGGACGTTCTTCAGGCGGATGCCGGCATGGATGGTGAAGTAGTCCACGCCTTGTTCGCACTGTTCGATGAGGGTGTCACGGTAGATTTCCCAGGTCAGTTCTTCCACCCGGCCGTCCACCTTCTCCAGAGCCTGATAGATGGGTACGGTGCCTACGGGAACGGGACTGTTGCGCAGAATCCATTCGCGGGTCTCGTGGATGTTGTTGCCTGTGGAGAGGTCCATCAGCGTGTCGCCACCCCAACGGCAGCTCCACACGGCCTTCTCCACCTCCTCGTCGATGGAAGATGAGGTGGCCGAGTTGCCGATGTTGGTATTGATTTTTACTAAGAAGTTGCGTCCGATGATCATCGGCTCGCTCTCCGGATGGTTGATGTTGGCGGGCAACACGGCGCGTCCCTCGGCAATCTCCTGACGGACGAACTCGGGCGTGATGGAGGTCTCGATACCCAGTTCACGACAGTTCATGTTTTCGCGGATGGAGACATACTCCATCTCGGGCGTGATGATGCCGGCACGGGCGCAGGCCAGATGCCCGATGGGTTGTCCGGCCTTTTGGCGGGCTTCTATCCAGGACTGGCGGATGCGGTTGATACCCTTTTCCAGGTCAATCTGGATGTTGGGGTCACTGAACGGACCACTGGTGTCGTAGATGTAGACGGGGTCGTTGGGGGTAAGGACCTTTTCCCCGTCAACGATGCTTACGGTGGGGGTGAGGTTCACTCGCTGCATGCCTACCCGGATGTCGGGATAGAGCGTACCGCTCATATAGACTTTTTCGCGCTGGGCGTAATAGATATCTTTGCTCATATTTCAGTGTGTTGTTAATACTTTAGTTTTGCAAGCTCAACCTTGGTTATTCATTCAGGAATGCGGTGAGTGGTGATGAGGCTTCCGCTATCAGTTGGTCGCTCGTGGCACCCAGTCCGGCCTCATAGGCTCGTCGGCCGGCGATGACGGCCTCCTTGAAGGCGATGGCCATCTCCACGGGGTTGCCGGCTACGGCGATGGCGGTGTTCACCAGACAGGCCGAGGCTCCCATCTCCATCGCTTCGGCGGCGTGGCTGGGTGCTCCGATGCCGGCATCCACAATGACCGGCACATTGGCCTGCTCAATGATGATGCGCAGGAAGTCACGGGTCTGCAATCCCTTGTTGGTGCCGATGGGGGCACCAAGCGGCATCACGGTGGCGGCACCGGCCTCTTCCAGATGCTTGCACAGGGTGGGGTCGGCCTGGCAGTAGGGCAACACGACGAAGCCCAGCTTCACCAGCTCCTCGGTGGCCTTCAGGGTCTCCACAGAGTCGGGCAGCAGGTATTTCGGGTCGGGATGAATCTCCAACTTCAGCCAGTTGGTGCCAAAGGCTTCACGGGCCATCTGGGCGGCAAACACGGCCTCCTCGGCATTGCGCACGCCTGAGGTGTTGGGCAGTAGTTGGATGTGGGGATGCTTGATGTGCAGCAACATGTCGTCTTCGGTGTTGTCCAGCTCGATGCGCTTCATGGCTACGGTCACCATCTCCGTTTCCGAGGCCAGGATGGACTGTTCCATCTGTTGGTTGGAGTTGAACTTTCCTGTTCCCAAGAACAGACGGGACGAGAATTCACGCCCCGCAATGATTAGCTTTTCCATATGGGCAGTTGATAGTTGATAATTGATAGTTGGTAATTGATAGATGATAGTTGGATAGTTGATGGTTATTGGTTATTGGATTGGGGAATCTAACTGCTGGACCACTTTCCTCATCTCTTCCACTGGTTGGTCGGCGCGGAGGATGCTTCCGCTGAGGGCAATGCCGCTGATGCCGGTCTCCATAAGCGTGGGGATGTCGGCCTGCGTGATGCCGCCGATGGCAACGAGGGGAAGACTGATGCCGGTCTCTCTCATCCGGTTGATGATGAGACGATAGCCCTCCGCTCCCAGGATGGGTGAGAGGTTGCTCTTGGTCGTGGTGTAGCGGAAGGGACCGCAGCCGATGTAGTCGGCTCCCGCCTCGTGGTGGCTCTTCACGTCGTCGAAGGTGTTGGCCGTACCGCCAATGATGAATCCGTTTCCCAGGATGCTTCGTGCCTCCTTCAGCGGCATGTCGTTCTTGCCCAGGTGTACACCGTCGGCTCCTAACTTCTTCACCAGTTCCACACGGTCGTCAATGATGAAGACAGCTCCCGCTTCGCGGCACATCCGTTGCACCTCGCGGGCTACAGGCTCCACCTCTTCGTCCGTCGCTCCCTTCATGCGCAGCTGTACCCACCGGCATCCGCCCTGCAGGGCTATCTGTGCCGAGTCAAGGTAGCCGTAATGTGCTGTCGTGTGCGTGATGAACTGCACCCGGCATTTCGCTCTGTCCATCCTGTTCATCCTCCACATGCAGCCTTGATGATGACCACTTGCATGCCTTCGGTGAGGGCATACGTCTCCCATTCTGTGCGGGGCACCATGCGGTTGTTCACAGCTACGGCCACGCCTGCGGCCGGCAATGCGAGTTCATTGGCGAGGGCCGACACGGTCTCCGCTGTAGTCTCGATAGTCCGATTGTTTACTGTCAGTTTCATACTTCTTGCCTTTAGATTGATGCCGACAAAGGAGAAGCCTTGATAGAAGAAGTGCCCGGACGGGCACAGACGTAAAACGATATCCACAATTCCTACGGCAGCATTATCTGCGTCAGGTTCGAGGGTATAATCTCAGCCTCTTCGCGAGGCACCCCTTTGTCTATGTCGTGGCAAAGGTAGAGTTTTTTGCTGAAATAAGAAATGAATGGGATATCTTTTTAGAGGTAAGTAGGTACGAATGTGAATTTAGGTACGGATGACACGGATTAAACCAATCAATGCTCAACGATCAATCATTCTTCAGATATTTCTTCATCCCTTTCGTATAGTGCATCTGTAGCGTGCCCAGTGAGTCGGTATAGATGAAGCAGGCGTCAATGTCGGGACGGGAGTCGGTGAAACGTTCGGCCTCCTGCAAGCCCATGACCATGAAGGCCGTGGCATAGGCGTCGGCACTCATGCAGTCGGCAGCGATGACCGTGGCCGACAGAATCTCGTTCTCGGCGGGATAACCGGTGCGGGGGTCAATGGTGTGGGCATACTTCTTGCCGTCCTTGTAGTAATAGTTGCGATAGTTGCCCGAGGTGGCCATGCCCACATTGCTGACGTGGAGCACCTCCTGCACCTCCTGCCGTATGGAGAGCGAGTCGTCCACCGGCTTGTTGATGCCGATGCGCCAGGGCATACCTTTGGGGTTGGTACCACACACCACCACCTCGCCGCCGATGTCCACCATCAGGTTCTTGATGCCCTTCCGTTGCAACAGGTCGGCCACCACGTCCACGGCATATCCCTTGGCGATGGCACTGCAGGTGAGCATGATGCGTGGGTCTTGCTTCTGCACCTTGCCGTCGGCCGACAGGGCTACCTTGTCGTAGCCTGTGAGTGTTCGCAGGCTGTCTATCATGGATGAGTCGGGAAACTGCCCCTTCTTGAATCCGAATCCCCAGGCATTCACCAAGGGGGCTATGGTGATGTCGAAAGCACCGCCGGTTTCGGCCGATACCTCCCTGCTGCGTTGGAAAACACGGATGAAGAACGAGTCGGTCGTCACCTCCTCATTGCGGTTGATGCGCGTGATGGTGGCCGTGTCGTTGAAGGGCGAGAGTGAGCCGTCGAAGCGTTTCAGGGTTGCCTCGATTTCGTCCTGCAGGTCGTTGTCATACTGATAGGTGATGTTGTAGATGGTGCCGAAGATAAGTCCGGTGGCCGTCTGATAGGCTTGCGGGCGGCGGTGATTGGACCAGGCCCAGGCAATGACCAGCAGCAACAGGGCTACTCCGATGAATATTTTCTGTCTTCTCTTTTCCATGGTGTGAACATTGGGTGACATTTGAATAATAACACAAGACGCACAGTAGTTGCGTCAACTGAAGAAGAGGTGCTCGATGAGTATCTTCACTCCGATGAGAATCAGGATGATGCCTCCCCATAGCTCCGCCTTCAGTCGGCGGGCCAGGCCGCATCCGAAGCGGATGCCGAACAGCAGTCCCGTCAGGGAGAGCAGGAAGGAGACCAGTCCGATGACCAGGACGGGATGGAGCATGTCGCCCATCTCCTTGATGCCCAGAAAGGCGAAGGAGACCCCAACGGCCAGGGCGTCAATGCTGGTGGCTACAGCCAGGGCCAGCACCACCTTCAGTCGGGTGGGGTCGAACTCATGCTTGCAATCGTCGTCCTTCAGCGACTCCTTCACCATGTTGCCGCCCAGCAGCAACAGGATGGCAAAGGCTATCCAGTGGTCTATCTCCTCTATCAGGTGGCTGAACAGACTGGCACCTATCCAACCTATCAGCGGCATCAGGGCCTGAAACAGACCGAAGAAGAAAGCCATGACCAGCATGGGACGCAGGCGTACCCGCTTCAGCAGGATGCCGCTGGCGATGGAGACGGCGAAACAGTCCATGGCAAGCCCTACGGCCAACAGCCATATTTCAATGGTACTCATGGGGTCAATACGGGAGTTTATAGGTTATGGTATAGCTGACGCCCAGTTTGTTGGAGGCATACTTTCCGAATCCGGGAACGTACCAGGGGTCGCCATACTGGCCGGTAGTGGCCGATGTCTTGAACTTGAAGCGCATGGCCCATCCCATATAGAGATTCTGCCAGATGTGAGCCCTGATGCCCACGCAGAACTCTATCCATTGCATGGAGCCTTTCATCCCCTTGTGGTTGAAGGGCTGGCTGCCGCCCCAGATGTCATCTTCCAGGTTGGGGTTGCCCACGCTGCCGCCATAGATGGGGTCGTTGATGTCTAACGCCATGACGTCATACTTGAAGCTGGTGGCCGCATAGCGCAGTCCCACCAGAAGCATGTGACCGTGGGCCTTGTTGTAGAGCGTGTTGTAGTCCATGCCGATGCGGAAGTAGGGAGCCGAGGTCTTGTAGTTGGTTCCCTTGTCATTCCAGGCATCGGTGGTGCCATAGCCCAGTTCCACGATGGGGAAGTAGCGGTTCTTCAGGTTGGCGCTGACCGACACTTCCGTGCTCAGGAAGTCACTGCCCAGCACCTTTCCGCCCAGTCCCCACAGGTCCAGTCCCACGGACAGTCCGTTGTAGAGCGGTGCTTCGGGAACCTCCTGCACCTTCTCCTTCTTCTCGGCCTTTCGGGGAGTGTTGCCTTGGGAGGGACTTCCGCCGCTCACCTGTGCCGACAGCGGCTGGCCCAGCAGGAGACACAGGAACAGGATGAGTCCCAGCGTGCGATTAATAGAATAACTTGAGGTTCTCCGTTCCATAGATGTTGGCTTCTGCTTCTGAAATATAAATAGAATCGAGCAAGTGGCGCGTGTAGCTGACGCTTCTCACCTCCTGCTGCATCTGGTATCCGCAATCCATGGACACGAAGTAGGGTGTGTTGGTCTGGCGGATAATCAGGGTGTCGCGTCCCTCGTCATAGTGGAACACCAGCACGGTGGAGTCGGCCGTGTAGCGCAGGGGCAGTGTCAGGTCCTTCACGTTGGAGCCCCTGTTCAGGATGACGCTGTCCGTTCCCCAGGCCGTGATGGTCAGGCTCTTCAGGGTGTCTTTCTTCACCGTGTTGCTCTCTTCGTCTATGGTGTAGAGGTTACAGTAGAGCATGGCGCGTGTGGTCATGGAGCAGTCTTCCTCTTCCGAGCAGGCCACGGCCATGCCGATAATCGGGCAGGCGAGTATGCCCAGTATGAAAAGGCGGGTCAGGTTCTTCTTCATCTCTTGTACTATATTAATAAGGTATATATGTCTCTTATAGGATTTTCTCTATCTGATACTTGTTGCGTTCGGGGGCATTGCGTGAGATAAGCTCGCCCAGGAATCCGGCCACGAAGAGCTGCGTGCCGATAATCATGGAGGTGAGTGCCAGGTAGAAGTAGGGCGAATCGGTCACTAACCGGTAGGGCATGCCGTGGTTCATGTAGTAGAGCTTGCCGAAGCCCACGATGAGCACGGCGATGAAGCCCAGGATGAACATCAGCGAGCCCAGCAGGCCGAAGAAGTGCATGGGCTTCACACCGAAGGTGGAGAGGAACCACAGGGAGATGAGATCCAGGTAGCCGTTCACGAAGCGGTTCAGGCCGAACTTGGTCTTGCCATACTTGCGTGCCTGGTGGTGGACCACCTTCTCGCCGATGCGTCCGAAGCCGGCCGTCTTGGCCAGGTAGGGGATGTAGCGGTGCATTTCGCCATACACCTCGATGCTCTTCACCACTTCGCAGCGATAGGCTTTCAGCCCGCAGTTGAAGTCGTGCAGGTTCTTGATGCCCGACACCTTGCGTGCTGTGGCATTGAACAGCTTGGTGGGAATCGTCTTCGACAGGGGGTCGTAGCGTTTCTGTTTCCAGCCGGATACCAGGTCATAGCCCTCTACCGTTATCATGCGGTAGAGTTCGGGTATCTCGTCGGGACTGTCCTGCAGGTCGGCATCCATGGTGATGACCACGTTGCCCTCGGCCTGCTCGAAGCCACAGTAGAGGGCCGGCGACTTGCCATAGTTGCGGCGGAACTTGATGCCCTTCACGTGGGGAGAGCGTTGCTTCAACTCTTCAATGACCTGCCAGGAGCGGTCGGTACTGCCGTCGTTCACGAAGATGACCTCATACGTGAAGCCGTGCTCCTGCATCACCCGTTCTATCCAGGCATACAGTTCGGGGAGGGACTCCTCTTCGTTGTATAGCGGTATGACTACAGATATGTCCATTTGTCTTGTATCGAATGATTTTGCTTATACTTTCTTGGATTTCATCACCAGCAGGGCTGTGGGCAGGCCCAGCAGGGCACCACAGAAGACATTGCTCGAGAAAAGCTGCATGGTGATGTTCACGGCCGTCAGGTTGCGCACACTGTCCAGTGCGTCGCGGTAGAGTTTCACGTAGCCCTCCAACTGGGGAAGCTCCATCTGCGCCACCTGGTCTATCTGGCTGTCCAGGGTATTGATGATGAACCCCTGGTCGATGAAGCGGAAGTAGACGTAGTGGGCCACAGCCGTAAGCAGCGCGGCAAACATGTACATGAACAGCGTGAACATATAGGCTTGGAAGAAGCTGATGGCCCCTTCACAAAAGTGGTCGCGGTACATGCGGGCAAAGCGATAGCCCATGAAGGGAACGGCCACTGTCAGTCCCAGAAACAGGAAGGAGAGGAACGAATGGGTCATGCCCAGTGGGAACAGGATGAACTTTACAATCCAAAAGATGCCCATGTAGGTGCCGAACTGCATGGCATAGCGTTGCATATAAATTCTGTTTTCACTCATTGCTCAAAAGAATAATGGCGCAAAGGTATAAAAATAATAGATGCAATCCCTTCATATTCCTGTTAAAGTTGAAAAAAGTTTGGAGCCCCTATTGCGGGAACGAAAAAAATACCTACCTTTGCACCCGCAAACGAAAACGGGTAAGTCCTATACGGCCAGCTCCCTTCGAATCCTCCAGGGCTTGACGGCAGCAAAGGTAGTTGGTTGTAGCGGCGCGATATAGTAAGCTTACCCACCCGCCTCTTTAGCTCAGTTGGCCAGAGCACGTGATTTGTAATCTCGGGGTCGTTGGTTCGAATCCGACAAGAGGCTCAAAAAGATGGATGTGTCATTCCGAACACATCCATCTTTCTTTTTTGATACGCCCACGGGCACGGACTGACCCCTTCTTCCCCTGCTGTGAAAAATAGAGGGGCCAGCTGAGAAAAAAATTCTTCCCAGTTGACCTCCTTTTTTGAGCCTCTGTTTTACATCTGTTAATAGATAGGGGAAATGTTTACAGTATGAAGCGGCTTGTCGTGTGGGGTTGAGTAAGGAATTACGGCTTCTTTTGTAAGGTGTTCATGAGGAATTTGTAGGGCTTTCCATTCATGCGTATATAGGGCAATGGAGCACACGTATATAGAGCGATGGACCATACATGTGTGGACGACGGACGACACGTGTGTGGACGACGGACGACACATGTATGGACGACGGACCACACGTGTCTCGTCCAACGGCCATACGAAAGGAGTCAATCGATAAAGAATGACTCCTTTGTAAACCATTGAACTGTAATGTGTTATCAATCTTTGTGCAAGGCGTTGCCCTACTCGCTCCGAAGCGTGATGCAGACGCTCTCCTTCCCCTTGTAGAAAGCCTTGGCCTTTACGCAGGAGGCGCGGCAGGGCACGGGGGCTGTCCATAGGGGCGACCGGAGGGTGGGGGTGGTGCCGTCCAGGGTGTAGCGTATCTCCGCTCCGGGCAGGATGACGTTGGCATGGAGCAGGCCGTCGCTGAGCATCAGTCCGGGGAAGGGCACGTGGAAGTTGACGCCGCGTCCGGCCCAGTGGGGAATCTCCCGCCGGCCAATCTTCTGCTCATAGAGGGAGACCTCACGCAGGAAGGCCTGCTCTTCGGCCTCGCCCTCCAGGGCTTCCCACGAAGGATGGGTATGCCATCCACGCTCGGCCACGCCCATGTACTTGGGGAAGAAGTGATACTCCATCCACTCCGCTCCGCGCAGGGTCTCGGCAAAGAACTGGGCCGATACGCCAATCATCATCCGGCGTCCCAGGTCGCTCAGAATCGGCTTGTCCTCCTCGGCCTGCGACAGGTCCAAAGGATGGCCGGAGAGCGAGTGGCGGCACGAGCGGTAGTTGCGGAAGGGGAGGGCCGAGAAGGAGCGTACCTCGTCCACGCAGCCGCCCCAGTCCAGTCCCGGCTCGGCCGGATGGTAGCTGTAGGCCATGTCCATATAGAAGTTGCAGACGTTGCTCAGCACGACGGGATAGCCGCTGTTGGCTATCTCATAGACCACACCGTCGGTGCCCCAGTCGGGCACGGCCGTCCAGCAGTTCACGCCTGCCGCCTGTGCGGTGAGCTGGCGGTGTGCCTCCGGACGATGCCCCATGGCCACCTCCTGCCAACCGTTGAACTTCACGCCCAGGCTGTCCAGCACGTGGGCGGCGCGGGTGATGTAGTATTCGGGCAGGTCGCTGCGGCTCATGCCCCGCTTCCGCTGCAGTTCGTGGCAGGCGGGCGAGCCGCTCCAGGCACCTTCGGCCACTTCGTCACCGCCCAGGTGGAAGGAGGTCATCTCCAGGCCGGCCTCGCGATACATGGCCTGCAGCTCGCTCACCACCTTGGCGATGAAACGGTAGGTGGAGGGCAGGGCCACGTCCAGCACATTGTCGCTGTAGTGCTGCACGGAGAGGTAGTGCGAGGTGTCTTCGGGGTGCACCAGCATATACTCCAGGGCTTTGGCCGGGTTGGTGGAGAGGTACTTGTCATAGCGGGCCTTCATGGAGACGATGGCAGCCCGGGCATGGCCGGGGGTCTCCATTTCGGGGATGATGTGGACGTGGCGTGCGGCGGCATAGCGCAGCAGGTCGATGAACTCCTTGCGGGTGTAGTAGCCGTTGCCCAGGCTGCCCGGCCGGGGATTACTTCCGCCGGCATAGCCGGGATAGAGGCGGTCGCGTTCGTCGGTGGTGTGTCCGCGCCTGCCGCCCACCTCGGTCAGTTCGGGCAGGCCGGGAATCTCTAAGCGCCATCCCTCATCGTCGTTGAAGTGGAACTGCAGCGTGTTCATCTTGTAGGAGGCCAGCAGGTCTATCATGCGCTTCAGGTTGTCCAAGGTGGTGAAGTTGCGCACAATGTCTATCATGACCCCGCGATAGTCCATGTCGGGGTAGTCGCTGATGTCGGCTCCCTGCAGCGTGTAGGGCCTTTCCGTTCCCTTCAGCATGGCCAGCAGGGTCTGCGTGCCGTTGAATATGCCGTGGGGGGTGGAGGCTGATATGCACGCGCGCGCGTTACTTATATATATGCGATAGGCTTCGGGGTGCTGCCGGGAAAGCTGTTCGGGCGGCAGCTGTTCCAGAGAGATGGCGACCGGTGCCGTGTCGCTCACCCTGATGCCATAGAGGGTCGTCAGCTGCTCCTGAAGCAGGGAGGCTTCGCTCTTGAACTGTTCGGGGGCAATGATGCTGACGCCACGCTCCAAGCAGATGCTTCCTTCGCCACTGACGGCCTGCTTCACCGTGGGGATGATGTCGGTCTGCTGCAGGCTTGGGGCAGGGGGGAGAGTGGCGTTGAAGGCATACACCCGCCCGGCGTCAGGATAGCGGGAGGCGATGCTTGCCGGCAGGGGAGTGCTCTTCAGCGTGAGGTCTATGGGAGTGCCGTCGCTGCCCACCCAGTAGGCTCCTTCGGGCAGATGCGTGTAGCGCTCCAATGAACCGGCACATCGGAAACTGAGGCAGAGGCTGTCACCGGGTGCCAACGGACGGTAGTGCGTGGTGGGGACGATGCGGAAATAATTGCCGTTGACGGTCTGTACGGTGGCGGGCAGGCTGTCGGCCACCTCAATGCCGCGCGGCAGTTGGCAGTAGTAGATGCTCCATCCCTCCTGCAACGGGGCGGAGGAGCAGTTTTTCACGACGAAGGTGTTGACATACCCGCCCCGGCGAGTGTCTAAGGAGTCCATGCGCCAGGAGAGTTCAATGGGGGCTTGGGGTTGCTTGCTGTCGCTTTGGCATCCCGTGAGGAGCGGCGACAGAGCCGATAGCAGAGCCGGGAAGAGGCTGCAGACGAAGGCTGTTCTGTATGCTTTCATAAAGTCAGGAATATGGAAATAATGTTGTATATTCGACAAAAATAGCCTTTTTAGATGAAATCTTCAACATAAATCTGTAAATTTGCGGCGATTTATAACAAAAACGATTAGATATGGTAAAAATAACCAAGGAGGCAGCCTTGCTCTATCATTCGCAAGGCAAGCCGGGCAAGATAGAAGTGGTGCCCACCAAACCTTATAGTACGCAGACCGACCTTTCACTGGCTTACTCCCCCGGAGTGGCCGAACCCTGTCTGGAGATAGAGAAGAATCCGCAGGATGCCTACAAATATACCGCCAAGGGCAATCTGGTGGCCGTGATTTCCAATGGTACGGCTGTACTGGGCCTGGGCGACATAGGTGCCATGGCCGGCAAACCGGTGATGGAGGGCAAGGGACTGCTCTTCAAAATCTATGGCGGCATTGACGTGTTCGACATTGAGGTGAACGAGAAAGACCCCGACAAGTTCATCGAAGCCGTGAAGGCCATTGCCCCCACCTTTGGCGGCATCAACCTGGAAGACATCAAGGCTCCCGAGTGTTTCGAGATAGAGCGCCGGCTGAAGGAAGAACTGGACATCCCCGTAATGCACGACGATCAGCACGGTACGGCCATCATCTCCAGTGCGGGCTTGATAAACGCCCTGGAAGTGGCCGGCAAACGGATTGAGGACGTGAAGATTGTGGTGAACGGTGCCGGTGCGGCAGCCATCTCCTGCACCAAGCTCTATGAAGCCCTGGGCGCCACTCACAGCAACATCATCATGCTGGACTCCAAGGGCGTCATTCGCAGCGACCGCGAGGGACTGGATCGTCCGGGCAATGAGATGAAGCGTTACTTTGCCACCGACCGTCGCGACATCACCACGCTGGAAGAGGCCGTGCGCGGTGCCGATGTCTTCCTGGGACTCTCCAAGGGCAACGTGCTGACGCAAGACATGGTGCGCAGCATGGCCGACCACCCCATCGTGTTCGCCCTGGCCAACCCCGTGCCGGAAATCTCCTATGAGGATGCCATGGCCGCACGTCCCGACGTGCTGATGTCCACCGGCCGCAGCGACTATCCCAACCAAATCAACAACGTCATCGGATTCCCCTATATCTTCCGTGGTGCCCTCGACGTGGCGGCTACGGCCATCAATGAAGAGATGAAACTGGGAGCCGTGCGCGCCATTGCCGCACTGGCCAAGCAGCCCGTGCCCGACGTGGTGAACGAGGTCTATCACGTGAACAACTTCACCTTCGGTCCCGACTACTTCATCCCGAAACCCGTGGATCCGCGCCTCATCACCGAGGTCTCCATGGCCGTGGCCCGTGCAGCTATGGAGAGCGGAGTGGCCCGCAAGCCCATTGAAGACTGGGAGGCCTACCGTCAGCACCTGAAGGAACTGATGGGTCAGGAGAGCAAGCTCACCCGCCAGTTGCGCGACACTGCCCGCCGCAATCCGCAGCGCGTGGTCTTTGCCGAAGGCATCCACCCCAACATGCTGAAGGCTGCCGTGGAGGCCAAGGCCGAAGGCATTTGCCACCCCATCCTGTTGGGCAATGACGAAGCCATCGAGAAGCTGGCCAAGGAACTGGAACTGAGTTTGGAAGGTATCGAAATAGTGAACCTGCGCCACCCCAATGAAGCCCCGCGCCGCGAACGCTATGCCCGCATCCTGGCCGACAAGCGTGCCCGCGAGGGAGCCACTTACGAGGAGGCCAACGACAAGATGTTCGAGCGCAACTATTTCGGCATGATGATGGTGGAGACGGGCGAAGCCGACGCCTTCATCACCGGTCTCTACACCAAGTACAGCAACACCATCAAGGTAGCCAAGGAAGTTATCGGCATACAGCCCGAGTACAACCACTTCGGCACCATGCACATCCTGAACTCCAAGAAGGGTACCTACTTCCTGGCCGACACGCTGATTAACCGTCATCCCGACACCGAAACGCTCATCGATGTGGCCCGCTTGAGCGAACACACCGTGCGCTTCTTCAACCACACTCCCGTGATGGCTATGTTGAGCTACAGCAACTTCGGCGCAGACAACGAGGGCAGCCCCGTGAAGGTTCACGAAGCGGTGGACTACCTGCAGCGCACCTATCCCGACCTGGCTGTGGACGGCGAGATGCAGGTGAACTTTGCCCTGAACAAGGAGATGCGCGACACCAAGTACCCCTTCACCAAGCTGAAGGGCAAGGACGTGAACACGCTCGTCTTCCCCAACCTGAGTTCGGCCAACGCTTCCTACAAGCTGTTGCAGGCCATGGATGCCGATGCCGAACTCATCGGTCCCATCCAGATGGGTCTGAACAAGCCCATCCACTTCACCGACTTTGAAAGCTCCGTGCGCGACATCGTGAACATCACGGCCGTAGCCGTCATCGATGCCATCGTTGCCAAAAAGAAAAACGGAGGCTGTTGATGCCTTGTGCATAATGCAGTTTCCATGTGAATCTTCCGCAATAGGGTTAGGGTTGCGGAAGATTCTTTTTTTTCTGTCAGCCTTCGCGCCAAAATGGCAGTCTATTCCTGCCATGTCGAACAAAAAAGCCTTTGGCACGGTTTTCGCAATGTCTCTTGTGCTTGCGTAAGTCAAGTGAGACAGAATAAATAATGTATAATATAAACGAAAGGACAATTATGAACATTAAACCATTGGCAGACCGAGTTCTGATACTCCCTGCACCCGCAGAAGAGAAGACAATCGGCGGTATCATCATCCCCGACACCGCCAAGGAGAAACCCCTGAAGGGCGAAGTCATCGCAGCCGGAAACGGTACGAAAGACGAGGAAATGGTGCTGAAGGTGGGCGACACCGTGCTCTATGGCAAGTATGCCGGCACAGAGCTGGAAATCGAAGGCACCAAGTATCTCATCATGCGTCAGAGCGACGTACTCGCAGTATTGGGATGATTCGTTGACAAGTCGATGAGACTCCCCATTCAAGATTCACAATTTTAAAATCCAAAAGCTATGGCAAAAGAAATCTTATTCAATATCGATGCCCGTGACCAGTTGAAGAAGGGCATTGACACATTGGCAAACGCAGTGAAGGTAACACTCGGCCCTAAAGGTCGCAATGTAATCATCGAGAAGAAGTTTGGCGCTCCCCACATCACCAAGGACGGTGTGACGGTGGCCAAGGAAGTGGAGTTGGCAGACGCTTATCAGAACACCGGCGCACAGTTGGTGAAGGAAGTGGCCAGCAAGACGGGTGACGACGCCGGCGACGGTACGACCACCGCTACCGTATTGGCTCAGGCCATCGTGGCCGAAGGCCTGAAGAATGTCACTGCAGGCGCCAGTCCGATGGACATCAAGCGCGGTATAGACAAGGCCGTGGCCAAGGTGGTGGAAAGCATCAAGGCACAGTCTGAAACCGTGGGCGACAACTACGACAAGATTGAGCAGGTAGGTACCGTCAGTGCCAACAACGACCCCGTTATCGGCAAGCTCATCGCCGATGCCATGCGCAAGGTGAGCAAGGATGGCGTCATCACCATCGAAGAGGCCAAGGGTACCGAGACCACCATTGGCGTAGTGGAAGGTATGCAGTTCGACCGTGGCTACCTCTCTCCCTACTTCGTGACCAACACGGAGAAGATGGAGTGTGAGATGGAGAACCCCTACGTCCTCATCTATGACAAGAAAATCAGCAACCTGAAGGACTTCCTCCCTATCCTGGAACCTGCCGTACAGACCGGCCGTCCCCTGCTCGTCATTGCCGAGGATGTGGACAGCGAAGCGTTGACCACATTGGTAGTGAACCGTCTGCGCAGCCAACTGAAGATTTGTGCCGTGAAGGCTCCGGGCTTCGGTGACCGTCGCAAGGAGATGCTGGAAGATATCGCCGTGCTGACCGGTGGCGTAGTCATCAGCGAGGAGAAGGGCTTGAAGCTGGAACAGGCTACCATCGAGATGCTGGGTAAGGCCGACAAGATTACCGTCTCCAAGGACAACACTACCATCGTGAACGGTGCCGGTGACAAGCAGCTCATCAAGGAGCGTTGCGAACAGATCAAGGCTCAAATCGCCACTACGAAGAGCGACTATGACAAGGAGAAACTGCAGGAACGTCTGGCCAAGCTGTCAGGTGGTGTAGCCGTGCTCTATGTCGGTGCCGCCAGCGAGGTGGAGATGAAGGAGAAGAAAGACCGCGTAGACGATGCCTTGCGTGCCACTCGTGCCGCCATCGAAGAGGGTATCGTACCGGGTGGTGGTGTGGCCTACATCCGTGCCTTGGAGAGTCTGGAAGGTCTGGAAGGCGACAATGCCGACGAGACTACCGGTATCCACATCATCAAGCGTGCCATCGAAGAACCGCTCCGCCAAATCTGTGCCAATGCAGGTAAGGAAGGTGCCGTGGTGGTGCAGAAGGTACGCGAGGGCAAAGGTGACTTCGGTTACAACGCCCGTACCGATGTCTACGAGAACCTGCATGCCGCTGGCGTGGTAGACCCTGCCAAGGTGACCCGTGTGGCCTTGGAGAACGCAGCCAGCATCGCCGGCATGTTCCTCACCACCGAGTGTGTCATCGTGGAGAAGAAGGAAGAGAAGCCCGAAATGCCGATGAACCCCGGTATGGGTGGCATGGGCGGCATGATGTAATCTGCATTCCATAGACATAATTTAAAGGTAGAAAGCCGTGGTGTCATTGAACTGACACTGCGGCTTTCTTGTTTATGGAGGAAATCACATTAAAACAGAACGGAAATGAACAAGATTGAAATAGGACTGAACGCCGGAAAAATCTGGCACATGCTCTACGACTACGGCCGTTGGAACTATGACGAACTGAAAGAGCAGTCGGGCATGCGCGACCGCGAACTGAACGCTGCCCTTGGCTGGCTGGCACGCGAAGACAAGATAGAGTTTTTCCAGGAGGGAGACCGTCTGTTCGTGTCGCTGGGTGTGAATGTCTACATCGGGTGATGCAAATAATCGCGCCTGTTTGCACGGATATTCCAAATGATTCCATATATTTGCTGTCGCTACAAGCTAAATAGTGAAATCATGGGAAACAATTTTGTGGTAAACATAGGGCGACAGCTGGGCAGTGGCGGTCGCGAGATTGGCGAAAAGCTGGCCTTGAGACTGGGCATCACTTTCTATGACAAGGAACTGATCAGGCTGGCCTCTGAGGAGAGCGGCCTGTGCAAGGAGTTCTTCGAACGGGCCGATGAGCGCACCTCACAAGGGATTATAGGCGGCCTGCTGGGCATGCGCTTCCCCTTTATCAGTGAGGGCAGCATCCCTACACTGAACTGCCTGAGCAATGATGCGCTCTTCAAGGTGCAGAGCGACGTTATCCGACGCCTGGCCGAGGAGCGTTCCTGTCTCTTCGTGGGACGTTGTGCCGACTATATCCTGCGCGACAATCCCCGCTGTATCAATATCTTCATCTCGGCCTCCCTGGCCGACCGTACACAACGCCTCTGTCGCCTACACGGTGTCTCCGAAGATGAAGCACTGGAGATGATAGAGAAGGAGGACAAACGCCGTGCCGCCTACTACAACTATTACACCTACAAGACCTGGGGGGCTGCCGCCAGCTACCACCTCTGCATCGACTCTTCCGTGCTTGGAGTGGACCGCACCACCGACTACATCGAACGTTTCGTAAAGGACTTCCTGGGGTGAGGGACTCTAACCAACAGCTCTACTTCCTCGTGAAGAACGCTGCTAACTAAGAGTCTGTTTTGAATTTATTCCATTCTTTTATTATTCGCTTTCCATGAGTTCCTTTTCGGCTCTTTTGCCCGTTCTTTCTCGTCACATAGCCCGCTATGCTCCTTGAAAGAACAACCAAAATATCTCGAAAAGACTCCTCATAAAAAGGCTGAATAAATTCAAAACAGACTCTAATAGTTTATTATTACTGTCCGCTAAACCTTAGCGCGCCACAAAAAAGAGAGGGCTGGCCTCCGATTTGGAAGGTCAGCCCTTTGGGGTTATCTTTGAGTTTCCACACTTAAAACATAACCGTGAAAAAGTACACATTTTATTTCAGTGCTTCAGCCACCTTTTCAGCCACTTCGGCACCATGCAGGCCGCGGGCAAGGATAGTGCCGTCGGCAGCTATCAGCACGGTGTGGGGAATGCTGTTCACGGCGTAGAGCTGTGCGCCTTCACACTTCCAGAACTTCAAGTCAGACATTTGAGGCCAGGTGATGTTCAACTCCTGAATGGCCTTCTTCCAGGATTCTGCATCGCGGTCCAGTGAGACACCTACTATTTCGAAGCCCTTGTCTTTGTATTGGGCATAGACCTCCACCAGGTTGGGCATTTCACGGCAGCAGGGACCACACCAGCTGGCCCAGAAGTCTACCAATACCACCTTGCCCTTGCCTACATAGTCGGACAGCTTCACCTCCTGGCCTTCAGGAGTCTTCATGGTGAAGTCGATGAACTTCTGTCCCTCGGCAGTCTTTTTCTTCTTCTCGGTCATCTCCTTGATGTAGACAATCTGTTCGTCCTTGGCAAACTCGGCAGGAATCTGCGGGATGAGTGCTTCAATCTCCTCGATGGACATATCATAGTAGGTGCGCTTCAGCATCTGTATGCCCACTGCGTTGGTGATGTTTTGTGTAGCGGCCGCCTTCATGTTGTTGACAAGCTGTTCATCGATGCTCTCGTATTCATCAATCAGCTTTTGGCGTGCTTCATCGGTGAGGGAGGGGTCGTTTACAGCTTCACGGATTTCCATCATTCTGGCACTGGCCTCACGGTTCTGCTGCTTGAGAGCCATGTAGGTATCGTTGTTTGCCGTGCCACCGATGGTGTTGTTCTTCTCGTCTTTGGCCAGCTGGATGTTGATGCGGCCGTTCTCCAGGAAGAAGTCTGTCCGCTGAGGCTGGTCGCCTTCAGGGGTGTAGCAGACATAGCGCAGGACAGCCGTGTCCTGCTTGCCTTCGAACTTGAATTTTCCGTTGCTGATGACGGTAGTGTCCAGATTGGCGAGTTGGCGTCCCTGTACGGTAGCCAGGTAGATTGTGTCACCGTCGGCTGCACCTTCCACGCTACCGGTAACGACATAGCCGTTTCCGCTGTTGCAGGCTGCCAATAAGGCAGCAGTTGCAATCCATGCTAATGATTTCTTCATTTTCAATGTGTTTTAAAGTTGATTTGGGGACAAATGTAGTGAATTAAATGGGGATAAAGAAAAAAACGTGCCCTTTTCACAAAGAGCACGTTTGAGATAATTCATGCTTTATTAAAAATGAATTGTTTCAATATGCAAATATGGGGTATTTTTCCATGATTCGGTTTACTTTGGCACGGGTTGCTTTGATAACCTCTTCGTTGTCCACGTTGGACAGCACGGTTTCAATCATTTCCGCGATTTCCACCATGAGGTCTTCCTTGGCACCTCGGGTGGTGATGGCCGGTGTACCCAGACGAATACCGGAGGTTTGGAAAGCCGAGCGGCTGTCGAAGGGCACCATGTTCTTGTTCACCGTGATGTCGGCCGATACCAGTGCCTTTTCGGCTACCTTGCCGGTGAGGTCCGGATATTTGGAACGCAGGTCCACGAGCATAGAGTGGTTGTCCGTACCGCCGCTCACGATGGTGAAACCACGTTTTATCAACTCTTCAGCCAGTACGGCGGCGTTCTTCTTCACCTGTGCGGCATATTCTTTCCACTCGGGCTGCAGGATTTCACCAAAAGCTACGGCCTTGGCTGCGATGACGTGTTCCAGCGGTCCGCCCTGTATGCCGGGGAATACGGCAGAGTCGAGAAGCTGGGACATCATCTTGATTTCGCCCTTGGGCGTCTTCTTGCCCCAGGGGTTGGGGAAGTCCTTGCCCATGAGGATGATGCCGCCACGAGGACCACGAAGGGTCTTGTGGGTGGTGGAGGTCACGATGTGGGCATACTTCACGGGGTTGTCCAGCAGTCCGGCAGCGATGAGGCCTGCGGGGTGGGCCATGTCTATCATCAGGATGGCTCCCACCTTGTCGGCGATTTCACGCATACGCTTGTAGTCCCACTCGCGGGAGTAGGCCGATCCACCGCCGATGATGAGCTTGGGCTGTTCGCGCAGGGCCACTTCTTCCATTTGGTCATAATCCACGCGGCCGGTTTCTTGGTTCAGGTTGTATTCACAGGGAGTATAGATGATGCCCGATGTGTTGACGAGCGAGCCGTGAGAGAGATGACCGCCATGTGCCAGGTTCAGACCCATGAACTTGTCGCCGGGGTTCAGTACGGCCAGGAATACGGCAGCATTGGCCTGTGCCCCCGAGTGGGGTTGCACGTTGGCCCATTCGGCACCGAAAATCTGCTTGATACGTTCAATGGCGATGGTTTCACTTTGGTCTACGACCTCGCATCCTCCATAGTAGCGCTTGCCTGGATAGCCTTCGGCGTACTTGTTGGTGAGGCAGGAGCCCATGGCCTGCATGACTTGGTCGCTCACGAAGTTCTCGGATGCAATGAGCTCAATGCCCTTCAGCTGGCGTTGGTGCTCTTTCTCGATGATGTCGAAAATTTGTTCGTCTCTTTTCATCTTTTTGTTCGCTTATTGTTTTTGTTGGGGTTGATAATGCAATAAACACTCTTTTAAGGGCGCAAAATTACTCATTTAAATGATAAAATGAAAGAAAAGCGTCTGTTTTTGCGTGCAAGTTGATAAGTTCTTTCTCGGAATGTCTGTTCAGAAGAAAACACCAAGCGAGAAGCTGAGTACATTGTCGCGTCGGTTGAAGCGTATGCCGTGGGTCGTCTCGGTGGCATCGGCAGGCAGTTCATAGGAGATTTTCTTGGAGACGTTGTGCAGTCCTATGTCATAGCGGAAGTCGAAGAAAATAGGTTCTATGGCTACGGCTACTCCCAAGGTGGCACTCAGGTTGAAGGGATAGAGTTCTTCGTGGAGGTTCCGTTGGTCGAAGTTCTCAAAAGTGATGTCACTCTTTCCTTTGATGAGGTAGCGCAGTTTGGGACCTGCAAAGACTGCCAGGCTGTAGGGTTTCTCCTTGATGATGTTGTAGCCCCACAGGATGGGCAGTTCCAGACTGTGCAGGTCGGAGGTGATGGAGGCCTCTTCGGGGATAGCGTTGGCCGGTGCGTCGACTGGCAAGGGTTTGTTGAGGACAATGTTGCAGCGGTTGATGGTATAGGACAGCTCGGGTTGGATAAATTGCCGCTTGAAGTTGATGCGCATGAAGAGGCAGGCCGAGTAGCCTATCTTGTAGTTGTTCTGCATCTCGCTGATAGTGGTTGCGTTGAGGTTGAACTTGGAGGCCAGGAATAGGGAAGAGGTGAACCCCACTTTGGCTCCATAGTTAACCTTTGTCTCCTGCTTGCTGCCGGCAGACAGGGAGGGACTGTCATTCCGGGGGGATGACTGTGCACGGAGTGTCTGTGTGGCAAGCAGGAGCAGCAGGCAGACCAGGCAGGTGGGGATTATCGCTCTTTTCATGGGATGGGGGAACAGGGGTCAGCGTTTCTTTTCCACACTCCATCCGAACTTGCCGATTTTATCGCCCAGTTCGTAGTATCCGCCATGAACATAGACCAGGGGATTGGTCTCGGCCAGTTCCAACTTGCCGGTTTCGGCATTCAGATGGTTGGTCTCTGCACGCACGTTCACCACGTCGGCAATGAACATGTCGTGGGAGCCGAGCGACACGATTTCCTTCACGCGGCACTCTATGCAGAGCGGAGATTCTTCAATGAGCGGTGCACTGACCACCGAGCATTGGCCGGGTGTCAGTCCCATCTCTTCGAACTTGCGGTAGTCGCGTCCGGATCGCACACCACACCAGTCGGTGGCTTTGGCCAGTTCCTTGGTTGTGAGGTTGATGACAAACTCCATGTTGCGCTTGATAATCTCATAGGAGTGACGCTCGGGGCGCACGGAGATGTAGCACATCGGCGGGTTGGAACAGATGGTGCCTGTCCAGGCAACTGTGATGATGTTGTACTCTTCGGGAGAACTTCCGCAACTCACCATGACGGCCGGCAGTGGGTATATCATGGTTCCGGGTTTCCAGTCTTCTTTCATGCTCCTTTATCTGTTAGTGTGATTTGTTCCCTCACCTGCTCCTTGCCGCAATAGTGGCACTTGATGATGCAGCGCTCCTTGTCCGTTACGTGGAAGCGGGTAGGCATGGGCTCGTTGTTGGTGATGCACTTGGGGTTGCCGCACTTCACAATGCCGCGTAGCTCGTCGGGCAGGTGGAGCTCCTTCTTCTCCACAACAGCGTAGTTGCGGATAATGTTCAACTTCACGTGGGGAGCCACCACGGCAATGCGGTTTATCTCCTCGTCGTCGAAGAATTTATCGGCAATCTTGATGATGCCTTTGGTGCCCAGCTTGCCGCTTTTCAGGTTGAATCCGATGGTGATGTTATTCTTCATCTTCTCCAGACCGAGCAGGGAGACTACGGTGAAGAGTTTCTCGGAGGGGATATGGTCTATGACAGTGCCGTTCTCCAAGGCGGCCACTTGCAGTTCTTTCTTGTCGTTCATTTGGTCAGTTGACAATTGATGATTGATAGTGGATAATTGATAGTTGATGGTGAGGAAGGGGTTATTGTTTGCTGTCTTTCCTCACCTCTTCCAGCGTGATGCCCAACACGTCGCAGAGGATGGCTTCGCGGGCATAGAGCCCGTTTTGTGCCTGCTGGAAATAGTAGGCTTGCGGGCAGTCGTCCACGTCGTAGGCTATCTCGTTGACACGGGGCAGGGGGTGGAGGATTTTCATGTTGGGGCGTGTGGCCGTCAGCATGTCGGCACGCAGGATGTAGACGTTCTTCACGCGTTCATATTCCATCAGGTCAGTGAAGCGTTCGCGTTGCACGCGGGTCATGTAGAGAATGTCGGCATCGGCAATGGTCTCGGGCGTGAAGTCTGTGTGTTCCACATAGCTGATGCCATGCTCGCGGCAGTAGAGCTTATACTCCTCGGGCATCTTCAGTTCATCGGGGGCTACGAAGTGGAAGGTGGGGTTGAAGTGGCGCATGGCCATCAGGAGCGAGTGTACGGTACGTCCATATTTCAGGTCGCCCACCATATAGATGTTCAGGTTCTCCAGGGTGCCCTGTGTCTTGTAGATGGAGTAAAGGTCCAGCATGGTCTGTGAGGGGTGCTGGTTGGCACCGTCGCCTGCATTCACGATGGGCACGTGAGTGCTCTCGCTGGCATAGAGGGCGGCTCCCTCCAGATAGTGGCGCATCACGATGATGTCGGCATAGCTGGAGACCATCTTGATGGTGTCTTTCAGTGTCTCTCCTTTCGAAGAACTGGTCACCTTGGGGTCGGTGAACCCGATGACACGTGCTCCCAGGCGGTTGGCTGCCGTCTCAAAACTGAGGCGGGTGCGTGTGGAGGGTTCGAAGAACAGGGTGGCTACTACTTTGCCTGCCAGCAAACGTCGGTTCGGGTGGGCTTCAAATTCTTTGGCCATTTCCAGCATATAGAGGATCTTTTCCTTCGAGTGCTCGGCTATGGTGACTAAACTTCTGTTTTCCATATCGTTTGATGTTGTTTTTGCTTTTACGGGTGCGTAAAGGTAGTAAATCTTGAAAGTGAGCGCAAATTTTTGCGCAACTATTATTCGTCTGCTTTCAGTACGCCCAGTTCGCGGCCTACCTTGATGAAGGCTGCAATACACTTATCGAGATGCTCCTTTTCGTGGCCTGCGGAGATTTGCACACGGATGCGGGCCTGTCCCTTGGGAACTACGGGATAGTAGAAACCAGTGACGTAGATGCCCTCTTCCTGCATGCGGGCGGCATAGACCTGGGAAAGTTTGGCATCATAGAGCATCACGGCGCAGATGGCACTCTGGGTGGGTTTGATGTCGAAGCCGGCAGCAGTCATCTGGTCACGGAAGTAGTTGACGTTTTCCACCAACTTGTCGTGCAGGGCATTGCTCTCCTTGAGCATTCTGAACACCTCCAGACTGGCACCGATAACGGCAGGAGCCACCGAATTGGAGAAGAGGTAGGGGCGGCTGCGCTGGCGCAGGAGGTCGATAATCTCTTTGCGGCCCGTGGTGAATCCTCCCATGGCACCGCCGAAGGCCTTGCCGAGTGTACCGGTATAGATGTCTACACGACCGTATGTATTATAGAGTTCGCTGACGCCGTGTCCCGTGGGACCTACCACACCGGCCGAGTGGGATTCGTCTACCATCACCAGTGCGTCATACTTTTCTGCCAGGTCACAGATTTTGTCCATCGGTGCCACATTGCCGTCCATGGAGAAGACACCGTCTGTCACGATGATGCGGAAACGCTGGGCCTGCGCCTCTTGCAGGCAACGCTCCAGGTCGGCCATGTCGGCATTGGCATAGCGGTATCTCTGGGCTTTGCAAAGGCGCACTCCGTCAATGATGGAAGCATGGTTCAGGGCATCGGAGATGATGGCATCCTCTTCGGTGAACAGCGGTTCAAACACACCTCCGTTGGCATCAAAGCAGGCCGCATAGAGAATGGTGTCTTCCGTGTGGAAATAGTCGGAGATGGCGGCCTCCAGTTCCTTGTGGATGTCCTGGGTGCCGCAGATGAAGCGGACGGACGACATGCCGTAGCCACGACAATCCATCATCTGCTGGGCGGCGGCAACGAGACGGGGATGGTTGGACAAGCCCAAATAGTTGTTGGCACAGAAGTTCAACACTTCCTGTCCCTTTACTGTTATTGCAGCCTGTTGGGCACTTTCTATCAGGCGCTCTTCTTTATAGAGGCCGGCTTCCTTGATTTCAGCCAGAGTCCGGCTGAGGTGTTCTTGCATTTTACCGTACATGTTGTTTGCTGTTTTTAAAGTTTCTACAAAGGACATTATTTTCTTGGAATAAACAAAACAGAATGATAGAAAAATGAAAAAAAACTCTGTATCTTTGCCCCCTGTTAACGAACAAAACCATTTTATATAAGTCGTATGAAGAATATTTTGGTAATTGGAGCAACCGGACAAATCGGTTCGGAACTGACTTTAGAGTTGCGTAAACGTTATGGTGATGACCATGTTGTGGCAGGCTATATTCCCAGTGCAATTCCCCAAGGAGCACTGAAGGCTACAGGACCATCGGCCATTGCCGATGTGACGGACCGACAGTCCATAGAAGTGGTATGTCGTCAGTTCAAGATTGATACGATTTATAACTTGGCCGCCCTCCTCTCCGTCGTGGCAGAGAGCCGTCCGGCTATGGCTTGGAAGATTGGTATTGACGGTTTGTGGAATGTGCTGGAAGTGGCGCGTGAATATAACTGTGCCGTGTTTACTCCCAGTTCCATCGGTTCATTCGGCGAGGCCACCCCTCATGTGAAGACCCCGCAGGACACTATCCAACGTCCGCGCACCATGTATGGCGTGACCAAGGTGACCACCGAATTGCTGAGCGACTATTACTATACGAAATATGGGGTGGATACCCGCTCGGTACGTTTCCCCGGTATCATCTCCAATGTGACGCCTCCGGGAGGAGGAACCACCGACTATGCCGTAGACATTTACTATTCGGCCGTGAAGGGAGAAAAATTCGTGTGTCCTGTGAAGGCCGGCACCTATATGGACATGATGTACATGCCCGATGCCATCAATGCGGCCATTTCGTTGATGGAGGCTGCACCGGCCCGTCTGAAGCACCGCAATGCCTTCAATATCGCCTCCATGAGTTTCGACCCCGAGGCCATCTATCAGGCCATCAAGAAACATGTGCCCGATTTTGAAATGGAGTATGAAATCGACCCACTGAAGCAAGCCATTGCCGACAGTTGGCCCGACTCCCTGGATGATAGCTGTGCCCGTCAGGAGTGGGATTGGCAGCCGCACTATGACCTGGAATCCATGACTGTGGACATGCTGGAAAAACTGCGTGCCAAATTGAACAAGTAAGCGACTGTCATAGGAAATGAAAAAATCATTGTTTGCCGTTGCTCTGCTCATGTTGTTATTGGCGTGCAATGGCAGGAAGAACGAAACGGTTTCTTCAGAACCGCAGGCAGAAGCGACAGACACCTTACTACTGTATGGTGGTGAGGACACGCTCTCACTGTTGGAGCGGTTGGTGGAGGAACCGAAGTATGAGGTGGCGAATGAACTGTTCGACGACTTCATCTTCAATTATGCCGGTGATGAAGAGTTACAGCGCGAGCGCACAGTGTTCCCTTTACCTTATTATAATATAGACAAGCCCACCAAGATTGAAGCCGGAGCATGGAAGCATGACTATCTCTTCACGAAGCAGAACTACTATACCCTTCTGTTCGATGACGAGAAGGAGATGGACCTCGTGGGAGATACGGCCCAAACCTCTGTACAGGTGGAGTGGATTTACCTGAACAGCCATCAGGTGAAGCGTTACTACTTTGAGCGCATCAAGGGGAAATGGATGCTGGAGGCCATCAACCTGCGCTACATAGAGAAGAACGACAAAGACGAGAACTTCGTGCAGTTCTACACCCGCTTTGTGACCGACAGCCTGTATCAGAGCACCCACATTGCCAATCCTCTGGAGTTTGTCACTATTGACCCTGATGACGAGTTTACCATCCTGGAGACAACGCTCGACCTGAACCAATGGTATGCCTTCAGACCCACTCTGCCTACCGACAAACTCTCCAACATCAGCTATGGCCAAAAGAATGAAGACCTCTCTACTTCCAAGATTCTGAAAGTGAACGGCATAGGTAACGGCTATGCCAACGTGTTCTATTTCCGCAAGGAAGCCGGAGAATGGAAACTGTGCAAGTATGAAGACACCAGTATATAGCCCAGACAGAACCATCATGAAAAGAATTCCCAATACATTCGGCATTGAAGCCCGGGCCATGCACTACCTGGAGTATGCCTCGGAAGAGGAACTGAAAGAACTGATTGCTTCCGGAAAGATAGTTCCGCCCTATCTGCATGTAGGGACCGGCAGCAACCTGCTCTTTACCGCTGACTATCCGGGCACCATCCTCCATTCACGTATAACGGGCATAACGGTGATCGCTGAAGACGAACAAACGGTCACGTTGCGTGTGGGAGCCGGAATCACGTGGGATGACTTTGTACTCCATTGTGTGAAGCTGGGGTGGTATGGAGCCGAAAATCTCTCCCTGATTCCCGGTGAGGTGGGAGCTGCGGCAGTGCAGAATATCGGTGCTTACGGTGTGGAAGCCAAGGACCTGATTGTTGCCGTGGAGACCGTGAACATTCATGGTCAGCAACGGACCTATGTGACGGATGAGTGCCGGTATGCCTATCGCGAAAGCCTCTTCAAGCAGCCGGAGATGAAATCCCTCTTTGTGACCCGTGTCAATTTCCGCCTGAGCAAGCAACCTTGCTATAAACTGGATTACGGTACCATCCGACAGGAGCTGGAACGCTTTGCCGAGGTCAATCTGAAAAACGTGCGCGAAGCCATCATCCGCATCCGTGAAAGCAAACTGCCCGACCCCAAGGTGACGGGTAATGCCGGAAGCTTTTTCATGAATCCCATCGTACCCCGCCGACAGCTTGAACGCTTGCAGGAACGTTATCCCTCCATGCCCTATTATGAGGTGGATGCCGACCGTGTGAAGATACCGGCCGGATGGATGATTGACCGTTGCGGATGGAAGGGCAAGGCATTGGGCAGGGCTGCTGTCCATGACAAGCAGGCACTTGTGCTCGTGAACAGGGGCGGGGCTACCGCTGCCGACATCATAGCCTTGTCGGATGCCATCAGGGCCTCGGTCAAGGCCGAGTTTGGCATAGCCATTTATCCGGAGGTCAATTTTATTTAATGACTTTACGACGTGTTATGGAACTGAGAATTTTAGGAAGCGGAACCTCTACCGGAGTACCTGAAATAGGCTGTAACTGTCCGGTCTGCACCTCTGACGACCCGCGAGACAATCGCCGACGTGCCTCTGCTCTGATTCATGCGGATGATGGCTCTACGATACTGATAGACTGCGGACCCGACTTTCGGGAGCAGATGTTGCAGGCAAAGTGGTTTGGCAAGATTGACGGTGTGCTCATCAGTCACATCCATTATGACCATGTCGGTGGGCTGGATGACTTGCGTCCTTTCTGCCGTTGGGGAGAGGTGTCGGTCTATGCCGAAGAGTATACGGCCGAACATCTGCGCACCTATATGCCCTATTGCTTTGCTGAGCACAAGTATCCGGGAGTACCCAAAATCGCCTTGCAGGAAATAAAGGCAGGCACTCCTTTCTTCATCAATCACACCGAGGTGCTTCCCCTGAGGGTGATGCATGGCAAGCTGCCCATTTTGGGCTACCGTATCGGGAGGCGAATGGCCTACATCACAGATATGCTGACCATGCCTGAAGAGTCCTATGCCCAACTGGAGGGGCTGGACATCTTGGTGATGAATGCTTTGAGGGTGGAGCCCCACATGTCCCATCAAAGTATTGCCGAAGCATTGCGGGCTGCCGGAAGAATCGGAGCCAAGGAGACCTATTTCATCCACATGAGCCATCATGCCGGATTGCATGCGGAGATAGAAGCCAAACTCCCTCCACACGTCCATTTCGCTTATGACGGGTTGATGCTTTGAAACATTTATTGCCTTTTGTTTGGTTTTATTAGTAGAAAGATTTATTTTTGCCCAAAAATGAACGTAGCATGCTATGAAGCCTCCAGTTATAACACGAGTGACAGTGATTCTATCCGTAATAATCTTGTTTACGGTGGGGGCGGTGTATTCCTTCTTTCAGTTGAATACGGCAGAGAAAAAGAGCACGTTCAACCTCTATTCCTTGGTTCCTGAAGATGCGACGGCCGTGGTGGAGACCGGACACATGGCCGACTTGGTGAAAGAAATCGAAGCCTTGCCTTGCAGCAAGGACAATCACTTCCTCTATATTTCCGACTTGTTTGTCTATCTGAAGAGCTATCTTCTGGAGCTTGTGGACGACACGCCTCACGGCTTGAGCACGGAGATGAACAAAATGTTGCTGAGCTTTCATGAACCGGACTCTCCACTGAATCAGGTGCTGTATTGCACGTTGGGTGAAGGGGACCATGAACTGGTGGAGTCCTTTGTGCGCAAGTATGCGGGTGGAGAGTTTTCGCCCAGGACGTTGAAGTATGCCGGTGAGGAAATCCGCATCTATCCGATGGAGCAGGGACGTTTCCTGGCCGCCTATTTCACTTCCGACTTTCTGGTGCTAAGCTTTCAGATGCACCTGATAGAGCGCGTGATTGATGCTCTGTCCGACAAGAAGTCACTGTTGGAGCAGGAGGCTTTCCGGGCCATTTATGACGGTAGCCGCAAGCATGTCTCCGCAACGGTCTATGTGCGGATGCGCGATGTGGAGATGGGAAAGGAGAGTGACACCATCAATTCCCAGGCGCGGCTGGGTAACTGGGTGGAGTTCGACTTGAAGTTGGACGAGAGGGCCATTTATTGTTCGGGCATAACCCACGATACCGATACCACGCAGAATTTCTTCAATGCCTTGCGCAAGCAAGAACCCATCAGTGTCTTTGCCGGTCATTGCCTGCCTTCGTCCACCTTCTTCTATAATTCATTGGCCATATCAGATCGTGAGGCCATCTTCGGATTCATGGCACAGCAAGCCTATCATGCCTTGCCAGGCTTGTCGGACAGTGTCAGAGAGCGCGATGAGGCTTGCCTGACTTTCCTGGACGAACATGCCGCCGGCCACGCCATGACCTGCTTCTTCCAACCAGAAGAGAAAGACACGCTTTCGCCCTGTGTCGTGCTGTGTGTGCCGCTGAAGGACGAGTGGGCGGCCGAGAAGCAGTTGCAGGCCTACCTGTCGGAGTATTATCCGCAAGATTGGGCAGGCCGGAGATACGTGCTGCCCTACAACACCTTGCTGGCCCAGATGACGGGAGTTGTCAAACGGGCGGCTCACACGTATGTGGCCTTTTATCAAGGTATGTTGCTGCTTGCCCCTGATATCGAAAGCCTGACCGCCTATATCCATGCGTTGGATGCTGGGGATGTCCTGGATGGTCGGCCGTTGTATGAAGAGACCGTCAGCGGCCTCTCCTCCTATTACAATTTTATGATGAGTATAGAGATGGAGAAGATGTTGCATCAGTCCGAGGAGTATGTGCGCCTGGTGCCCAAATACTTCTTCCGCCATGCCAAGTTCTTCCGTCACTTCCTTATCTCCATGCAGTTCACCTGCACCGATGGTGTGGTTTATCCCAACATTGTTCTGCTTTATAATGGAGAGTGATTCCTTATAGTTCCATTCCCATAATGTAGTCGTTCATGAAGAAGCCGTTCCCGATGGGGAAGTCTCCTTCACGGAGGATGGTCATGCCCATGCGTTGATAGAAGTGGAGGGCTTTGTTGTGGCGGTTGACGTTCAATTCCATCCGGCAGGGTGCGGGATGGAGACGCTTGATGTGGGCCACGGCTTCGCGGAAGAGGAAACTGCCGCAATGCTTGCCTTGCACCTGTGGCAGGACATAGATTTTCTGCAGGTGGAAGAGGTGAGCCCCCTGCTGCTCTATGGAGGCATAGCCCACGGGGATGGAGCCGTCATAGGCCAGGAGATAGGTGTGTCCCTCGGCCATCTGTCTGGCGATGTTCTCCGGGGCATACATCCATTCCATCATGTAGGCCGTCTGTTCAGGTGTAAGTATGTCGCGGTAGGTGGTGGGAAATGCTTCTGTGGCCAACTGCTGAATCAGGGCGCAGTCTGTAGGCTCTGCTTGACGTAAGGTGTACATAGGATGGGGGAAGATAAAACAGGCACGGGTACACGAAATTTCGCATTTTTTTCCGTTTAAGCATTTTATGTCCAATTGCGAACTTCCGTGTAATCCGTGCCTAAGAGGTCAATGAATAATTTCAAGAACTGCTTCTTATGACATCATCCCTTTATTTCACTCGTTTCAGCACCACGGCCGTGCGGGCGGGGATGTAGAGCTTCAGCCACTCTTTCTTCTCCTTTTTATAGAGCGGGTCGGGCATGGTGAAGTGCTTGATGGTGTCGTCGGTCAGGCCGTTGCCGCCAAAGTCCGGAGAGTCGGTGTTCAGCACCACTTCATAGGCACCCGGTGGAACGAGGAGGCCGTAGTCCGTGAAGGATTGGCAGGGGTTGAAGTTGAAGACGAAGAGCAGGTCTTTCCTCATGTAGGCCAACACCTGGTCGCCATCGTTGTGCCATATCTCCTGTACGGGAGTGCCGACGAACTTTCTGGTCTCTTTCATCACCTGCAACATGGCAGCGTCGAAGTCGCCCAGATAGTGGAAGTTCAGGTTCTTGTTGTCCAGCAGGTTCCATTGGCGGCGGGCATATTTGTGGGACCATCCATTACCTTCGCGCGGGAAGTCTATCCATTCGGGATGCCCGAACTCGTTGCCCATGAAGTTCAGATAGCCACCGTTGATGGTGGTAGCCGTGAGCAGGCGTATCATCTTGTGGAGTGCTATGCCGCGATGCACGGTGTAGTTCTCGTCGCCTTTCTGGAAGTGCCAGTACATGTCGGCGTCAATGAGGCGGAAAATGATGGTCTTGTCGCCCACCAATGCCTGGTCGTGGCTTTCGGCATAGGAGATGGTCTTTTCGTCCTTGCGTCGGTTGGTCACTTCCCAGAAGAGGCTGGAGGGTTTCCAGTCTTCGTCTATCTTCTCCTTGATGGTCTTTATCCAATAGTCGGGAATGTTCATGGCCATGCGGTAGTCAAAGCCATATCCGCCGTCTTCAAACTTGGCGGCCAGTCCGGGCATGCCCGACACCTCTTCGGCTATGGTAATGGCACGTGGGTTCACCTCGTGGATGAGTCGGTTGGCCAGGGTGAGGTAGCAGATGGCGTTATCGTCCTGATGGCCGTTGAAGTAGTCGGCATAGTTGCAGAAGGCTTCACCGAGTCCGTGGCTGTAGTAGAGCATGGAGGTGACGCCGTCGAAGCGGAAACCGTCGAAGTGGAACTCTTCCATCCAGTACTTACAGTTGGAGAGCAGGAAGTGGATGACCTCGTTCTTGCCATAGTCGAAGCAGAGGGAGTCCCATGCCGGATGTTCGCGTCGTCCGCCGCTGTAGAAGTACTGGCAGGGGTCTCCGGCAAAATTGCCGAGTCCCTCCACTTCGTTCTTCACGGCGTGGGAGTGTACGATGTCCATGATGACGGCAATGCCCATCTGGTGGGCTGTGTCAATGAGTCGTTTCAGCTCTTCGGGTGTGCCGAAGCGTGAAGAGGCGGCAAAGAAACTGGACACGTGGTAGCCGAAGGAACCATAGTAGGGGTGTTCCTGTATGGCCATGATTTGAATGCAGTTGTATCCGGCCTTGGCGATGCGCGGCAGTATCAGTTCACGGAACTCGTTGTAGCTGCCCACCTTCTCCTCCTGCTGGGCCATGCCGATGTGGCATTCATAGATAAGCAAAGGGTCGGTATGGGGCTTGAAGCTTTTCTTCTTCCACTTGTAGGAAGTTTCGGGTGCCCACACCTGTGCACTGAAGATTTTGGTTGCCTCGTCCTGCACCACTCGGGTTGCCCATGCCGGTATGCGTTCTCCTTCACCGCCTTCCCAGTACACCTTCAGCTTGTAGAGGTCACCATGCTTCATGGCATTGGCCGGGAGTTTCAGTTCCCAGTTGCCGTTGCTCTTCTTCTTCAGGCTGTATTTCTTGTTCTCTTTCCAGCCGTTGAAGTCGCCGATAAGGTAGATTTCGGTAGCATGGGGTGCCCACTCGCGGAAGGTCCATCCGTCGTCTGTGGCATGCAGTCCGAAGTAGAGGTAGCCCGAGGCAAAGTCAGAGAGTGTCTTCTTTCCTTTCCCTGTCAGTTCGGCCTCCTTCTCCAGGGCGTGCCGGTGACGTCCCTCGATGGCCGGTGCATAAGGTTCCAGCCAAGGGTCGTTCTTCACTAAGTTCAATGTGTCCATAAGAGTTGTAGGTTGTCGTTTACGCTTTCACTTTGATGATGATTTTCTTCACACCGTCGGGGGTGATGCCCGGTGCGTGTCCGTCCTGGGGGAAGAATATGGCAAACATGCCGGGCTTCACTTCGATGTAGCTTTCGGCCGGTCCTTCGAAGAAAGTGATGTCCTTTTCGGCATTGTAGGGAGCGTCGGCGGGTTGGCAGTCGGCTGCGGCCGTATAGCCCATAATTTCCACGCCGCTCAGCGGAATCTGTATGTCAATGAAGTCGCGGTGTGTCTCTAACCGTGCCTCTTCCTTCGTCTTGGGGCGTGCCTGGGCTACGTTCACCAGCAACTCTTTGCCCTTCAGTTCGGTCTTGCCCACTTCCAGGGCATTCAGGTCATTCGATTTCAAGAATGCTACGGCTTCTGCGAACAAGGGGTTCAACGATGCATACTTCTCAATGTTTTCCAATCTATCTATTACCATAATATAAAGATATTTAGTTAGTTATTACGATGATTCCTGTCTCGGTTCCTTGTTTTCCAAGCAAATGTATGAAATATATTCTGAACACCCATCATAAACGACCGAAAAAAAGAGGTGTCAACGCCATGACACCTCTTCTTTGGGCTTGATGTATCTACTTTCACAAGCGGGTACGTCCTGAAATTAATCTTATATCTAATACTATGAAAAACACATGTAGATTAACAAGACGTGCAGCCCTTTTGTTTGTGAAAGTGTGTCAAAGTTCCATTTATATTTTGACCTGCTCCGGCCTACAGGCGTATCTTCAGCATCTTTCCGCTGTAGCCCTCCACGGAAACGTTGGTAGCTTTGTGGGGCAGCAGGCTGAGCGTCTCCTCCTTGCCGCTGAGCAGGTCGGTGGCCTTGCAGAATTCTATCTGTGGCATCTGCAGGTAGCCGAAGGCGTGTTCGGGCAGGTTGATGGCGATGTCTGCGGTCATGTGGTCGAAGTTGGTCACGATGAGTATCAGCTCGTTCTCGTGCTTGCGCAGGAAGGCGTACTGCTTGTGCTCGTTGAAGCGCCATCCGTTCTGGTTGGCATACATGAGGTCGAAGAAGAGTCCCTGTGAGATGGCTTTCTCCTCGTTGCAGAGGTTCAGGATGCGGCGATAGGTGGCTTGCATGCGCTGTTCGTCATCGGTCAGCAGTTTGCCATCGAACTTGCCTCCGTTCCGCCAGCGGCGTATGGTGTCCACGCTCCAGTAGTCGAAGATGGTGGTACGTCCGTCGCGTCCGCTGAAGCCCTCGCTGTCCATGCCCAGTTCGCCGAACTCCTGTCCGAAGTAAATCATCATGGGGTTGGTGTTCAGGCAGGCCGACACGATGAGTCCGGGTATGGCTTTGCGGGGATTGCCTGCAAAGAAGTCCGAGGCTATGCGCTGTTCGTCGTGGTTTTCCAGAAAGTTGAGCATGCGCTGCTCAATGCCTCCCAATGCCTGCCAGGCGCGGGTGATGGCCGTGGCCGACTCATAGCCGCACACCACGGCACGCAGGGTGTCATAAAGCCCTACTTTGTCATAGAGGTAGTCGAACTTGCCCTTGAACAGGTAGTTGCGGTATTCGGCCGGATTGTAGACCTCGGCGATGAACAGCAGGTCGGGATAGTGGGCTTTCACCTGGGGAATGGCCCATTCCCAGAACTCCACGGGCACCATCTCGGCCATGTCACAGCGGAAGGCATCCACCTGCTTGCCGGCCCAGAACAGCAGGATGTCCAGCATCTTGTGCCAGGTGTCGGGGATGGGGGTGAAGTGGGCCGTCCCACCGTTGGGATAGTCCACGCCATAGTTCAGCTTCACGGTCTCATACCAGTCGTTGATGTTGGGATAGGCGTCGAAGCGGTTGTTGCCGGTAGCCTTGGCCGGAAACTCCCTGTAGGCTTCGGGTGCGGCACCTTTCATGTCGAACTGTCCGTGCAGGTCACTTCCCGGAATGTAGTAGAAGTTGTTGTAGGGGCTGAAAGCCTGTGTGGGGTCATCGTTTCCGCCCAGCTGGGTGGTGCCGTCGGGTTGTGAGTCCGAGTGATATTGGCGGGCCACATGGTTGGGGATAAAGTCCATGATGACCTTCAGCCCGCAACGGTGGGTGCGCTGCACCAGGTTCTCGAATTCCTTCATGCGTCCGGGCACGTCCTTGGCTATGTCGGGGTCAATGTCATAGTAGTCCTTTATGGCATAGGGCGAGCCGGCCTTGCCTTTCACGATGGCCGGATGGTCGGGGCGTATGTCGTAGCGTCGATAGTCGGTCTGCGTGGCATGCTCGATGAGGCCCGTATACCAGATGTGTGTGGCTCCCAGTGCCTTTATTTCATTCAGAGCCTTGACGGTGAAGTCGGCCATCTTGCCGCAGCCGTTTTCGCTGTAGCTTCCGTTGGCAATGCAACGACTGTTGTTGTTACCGAAAAGGCGTACCAATACTTGGTAAATAATCATCTTGTTGTTGTCCATAACTTGACGGGTTGTAAAATTCGCAGCAAAAGTAGCAGATAAAAATCAAATAATAGGCTACATGATGCTAAAAAGTTAATGATATATCCGCTATCTTTGTCGGAAAATAACATTGTGCCCTGATGAAACACCTCCCCATACTGCTCGTGATGTTCTTCGGATGGATGGCCGTGACGGCCTCGGCCCAGGACGTGCCGCCCACCCTCTGGTTGGACAACCTGGAAGAGCTGGCGCAGGAGGAGGAAGAACCCGACTGGGAGGAAGAACTGCGCCTGCTGGAGGAGCGGCAGGAAGAACCTCTCAACCTGAACACCGCCACCAGGCAGCAGCTGGAATGTTTCCCCTTTCTCAGCGACAGCCAGATAGAGCACCTGCTGGCCTACCTCTACCTGCATGGAGAGATGGAGACCATCTATGAACTGCAACTGGTGGAAGAGATGGACAAGCAGACCATCAGGCTGCTGCTCCCCTTCGTCTGTGTGAAGAAGGCGGTGAAGAAGCAGACGTTTCCCGCCTGGGGAAAGATGCTGAAGCAGGGCAGGCATGAGGTGAACACCCGCCTGGATTATCCACTCTACACCCGGCGCGGCTATCAGACGGCCTATCTCGGCCCCAAGCCCTATCACTCCTTGCGCTACCGTTTCCACTACGGAGACTATCTGCAGGCCGGGCTCACGGCTGAGAAGGATGCCGGCGAACCCTTCTTTGCCCGCCACAACGCGCAAGGTTATGACCACTATGCCTACTACTTGCAACTGCGTCACAAAGGTTGGCTGGACAATCTTCTCCTGGGGTGCTATCGCCTCCACTTCGGGCAGGGGCTGGTGATGGGCAGCAGTTTCCACACGGGCAAGAGTTACACCCTCTCGACTTCGGACTACAAACCGCAGGAGATACGTCCTCAATCCTCTGTCGATGAGTTCAACTACCTACACGGCATTGCCCTGACGGCACGCCTTTCCCGGGCAGTGAATCTCTCGGTCTTCTGTTCCCATCGCACGATGGACGGCACGGTGGAGGAGGGGAGCATCGTCTCCATCAACCGCACGGGACCACACCGCACCCGGCAGGAAGCCGACCGGAAGGATGCCTTCTCCATGCAACTGGCGGGTGCCCATCTCTCCTATGCCAAGGAGCGTCTGCGCCTGGGACTTACGGGACTCTACTACGACTTCAGCCGCCCCTATGCCCCCGACCTGCCCAAGTATGCCAAGTATCACCTGACCGGCAACCGACTCTATAACCTTGCTGCCGACTACTCCTGGCGTGCGGGACGCTTCAGCCTGTCGGGCGAAGTGGCCAAGGGCAAGCACGGATGGGCCACACTCAACCGCTTGTTCTACCGTCTCTCCTCCTCTTGGCGCTTCCTGCTGGTGCACCGTTATTATGCCCACGATTATTGGGCCTTCTATGCCCGCTCCTTTGCAGAGGGCAGTGAGGTCAGAAACGAGAATGGCTGGTATCTCGCCGCCGAGGCTACCCCTTTCTCCCGATGGCGCTTCTTCGTCTCGGCCGACTTCTTCTCTTCGCCCTGGTGGCGCTATCGTGTCAGCAAGCCCTCGCAGGGAGTAGACCTCATGCTGCAGGCCGCCTATGCTCCGACCGACAGGCTGGGCATGTACCTCAACTATCGTGTGAAACGCAAGGAGCGCGACATCACCGGCACGGGTGGCGAACAGACCACGCCTACGCTTCATCACCGCTGGCGCTACCGCCTGGAGTATAAGCAGGGCATCTGGACAAGCCGCACTACGCTGGACTACAACCGCTTCTCCCAGCAGACGCTATCCCCTTCACAAGGCTTCATGCTCACCCAGATGGCCTCCTGCACCTTGCCTTCTCTGCCACTCTCCGCCACTGTACAGGGCAGCTACTTCCACACGGACGACTATGACTCGCGCCTCTATGCCTATGAGAAGGGGATGCTCCACACGTTCTACACCCCCTCCTTTTATGGCCACGGCTTCCGCTACTCCCTCCACCTGCGCTATGACCACTCGGAGCACCTCATGCTGATGCTGAAGTTCGGACAGACCATCTACACCAACCGCAACACCATAGGCTCGGGCAATGACCTCATCAGCAGCAACCGTAAAGGAGACCTCCAACTGCAGATACGCCTGAAGTGGTGATATAGTTGATGATTATCAGGCACGGACAACACGTGTATAGGGCGATGAACCGCACGTGTATGGACGATGGACGACACATGTATGGACGATGGACCACACGTGTATGGTCGACGGGCCACACGTGTATGGTCGACGGGCCACACATGTATGGACAATGGGTAATACCCGCTGAACACTTGCAGGTTGTTATGAGAGGTGATGTTGATATATTCCATCAGAAAAGGCGCCCCTCGGAAAATACCGGGGAGCGCCTTCATTGATGCATCATTGTTTGTGTTGTTCTATGATGTTTTTTTCTGTCTTATTCCAAACGGCGGGCACCGTCGCTGATGACCACGTCATAGACCTTCGGGCTGCGTCCGAACTTCGCCTTGAAGTCTTCCTTGGCCTTGTTGATGAAGGTGGAGTAGAGCTCTTCCTTGACGAGGTTGATGGTGCAGCCACCGAAGCCACCGCCCATTACGCGTGAACCGGTCACGCCACAGTCGAAGGCGAGGTCGTTCAGGAAGTCCAGCTCTTCGCAGCTCACTTCATAGAGCTTGCTCATGCCGTGGTGGGTTTCATACATCTTCTGGCCTACCGTTTCATAGTCGCCCTTTTCCAATGCATCGCATACGTCCAGCACGCGCTGAATCTCCTCGATGACATATTCGGCACGCATGAAGTCTTCTTCGCTGATGTCAGCCTTGGATTCGTTCAGCATGTCCATCGTCACATCGCGCAGGAACTCTACTTCGGGATGCTTTTTCTGCACGGCGGCAACTGCGTTTTCGCAGCTTTGGCGACGCTTGTTGTAGGCTGATGAAGCCAGTTCGTGCTTCACTACAGAGTCAACCAACACCAGACGGTAGCCTTTGGGGTCGAAGGGGAAGTATTGATACTCCAGCGAGCGGCAATCCAAGCGGATGAGGCTGCCCTTCTTGCCGAATACAGAGGCAAACTGATCCATGATGCCACACTTCACACCACAGTAGTTGTGCTCCGTGGCCTGGCCCACCTTGGCCAATTCAAACTTGTCTATCTTGTTGTCACCGAACAGATCGTTCAGGGCATAGGCATACGTGCTTTCCAATGCTGCACTGGAGGACATGCCGGCACCCAAGGGTACATCACCGGCAAAAGCCGTGTTGAATCCCTTCACCTCTACGCCACGCTTGATCATCTCACGGCATACACCGAAGATGTATCTGGCCCAGCTGGCACGGGGAGCATCGTCCTCGCCCAATCCGAACTCAACGTAATCCTTCAGGTCAATGGAGTAGGCCTTGACCAAGTCTGTGCCGTTGGGCTTTATTTCTGCAATCATACCTTTGTCGATGGCGCCGGGGAATACGAAACCACCGTTATAGTCTGTGTGCTCGCCAATGAGATTGATGCGACCGGGAGAAGCGTAAACCGCTCCTGTAGTTCCATCAAAGTGCTTGATGAAACGACTTCTTACATGTTCAATATCCATGATATTACTGTTTTAATAAGGTTAATAAATAATTTACCTATACTGATTTTATTCTACGGGAATGTCCTTGTTGACGTTCTTGCAACCAATCTTGCTGTAGTACAAGATGTAGGCCAACATGGCGATGACCAGCCAGTAACTGCTGATGGCACCCAGGCTTTGGGCAATGGCGTGCTGGATGAGCGGCATGATGCCACCACCTACTACCATTGTCATGAAGATGCCTGAAGCGGCGGCTGTATACTTGCCAAGACCTTCAACGGCCAGGTTGAAGATGCCACCCCACATGATGGAGGTGCAGATACCGCAGACGGCGATGAAGAAACACTTGGCAGGAATGTCGTGGCCCTTGAAAGTGACGGAAGCACTTTCGGGCAGGAAGATGGCAACAAGCAGGAACAGGATGGCAGCAGAGGAGACGATGGTCATCTGCGTAGAGGTGGAAATCTTGCCGCTGATGGCACTGCTCAGCGCACGGCCCACCATCATCAGCAACCAATAGGCGGCAGCCAGACCACCACCGATGGCGGCAGCACCTTCAAAGTCCATACCGGTGATGTAGAAGTTCAACTCGGCGGGGATACCAATCTCAATACCTACATAGAAGAAGATGGCGATGACACCCAGCACACAGTGGCGGAAGGAGAGGGGGCTGTGCTTGGATTTTTCCTTCTTGACATTGCTGCCCTGCTTGTGGGGCTCGGGGATTGTGACGAATGAAATGATGAAGAAGGAGATGGCAAACACGGCAATACCGATGAACAGCAGCGGAGCCACATCGCTCATGCTCGTCTTGTCGGTGAGCTGACCTACCAATACACCTACCAGGAACGGAGTCAATGTGCCGGTGAGTGAGTTCAGCGTACCACCAATCTGGATGAACTGGTTACCGCGGTTACCGCCACCACCTAAGATGTTGAGCATCGGGTTTACTACGGTGTTGAGCATACATACGCAGAAGCCGCAGATGAAGGCACCGAGCAGGTAGATGACCAGGTTGAGAGCCACGGCCTGACCCTGATAGTCGAACGCATGGATGTCGGCACCGAAGATGCTTGATAGGTATTGTACCAGCAGACCGACAACACCTACTGCCAAGGCGATGAGGGCAGTCTTCTTGTAGCCGAACTTCACCAGCATCTTGCCGGCGGGAATACCCATGAACAGATAGGCGGCAAAGTTCATCATGTTGCCCATCATGCCGGCCCAGTTATAAGTGTAACCCCAGATGGTACCGAAGGGGGCTGCCATGTTGGTCACGAATGAAATCATGGCAAAAATGAAGCACATCGTGACAATCGCGATGAGGTTTCCGTTTTTTTCTTTTTGAGTCATAATCAGAATAAAAGTTTTTTTAGTTTATAAATTAGGTTAGTTGTTTTATTTATTCGTTCACGTCAAACTTGTAGACGGTAATCTGCTGGTATTCATCGCCCGGAAGCAGTATGGCCGAGGGAAAGTGGGCCTTGTTGGGCGTGTCGGGGAAGCACTGTGCCTCAAAGCAGACTGCACTGCGGGCAGGGAAGGTGGCACCGTGTGCACCGGAAAAGCCGTTCAGCCAGTTGCCTGTATAGAGTTGTACGCCCAGCTCGGTGGTGTAGACTTCCATGGTGCGGCCGCTTTCAGGGTCGGCATAGGTGGCAGCCAGGCTCAGTTCGCCATTCTCCGTCTTGTTCAGTACATAGCAGTGGTCATATCCGCTGCCGTTCACCAGCTGCTGGTCTTTTTCTTCGATGCGCTCACCGATGGTATGGGGCGTGCGGAAGTCCATGGGCGTGCCTTCCACCTTCAGGATTTCACCCGTGGGGATGGAAACCTCATTGATGGGCACGTAATGGTCGGCATTGATGGTGATGATGTGATTCAGTACAGTGGGAGTGGGGTTGGCAATACCTGCCAGATTAAAGAAACCGTGATTGGTCAGGTTGACGATGGTTGCCTTGTCCGTCGTAGCGCGATATTCGATGACCAGTGCATTCACTTCCTCTTCCAGACGATAGGTTACGTCTACTTCCAGTGTCCCGGGAAAGCCCTCTTCATTGTCGGGAGAGGTGTAACTGAAGATGACCGTGTCTTCCGAAGGCTGTACGGCGTCCCATACGCGGGCATGAAAGCCGGTAGGTCCTCCGTGCAGGGAGTTGGGGCCGTTGTTGATGGCCAGTGAATGCTCCTCGCCATACAGTGTGAACTTACCGTTGGCGATGCGGTTGCCATAGCGTCCGATGACGGTGCTAAGGAACGGTTCGGGGCTGTTCACCACATTATCTATGCTGTCGTGTCCCAGGATGACATTGGCATATTGGCCGTTCTTGTCGGGGACCATGATGGAAAGTATAGCACATCCGTAGTTTGTCACTGCGACCTCCATACCTTTCTTGTTTTTCAGGATGAAGAGGTCTGTCATTTTGTTGTTTATCTCCTTTTGAAAGTCCCTTCTGTCCAGTCGGGACAGATTACTTTCTGTTGGGGTAGTGTTCGTCATACGTGGTATTAATTAAATTTCTTGCAAATAAAACGAAATTCTTTTGTACTCCCAAGTAATTGCAGGGAAATGTGGCAGGCATTTTAGGAAAGTTTAGCGTTTACCGTTGGCGGGGCTAAGGGATATTTTTTGTATGTTTGCCGCCGTAACCATAATAATGTACTTTTATTTATTGAAAATTCTAACTGAGACAAACGAATGTATCCTCTGAAATTTGAGCCTATTTTGAAGCAGACGCTTTGGGGAGGCGACAAGATTATTCCGTTCAAACATCTGAACGATGCCCTTGCTAACGTGGGCGAAAGTTGGGAAGTGTCGGCTGTGGAAGGCAGCGAGTCTGTAGTGGCCAATGGTGCCGACAAGGGTATGACCCTGCCCGAGATGGTCAGAAAATACAAGGCAGCCCTGGTAGGTGAGGCCAACTATGCCCGTTTTGGCGAGAAGTTCCCCCTGCTGATTAAATTTATTGATGCCAAGTTGGATCTCTCCATCCAGGTGCATCCGGGTGACGAACTGGCCAAGCAACGTCACAACAGTTTCGGCAAGAACGAAATGTGGTATGTGATAGATGCCGACAAGGGTGCCAAGCTGATTTCAGGCTTTGCCCGTGAGATTACTCCTGAAGCCTATCAGGAAAGAGTGGACAACGGCACGTTTGCTGAAGTGCTATGCACGTGCGATGTTCGTCCGGGCGATGTCTTTTATGTGCCGGCAGGCCGTGTGCATGGCATCGGAGCAGGAGCATTTGTGGCCGAAATACAGCAGACATCAGACATCACCTACCGCATCTTTGACTATAACCGTAAGGATAAGGAGGGCAAGAGCCGTGAACTGCACACGGCGCAGGCTTTGGATGCCATCAACTTTGCCGATGTGCAGGAGGATTTCCGCACTCACTATGAGCAGTTGCCGAACGAGCCTGTGCAGATAGTGGACAGCCCCTATTTCACCACCTCTGTCTATGACATGACCGAGAATATCACTTGTGACTACTCCGAATTGGATTCCTTCGTTATTCTCATCGGAGTAGAGGGCAGTTGCCGCCTGACGGACAACGAGGGCAACGAGGTGACCCTTGCTGCCGGAGAAACCGTCTTGCTGCCTGCTTCTACGCAAGAACTCACCATCTGCCCCGAAGGCAAGGTGAAACTGCTGGAAACCTACGTGTGACGTCGTGCCCCACGTAGGTGTTTCCGTGTCTGAAAGTTCAGCGCAGGCCCTGAATCAGTTTCCGTCAGGCTTGTCCAGTTCGCAGAAGGGCGAAGGACTCCACTGGAAAGTGTCGGGATTGTCAGGCGTAGCCGGATTATAGGCCGGGTCGGTGCTGAGGTGGGGGATGAGTTCGGGCGTGGCTTTACGCATTCCTTCGATGACACATTTGGCTATCTGGTAGGCACCATAGGGGTTGAAGTGTGTGTTGTCGGCCAGGGCCTTCTCCTGCTTGGGATAGGTGCCGGCCGGATAGTGCACAAAGGCCCGTTTGGAAGCCTCCACACCCAGTGCCTCATAGAGCGTGCGGGTCATCTCGTTCAGCTCTATCAGAGGCACATTCTCCTTGGTAGCCAGCCAACGCATGGCTTCGGGGAAATCCTCATGAGTGTTGCGTATCCGGCCGTTCTCATCGAAAGCACGGCGACAGGTGGGGGTGACGAGCACCGGATGAGCACCTCGTGCACGGGCTTCGTCGATGAAGGTCTTCAGGCTGGTCATGAAAGAGTAGAATGCTCCTTTGCCCGGCCCTTTCTGCTTCTGGTCGTTGTGACCGAATTCAATGAATATATAGTCTCCTTTCTTCATTTGGGAGAGAGCTTTGGCCAGACGCTTGGCGGCAATGAACGTGTTGGCCGATTCGCCCGACTCGGCGTAATTGGCAAAGCATACACCGTTATCGAAGAAACGTGGTATCATTTGTCCCCAACTGGCCCAAGGTTCTTGGTCTTGGTCTACCACGGTGGAGTTGCCGCAGAGGAAGAGGGTAGGCACTTCATCGGCACGGCGGATGATGAGTTCGGCCAGTTGGGGAGCTTCGCCGTTCACCTCAATGGTCAGTTTGTCGTCCCAATTCAGTTTGCCCTGTTCGCGCTTCTTGATTCTCACACTCTCGGTGTCGTTGATGCGGGTGTTGCGCTTGTTGATGACAAAGGTGCAGCTCTTCAGTTCGCCCCGTTTGGTGGCGACGCTTTCGTGGAAGAGGCGGCGTGACTCTCCTCGCAGGGTGGTGTTGCCGGCTTTCTTCTTGTTGCCCACTACGGCCGTGACATGATAGTTGCCGTCAGGCAGACAGACGGAGAAGAAGAAGGGGGTGACAGTCTTGCCATCAGGCGAGGCTATGAGGTCATAGCCATAGCCGGTTTCCTCATTGAAGCGAGTGTCGGGTGTCACCTTGGTGTAGCCCTCCTTGACTTTCTTGCCGGTGGTGAAGTCAAACTTGTACTCTTGTGCCGACCCCAGCAGGCAGCTGGCAAACATGGCCACTACGGCCGATAGGATTTTCTGTTTCATGGTAGGGTTGTTTTTTTAATGTGCATAAAATCGGAACAGACGTCTTTTCTGTTTCCGTGGCAAAGATGCTGCTTTCGCTTGACTCCTGACATGGAAAAGAGTACGAAAGCATGTATTTTCATGCTTCATGCCGCTTGGCGGGGTGGCGACACTCACTCCGTCACGGCCTTGAATACCGGGCGTGGCACCTGGGCTTCCGACTCGTAGCCATACCAATAGCCGCTTGTCTCCGTCTCTCCGGTGGGGAGGAAGCAGAGGCGCAGGCTCCCCTTATACTCGCCTTGCAACACCCTCCAATGCTCGGGTGGCTGCAGGTGACGGGTGCGTACCCGCTCGGCAGGCCGCTTCTTCAGCGACATGCCGGCCTCTATCCAGGCTGTGGAGGCGGCGGTGAGAAAGTCGGTATGGTACATCCGGCAATAGTCGTAGAGCAGTAGCCCACGTTTCTCCAGACTCATGGGCTGGTCAATGAGGTTGTCGTCGGTGAGGTGCTTCAGGAAGGCCATGAGGAATCCTTGGTCATGAGCCATCAGCGAGCGGGTGAGAGATTGCCAGGCCGGGGTGTTGTAGAAGGCATCGAGCAGGCGGGAGAGACGTCGGGCCGTCTGCAGTTCTTCGCTACTTATTTCACGGGTCTGCAACACCTCGTAAGGGGGTAGAGACGAATGGGTGATGCCCCACTCTTCGGCCCTGCGGCGCATCTCGGTGCCGGGCAGCAGCTTCAGCGACTCCAGCTGAATTTCCCCGGCCTGATAGGTGGCCAGGGTGTGGATGTCCTCCACCAACTCCTTCAGGCTGTAGAGCGGCAGGCCGGCGATGAGGTCGGCATGCGTCTCCATATTGTCCAACGAGCAGAGGAAACGCAACCCCTCCAATGCCTCCTCCAACCGTCCGGCCCTATGGCTTTGGACAAGCACCTCTTGGCGCAGGCTTTGTATGCCGGCTTCCAGGTGCAGCAGCCCCTTGGGCATCTGTCGGAGCAATGCTTTCAGTTCGTTGGTGAGCAGTGCCGGGTGTATCTCCAAGTGGAAACGCATATCGGGGAAGGATGTGAACAACTCCAACAACTCCCTGGCCCGTCGTGGGTTATAGTTGAACGTGCGATCCAGCAGGCGCACATCCCTGATGCCGTGGCTGTGGATGGCGAGCAGGCGTTGGCGGATGGCCTCTACGGGGAGTGAACGGACGGGCTTCTCTCCACCGCTTACGCAGAAGGCGCAGGTGTTGAAGCATCCTCGGGTGGTCTCCAACTGTACGAAAGGCTTCTCCCAGTTGAAGAAGCGGCTCGTCTCCGGAGGCATCAGGGAGGAAAAGTCGGCCACGCGTGCCGTGCCGTTGTCCCGATAACGGCCCTCATGGTCAATGTAGCACAGCCCCTTGACCTCTCCCCAACTTTCCTGTTGCCGGTAGCGTGCGAGCCAGCGGGGAAACTCCTCCTCACCCTCTCCTCTGAACACACAGCTCACCAGGGGATGGCTGCGCAGGAAGGACTCATTGTCACCCAGAAACTCCGGCCCGCCCAGGATGAGGCAAACCTGTGGCAACAATGCCTTGACACGGCTGCAGACGTGCATCAGGGCTTCGTGGTTGAAGAGCCAGACAGTGGCGGCCAGGATGTCGGGCCGGTGGCGGTATATGGCATCGGCTATCGTGCCGGGCGGCTCATTGATGGTGGCCGACACCACTGCCCATTCTATGGCATCGTCTGCCGCCATCTGGGCATGCAGGGCGGGAAGTGCCAGGGAGGAGTGGGCGTAGGAACTGTTGAGGTCTATCCAGAGTATTTTCATCTTCGTCTTGCTTGGGGAAGCAACTGTAGCGATGCTTCGGGCGAGCAAAGATAAGTGTTTTCTTCCGATTTCCTGTCCTATTCTCCACGCGAACTGTTTACAAACCCTTTGTCGGCTTAAAAGAAGTTATAAAACGTCTGCACGAAAACTATTCGACCGCGAATAGTTTTTAATTTTGTGCAACACATTGAACGCCTCTCCCGGATTCTTGTTTGACCTTCCAGGGACGGCGTTGAAAACTGACTATTGAATGAAACAACTGTTTTTATTGGAGGCCATTGACGCCGCTTTGCTGGCCGGCGAGCGGATTGCAACTGTCTATAATGACCCTTCAGCCGATTTTTGCGTGGAGAAGAAAGCCGATGATTCTCCGCTGACCATTGCCGACAAGCAGGCCCATGAGGCGATTGCGGGCATCTTGCGGCACACTCCTTTCCCCATCCTGAGCGAGGAGGGGAGCGAGGTTCCCTATGCCGAGCGTAGCCGGTGGCAAACGCTTTGGGTGGTTGACCCGCTGGACGGCACCAAGGAGTTCATCAAGCGTAACGGCGAGTTCACGGTGAACATCGCTTTGGTGCGGCATGGCGTGCCTTGCCTTGGTGTTATTTACTGGCCGGTTGGGAAAAAACTTTTCTTAGGTTGGGAAGAATTTGGTGCCTGCCTAATAGAGGGAATTACCTCTCGCGAGGGACGCACTTTGGATGAACTGCTGGCCGGTGCCATTCGTCTGCCCCTGCCCCGAAAGCGGGAGCATGCTGTGGCGGTGGCTTCGCGTTCTCACCTCTCGCCCGAGGCGGAGCAATACATAGAGCAACTCAGGCAACGCTATGGCAGCGTGGAGCTGCAGTCGGCCGGCAGTTCCCTCAAAATATGTAAGGTGGCCTCCGGTGAGGCGGATGTCTATCCCCGCTTTGCTCCCACCATGGAGTGGGACACGGCCGCCGGACATGCCATTGCGCGTGCTGCCGGCTGTGAAATCTATCAGGCAGGCACGCACATCCCCTTGACCTACAATAAGGCTGACCTCCACAATCCTTTCTTCATCGTGGAGGCGCGAAGTGAATCACCCTCAGACACTTCCCACCGCCATGACCTTTGAGATTGTCTTCGTACTGCTGGCCCTGCTGGGCATGGTGGCGGCACTCATCATGGACAAGATGAGGCCGGGCATGATACTTTTCACGGTGGTGGTGCTCTTCCTCTGTGCAGGCATCCTCTCGCCCAAGGAGGCACTGGAGGGATTCTGCAACAAGGGAATGATAACGGTGGCCCTGCTTTTCCTGGTGAGCGAAGGCATCCGTCAGTCGGGTGCTTTGGAGACACTCATCAAGAAACTGCTTCCGCAAGGCCGTTGTACGGTCTTCAAGGCCCAACTGCGCCTGTTGCCTGCCATCTCTTTTGTCTCTGCCTTTCTGAACAATACACCGGTGGTGGTGATATTTGCCCCCATCATCAAGCGTTGGGCCGAGTCGGTCAAGCTGTCACCCACCAAGTTTCTTATTCCCCTTTCCTATGCCACTATCCTGGGCGGCATCTGCACGCTGATAGGAACCTCTACCAACCTGGTGGTACATGGCATGATTCTGGAAGCCGGCTACGAAGGCTTCAGTATGTTCGAGCTGGGCAAGGTGGGCGTTGTCATTGCCGTGGCCGGTGTGCTCTATCTGCTGCTTTTCTCTTCTCGCCTTTTGCCCGACCGCAGGCAAGGTGGGGCTGCTGTCGGTGAAAATGCCGACGACGAAGAGGGATGGCATCGGGTAGAGGTGGTGCTGGCCTCCCGTTTCCCAGGCATTAACAAGCGGTTGGGTGAGTTCGACTTCAAACGCCACTATGGTGCCGAGGTGAAGGAACTGAAGCGGGGCGGACAGCGTATCGTGCAGGGCATGGAGGAGGAGGTGCTGCGCGAAGGCGACACCCTGGTCATCCTGGCCGATGACACCTTCATGCAGGCCTGGGGTGAGTCTTCGGGCTTCATGTTGCTGGCCAACGGCAAGGATGCCGTGCCGGCTTTGGGACGACGCAAACGCTGGCTGGCCTTGATACTGCTCGTGCTGATGATTGCCGGTGCCACGGTGGGCGAACTGCCCGTGGTGCAGCAGGCCTTGCCGGGCATCAAGCTGGACATGTTCTTCTTCGTTTCGGTGACCACCGTCATCATGGCGTGGACAAAGATTTTCCCACCGCGAAAATACACCAAATACATCTCTTGGGACATTCTCATTACCATCGCCTGTGCCTTTGCCATCAGTAAGGCCATGGTCAATTCGGGGGTGGCCGATGCCGTGGCGGCCTGCATCATCGACATGAGCCATCACTATGGCCCGCAGGTGTTGCTGGCGGCACTGTTCATCATCACCAATCTCTTTACGGAACTGATAACCAACAATGCGGCAGCGGCCTTGGCCTTTCCGCTGGCCTTGTCCATCTCTTCCCAGATGGGGGTGAACCCCATGCCCTTCTTTGTGGTTATCTGCATGGCGGCTTCGGCCAGCTTCTCTACGCCCATCGGATATCAGACAAACCTCATCGTGCAGGGCATCGGCAACTATAAGTTTACCGATTTCGTGCGCATCGGGTTGCCGCTGAATCTCATCACTTTCCTGATTTCGGTCTTCCTGATACCGCTGATTTGGGAGTTTTGATAGTTGATAATTGATAATTGATAGTTGTATGAATCATATTTACCCGATATTTGAGCGGATGCTTCCGCGAGAGGAGAAAGAGGAACTCTTGGGACAAAGAGGTCTCATGGTGTGGTTTACCGGCTTGAGTGGCTCGGGCAAGAGCACGATTGCCATAGCATTGGAGCGTGAGTTGCATCGGCGGGGCATCCTGTGCCGCATCCTGGACGGTGACAACATACGCACCGGCATCAACAGTAACCTTGGCTTCACGGCAGAGGACAGGGTGGAGAACATCAGGCGTATTGCCGAGGTGGCCAAGCTCTTTGTAGATACGGGCATTGTCACCATTGCCGCTTTCATCAGCCCCGGCAGAGAGATTCGTGAAATGGCAGCCGACATCATCGGACGCAAGGATTTCCTGGAAATCTATGTCAGCACCCCCTTGGAGGAGTGTGAACGGCGCGATGTCAAGGGACTGTATGCCAAGGCCCGCCGTGGCGAAATCCAGCACTTCACCGGCATATCGGCCCCCTTTGAGGCTCCCGCCTCGCCGGCCCTTGCCATAGACACTTCGGTCACGTCGTTGGAGGAGTCGGTGGAGAGCCTGCTGCAACTTGTATTACCGCATATTCAGAAAAAACAGAGATAGACAATATGGAAGAGACATACCGATTGAGCCACCTGAAGGAGCTGGAGGCAGAATCCATCCACATCATCCGCGAGGTGGCGGCAGAGTTTGAAAACCCCGTGATGCTCTACAGCATCGGAAAGGATTCTTCGGTCATGGTGCGCCTGGCCGAGAAGGCTTTCTATCCCGGCAAGGTGCCTTTCCCCTTGATGCACATTGACTCCAAGTGGAAGTTTCGCGAGATGATTGAGTTTCGCGACACCTATGCCCGTCAGCACGGATGGAACCTCATCGTGGAGAGCAACGAAGAGGCTTTCCGGGCAGGTGTAGGCCCCTTCACGCATGGCAGCAAGGTGCACACCGACCTGATGAAGACCCAGGCTCTGCTGCAGGCCTTGGACAAGTATAAGTTTGATGCCGCCTTTGGCGGTGCCCGTCGTGACGAGGAGAAGTCACGTGCCAAGGAGCGCATCTTCTCCTTCCGCGACCGCTTCCACCAGTGGGACCCCAAGAACCAGCGCCCCGAACTGTGGGACATCTACAATGCCCGCGTGCGCAAGGGAGAGAGCATCCGCGTCTTCCCCCTGAGCAACTGGACAGAGCTGGACATCTGGCAGTACATCCGCCTGGAGAACATCCCCATCGTGCCCCTCTATTATGCCAAGGAACGGCCGGTGGTGGAGTTGGACGGCAACCTCATCATGGCCGACGACGAGCGTTTGCCCCGGGAGTATCGCGACCGTGTGGAGATGCGCATGGTGCGCTTCCGCACGTTGGGCTGCTGGCCGCTGACGGGTGCCGTGGAGAGCAGTGCCGACACGATAGAGAAAATCGTGGAGGAAATGATGACCACCACCAAGAGCGAGCGTACCACCCGTGTCATTGACTTCGACCAGGAGGCCAGTATGGAGCAGAAGAAGAGGGAAGGCTATTTTTAGAAGAAGATATTATGGACAATTCATTGGATATAAAAGGGTTCCTGGATAGGGACGAACAGAAAGACCTGCTGCGCTTCCTGACGGCAGGCTCGGTGGACGACGGAAAGTCCACCCTGATAGGGCGTCTGCTTTTCGACAGCAAGAAGTTGTATGAAGACCAGTTGGATGCCTTGGAGCGTGACAGCAAGCGTGTGGGCAATGCCGGTGAACACATCGACTATGCCTTGCTGCTGGACGGGCTGAAGGCCGAGCGTGAACAGGGCATCACGATAGACGTGGCCTACCGCTACTTCTCCACCAACAACCGCAAGTTCATCATTGCCGATACACCGGGACATGAGCAATACACGCGCAACATGATTACCGGAGGCTCTACGGCCAACCTGGCCATCATCCTGGTAGATGCCCGCACGGGTGTCATCACGCAGACGCGGCGCCACAGCTTCCTCGTCTCCCTGCTGGGCATCAGGCACGTGGTGCTGGCTGTGAACAAGATGGACCTGGTGGACTTTTCGGAAGCCCGCTTCCGTGAGATAGCCGATACCTACACCCGCTTCGTGGCTCCCTTAGGCATCCCCGACGTGACCTGCATTCCCCTGTCGGCACTGGATGGAGACAATGTGGTGACAACCTCCCCGCGCACGCCGTGGTATGACGGCCCTTCGCTGCTGGACTTCCTGGAGACGGTGCAGATAGAAAACGACCACAACCTGAATGACTTCCGCTTCCCGGTGCAGTATGTGCTGCGCCCCCACCTGAATTTCCGCGGATTCAGCGGCAAGGTGGCTTCGGGCGTTGTCCGTCAGGGCGATGAGGTGATGGCGTTGCCCTCGGGCAAGCGGTCGCGCGTGAAGCGCATCGTCACCTACGACGGCGACCTGCCCTATGCCTTCCCGCCCCAGTCGGTCACCCTTACGCTGGAGGACGAGATAGACGTGTCGCGCGGCGAGATGCTGGTACACCCCGACAACCTTCCGCTCACCTCCCGCCATATCGAGGCCATGCTCGTGTGGATGGACGAGGAGCCGATGGACATGGGCAAGTCGTTCTTCATCAAGCAGACCACCAACCTGAGCCGCATGCACATAGATGACATTATATATAAGGTGGACGTCAACACCATGGAGCACCTGAGCGTGGAAAACGGCTCGTTGAAGCCCGAAAAACTCCCCCTGACGCTCAACCAGATAGCCCGTGTGCAGCTCACCACCTCCAAGGAACTCTTCTTCGACCCCTATGCCTGCAACAAGGCCACGGGCGCCTTCATCCTGATAGACCCCATCAGCAACAACACCTGTGCCGTGGGCATGATTATGGACAAGGTGGAGGAGAAAGACCTGCATCATGCCGAGGAGTTGCCCGTGCTCAACCTGCCCCGCCTGGGCATTGCCCCCGAACACTATGCCGCCGTCCATGCCGCCGTAAAGGAGTTGGCTCGACAGGGCGTCAGCGTCAGGGTGGTGACCAATGCTGATTAGTGGCTGATGCCCCGCGATAGGATTCTCAGTTCTCAACGATTAATTCTTAAAACGAAAATGGAGTTCAGTAAACTTCCCATAAACACCTTGGTCGGTGCCGATTGGCAGACCTTCAAGGCCATCACTGCCGGACGCACGGTGGATGCCGGCTATAAAGGCAAGTACCGCCTCACGAAGATGGTGTGCCGCCTGCTGTCGCTCTTTGTCGGCGAACAGGAGAGACGCTACAACAAGTTGTTGGCCGACCAACCCTTGGCGCACGACCCCGTATTCATCCTGGGCCACTGGCGCAGCGGGACGACCTTCGTCCACAACGTGCTGTCGTGCGACAAGCACTTCGGCTACAACACCACCTACCAGACCGTCTTTCCCCATCTCATGATGTGGGGACAGCCCTTCTTCAAGAAAAACATGAGCTGGCTGATGCCGGACAAACGCCCCACCGACAACATGGAGCTGGCCGTAGACCTGCCGCAGGAGGAGGAGTTCGCCCTGGGCAACATGATGCCCTACACCTACTACAACTTCTGGTTTCTGCCGCGCCACCAGCAGGAGTATGCCGAGAAATACCTGCTCTTCAATGACGTCACGCCCGAAGAACTGCGCGTCTTCGAAGAGACTTTCCGCAAGCTCATCAAGATTTCCCTGTGGAACACCCGCGGCACACAGTTCCTCAGCAAGAATCCGCCCCACACGGGCCGTGTGCGCCAGCTGGTCAGCATGTTTCCCAACGCCAAGTTCATCTACCTGATGAGAAACCCATACACCGTCTTCGAGAGCACACGCAGCTTCTTCACCAACACCATACAGCCCCTGAAGCTGCAGGACATCACCCCCGAAGAACTGGAGCGCAACATCCTCAGCATCTATGCCAAGCTCTATCACAAGTATGAGGCCGACAAGAGCTGCATCCCGGCCGGCAACCTGATAGAGGTGAAGTTCGAAGACTTTGAGGCCGATGCGATGGAGATGACCCGCCGGATATACGAGACGCTGCAACTGCCCGGATTTGCCGAGGCCGAGGAGGCCATTGCCGCCTATGTGGGAGGAAAGAAGGGGTACAAGAAAAACAAGTACTCCTATGACGGGCGCACCGTGAAACTGGTGCAGGAACATTGGGACTTTGCCCTGAAGGATTGGAATTATGAACTTTAGTGTATGAAGAAGATGAAGAAAACGATAGTCGGCGGCCTGACGCTCGCGCTGTTGCAGGGGCTTCCTGCCGTGCAGGCTCAGGAGAGTAGCGCCGCAGGACGGGTGGACACCATCCCCTTCGGCCACATGGACGAGTGGGTGGATCGTCAGGTCAAGGAGTCGGGCATCATCGGCGGTGCCACCAAGCACGTCTACGCCATAGCCCCCACCTGCACGCTGACGCAGAATGAAGTCTACAAGAACATGGGCGGTTCGCCGTGGGGCTCGTCCAACGTCATGGCCCGCGTGGCCGGCATCACCAAGACCAATACCTCCGTCTTCCCCGAGAAGCGAGGCGACGGCTACTGTGCCCGCCTGGACACCCGCATGGAGAGCGTGAAGGTGTTTGGCCTGGTGGACATCACGGTGCTGGCTGCCGGCTCCATCTATCTGGGCGAGATGCACGAGCCTATCCGCGGCACCCGCAATCCGCAGAAGAACATCAACTCGGGCATCCCCTTCACTCTCAGGCCCACGGCCCTCTGCTTTGACTATAAGGTGAAGATGTCCGACCGCGAGAAGCGCATCCGTGCCACGGGCTTCAGCCGCATCACCGACGTGGAGGGCAAGGACTATCCGGCCGTCATCCTGCTGCTGCAGAAACGGTGGGAAGATGCCGACGGCAATCTCTATGCCAAGCGTGTGGGCACGATGGTGGTGCGCTATGACACCACCACCCCCGACTGGCAGAACAATGCCACCTATACTATCCTCTATGGCGACATCACCGGCCATCCCGACTACAAGGCCCACATGATGCGCCTGCAGGTGGAAGAACGCTATGCCGTGAACAGCAAGGGCGAAAGCGTGCCCATCAAGGAAGTGGCCTGGGGTAGTGCCGACGAAACACCTACCCACCTCATCCTGCAGATTACCTCCAGTCATGGCGGGGCCTACATCGGTTCGCCCGGCAATAGCTTCTGGATAGACAACGTGCGGCTGCTGTATTAGCTTTACCCGCGAAATTTAGAGCCTGTTTTGAATTTATTCCATTCTTTTATTATTCGCTTTCCATGAGTTTCTTTTCGGCTTTTTTGCCCGTTCTTTCTCGTCACATAGCCCGCTATGCTCCTTGAAAGAACAAACAAAATATCTCGAAAAGGCTCCTCATAAAAAGGCTGAATAAATTCAAAACAGACTCTTACAGTTTTGTAATTTACAGATTTGTAAAGGATATGAAGTCCGCTTATTTCCTCATGAACTCACTCTTCTTCCTCAGCAGGCAGGCCAGTCGCCATCGCAGCGACTGGAGCGGCTGCAGCAGGTCGAAGAGGGGCAGGGTGGCGTAGTAGCGTCGTTGCTCGCCCAGGTCGCGGGCCGTCTTGTTCACCACGAAGGCCTGCACGCCCCAGCGCATCAGGAACAGCAGCGGTGCAACGCCCACCATCACCCATCGGGCTTGCAGGATGCCCATCACGACAATGGCTATCCAGGCCGCATGAAACAGCAGACGGGTGCAGGTCTCCATCCCCCACAGCCATCCCTGCCATCCCCGATAGTATCGGGAGGTGGCGGCATAGCCAATCTTCTCTTCCCTCCACTGCTTCTTGTAGTCGGGCGGCAACAGCCGCATCACGGCGCGTGCGTCTGTCTCCACACGGGTATTGTCGCCATTGGCCACGGCGTTCACAAAGAGGTCATCGTCGCCCCGCTGCAAATCCAGGTGGGCCGAGAATCCCTTTTGCTCATAGAAGAGGTCCCGCCGATAGGCCAGGTTGCGCCCTATGCCCATGTAGGGCTTTCCGGCGAGGGCCGAGCCTAAGTAGCGCATGCCGTCGAAGAGGTTGTCCCATGCCACGCGCTTGTGAAACCATCCTTTCCCCCTTTCATAGCCGCTGTAGCCCAGCACCACCTGCGTGTGTGAAGTGAAGTTGCGGGCCATCAGGCGCAGCCATTGGTTGCCGGCCGGCCGGCAACCGGCATCGGTAAACACCAGCCACCCATACTTGCTGGCCTTTATGCCCAGCGTCAGGGCCAGCTTCTTGCGGCTGATGTAGCGCGAAGAGTCGGGGATGAAGCTATGATAGAGATGGGCATACCGTTCGCTCGTGCGGGTCAGGAAGTCCTTGCTCCTGTTGTCCTTCTCGTCCAGGATGACGATGACCTCATACGAGGGATAGTCCTGCTCCAGCAGGGCCTGCAGGTTGCGCTGCAGCTCCTCGTGCTCCTCATATCCGGCATAGACGATGACCGACAGTGGCGGCAGCTCCTGGGCGAAGTGCAGGGCGTTTTGTGAGGCGGCCACCTGGCGGCGGTGAATGCGGTTGTAGAGAGAGAGGAAATAGACGAGTTGGATGATGAACAGGGTTGCAGCAATGGCTATTAAGGTCGTCTCCGCTGTGTTGAATGTGAATGCTTCCATCGCTTCTTTGAGATTTATTGGCTGCGAAGATAGCATTTAGAAATGAAATAACCGCAACATCTCGGAAAATATCTTCGCTCAATGGTTGATTGATGGCCGAAGTGCTCAGCCGCTGAACGGTGGTGGTGCTCAGCGGCTCAGCACTTGGGTGGTGTTGTAATCATTTACTTGGTATAAGTAAAATTGGTACTAATTGCTTAAGAATCAGCGGTGTATGGTATTTGTTAATGAAATCTCACTCAAAGTTCCTTTTTTGCCCCTGAAAAACCCCTTTATGAGTCTGTAAGTATAAAATATGTTAATCTATTGTTCGTATTTTTGGCCTTTGTTAAAGAAACGTTACTTTTGCCCACGGAATATGGCTAAGTGTAGTCAGTTCTTAAAATGAAGCGTTATTGAAATTATCTTCTCACATCAAACTTCGCAACTTTGATTTTAATCCCTGAAGATGATGACAATAGCGCTCACGTTTGTGTTTTATATATGATGCCGCATGGTATATGCGGTATTGTATAGGTATACATAGGCGTGGGTAGCTGTTGTTTATCCAGGGAAAAGGCAATGCGAAGGCCTGATGTGAGGATAAACGAAATACAGTTCCCTACGCTTTGTGTTTTTTTATTCGTCGCTATCGGGGGAATGTAGCGGCATAACTAAAACATTTACGTATATGGAAAACAAGAACTGGATGACCTATGAAGCTCCCGCAGTGGAGGTCGTAGAGGTTGAAGTAGAAAAAGGATTCGCTTTTTCGACAGAACCCGAAGGAGATGGCCAAGGAGAGTAACAAATCTGTTAACATTGTGAAACGATGAAACCCAAACGATTATTCGGACTGATGTCGTTGGGCGCATTGGCTTTTCTGCCCGGCTGCCAGAACGACAATGACGAAATGGGAGTCATTTCCCAGAAGTCAAACGTGATTATTACTGCTACAATGGACGGTGGTGCGGATACACGTACCATCCTGGGCGGTGACGATGGTAAAAAAGTGTATTGGCAAGAAGGTGACAAACTGAGCGTCTTCCTGGCTAACGCACGCAACCAGAAATTCGGTATCATAAATGGTGCAGGAAGCAATTATGCCGAGTTTCAGGGCGAAGAGGGCCTGATTATTTCGGGCGGTACAGGCGCAGCCAATGCCATGACCAATGTGGGCTATTATCCTTATTCCAAGGAAATCAGCGTGACGCAGGGTGAATCGGGCGCATATACCCTGAATGTTGTCCTGCCTGCCGTGCAGCAGTTCGTGAATGCTTCTTTCGGCCAGGAAGCATGGCCCATGATAGCTGTGGCTGAGACTAAGAACGACTTTAACTTAGCATTCAAGGCAGTGGCAACCTCCTGGAAACTTCCCCTGAAGGGTACGGCCAGGATTGTGAAGGCCTACGTGAAGAGTACAGCCAAAGGATTGGCCGGTGCTGCTACAGTAACGGCTTCCAATACAGTCGTTCCCGTATTGACAATGACCGAGGATGCTACCTCCACCATCACATTGGATTGTGGCGAGAATGGCGTGCAACTCAGTGAGAGTGATGCCACGACTTTCGTTTTTGTCATTCCTCCAGGAACTTATGCGGCTGGTGACCTGACGGTTACTTTCGTTGATGACCAGGGTAAGTGTATGACGGTGGCAACAGCAAAAGCATACACCATTGAACGTAACGAACCGTTGAACTTCAATGAAAGGACTTATGCAGGAACTGAAGATGCCCCCACCGAGCTCAGCCTGCTGCAGGCTGCCATTGAGGCTGGAGAAGCTTCCTATACGCTGACCGATGACATTACGGTAGGTGCCAGTGACAGCAAAATCGTTATCCCCGTGAATACAACCTTCACTTTGGACTTGAACGGCAAGACCATTACGGGTAGCAATCTGGACTTCCTGGACAACAAAGGCACGTTGACTATCTCTAACGGTAAGGTCGCAACAGACGCCGCCATCACCGATGGCTCTAACCGTCGTTGCATCTACAACAGGGCAGGAGCCACGATGACCATTGACGGCGTGGAGTTTGTCCAGACTTGTGAGTCATGGGGAGCCGCTGTCAACAATGCCGGTACCATGGTGATTGAAGATGCCACAGTGGACTCCAAATATTGGTCCATTTGGAATGAAACGGCCACGGGCAACCTGACCATCAAGGGCGGTACTTATAACTGCAACTCCTATACGGAAAGCGATGAGAGTTCGAATGGTGGCCTGAACGGTAATCCCACCTATTCTTATATGATTAAGAATACCAGTGGCGCGTCCCTGACCATTGATGGCGGTACATTCAACTGTACCCACGGCTTTGCAACCTTGGAGAGTGGGTCTAAAACTGTCATCAATGGTGGTGAAATCAATCATGTGGGCCAATTCACAATTTCTTCACACACTTTCCATGTTTATGGAGCAGCAACGGCATTGACCATAAATGATTGTAAGATAAAGTGGAATACTCAGTATATAGCTGCCGGTGGCTCTTCTTTGGTTTGGCTTACTGAATCTGTAAATGCTGCCAACATCGCTATCGCTGGTGGCCTTTATGACCTGACGAAGGTGACAAACGACAGTGAAACAGCTCTTGCCGTGACCTTCGTGGACAGCGGTGACGCCACCTATCCCTACAAGGCCGTTGATGCCGGCTATAAGCAAGTGGATGCCACCAACTACGAAATCTACAATGCCAACGGCTTGAAGTGGTTAGCCACGGAAGTGAACGGCGGCAACAACTTTGAAGACGCCACGATCAAGCTGACTGCCCCTATCGACCTCAACAATGAGGCTTGGACACCGATAGGCTCAATGACCGACAAGAAGTATTTCCAAGGCATTTTCGATGGCGGCAACCAAACCATCTCTAATCTCAAGGTGAGCGTGGAAAATAATGCAGCCGGCCTCTTCGGTGCAGTGGAAAACTGTGTGACAATCAAGAATGTAGTCATCAGCAAGGCTGTCGTATCTTCCAACCGTCAAGCCGGTGCGCTGGTCGGTTTCTTCCAGGAAAACGGTGCACAGCGTGGCACGCCCACCATCTCCAACTGTAGCGTGAGCGACGTAACCGTTACGGTGACTCCCAACCAGCTGGAGGACGGCAGCTATGACAATGGCGACAAGGCCGGTGGCCTTGTGGGCTATACGGCCAGCGAGGTGAAGATAGAGAACTGTAAGGTGAGCGGTGGCACCATTACCGGCTATCGCGACCTGGGTGGCCTCGTGGGTATGGCCAACTCTACCACTCAATACGGAAAGGCTACTATCACGGGCTGTACCGTGGAGAATGTCAACGTCGTTTATAGCGCAACCAATGCTTACAAGGAGACTGCCCCCACCACCTTCGGCGAAATCTATGGCCGTGACGGTGCGGATGGCGTGACTGTCGTTGAAAACACTACCGCTACGAATGTCACGATTACGTGGCCGGAAGAAGTGGTGGCTTTGGCTGATGGCAAGGCATACCTGACTTTTGCTGATGCTGCGCTTGCTGTGTCTGACAATGGGGTCATTACATTGATGGCTGGTGATATAGATTTGCCGACTCAGATAGGTGACGGAAGTACAACAAAGACGGTAACGGTTAAGGGTGCCGGCCAAGATAAGACTAATTTGAAGGGTGCTACAAATTCTAACGCTAATTATCCTGGCAACTATGCTCACAACATGACCCTGAAGTTTGAGGACTTGACCTATACTACAGCCAACAAAGGTTACAACGGTGGCTTTGGTCATGCGGCAAGCGTAGAATTTACTAACTGTAAGATTGTGGGCCAATTCTATGCACAGAGCAATGCTCCCCATAAATTTGTCGATTGTACCATTGATCCGCTCACTGGTTATCTCTACACTTATGCATCAGATTGTGATTTCACAAGATGTACGTTCAGCGCTTCCGAAGGTAAGGCTTTGCAGGTTTATGAAGATGCTAATTCGGGTGAGAATACGGTCAATATTACCAATTGTACGTTTACTGCTGCCAAGCAAGCGCAAACTTGGGATGGTAAGCCTGTGACTGCAATTGATATCAACAGTAATGGTGCCAAGTTCGTAGTGAACATTTCAGGATGTACGGTTACTGGTTTCCCCACTGGTTTGAATAGCAACAGTACTCTTTGGAATGTAAAGAACTTGAATGCTGACATTACGGTGAATGTGGACAATCAGCAGGTATATCCTTTTTATAAAGAGGTAGATGGTGGTTATGAAATTTCTTCTGCCGACGGTATGAAGTGGCTCTCCTCACAGGTTGCAGCCGGCACTACCTTCTCCGGCAAGACCATTACCTTGACTGCCGACATCGACCTCAACAATGAGGCTTGGACACCGATAGGTTATGGCTTCGGTGGCACGGACAGCAAGTGCTTCCATGGCACCTTCGACGGAAACGGCAAGACCATCAAGAATCTGAACATCGAGGAAGGTAAGTCTGCCACTGCCGGCCTGTTCGGCTACACTTCCGCTGCAACCATCAAGAACTTCACGCTGGAAAACGTGACGATTAATGTGGAGACTCCGGGTGAAGGAGGTACGGGTGCTGTGGTAGGCGTACTGACCAATTGCTCAGCCGACCAAGGCGTTATCGGTGTTACCGTGAAGGGAACCGTCAGCATTAACGCCACGAGAAGAGTGGGCGGCATCGTTGGTTATGCCGATGGCCCGGTAAGCGGCTGTACAGTTACAGGTGCTTCTCTGAAGGCAATCCCCAATCTGGACGGTACCACTTATGACAATGGCGATAAGGTGGGCGGTATTGCCGGTTATATGAATAATAATAACAACGTCAACATTGTGAACAACAAGGTTGAGAATGTTGCCATTGAGGGTTATCGTGACCTGGGTGGCGTTGCCGGTGCCGGCTATGGCACAGTCACCGGCAACACGGTGACAACCGCCACCATCAAGGCTGTAGGCGTTGATGGTAGCTATGCTGATAGCAATGTGCCGGGCTATGTGGCTTCTGTAGTAGGCCGTAAACAGGGCACTGCCACGGTAGATCAGAATACAACTACTGGTGTCACCATGTCCATTAACGGTGAAACTCAAACCGAAGAATGACGCCACACTTACAAGCATAAATAAGTGACTCGTAGGGAGGTCGTCTCTGCCTGCTTTGGGAAGAGGCGACCTCTTGTTTTTACGGGCCGCTCTGCCTTGGAAGTGGCGGATAACCTTTTAATCCCTCTTGTACGATGATTTACTTTGTGGCCTATCTGGCTTTCCTTTTCGTGGTCTACCTGAGCATCTACTTCCAGCTTCGCCAGACGAAGAGCGTGGAAGAGTAGGCAGTGCGCTCATATTACACCTTATTATATTATAAACCTGTTGACGGAATTAAGTACGCACTAAATTGATGTTATATTTGGCGGTAGAGGCCCTTTTTATGCTTTGTTCCGCCAATTATAGGGGTTATATTTGGCGGAATGGATATGTTTTTATACCTTTACCGCCAAATATAAAATGCGTGTTATGGATATAATCGGCAGAATATCAGAAATAAACGAACTCAGTAGGATTATGGAATCACCTACATCAGAGTTCGTTATGGTGTATGGCAGACGTCGTGTGGGGAAAACATACCTTATCCGGGAATATTTTGCCAACGATTTTGCTTTCTATGCCACCGGTATCGCGCAAGGCAGTTTGCAGGAACAACTGTTGAATTTCAAGATGACATTGGCTGCGGCCGACCCTTCTTTGCCTATAACCAATATACGGAATTGGTTTGAGGCTTTTGATGCGTTGAAACGATTGTTGGAGAAATCAAAGTTCAGGAAAAAGGTGGTATTCCTTGATGAACTTCCTTGGATGGATACGCCCCGCTCCAACTTTATCAAGGCGTTGGAGCATTTTTGGAATACATGGGCTTCTGCACGCAATGATGTCATACTGATTGTCTGTGGCTCGGCCGCTTCGTGGATGGTTAAGAATATTGTAAAGAATCATGGCGGACTCCATAATCGGCTGACTTGCAAAATCAAGCTGAATCCTTTTACATTGGCCGAATGCAAGAGCTATTTGCATTCTTTGGGAATACGGTGGGAGAACCGTATGATAGTGGAGTGCTATATGATTTTGGGTGGTATCCCGTATTATCTTAGAATGTTGGACAAACGGTTGAGCTTGGCACAGAATGTCGACCGCCTGTTCTTTTCGGACTCGGCCTTGCTACAGGATGAGTTTGTCAATCTGTATGCTTCGCTGTTCAAGAACTCTTCGGAATATGTCCGTATCATCGAGGTGTTGGCGAAGAAGAAAGCCGGATTCACCCGTGATGAAATACGCCTGCAATTGAAGTTGAACGACGGCGGAAGTTTTACCCGTCGGTTGGAGGAACTGGAACAATGCGGATTCATCAGAAAATACAAGTCGGCAGGAGAGGTAGCCGCCATGTATCAGTTGGTGGACTTTTATAGTTTGTTCTATTTTCAGTTCCAGAAGAAAGAACGGGGTTATGACACGGACACATGGATGCATCTGACCGGAACCCCCGCTTATTACAACTGGTGTGGTCTGTCGTTTGAAAAACTATGTTTGGTGCATTTGCCGCAAGTCAAGCAGGCTTTGGGTATTTCGGGAGTCAGCACAAACAGTTTTGTCTATTATTCTAAAGAAGCGCAGATAGACCTTGTGATAGAACGCGGAGACAATGTTGTGAATCTGTGTGAAATGAAATTTGCGGATGATGAATATGTGATAACCAAAGCCTATTCGGAAAAGCTAAAGCAGAAAGTGGCTGTACTCCGAACATTCTACAAGCACCGGAAAACCATACAGCTTACACTGATAGCATCGAACGGTGTGAAGCGGAATGAGTATTTTTATAGTTTGGTGCAACAGGATTTGTCGTTGGATATATTTTTGTAACACCACCGAAAGTAATACTTCGTTGTTTTCTTTCGTTCTGCGAATTTACACAAAAGCTTTAAAACTGCGTTTGATATATTATAAGGGCATCTTTATCATAAGGGGCATCGCCTCTCAAGAAAACGCCCATGCAGCATCGGCGGATACGACATGCTGACGTCAGGCTCGGTTACTATTTTGATGTAGCCGGGCCTGATGTCGTCTTCCGGCCTCGGAAGAGACATTTTCACATGAAAAGTGGTCACTTTGGGCCACTTTTCTTGTTGCATCTTAATTTCTTTTCCCTAAAATAGGTGGCAAACAATAAATTTTTGTATTTTTGGCGTGATTCTGTTGACGCATAATGGATGAAAACTAATTATTGTAATAAATTATAAAAATACTCCTTTGATATGGAAAACAAAATTCAAGAGCTGACCGACAAGCTTTACCGTGAAGGTGTGGAAAAAGGCAATGCAGAAGCCCAGAAGCTTATCGCCAAAGCTCAGGAAGAGGCCCAAAAGATTGTGGACGATGCCCGTAAAGAGGCCGAATCAATCGTGGGTAGTGCACGTAAGTCGGCCAGTGAGTTGGCTGAGAATACCAAATCGGAACTGAAACTCTTTGCCGGACAGGCCGTGAACGCCTTGAAGTCGGAAGTGGCTACGATGGTGACCAACCAGCTTGTGGAAGCCGACGTGAAGGCTTTTGCCGCCAACAAGGACTTCCTGAACGCCTTCATCGTGGCGCTGGCCTCCAAGTGGAGCGTGGACGAACCCATCGTTATCGCTACGGCCGATGCCGACGAACTGAAGAAGTACTTTGCCGCCAAGGCCAAGGACTTGCTGGACAAGGGCGTGAAGATTGAGCAGGTGAACGGCATTGACACGCTGTTTACGGTGTCTCCGGCCGACGGTTCCTACAAGGTGAACTTCGGTGAGGAGGAGTTCGAGAACTACTTTAAGGCTTTCCTGCGTCCACAGTTGGTGGACATGCTGTTTTAATCCGGCTTATGGCAAATTATTATAATCTGATAACCGGCCTGCCGGACCTTCTGCTGGGCGAAGGCAAGCCGAGCTATTCTGTTTGCGAGTTCAGGGATGTCTGCAACGAGCTGCTGACGGAAGCGGACAAGCGCATCATCCACTATTTCTTCCTGAAGTACGACTGCCTGAACGTGGCCCGACTGCTTAAGGACCCGGAGGCCGACGTGACGCTGCCCGGAAATCTTACGGCAGAGCAGTGCCGCGACCTCATTGAGCAGGCCGACGAGATGAACACCGAGGTGCCTCATGGCGCTCCCGCCTTCCTGATGAAGTTCATCCTGGACTATCCGGAGATGAAGGAGAAGGCCGGATTCTTCGTGGAAGACGCGGTGCTGGGCGAGTATTACCGCTATGCCATGCAGTGCGGCCATCCGCAGGTAGCTTCCTGGTTTGAACTGAATTTCAATATCACCAACATCCTGACCGCCTTCATTGCCCGCAACTATGGCTGGCAGGTGGAAAACTATGTGCTGGATGCCAACGAGGTGAGTGATGCCATCCTGAAGAATGTGCAGGCCAGAGACTTCGGCCTGGCTCCCCTCATAGACTATGTGGAAGACATCATCCGGATTGCCGAGTGTGAAGACCCGGTGCAGAAGGAGAAGAGAATCGATGCCTTCAAGTGGGTGTGGCTGGACGAGAACACCTTCTTTGAACCGTTCTCCATCGCTTCGGTGTTTGCCTACCTGTGCAAGCTGGACATGAGCGAGCGTTGGGAGAAACTGGATATAGAGGTCGGACGGGAAACCTTTACGCAGATTGTGGACAACCTGCGCGGAGAGGCCCGTGTGCCCGATGAGTTTAAGAAATAATAAAAATAGAGTAATTATATGACTAAAGGAACTGTTAGTGGCGTTATCGCCAATATGGTGACACTCAGCGTGGATGGTCCTGTGTCTCAAGGAGAAATCTGTTACATTGAGACCGGTGGCGACCGATTGATGGCTGAGGTTATTAAGGTGGTGGGTACCGACGTTTATGTGCAGGTGTTCGAAAGCACACGTGGCCTGAAGGTGGGTGCCAAGGCAGACTTTACCGGACACATGCTGGAGGTGAAACTGGCTCCGGGCATGTTGTCGAAGAACTTTGATGGTCTGCAGAATGACTTGGACAAGATGGATGGCGTCTTCTTGAAGAGAGGACAGTACACCAATCCGTTGGACGAAGAAAAAGTGTGGGACTTTACGCCTATCGCCAAGGCCGGTGATGTGGTGATGGCTTCCGACTGGTTAGGTGAGGTGATAGAGAACTCACAGAAACTGAAAATCATGGCTCCCTTCCAGCTGGAAGGAAAGGCTACGGTGAAGTCGGTGGTATCGGCCGGACAGTATAAGATTACGGACGTGATTGCCGTGCTGACCGACGAAAAGGGCAACGACATCGAGGTGAACATGATTCAGCACTGGCCGGTGAAGTTTGCCATGACCAACTACAAGCAGAAGCCGCGCCCCTTCAAGCTGCTGGAAACGGGTGTGCGTACCATTGACACCTTCAACCCCATTGTGGAAGGCGGTACAGGCTTTATCCCCGGCCCCTTCGGTACGGGTAAGACGGTGCTCCAGCATGCCATCTCCAAGCAGGCCGAGGCCGACATCGTAATCATCGCCGCCTGTGGTGAGCGTGCCAACGAGGTAGTGGAAATCTTCACCGAGTTCCCCGAACTCGTAGACCCCCACACCGGTCGCAAACTGATGGAGCGTACCATCATCATTGCCAACACCTCCAACATGCCGGTGGCCGCTCGTGAAGCCTCTGTCTACACGGCAATGACAATGGCCGAATACTATCGTGCCATGGGCCTTCGTGTGCTGCTGATGGCCGACTCCACCTCCCGTTGGGCACAGGCACTGCGCGAAATGTCCAACCGTATGGAGGAACTTCCCGGCCCCGATGCCTTCCCGATGGACCTCTCTGCCTTGATTTCCAACTTCTACGGCCGTGCAGGCTACGTTTACCTGAACAACGGCGAGGTGGGCTCCATCACCTTTATAGGTACGGTGTCTCCGGCCGGTGGTAACCTGAAGGAACCCGTGACCGAGAACACCAAGAAGGTGGCCCGCTGTTTCTACGCCCTGGAGCAGGACCGTGCCGACAAGAAGCGTTATCCGGCCGTGAACCCCATCGACTCTTACTCCAAATACCTGGAGTATCCCGAGTTTGCCGAATACATCGGAAAGAAAATCAACGACCAGTGGATTCCGAAGGTGCTCAACCTGAAGACACGCATGCAGCGTGGTAAGGAGATTGCCGAGCAAATCAATATCCTGGGTGACGACGGTGTGCCCGTGGACTATCACGAAACGTTCTGGAAGTCCGAAATCATCGACTTCGTTATCCTGCAACAGGATGCATTCGACGAGGTGGATGCCGTGACCTCGCTTGAACGTCAGGAGGAAATCCTGAATCTGGTGACCGAGATTTGCAGCATTGACTTCAAGTTTGACCACTTCCAGGATGTGGTGGATTACTTCAAGAAGATGATTAACCTGTGCAAGCAGATGAACTACTCTGTCTACAAGTCCGAGCAATACAACGACTTCGTGGCTCAGATCAGGGAAATGATTGCGCCCCATAAATAATATAATAAGGAATAGATATGGCAACAACAGCATTCCAAAAGATATATACAAAAATCAGCCAAATCACCAAGGCCACCTGCTCGCTCAAGGCAAAGGGCGTTGGATATGACGAATTGGCTACCATCAACGGCAAGTTGGCGCAGGTCGTTAAGATTGTCGGTGATGACGTGACTCTGCAGGTGTTCGAGGGTACCGGCGGTATCCCCACCAATGCCGAGGTAGTGTTCCTGGGCAAGGCCCCTACGCTGAAGGTAAGCGACCAGTTGGCCGGCCGTTTCTTCAATGCCTATGGCAACCCCATTGACGGAGGTCCGGCCATTGAGGGCAACGAGGTGGAAATCGGTGGCCCGTCAGTAAACCCCGTGCGTCGTAAGCAGCCCAGCGAACTGATTGCAACCGGTATCGCCGGTATCGACCTGAACAATACGTTGGTGTCCGGACAGAAGATTCCCTTCTTTGCCGACCCCGACCAACCCTTCAACGAGGTGATGGCCATGGTGGCCCTGCGTGCCAAGGTGGACAAGATTGTGCTGGGCGGTATGGGTATGACCAACGACGACTACTACTTCTTCCGCAACACCTTCTCCAATGCCGGTGCGCTCGACCGTATCATCTGCTTTATGAACACTACGGAAGACCCTGCCGTGGAGCGTCTGCTTGTGCCCGACATGGCACTGACGGCAGCCGAATATTTCGCCGTGGAGAAGCACGAGAAGGTACTGGTGCTGCTGACGGATATGACCTCTTATGCCGACTCTCTGGCCATCGTGTCCAACCGTATGGATCAGATTCCTTCCAAGGATTCCATGCCCGGTTCGCTTTACTCCGACCTGGCCAAGATTTACGAAAAGGCCGTGCAGTTCCCCGAATCGGCCGGTGGTGGCTCCATCACGATTATTGCCGTGACTACACTCTCCGGCGGCGACATTACGCACGCTGTGCCCGACAACACCGGTTACATCACCGAGGGTCAGCTCTACCTGCGCCGCGATTCCGATATCGGTAAGGTCATCATCGACCCCTTCCGCTCATTGTCCCGTCTGAAACAGCTCGTTTCCGGCAAGAAGACCCGCAAGGACCACAGCCAGGTGATGAATGCCGCCATCCGTCTCTACTCCGACGCTGCCAATGCCAAGACGAAGATGGAGAACGGTTTCGACCTCACCGACTACGACAACCGCTGTCTTGACTTTGCCAAGGACTATGCCGACAAGTTGCTGGCCATCGACGTGAACCTCGACACTACCGAGATGCTCGACGTGACCTGGAGTCTGTTCCGCAAGTACTTCAAGCTGGAAGAGGTGAATATCAAGAAAGAATTTACTGATATATACTGGGAGAATTAAGGAATTAAAGAATCTCGTATGATTAAGTTTCAATACAATAAGACCTCGCTTCAGCAGATTGAAAAACAACTCAAGATGCGCCAGCGCACCCTGCCCATCATCAAGAGCAAGGAGACGGCTTTGCGTCTTGAGGTGAAGAAATGCAAGGCTGAGGCCGAGGAACTTGAAGAGAAACTGAAGAGTCAGATTGGCGGATACGAGTCGATGTATGCCCTGTGGGGCGAGTTCGACACGTCGCTTGTCGCCCTGAAGGACGTTGAGCTGGACGTGAAGAAGATTGCAGGCGTAAGAGTGCCTGTGCTGAAGAACATTGAACTTGAAGTCCGTCCGTTTGGCCTTTTCAGTGCCCCGAAGTGGTACTTCGACGGCATCAAGCTTTTGCGAGGACTTGCCATGACGGCCGTGGAGCGTGAGTTCGTGCTGGCCAAGCTTGGCTTGCTGGAACATGCACGCAAGAAAACCACGCAGAAGGTCAACCTCTTTGAGAAGGTGCAGATACCCGGTTTCCAGGAGGCTGTCCGCAAGATAAAACGCTTCATGGAAGACGAGGAAAACCTCTCCAAGTCGTCGCAGAAAATCTTGAAATCACTTCAGGAGAAACGAGAACAGAAAACCGGTAATGAGCAGGAGTCCCTGGAAGAGATGACTGCCGATAACATGGAGGCTTAGGACATGGGAAAAGCGAAAATGAAGAAACTGACATTCTTTGTCTATCACAAGGAATATCAAGAGTTCCTGCAACAGATGCAGGAACTGGGCGTGGTGCATGTCCAGACCTCGGCCGAGGGGACTGTGCCCGCAGGCTCGGAACTGGCGGAAAAGATGGAGCGCAACAAGCACTTGCGTGCTCTCATTGACCAACTGAAGCCTTTGGCCAAAGCTCCTCAGACAAGCGAAAGTTGTGCGGATGCCTCTGCCCTTATAGAGCGTATCGACACGCTGAACGCCGAGGTGAAGCCCACACAGCAGGCCATAGCCAAGGCCAAGGCCGATGTGGCGGCACTCGCTCCTTGGGGAAACTTCGACCGCAGCAGGCTGGAGGCTTTGTCGGCCCTGGGCTATGAGTTCGGTTACTATAAGTGCTCCAAGAAGGCTTTCGACCGGGATGCGCTGAAGGAATACTCCTATATAGTGGCGTCAGATAACGGCAAGGAGGTCTATTACCTGCTGGTGACTCCACAGGGTAGCGAAGTGAAGGCTGTGGGACAGGCGGTGGAACTGCCTTCCTGCTCTCTGGACGAAGCTTCGGCACTTGTGGAAAGCCTGGAGGCGAAAAGCGAAACGCTGGGCAAGGAACTGGTCGAGATGGCCAACACCTCACTGCCGGCTTTGCAACGTTTGGAGAAGCAGTGGAGCACCTCCATCGCTTTCGATAAGGTGGTGCTGGACACGACCCGCGTGGCCGAAGACAAGCTGATGATACTCGAAGGATGGATTCCCGAAGAGAAGGAACAGCCTGTGGAGGCATGGCTCTCCGGACAGGGAGCCTATTATGAAATTCGCAAGCCTACACCTGACGATACGGTGCCCGTGCTCTTCAAGAACAATGCGTTCACCAAGATGTACGAGGTGCTCACCAAGATGTATGGCATGCCGGGCTACAGCGATTTCGACCCGACGCCCATCGTGGCACCCTTCTTCTCCCTCTTCTTCGCCTTCTGTATGGGCGATGCGGGCTATGGCCTTGTGCTCATCCTGCTTGGATTCTTCCTGAAGAAGAAGTTAGGCAAGAGCATGGCCGGCATGATGAATCTGGTCATGACACTGGGTGTCTTCACCACCGTTTTGGGAGCCATCTTCGGCACCTTCTTCGGCATCAATCTGCTCGACACGAACCTGCCGCAAGGCTTGAAGGACTTCATCTTTGCAGGTGAAGTGGAAGTGATGGGAGCCACCTACAACAAGCTGATGATTCTGTCACTGGCCATCGGTGTGGTTCACATCTCCATAGCCATGACGGTGAAGGCCATCAACGTCACCCTGTTCAACGGCTTTAAGGAGGCTATCAGCGCATGGGGCTGGTGGCTGGTAGTCGTGGGAGGTGTCATTGTGGGTACACTCACGCTGCTCAGTGTCATCCCGTCCGATGTTTCCCAATGGGTCTACCTCGTCGTAGCCGGTGTGGGAGCCGTGGGCATCTACCTGCTGAACAACCTGGGCCGCAATGTCTTTGTGAACATCGGGGCCGGTGTCTGGGACACCTATAATATGGCTTCGGGTCTCATGGGCGACATCCTTTCCTACATCCGTCTCTTTGCCCTCGGCCTGGCCGGCGGCATGTTGGGACAGACGTTCAATGACCTGGCACTGATGGTGGTCGATGGTCAGGAAGGTGTTGGCGCGGTCATCGGTTGGATAGGTTTCGGACTGATTATCATCTTCGGCCACACGCTGAACATCGCCATGTCGTGCCTTTCGGCCTTTGTGCATCCCTTGCGTCTGACGTTTGTGGAATACTTCAAGAACGCCGGCTATGAAGGCAAGGGTGTGGAGTATAAGCCGTTCAAGGTGGAGAAAGCCGACTGACAAGTGATTGATTTAAAACAAAAAAGTAATAATATTAGTAACAATAAAATTTTTAGAACATTATGAACGAATTATTAGGTTATTTGGGAATGGGCCTCATGTTGGGCCTTGCTGGTATCGGTAGCTGCTATGGTACGACAATCGCCGGAAATGCTGCCGAGGGTGCATTGAAGAAGGATCCTTCAAAGTCATCCGGTTACATGATTCTTTCCGCTCTTCCTGCTACACAGGGTCTTTATGGCTTCTTGGCCTTCCTGCTGCACTTCAGCAAGGTTTCAGCCGAGACCGGTCTGCTGTGGTTTGGCGTAGGCATTGCTGTAGGTATCGTTTGCCTCTTCTCTGCCATCCGTCAGGGTCAGGTTTGTGCCGCCGGTATCCAGGGCTTGGCTCAGGGTCATGACGTGCAGACCAACACCATGATCTATGCCGCCTTCCCCGAATTCTACGCTATCCTTGCCTTGGTAGCCACTTTCTTGGTATAATCAGGAAACTCTTTCGACAAACGAAGGGGCCTGCGTAAACGCCCGGCCCCTTGAAACGATAAAGTGGATGTGTCTTCATCAGAAGCACATCCACTTTTTGCTAGCCCTCCACTATATTCTCCGATGCCCGCCTCACTATAGTGAATCACCCGACTCAATAGAGTGAGGCGGATGACTCACTCTATTGAGTCGGGCAACTCACGGAAGTGAATCTTTGTGAAAACTCGCTTGTTCGGGGTCTCATTTTTGGACTCAAGACAGATCTCCAAACTGAACAAGGAGAAAGGAAGCCAATTGCTCGGTGCAGTAGCGGATTGGGCTACAGGAAAGTCCAAAGCACTGAAAGGCGATATAGAAGATTTGAAACTTGACTTGGCGGAAGCACACGAAGCCATAGCGGATAATGGAAGCCTTTGGTAAAGATAAGGAGGATTACAGAGTTATTGGGACTTTTCTTGTATTCACGGCAGACAAGAAAGAGAACCTATCCAATAGTGAGTACCGTAAGGCTTCCCGTGAAGTGGATGATGTCGCCATTGGCAGATATGAGCAGGCTCAAAAGCGAGGAAACTCGATGAAACTGTAATAAAGCGCACTTAGATAATAAAATTCATTGGAAAAGTTGCAAAGGTAAGCGTTTTTTGTTTACCTTTGCAACAAATAAACCGAATATGAGTTTGAATGATTGGATAAAGGAGCAAGAACAAAGAGG
>JAFURM010000010.1 GCA_017471925.1 Bacteroides sp.
ATATAACCGCTAAAACATTGGCAAAGAAATGGAAATCGTAAAACCAATCATTGAATTCAAGGATGTGTGCGTATCGTACACTCGAAATATCATGGCCGTGAAGCACGTCTCTGCATCGGTCGAAAAGAATACCATCACCGCCATTATGGGGCCTTCGGGATGTGGCAAGAGTACTCTTCTCCGTGCCGCCAACCTGATGCACGAGCTTTATCCCAATATCCGTGTGGAAGGCGAAATCCTGTTGAACGACAAGAACATCTTGGCAATGGAGCCGATTGATGTACGTCGTCGCATCGGGATGGTGTTCCAACGCCCTACTCCTTTTCCCACGATGAGTATCTCGGAGAATGTACTTGCCGGATTCATGCTGAACGGCATCCGTCTCCCAAAGAGCGAGAAGGAAGAAATCGTGGAAACCAGTCTTCGTAATGTTTCGTTATGGGATGAAGTGAAGGATGTGCTGAACAAAAAGGGGACATTCCTTTCGGGCGGCCAGCAACAACGGCTCTGCATAGCCCGTGCCTTGGCCATGAAGCCCGACGTCCTGCTGATGGATGAGCCAACCTCGGCTCTCGACCCTATCGCCACCAAGCACATCGAGGAACTTCTGGTACAACTGAAAGAAGAAGTGACCATCCTTATCGTAACGCACAATATGGGACAGGCCAAACGTATCTCTTCACGCTCCATGTTCATGTATTTGGGCGAGCTGATAGAATATGACGACTCCGTGAAAATGTTTACCGACCCAAAAGATGAACGCACCAAAGCTTATCTAACGGGGAAGATGGGATAGGCCGTTTTGCCGGTCTCCTCTGTCATTATGCGTTCAAGCCAAAAACACACGTCATGACACCCCCGGAGCAAGGGAGATTTCGCCATGCTCCGGGAATGCCCAAAGTGACAAGAGGATTTTTCCAGCCCGAATACCCATCCTCCGCTATCAGCCATTCCTCCAGCTCCTTACGGCTGTTAGGAAAAGCCTGCATGTAACCCTGACCAAACTGCCTCGGTATCAGATTGTCGTCCACTCAACGGCGGCAGTTCGAGCTTCAGGCAAGGCAGTTCGGGCAAATCTTTCACCGGGCTCCACCTCCAGTACCCGGCGCTCGGGATCTAGTCCCACGATGCGTGTCACCATGACATTGCGCCTACCCTGCTCCAGTACACCCGCTATGAGGGGGAAGTTCGCCCTACCGACGTGCCCCACGGCCTCGGTCTTGGTGGATGTGCATAATACCACTTCTTGATTTTTCATCCGCTGATAACTGACGGATATAATCATCAAGAATAATCTCCGTCATTAGCGCCATCTACGGATGAAATGTGTATTTCGATGGTGCTGAAAAAGTCCCTTTACTCTCTTTAGTGAAATGAAAAAAATAACCTGCATTAGTTGATAGATTTGATGAGATAGTTCCACTTCGAAAGAGTTTGTGAGAAAATGACCTGCCATGCGAGTCTCTTCTCATATGACCCATCAACCTTTCTATTGATATCGTAAGTTTTGTTGTTTATTTCGGCATATACTTTC
>JAFURM010000011.1 GCA_017471925.1 Bacteroides sp.
AAACGTATTTATCTTTATTCATAACGGTCTGATTAAGACCGCAAAAGTAATTTCAAATCGTTGCGCATCAAAAACGCTCGTAACAAATTAAATATCAATCATTTCAAAGAACTATTTCGTTTTTTTAGTGGACACTAATGGGAGACACTACTTATGAATATACCGATTATTATTACTACACTTATCGCGACCTGACCCGCCTGTATGATGCGGCCAACTTTGTGGGCCACTTCACCGTCAACGAGAACAACGAGTGGGTGAAGGAAGAAGGCGACTTCAACGACCTACAGTTCACCTGTACGGACGAGAACGGAGAGACCTGTGTGGCCAATCTGACGGCTTCCGATACCTACAAGATAGTCTATATCGGTGAAACTACCGATGAAGATTGGGGTGACTGGAGATTAGACAGCGAACGCGATGAAGAAATCTTCGAGTATGAAGACATATATGATGAAGACGGCAATATTGTGGGTTCCAAAGTGGTAGACAGCTATTTGAAGCATTATACTGAGTATTCCATAGACATTGCGGAAGATACCTATAAGCATTATGTGTTTATTCCCGAGAAAGTGACCGTTACCATTACCCAAGGCGGCAAGGAGCTGGTGAAGAGCGTAGTCAATACCAACCTCTCCATCCTGGACGATGAGTTTGACCTGACCAAGCATGACTTTGACGTGACGGTGGAAACTTATGTGAATGATTTCGAGATTCTCGTCAGCAAGGCTACCTATGCGGCCAACAAGTCGGTACAGGCTGCCTGCAAACTGAATAAGAACGGACAGAATCTTGTCACCTTCTCTGCTTATACGGGAATCGCCTTCTCGGGCAGCCTGTATGATGAAAGCGTAGAACTGGAAAACATGGACAATGCCACCTTTGAGACCGACATTCTGCATGAACTCCAAATCAAGGGAAGTACCAGCGACGGTAAACTGTTGAGTGACCATGTGGCCGATGCCATGGATAATGATACCAATCTGGATGTGGTGAACGAGAAACTGGCCGAAGCCAACAAACTGCTTGACATCGGCTTGTATTTCGACGGACAGAGCACCAAGCAATGTGAAGTGAAGCTGGAAGCCTTTGATGATACGGAATGGTATGACGACGTGCCTCATTATAGCTGGGAACCCGTCTTGTCCTTCCTGCAAGAGGGAACCACCTATAGCTTCGCCTCCTTCTTCAATGAAGATGATTTCCATGAACTGATCAACCTCTCTTGGGATGTTTATGATGATTTCGGCAACCTGGTTCATCAGTTTGACCGCGATTATTAAGCGATAGCTATTTGGATATGGCTTGCATGAAGAGTGCCACCGTGTATGTCTGGCTTTTGTGGGGAGTGTTGTGTTGCATTCCTGAGGGAACAAAGGCACAGGCAGACACGGTGGTACTCTCTTTGGATACCGTGACGGTGGTGGCACGCCGCAGTCTCTCCCCCTTGCGGGGAAATGCGAATGCCACACTGCGCTGGGAGATGACCATGATGCACGACCTGCCCAAGATTTTGGGAAATGCCGATCCCGTGAGATATGCCCAACTGTTGCCGGGCGTACAGACTTGCTCGGAATACAACAGCGGACTATACATTCAGGGATGTGATAATGCCCATAATCTGGTAGCCATAGAGGGAGTGCCTGTCTATCATGCGCCCCATCTGCTGGGACTGTTTTCGATTTTTAATGCTTCTCACTTTCCGCGAATGAACTTCTCGAAGACCATACAGGAGTCTGCATTGTCCAATCGCTTGGGAGGAATGCTGAACATGCAGCTGCCTGATGAGGTGCCTTCCCGAGTGAACGGTGAATACACGGTAGGCCCCATGTCTTCTCAGGGCTCGCTCTGGCTGCCGCTCGGACGGAAATCGGCTTTGTTCATTTCCTTGCGTGCCGCCTACTTGAACCTGTTGTATGAAAAGTGGTTGCAGGTGGAGGGCAATGAAATGGCCTACGACTTCAGTGACTATAATCTGACCTATCTGTGCGAATGGGGAGAGCGGAATCGCATGAAGTGTGATTTCTATTATGGCTATGACAAAGCGGAATATGATGAAGTCTCCTATCAGGCACGGACCGCCTTGAAGTGGGGTAATCTGAAGTTCTCCACTCACTGGGAACATCTGTTCGGCAACGGAAGCCGGTTGAATCAGACCGCTTACCTGACACGCTATCATAACCGGCTGACATTGCGGCAAGAGGCCCTTGATTTCAGCCTGCCCTCTTACATTACCGACATTGGTTATCGCTCTGTCTGGGAATGGGAAGGCTTGCGATTGGGAGGCGATTGGGTGTATCATGACATTCAGCCGCAGAAGCCTAATGTAGGGGGTACTTATCATGTGCAAGAAGACGTGCAACCTAAGCAGCGCACATGGGAAACCGCCATTCATGCCGATTATTACAGGCAGTTGTCCTATTTGTGGCAACTGAAGTTGGGCGCACGTCTGACGTATTATCAGACAAAGGGTAAAGGATTCGCTTCTTTTGACCCGCAACTGACGCTTGTCCATTCATCACCGGAGTATGGCAATCTTTCATTTTCCTGGCGTGTTCAGCATCAGTATCTTTTCCAGGAAGGTTTTTCGGAAATGGGACTGCCTACGGAGTTCTGGTTTTCGGCCGACAAGACTTTCGCTCCTCAGCTTGCCCAAAGCCTCTCCTTGGCGTATGATTTGCTCCTGCAGGATGGAGCATGGCATCTCTATGTGGAGGAATATTACAAAAGATTGCGAAATCAGGTGGAATACAAGGGAAACCTGTTCGACTTTCTCAATTCCGCCTATTCTCTTGAAGGCAGTCTGCTGAAGGGTAAGGGGGAAAACTATGGTGTCAATGTTATGCTGAACAAGAAAAGCGGTCCTCTCACGGGGTGGGTCAGCTATACCTGGGGACGTGCTTTCCGTCGCTTTGGCCATGAGGATTATGCACACCGCTATCCGGCGAGTCATGAACGTATCCACGAATTGAATGCTGTGCTCACGTGTCATGTCGGCAAGCGTTGGAGTGTGGGGCAACATCGGTGCTTGCATCCGGTACGCCCTATACCGCCCCTCAGCGTGTCTATCTGATAGGTAATCGGCTGGTAGCCGAGTATGGCGAGCATAATGCGGTACGATTGAGTCCCTACTTCCGGCTTGACCTTTCGGTGAACTATGACATCGTGAAGAATGAACGGCAGGAGATGGGGGTGAACCTTTCGCTTTATAATGCTACGGGGCATTCCAATGAATTGTATCATCGTTTCGCTTTTTCCGCTTCAGGAAAAGCTTATGCCTATCGGCCGGTAAGTTTTTTCCTGAAGACCATGCCATCCTTCAGTTTCTATCATAAATTCTAATTTTATGGCGGCAATGAAGAAGATATGTTGGGGAATAGCAGTTCTTGTCCTTTTCTTCCTTGGAGAAGGATGTGAAGAGAAAATGGAGGGGAACGCTGCCCCCGTTTTGGTCGTGGAGGGATGGATTGATTCCGACGGTTATCCGGTGGTGTTGGTCACTACTTCGGCTTCTCTTTCGGAGGAGTATCTGCCGATTGACGAATTGGAAGCGAACATCGTGAAATGGGCAAGGGTTACGGTCAGCGATGGCGAGAGTGAAGCGGTGCTTACGGGTAAAGTGGGAAAGGGGTATTTCCCACCTTATATATATACTACCACACGGATGATGGGAGTGCCGGGAAAAACGTATCGGCTGACGGTAGAATATAAGGACTATTATGCTACGGCGTTGACACGAATTCCACAACCGGTTCCTGTAGATTCTTTCCGATTGGAACAGTGTGCAGGCTCAGATTCCTTGTATCAATTGACTGCTTGCTTCACGGACAACAGGGCCGAGAACAATTACTATAAGTTCTTTATGCGTCAGTGGGGTAGGGATGATGTCTGGCTTTCCTGCTTCTTGGGTACGGTAAGCGATGAGGTTACCGGAGAACAGGTGGAGGTCCCTGTCTATCAGCCGCAACGTTTGTTTGAGAAGGATTACACCCCCTATTTCCTGAAAAACGACACATTGGTAGTGAAATTCTCTCAATTGGATTCGTTGGGGTATCACTATTGGGATGCTTATGAAAAACTGACGTCATTTTCAGGTAATCTGCTTTTTCCTGTTGCTACCAATCTGCCATCCAACATTGATGGCGGCATCGGCTATTGGTTGGGCTATGGCTCTTCTGTCTATCATTTGGCCTTGGAAAATCTCCTCCTTGACGGCGAGTAGAAAAGTTTCCAGAGCCATTCCCCGCTTGCCCGACCGGGTGTGTCTGTCCGTTGGTCTATTTTTCCGTGAAAACCAACAAAAGTTCTTTAGTTTTGTTTCTTTAGTTTATATTTACTTCCTGTTTCGTGCTAAATTACTAAATTTGCAGCCGATTATGAAAAGTATGAAAAAGCGATACGCGACATTTTGCCTTTTTATAGCGATGCTGTTGGGCTCGGTGGCAGCCTCGGCACAGATAAAGGGCGTGATAACGGACTCTCTCACCAACGAACCGCTGATGTACATCACGGTGCAGTATGAAGGTAAGGGCGTGGGTGGTATTTCCAACGGAGCAGGCGAATATCAGGTGGAAACCCGTAAGGGGTGGAACGAACTGACCTTCTCGGCCATCGGATATGTCACCAAAAAGGTGAAGTTCGCTCCCGATACCAAGGTGCTGAACGTGAAGATGGTACCGGCCGACGTGATGCTCTCTGAAGTGGTGGTGAAACCCAAGAAAGAGAAATATTCCCGCAAGAACAATCCTGCCGTGGAGTTCATGAAGAAGGTGATTGCCCACAAAAAGACATTGAAGCTGGAAGAGAACGACTACTACCAGTATCAGAAGTATGAGAAGATGAAGATGTCCATCAACGACGTGACTCCCGAGAAGATGGAGAAGGGCATCTACAAGAAGTTCTCCTTCTTCAAGGACCAGGTGGAGGTGTCGCCCAAGACCAACAAACTGATTCTTCCCATCTCCATCAAGGAGACGGCCTCCAAGACCATCTACCGTAAAGATCCGGAGAGCAAGAAGACCATCATCGAAGGCATGAACTCCACCGGTATAGAGGAGTTCTTCAACACCGGCGACATGCTGGGCACCATCCTGACTGATGTCTTTTCCAACATCAATATCTATGACGACGACATCCGCCTGTTGCAGCGGCGCTTCGTAAGCCCCATCGGTAAGGGAGCGACCACCTTCTACAAGTTCTACCTGATGGACACCCTGATGGTGGACAAGCAGGAGTGTGTGCACCTGACCTTCGTTCCGCAGAACTCCCAGGATTTCGGCTTCACCGGACACCTCTATGTGGTGAAGGACTCCACCTATGCGGTGAAGAAGTGCACCATGAACCTTCCCAAGAAGACGGGCGTGAACTTCGTGGAAAACCTGGACATCGTGCAGGAATATACACAGATGCCCGACAGCACGTGGGTGCTGACCGATGACGACATGACCGTGGAGCTGAAGTTCATGAAAGGCATCCAGGGCATGGAGGTGCAGCGCACCACGAAATACAGTGACTATAAGTTCGACCCCATCGAACCGCGCTATTTCCGCCTGAAGGGCAGCGTGGTGAAGGAGGCCAACATGCTGGCCAAGAGCGACGAGTATTGGGCCAAGGTGCGTCAGGTGCCCCTCACCAAGAAGGAGAGCACGATGGACCTCTTCATGAACCGCATTGAACAGATACCGGGATTCAAGTATGTCATCTTCGGAGCAAAGGCCCTGATTGAAAACTTCGTGGAGACAGGCACCCGCAAGACTCCGAGCAAGTTTGACATCGGTCCCATCAATACGATGGTCACCAGCAACTACGTGAACGGCACCCGCTTCCGTCTCAGCGGTCTCACCACCGGCAACTTCCATCCCCACTGGAACTTCAGCGGCTATGGCGCCTATGGTACCAAGGACAAGAAATGGTTCTACTCGGGACAGGCGGCTTACTCCTTCAACAAGCGCGAGTATGTGTTGTGGGAGTTCCCCAAACATTACGTGGCTGCCAAGTACACCTATGATGTCATGTCGCCTATGGACAAGTACCTGGAGACCGACAAGGACAACCTCTTCGTGGGGTGGAAATGGACCACGGTGGACCAGATGTCCTACATGCGCGATGCCACCCTGATGTATGAACTGGAGATGGAGACCGGATTCTCCGTGAAGGCCATGGCCCGCCACCGCAACGACCAGCCTGCCGGACAGCTGCAGTATTGGCGCAACAACGGCAATGTGCCCGGACATTGGGACGAAAACAATACGCTGGTGCACGACATCACCACGACCGAGTTGGGCGTGACCCTGCGTTATGCACCCGGCGAGACGTTTGTCAACACCAAGCAACGCCGTGTGCCCGTCTCCCTGGATGCGCCCATCTTCAGCCTGTCACACACCATCGGTTTCAAGGGTGTGCTGGGCGGCGAGTACAACTTCAACCTGACGGAGGCCAGCATCCGCAAGCGCTTCTGGTTCGGTTCGTGGGGCAAACTGGACGTCACGGCACGTGCCGGTGCGCAGTGGAACACCGTGCCCTTCCCCTTACTGAATCTGCCCATGGCCAACCTCTCGTACATCACGCAGCACAATGAGTCGTTCATGCTTATCAACAACATGGAGTTCCTGAACGACCGCTACGGCTCCCTGGCTCTGACCTATGACATGAACGGTAAGCTTTTCAACCGCCTGCCCCTCATCAAAAAACTGAAGTGGCGCGAAATGTTCCGTGTCCGTGGCTTGTGGGGCACGTTGACCGACAAAAACAACCCCTACAAGAGCAGCAATTCCGAACTCTTCCTCTTCCCCATGCGCAACGGTGTACCCACCAGCTATGTCATGGGCAAGGACCCCTATATCGAAGCCAGCGTGGGCATCTACAACATCTTCAAGCTCCTGCATATCGAGTATGTGCGCCGACTGACGTACACCGATATTCCCGGGGTGAAGAAGGACGGTATCCGTTTCATGGTATTGATGATTTTCTGATTTTCTCCGCCTATGCAACCGCTCGCAGAAAGGCTTCGGCCCAGAACCTTGGATGAATACATCGGCCAGAAACACCTGGTGGGGCCGAATGCTGTCTTGCGCAAGATGATTGACGCCGGACGCATCTCCTCGTTCATCCTTTGGGGACCGCCGGGAGTGGGAAAGACCACCCTGGCCCAAATCATAGCCAACAAGCTGGAAACCCCTTTCTATACCCTGAGCGCCGTGACCAGCGGAGTGAAGGATGTGCGCGACGTGATAGAGCGTGCCAAGAGTAACCGCTTCTTCTCGCAGGCCAGTCCCATCCTCTTCATCGACGAAATTCATCGCTTCAGCAAGTCACAGCAGGACTCCCTGCTCGGTGCCGTGGAGCAGGGCGTGGTGACCCTGATTGGTGCCACGACCGAGAACCCGTCGTTTGAAGTGATTCGTCCGCTGCTTTCGCGTTGCCAGCTCTATGTACTGAAGTCCTTGGAGAAGGAAGACCTGCTTGAACTGCTCCGGCGAGCCATTGCAACCGACATCATCTTGCAGGAGCGTAAGATAGTGTTGCAGGAGACTACGGCCATGTTGCGCTACAGCGGAGGCGATGCCCGCAAGCTGCTTAACATCCTGGACCTTGTGGTCTCCTCCGAAACGGCCGACGAGGTGGTCATAACGGATGAGATGGTAACGGAACGCTTGCAGCAGAACCCCTTGGCCTACGACAAGGATGGCGAGATGCACTATGACATCATCTCCGCCTTCATCAAGTCCATTCGCGGCAGTGACCCCGATGCAGCCGTCTATTGGCTGGCACGCATGGTGGAGGGTGGGGAAGACCCGGCCTTCATTGCACGCCGCCTCGTCATCTCGGCCTCCGAAGACATCGGCCTGGCCAATCCCAACGCCTTGTTGCTGGCCAATGCCTGCTTTGACACCATCATGAAGGTGGGCTGGCCCGAAGGACGCATTCCCCTGGCCGAAACCACCATCTATCTGGCCACCAGCCCCAAGAGCAATTCTGCCTATATGGCCATCAACGAAGCCCTGGAACTGGTGCGGCAGACGGGCAACCTGCCTGTGCCCCTCCACCTGCGCAATGCACCCACGAAGTTGATGAAGCAATTGGGCTATGGCGAAGACTACAAGTATGCCCATGACTATCCCGGCCACTTCGTGCGCCAGCAGTTCCTGCCCGACGAACTGAAGGAACAGGCCATCTGGCACCCCCAACCCAACGCTGCCGAGCAGAAGCACAAGGAGCGGATGCAACAGCTGTGGGGCGAAAAGAGATTCTCCAATTGATAAGAGAATGCCAAAACGGATACCAAGTTGTAATTTTATTGCCCGATTATTTGTGTAATCTTGTTTAAATAAATATCTTTGCACCGTTATTGTGCCCATCTGTATACAGACGCGGGCTGAGATGAGTATTTTTGAAACATTATTGGAAAGAATGAATATAGCGGTTGATTTCGATGGCACCATCGTTGAACATAAATATCCGGCCATTGGCCGTGAAAGGCCTTTTGCCATAGAGACGTTGAAAAAACTGGCGGCAGAGCATCATAAACTGATTCTGTGGAGCGTGCGCGAGGGCAAACTTCTGGATGAGGCCGTGGAGTTCTGCAGAGAGCGTGGCTTGGAATTCTATGCCGTGAACCGTGACTATCCCGAGGAAGAGAAGGGACTGAACAACCACTTCTCCCGCAAACTGAAAGTGGACCTTTTCATTGATGACCGTAACCTGGGCGGTGTACCCGACTGGGGAACCATCTATGAAATGATTCACTACAAGCTCTCTTACGAAGACCTGATGCGCAAGTATGAGCGTGAAGATGAGGTGGAGCAGCCCAAGGGCTTCTTTGCACGGATGTTTGGAAAGAAATAATAAAATATAAAATAGGAAATAGAATGAAAAGCTATAGACTGATTCAATGTCTGCTGGTTGCCATGGTGGTACTGACCGGATGTACTTCCTACAAGAATGTACCCTATCTGCAGAATCCCGAAGTAGTGAACAATTACACCGACAGCCTGCCCATGTATGATGCCAAAATCATGCCGAAAGACCTGCTAAGCATCACGGTGAACACCAGCGATGCACAGGCTGCCGCTCCCTTCAACCTGACGGTGCAGACACCGATAAATGCCGCTTTGAGCAACATCAATACCACTACGCAACCCAGCTTGCAACAATACCTGGTGAACAACAAGGGCGAGATAGACTTCCCCGTTATCGGCCGTCTGGAAGTGGGCGGACTGACCAAGAATGAGGCTGAAGACCTGATTCGCGAAAAGTTGGCTCCCTATCTGAAGGAGGTGCCCATCGTTACGGTGCGCATGGCCAACTACAAGATTTCCGTTGTGGGCGAAGTGGCCCGTCCGGGAACCTTCACCGTCAGCAACGAAAAGGTGAACATCCTTGAGGCATTGGCCATGGCCGGTGACATGACGGTGTATGGCGTGCGTGACAACGTGAAGCTCATCCGCGAGGATGCACAGGGCAAGCGTGAAATCATCACCCTGAACCTGAACAATGCCGACCTGGTCGTTTCACCTTATTATTATCTGCGTCAGAACGACATCATCTATGTGACTCCCAACAAGACAAAGGCCAAGAACTCGGACATCGGTACCAGCACCACCTTGTGGTTCAGTGCAACCTCCATTCTGGTCTCTATCGCCAGCCTTATCGTGAACATTGTACGCTAACGCTTCGCCCCCCTATACATACACATATTATCATCTACTAAAAATACGGAATATCGATTATGGAACAACAGCCTTTGGATTCCACCCAGCCCCAAACCGAAGAGACATTCAATCTCTATGCGCTTGTTTTCAAATACCTCCTTTATTGGCCCTGGTTTGTAGCCAGTGTGTTGGTTTGCGTCATCGGTTGCTTTGTCTACCTGCGCTATCAGCCGCCTGTGTACAACGTCAGCTCGGCCGTCCTCATCAAGGAAGACGACAAGAAACGTGGAGGTTCGTCATCGAATCCGCTGGCTGCCATGCAGGACCTGGGCATGTTCTCCATGACCAATAACTTCGACAACGAAATAGAAATCCTGCATTCGCGCACGCTCATCAAGAAGGTGGTGAACGACCTGGGTCTCTATATCACGCTTGCCGAAGACCGCTTTTCCGGATATGACCTTCCCTTGTACCGCAATTCACCGGTCAATGTCTTCATGACTTCCGATGAGGCCGATCGCCTGGAGAGTGGCCTGAGCATGAAGTTGCACTATTCGAAGGAGGGAAAACTGAAGGTGAAACTGGACTACACGAAGGATAAGGAAGAGTATGAAATGGTGCAGACGTTTGACTCCATTCCTGCCATACTGACCACTCCGGTAGGTATCCTGAGCTTCATGCCCAACGATACCATCCTGAACGATACGGCTTGGGTCAAGGAAGATGTCAATCTGATTGCCCGAATCGCCACCCCCACCGGTACGGCCATGGCCTATGCCGAAAGCCTGACGGTAGAGCCTACTTCCAAGACAACGACCATTGCCCAACTCAGTGTGAAGAACACGGTGAAGCAACGTGGCATTGACTTCATCAACTGCCTGATTGCCTTCTACAACCAGGATGCCAACGACGAAAAGAACGAAGTGGCACAGAAGAGTGCCGAGTTCATCGAAGAGCGCATCGGCATCATCAACCGCGAACTGGGAACCACGGAGAGCGAACTGGCCGACTTCAAACGCCGTTCCGGTCTGACAGACCTGACAAGCGATGCCCAGCTGGCACTGCAGGAGAACTCCAAGTATGAGCAGCAACGCATAGCCAACGAGACACAAATCAATCTGGTGACCAGCCTGAAGGCTTACATCGAAGACCCTGCCAATCAGTCTGAAGTATTGCCGGCCAACGTGGGCTACAGCGATGCCAACCTGACTTCCGTCATTGAACAATACAACAACATGATTATCGAGCGGAAACGCTTGTTGAGGACCTCTTCGGAAACCAACCCCGCTGTGGTGAACCTGAATGCCGGCATTGATGCCATGCGCAAGACGGTGCAGACCTCTGTCAAGGGTGTGCTGGACGGTCTTTACATTACCCGCGATGACATCAACCGCCAGACACGCAAGTTCGAGGGACGAATCAGTGCCGCCCCCTTGCAGGAGAAAGAGTTCATGACCATCTCCCGCCAGCAGGAAATCAAGGCAACCCTCTACATCATGCTGCTGCAGAAGCGCGAAGAGAATGCCATCACCCTGGCGGCTACGGCCAATAACGGGCGCATCATCGAAGAGGCTTTGGCCGACAAATCCCCCGTCGCTCCCAAGAAGAAAATCTATCTGTTGGCAGCCTTTATCTTGGGTTTGGCCATTCCTGTAGGTGTCATCTATCTGATTGACCTGCTGAAATACAAGATTGAGAACCGTGAAGACGTGGAGCACATCACCGATGTGGCCATTCTGGGCGAGATTCCGCTGAGCGGTCGCAAGGGAACGACTTCCGGTGCCATTGTCGTGCGTGAGAACAAGAACGACATCATGGAAGAGACCTTCCGTGCCCTGCGTACCAACCTGCTCTTCATGCTGGGTGCCAAGGACCAGGTTATCCTCTTCTCCTCCAGCCAGCCGGGCGAGGGTAAGTCCTTCATTGCCGGTAACACCGCTGTCAGTCTGGCCTATTTGGGCAAGAAAGTGGTCGTGGTGGGTATGGATATCCGAAAACCCGGTCTGAACAAGGTGTTCAACCTCTCCCGCCGTGCTGAGGGTATCACCAACTACCTGAGCGACCCCGAACATGTCAATCTCTTCGATATGATTCAAAGAAGTGACATCAGCCCCAATCTGGACATCCTGCCCGGTGGACCTATTCCGCCCAACCCCACGGAACTGGTGGCACGTGACATCCTGGACAAGGCCATTGCACAGCTGAAGGAACATTATGACTACGTTATCCTGGATACAGCTCCTATTGGTATGGTGACCGATACGGCAATTATCGGTCGTGTAGCCGACATGTGCGTCTACGTTTGTCGTGCCGATGTGACTCCCAAGGCCGCTTATGCCTACATCAACAACCTGCGCGACGAGAAGAAGTTCTCCAAGCTGGCTACGGTCATCAACTCCATTGACATGTCCAAGCGCAAGAACAGCTATGGCTACGGTTATGGCAAGAAGTATGGCTATGGCAAGAAGTACGGCTACGGCTATGGCTACGGCTATGGTTACGGCTATGGCTACGAAGCTACCGAGAAGAAGAAACGGAAAAACAAAGATGCTGATGCTTGACATCAGGCCGAGATATTAAGTCACGACACGGATTACAAGGATGGTCAGACTCCTCTGCCGCTTTTGTAATCCGTGTTTTTTATTTACCCATTCAAACAAGTTGAAACTATGAAACCACACAGACTCATTTTCCTGCTGCTGGCCCTACTGGCCGGTGCAACCGTTCTCCATGCCCAGAAGAAATCGACCTATATCCCCTGGAAGAACGGGCCGTTGAAGGTCTCGGAAGAGGGACGCTACCTGAAACATGAGAACGGCACTCCCTTCTTCTGGTTGGGCGAGACAGGCTGGCTGATGCCCCAACGCCTGAACAGGGACGAGGTGGCCTATTATCTGGAAAAGTGCCGCCTGGCCGGTTACAACATGGTGCAGGTGCAAGTTCTGAATGCCGTGCCCTCCTACAACGTTTATGGCCAACCCTCCATGTCCGACGGCTTTGACTTCAAGCAGACAGACCGTCCGGGTGTCTATGGCTATTGGGAGCACATGGACTACATTATTGATACGGCAGCCTCCAAGGGCATCTACATCGGTATGGTCTGTATCTGGGGCGGCCTGGTGAACAAGGGAGATATGGATCGGAAGCAGGCCGTGGCCTATGGCACCTTTTTGGCCAACCGCTACAAGGAGTGTCCCAATATCATCTGGATAATCGGCGGAGACATCCGCGGAGACAAGAAGACCGAGGTGTGGGAGACACTGGCACAGACCATACGCCGGATAGACAGCGGACACCTGATGACGTTCCATCCCCGTGGACGTACCACTTCGGCCACTTGGTTCAACGACCGGGATTGGCTGGACTTCAATATGTTTCAGAGCGGCCATCGCCGTTATGGACAGCGGAAGGGAGATGCCGACTATCCGATAGCGGAGAACACCGAGGAAGACAACTGGCGCTATGTGGAGAAGAGTCAGACCATGACTCCCCTGAAGCCGGTGATAGACGATGAACCGATTTATGAAGATATTCCCCAAGGATTGCATGGGGCAGACGAACCCCGTTGGGAGGCACATGATGTACGCCGCTATGCCTATTGGTCTGTCTTTGCCGGTTCGTTCGGTCACACTTACGGCCACAATGCCATCATGCAGTTTGTGCGTCCCGGCTATCTGGGGGCCTATAGTGCTGACGGGCGTCAGAAGGCATGGTGGGATGCTCTGGAAGACCCGGGATTCAATCAGATGAAACACCTGAAGAACCTGATGCTGGCTTTCCCCTACTTTGAACGTGTGCCCGACCAAAGCATCATTGCCGGGCAGAACGGTGAACGCTATGACCGTCTGCTGGCTACCCGTGGCACGGACTACCTGCTGGTCTACAACTATTCCGGCCGTCCCATGGAGATAGACCTCACCCGAATCTCCGGTGAGAAGAAAAATCTCTGGTGGTATTCTCCACAGACCGGTCGTCTGGAGTATATCGGTGAGTTTGATAGCCGCATCCACACCATCCAGCGCGATGGTGGCTACATGCGGGGCGAGGACCGGGTGCTCATTGCCATTGACTCCACAAAGACGTATATCCATACGGAGTGGCAGGAGCTACCCGAGAAATAGCCCGGAAGAAGGGGATGCCTGAAGAAAGCAATAGCCCACTTTCTATAACTTAACGTGAGTTCGATAGTTTAAGCGTCGGATAATTTGCGGGTTGCGAAAAAAATCTTTTCTTTGTTGTTTGAATAGCAACAACATGCTTGAACAGTTATGAAATATCCTATTGGCATACAGAGTTTTGACCGGATTATTGATGAGGGTTATGTCTATGTGGACAAGACGGCCTTGATTCACCGACTTGTAACGGAAGGTAAAATCTATTTCCTTGCCCGTCCTCGCC
>JAFURM010000002.1 GCA_017471925.1 Bacteroides sp.
GTGAACGGCGTTTCCAAGGCATACGCCATGACGGGTTGGCGCATCGGCTTTGTGGCCGGTCCGGAATGGGTAGTGAAGGCGGTGAATAAATTGCAAGGACAGTATACGTCCGGTCCCTGTTCCGTTTCCCAAAAGGCTGCCGAAGCTGCCTATACCGGTTCGCAGGAACCGGTGGAAGTGATGCGTCAGGCTTTTGAACGTCGTCGCGACCTGATTGTGAAGCTGGCCAAGGAAGTCCCGGGTTTCGAAGTGAACGTTCCCGAGGGTGCTTTCTATCTCTTCCCGAAGTGCAGCTCGTTCTTCGGCAAGTCGACAGGCGACCGTGTCATCAACAATTCCGATGATCTGGCCATGTACTTGTTGGAAGAGGCCCATGTGGCTTGCGTGGGAGGCACCTCTTTCGGCGCTCCCGAATGTATCCGCATGAGCTATGCAACGAGTGATGAGAATATCGTGGAGGCCATCCGCCGCATCAAGGAAGCCCTGGCTCGCCTGGCCTGATAGCCCCATAGACGAAAGACTTCTAACGTAGAAGTCGTGTTGCGTGTAAATGTATTAGGCACGGATTATACGGATTAAACAGGCTTTTCCTGTAAGAATCCGCTAATCCGTGCCTAATCATTTATGGCCGTTGGACGAGACACGTCCCGTTCGTGGACGAAACATGTATGGACGACGGACGGGACATGTGTGCTCCAAGCACCACACATGTGTGGTTACATCGCAGCTATTTTGCCGAGGAAGAGAATCGTGCGGGTACTGTTTTCCACGATGAGGAAGAGGAAGGGACGGTCTGCATGAAACTCAATGGGTGAATCCATAGCCGTACTGCTATCTGTGGCTATCATACCGCTTTGCGTCACGGAAGCAGCCTCTGCTCCCTGCTCATTGATGGAGATGAAATTACTCTGTTTCACAGTGGAGATGCAGAGGCTCTCGTTGGACAGATTGCTGAAGTCGGCCAGTCTGTCATTGAACGCCTGCTCCATGCCCAACGCCTGCAAAGTCTCATTCAGATTCTCCTTACACTTCAGCTCAAACTTGGGTAGCCTCACGTCCAACAGCTTGAAGCCGGCCGTTTCGTGCAGAGCCAACCACTCCGTCCCGCTCAGACCGGTCATGCAATCAGAGAGGGAGACGCCTCTTTCGGGCAGAAGCACTGCCAGGCGGTAGGCATCGTTGCCATAGGAGAACTCGGCCATGGACAAATGCTCATTGGCGGCATAGAGACAGCGCCTTTGCGCATGCATGAAGTCTACCGTCTGCTGCACACCGCTTGTCGTTGTGAACACCCCTCTTCCGGTCTCTTTCTCGTCGAAGGGATATTTCCATTTTCCTTTGAAGTAGAGTGCATTCAACAACAGAATGCGGGTTTCAATTCCCAACTGGTCCACCATATCTGTGATGCGGCCGTTGGTTTTGTCTGCACACCAGTCATTGATGGCCTCACGTGCTCCGGACTGTGAGAAGTCCAAGGCAGTACAGCCTGCCTCATAGTACTCCTCCAATCGGTGGGCAAAGTCGGGCAAGGTGGTGAAGTCTCCGTTCATCCACACGGAATTGGCCATACTGATGGTGACGGTTTTGTCCAGCGCAGTCAGCTGTTTCACCAACTTTCGGTTATAGTCGTTCATCGCTTCCAGTGAAAGATTTTCGAAACCCAAAGCATCCAGTATCTCCTGCTTCGTCTCTCCCGCAGCTCCGTTTGCCACCATGGAGAGCCCGAGCGATGCGCTCATCGGTGAGAGTAATATCCGGCTGTTCTCATCCAAACATTCGTCAGCTTTGGCCAATAGGTTGAAGGCAAAGTCTACATTCTTCACTGCAATCTGCTCTTCAGCCTCGGTCAGTTCAATTTCCCGTAACTCATTCGAAGTGTTGCCCGACGAATCATTATCGTCACTGCACGCCACCAACGTCATCATGGCTACACTCATGCCTGCAGCTATCCACCACTGTCTCTTCTTGTTTGTCTTCATAATGCTCTCTATTAATTAGGTTATACAATCATACAAATGCAATATCCTGCGAATTACTGCATCGGAAAAATCAAAATAGATTCATTTTCTATAATGATACGGATGAATAATGCACATTATAATTAAAGTTCCAGCTTGAAGTGTTTTCATACCATCCCTCTTCATTGTCATATCGATACCCTCTGTTTGGCGCAAATATATCGACTAAAAAATATCCGTTACATTTGCCATTCCATCCCCAATTGTAGTGAAAATATTTGGTGTAATAAGTGTAGGTGTCTTCACAGACCCAATCAAAGCTTGTAGTCTCACGAGTCCAGAACTTTCTTGTAACTTTATACGAAAGATAGCCATCAACAATCCAAGAATGCGCTGTTACAACAGAGTCCGCATCTGTATCATAATGAGCACCGTATGCAATGCTTGGATTGCAAGCATCTAATGCCATAAATAAATTATCTGCATCATAAACGACATAATCGGATGTCGTAAAGCCTAAATTGCGGAATGCGCTTACGCTTTTATTTATATATGTTTCTGTTCCATTTACCAAATATTTACTTTCTGCCAAATGCCCTAATTGCCTGCACAAATGTCCAATAGCATCATGTGTCGCATCAGTTGCTGTACAAGTTAAATATGAATGGCTTATATTATGCAATTTTATTGCATCCCAATCTAATGTCAGTGAATTGATGGAAGCACCGGGGTATGTAATAGTGAGCTGCTTGGGATAAGCGAAATAAGACATAACTTGTGCCATTGCTGTAATTGTACATCCAAAATAACCATTTGAAGTATATTGGGATTCAGGCCCTGTTTGTCCCCATCGTGTGGCAACCAATGGAGGAACTTGTGTCGTTATTGTATCATATGTATATTTAAACTCTTTTATAGTTTCGCCGAACCCAGGAACAGGCAATAATGGGACAGAAGTTGTTGAAACATATTCCTCTGCCATGGTCATAAAACTTGCAAAACCTTCATTGTCTGTATCTGTCTCATACGTACCTTCTTCCACCACGGCCAATAATGGATTTGTACTTTTGTTTGCTGAAACTACAGCAAAACCAGCTTCGTCAGCATAATTAGTCACATAAAGTAACGTGTCAACTCCACTAGAAGTGCGGGTATCCATTTGGGTTAAACAATGTACATTATTCCGGTCAACGTTACGTGTTGCAGAACGAGTACAAGTTACATCCAAAATGTCGGATACCTTTTGCGCTATTAGCAATGCTTCATCCAATGTTCTTGTCATACTAACATGTTCAGGTTCGAAGACCATACGTTGAAATACAGAATCCTTATTTTGAGCACATGCTGTCAATATTAATGAGGTTACAGCATAAGTTAACGATTTTCTCATAAGGCAATTATTTAAAGTTAGATAGTGCAAATATATACAAAACTAGAGAAAGGGAAAACAAAAGGCAAGATTCTCATAAAATAACGCTCTATTTGCAGTGATGAGCATGCGGCCAGCTATCCAAATGCCTATACATGTGAAAAAGAAATTAGCGATATTCCTCCTGAAGGTTTTATCGCTCCTTTATGGACTTTTGACTGTTTCTATGGCTTCTTGTAGCGTCGCATAAAATCGTAGTAATACTTCGCTTTTGAATTCACGTCAGTATTGAGGCGTATACGGAAACCGACATTCCATTTCATGCTCACTTCCTTGCCGTCAATGGTTGCGGCCTTTTTCACCTTCATGGACTTAATGATTTTGTCTATGGCGGCATGGGCGGCTTTGTCGCTTATGAGAATTTCTTCTGCGGATACGCTGCGGTCTTGGTGAATGATGAGGACGACATGAATACCCTCTTTCCTTATACTTGAACAGTAGCGTATGACGTCAGGATTCTCATTGATTCTCTTTTCAATGTTGGCGATGAAAGCTGAGGCACTTTGTTCCATGAATTGCGGTCTTTCGTCAACGTCATAACCGGTGTAGACCTTATCGGCCTTTTCCTGTGAATACCCTTCATTGGAGATGCCTTCTTGGGAAGGAATGGTGTTGGCACCTCTCTTTTGAGGATGGATGCCGGTGATGCTTACCTCCTGCAGAGCGGTGGCATCCTGCTCAAGGTCATCGGACGATTGTCGGGGAGTCTCTTGCTGCTGTTTCAGGCTGTCTATCATGGCTTCCATAAGCCGCATCTTCTCTTCCATAAGGCTGACGGCGACTTCCATTTGGGAACCTATATTCAGGATGTAGCATCTGAGCTTTTCTATTTTCAGTGGAAAGTCATACCTTACCACTGCATTCCAACTTGATGACTTGATGGCTATCCATGACGCGGCGTTAATGACATAAACCCAATATTCGTTTCCTCCTTTGGACTCCCATTTGATGATGTCTCCTTCGAAAGCCACATCTTCACCTTTGGCACTTACCTTAATTAGAGCACACGGATCTCCATTCATGTCCATCACTTGATGGACTTGCGCAGAAAGGTCGCTTGGGTCGGCTTCAAAATTGGTTACGGTCATGCTCTCTTGTGCGCACAAGGGAGTATGGGCGATGCAGCAGAGGTAAATCAGAGAAAGTAACAGGCGTTTCATGGTATGAATGAATAAAAAAGGTGTACCGGAGGGGCACACCTTTTATTGGTTTCTTAATCCTTGTATCAAGCTCCCGGGTGGATAGCGTCAGACGGACAAACATCTGCGCAAGAGCCGCACTCCGTGCAAGCTTCGGGGTCGATAGAATACTTCTCGCCTTCAGAGATAGCGCCTACCGGACATTCATCGATACAAGTTCCGCAAGCGATACAATCGTCATTAATTACGTAAGCCATGTTCTTTAAATTTTTAAGTTGTTATTAGTACTAATTGCATGGGCAAATGTACGGCTTTTCTTCATTGGTTGTTCTCGCGGGCGAATAAAAAGCGGTAATTTGTAAGCGGTCTAAATAAAAAGAAGTGTGCCCCTACGCCCCTTGTGACACACTTCCCGACTATCTGTCAGCGGATTAGTTCAGTTCCAGTCCGAATGTTTTCTTCAGCTGCAGCAGCGCGTTGTTCTTCTCTACCATCATCTGGAATTTCTCCAGGCGATTGAAGGCCCGCGTCTTCTCTGTGGGGGTACTGATGTGCGTCTCCATCGTAATCTTGCGATTCTTCAACTTGCTGCGCAGGAAACTTTCTATGTTCTCTTTCAGACTAAGGAACTCCTTCTCTACAAATTCATTGTCCACGGGGACCTCAAAGGTGGCCGTGTCCTTTAGCTTCAGATGTATGTTCTGCATGCGCTTGGCCATGGCAATCTGTTCCTTGGGCATACTTGCCGCATACTCCTGCCAATAGTGGTTGATGTCTCTTTCGTTGAAGATGTAGTCCTCTTCCGCCTGTGTGGTTGGCCGGGCGGCTGTCGTGCTTTCGGGCTGTTTCGCTATCTCTTCGGGATGAGGATTCCTGATGGAGAAGCCTATACGGCCGTTGACCTGAGGGATTTTCTTCTCCTCTTTCTTGGTCGCGGGAGTGGGGGAGGCCTCTTGTGGAGCGGGACGTGACGGCCGTGCGACCTGGGCAGGAGTCGTTTGCGGCTGTGGTTGCGGCTGTGGCTGTGGCGTGGCGGTAACATGGGCAGCCTGTGGCTGCTGGGCTGCCGCAGGCTGTGTGAAGATGGGTTTTAGTACTTGCTTAGGGCTACGCCCACCACTGATATCATCGCCCTCGGCCGTGAGTTGCGCCACCTGTATCAGGGTCAGTTCCACCAACAGGCGCTTGTTCTTGCTGGCGCGATAGTTCAGGTCGCAGTCGTTGCATAGCTTCATGGCGCGATACAGGAAGGGGAGGGGACACTTCTGCGCCTGTGCCTGATAGCGTTGCTTGATGCTGGCGCCTACCTCCAGCAGGGAGGTGGTTGCCGGGTCTTTGCTGACCAGCAGGTCGCGGAAGTGCGAAGCCAGTCCGGTGATGAAGTGGCTGGCATCGAAGCCCTTGTTCAGTACCTCGTTCAGCAGCAGCATGGCATCGGTCACCTTGTTCTCCAGCAACCGGTCTGTCAGTCTGAAGTAGTACTCATAGTCCAGTACGTTCAGGTTCTCTATGACGCTTTGGTAGGTGATGTTGCCATTGCTGAAGCTTACCACCTGGTCGAAGATGGAGAGCGCGTCGCGCATACCGCCGTCGGCCTTCAGGGCAATGACGTTCAGGGCTTCGGGCTCTGCTTGGATGCCTTCCTTGGAGGCTACGTCGGCCAGGTGGGCTATAGTGTCCTCCACGGTGATGCGGCTGAAGTCGTATATCTGGCATCGTGAGAGGATGGTGGGCAGAATCTTGTGCTTCTCGGTGGTGGCCAGGATGAATATGGCGTGATGGGGCGGTTCTTCCAGCGTCTTCAGGAAGGCGTTGAAGGCCGAGGCCGACAGCATGTGTACCTCATCAATGATATATACTTTGTATCGTCCTATCTGGGGCGGGATGCGTACCTGCTCCACCAGTTGGCGGATGTCATCTACCGAGTTGTTGGATGCGGCATCCAGTTCATGGATGTTGTAGGAACGCTGTTCGTTGAAGGCCATGCACGATTCGCACTGGTTGCAGGCTTCGCCTTCGGCTGTCGGTGTCAGGCAGTTGATGGTCTTGGCAAAGATGCGGGCACATGTGGTCTTGCCCACGCCTCGCGGTCCGCAGAACAGGTAGGCATGTGCCAGCTTGCCGGTGGCGATGGCGTTTTTCAGGGTAGCGGTGAGCGCACGCTGGCCCACGACAGACTCGAACGTCGAGGGACGGTACTTGCGTGCTGATACAATATAATTCTCCATATTCAGCTTGTTGTCTCTGCTTTTTGCGCAAATGTACGCAAAAAAACGAAGAAATTCAGAATCCGTTAGGATTTTCCGCTTATCTTTGTGCCACGAATCAAAAAGAAAGCTATGGCACAACTCGTTTCGCTTTGGAATTTCCTGCGCAGTAAGAAGTATCTGATTACGATTATTGCCTTTGCGGTACTCATCTTCTTCCTGGACGAGAACAGCATGCTGCGCCGATGGAAGCTGATGCAGGAAGAGACCGCCCTGCGCGAAGAGATAGACAAATATCGCACAGAGTATGAAGAGAACACCCGCCTGCTCAACGAGCTGGAGGCCGACTCGGGCAGCATAGAGCGCATAGCCCGTGAACGCTATCTGATGAAGAAGTCCAATGAAGATATATATGTGTTTAAAGAAGACCTGAAGCAATGAAACAATTGATGCCCGCCCTCTTTGCCGTGGGAGCCGTGATGCTGTTGATTGGCGCGGCTGCCTACGTGACCCGTTGGGAACTCTCTCCTTATATATATACGGTAGGTGCCGCCTTGGTAGCCCTGGCCCAGGTCAATTCGCCCGTCAAGGGCTCTTCGCCTACACTGAAACGTCTGCGCCGTCAGCAAATCTTCGGTGCGCTGTTGTTGGTGCTCACCGGCGCCTTCATGATGTTCACGCATGGCAATGAGTGGATTGTCTGTCTCACCATTGCCGCCGTGCTGGAGCTTTATACCTCCATCCGCATTCCTCAGGAGGAGGCGAAGGAGGCGTGAAGCCCGCAGATGCCGCAGCATCCTCTCCCTTTCTGTATGATAATCCATGCTTTATGGCCTATTCTCCATGTTTGGGCCATAAGCTTTCCGTATATTTGCACCGTAGAATATTAATCTGATACCGTGCAAATGACGAAAAGAACTCTCTCCTGGCAGTTCCTGCTGCTCTTTGCCTTTAGTGGCTTGATTTCCTGTGAACAGAAGACGGGCGATGAAGAACCGACCGCCCGAGTGCAGATTCCTACACGTGAGATGGTAGGTCCCCGGTGCATGCCCGACACGATTGCCCCCGTGCAAGCTCCCTTCGAGATGCCCCAATTGCAACGTCCCTGCTTCCCTGAGGCACGGGTGACGGTGCAGATGCCCGACAACGGCCTGGCGACGGCTCGCATCCAACAGGCCATTGACGAACTGGCGGCCAAGGGCGGAGGCACGGTCTCCATTCCCCAAGGCGCCTGGACCACCGGACGCATCAGCCTGAAGAGCAATATCAATCTGGAGATTCCCGAAGGTGCCGAACTACACTTCAGCGGAGAGGTGAAAGACTACCTGCCCGTGGTCTTCACCCGTGACGAGGGCATTGAAATCTATTCGTTAGGTGCCTTCATCTATGCCCATGAGGCTGAGAACATCGCCGTGACGGGACGCGGACGCATCGTTGGCCCGTCAACCGACTGCGAAATATTCCAAATCAACAAAGAGACGGCCCATAACATTGAGCAGGTCGTGGCCCAACGCCCCTTGGAGGAGCGCATATATGATGGCGTGACCAATCCGCAAGTCTTCCTCCCCAAGACCATTGCCCCCATCCGTTGCAAGAATGTCCTGATTGAGGGCGTGACCTTGGAACAGGGACTTTACTGGAACGTGGTGCCGCAATATTGTGAGAATGTCATCGTGCGTGGCGTCACGGTGAACAGCTTCGGTCACGGGCGCACCGACGGCCTGGACATCGAGTCGAGCCGCAATGTGCTGGTAGAGTATTGCTCATTGGACTGTCAGGACGACTGCTACACCATCAAGTCGGGGCGCGGCAGCGATGGCCTGCGTGTCAACCGTCCCACGGAGAATGTCGTGATTCGCCACAGTCTGGCCCTGCGTGGAGCGGGCGGCATCGTGTGTGGCACGGAGACGGCGGGCGGCATCAGGAACATCTATATGCACGACTGCGTCTTCCTGGGCACCGACCGTGGCTTCCGCTTCAAGTCGCGCCGCACACGTGGCGGCACCATGACGGGCATCTACGTGGAGCGTGTGCGGGCCAACTTAGTCTATGATGCCCTCTGTGTGAATATGCTTGGCTCCACCAAGTGGATGGGCGAGCTGGCCCAACGCTATCCGGTGCGCGAAGTCACTCCCTTCACTCCGCAGTATCGCGATATCATTGTCCATGACGTCATCGTGGAGCGTTGCCGCAAGATGGTGAGCATCGAGTCGCTGCCCGAGCGGGAGTGCAAGAACATCTTCCTGGGCAATGCCACGGTGACCTGCGAGGAGTTGGGCTTCGTGCGCGATGCCTCGGGTGTCTCCATGAAAGACCTGCTGATTCACTCCAACGACTCAACGCTGGAGATTGACAATGCCGACTATGCTTCCTTCTATGGCCTGAACAACCTGACCACCGGAAAGCCGGTGCGCATCGAGCCGGTAGGCGAGGAGAGTCGTTACCTCTGTGTGCAGGAGGTTCCCCTTACCCCCGTCCGCTACCGCTCTGTCCGTCCGGGCGAGGTGTGGTTAGACACGGAGGGAAAGCCCATACATGCCCACGCCTTCCAGATGTTCTACAAGGACGGCACCTACTACTGGTATGGCGAGAACAAACAGGATGCCCTGCAGGGTACCAACCGCATGTTCGGCGGCTTCCGTCTCTACACCTCCACCGACTTCTATAACTGGAAGGACGAGGGCCTGATACTGACCCCTGACGAGACCGACCCGCTTTCGCCCATTCATTTCAGTCAGAAACTGGAGCGGCCACACATTATATATAATAAGAAGACCGGAAAGTACGTCTGTTGGGCCAAGAGTCAGGACACGGCGGGCTACTTCGTTGTGCTCACCGCCGATGACTTCCGTGGCCCCTACACCTTTGTGCGCAACCTCCGTCCGCAGGGCTATGGCGTGGGCGACTTCGATATGTACGTAGACCCGGAAACGGACAAGGCTTACGTCTGGTTTGAACGTCCCCACTGGGAGATGATTTGCTCCGACCTCACGGACGACTACACCGATGTGCTTCCCGGTGCCTATACCACTCATTGGACAGGCATGCGTCCGCCCGTCACCCGTGAGGCTCCGGCCCACTTCATCAAGGACGGCCGTTTCTTCATGTTCACCTCCGGCACCACGGGCTATACGCCCAACCCCACGCAGGCCCATAGCTTTACCGACCCGCACGGCGACTACACCGACCTGGGCGACCCGCACCTGGGCGACCCCTATGCCCACTCGTTCAACTCACAGATATGTTGTGTCATCAAGGTGCCTGGAAAGAAAGAACTCTACGTGGCCTTGGCCGACCGCTGGTTGCCCCAGGTGACGAACACCGACCTCCCGATGCGCGAGGCCGCTTCCAAGGTGAAGTCCTATGCCAACCACCAGCCCAACCCCAAGGACTTCTCCGTACCTCAAGTAAAGAACCGGCAATATACGCTGGTAGGTCCCACCCATGATGTCTACAATGCCACCTACGTCTTCCTGCCCGTCGTCTTCAAGGACGGCGTGCCCACCATCGAGTGGCGTGACGAATGGCGGCTGGAAGAGTATGAGTAGAGCATTGAAAGAAGAAACACCGATTATGCATATGAAGAAAACCTTATTTTTCCTTTTGGCCGTTTTGCTGCCACTGTGCGCCGATGCACAATATCAGGATGTGAAAGAAGAAAAGAGAACGGGCAACCGTCCCCTCTCTGAGTTTGCCGAGGTGCAGCGCACGCTGTTCAACTTCGGCTGGAAATTCCGCATGGTGACTCCCGAGAACAGAGGGACGGACTTTGCCGCGCCTACGCTGGACGATTCGGACTGGCGCATACTGGACTTGCCTCACGATTTCCAGTGGGAACAGCCTTGGGACGAGCAGGGTGGTGGCGCACGCGGCTTCAAGCCGATGTGTGAAGGGTGGTACCGCAAGACCTTTGTGGCCGATGAGGCTTGGGAGGGCTTGCAAGTGAAGCTGGATATTGGCGGCATCATCTACTTGGGCGATGTCTATCTGAACGGCGAGAAGATAGCCTCCACCGAATATGGTTACGTAGGGATGGAGGTCGACCTGACCTCCCGCCTGAAGTGGGGCGAGGCGAACACCGTGGCCGTCTATGCCTCCACCGGTCCGAAGAAAGGCTCTCGATGGTACACGGGCGGAGGCTTGTTCCGTGATGTCTACCTGCAACTGATGAACCCCACGCACATTGCCCGTCATGGGGTCTATATCACCACGCCCGAAGTATCGGCCGAAAAGGCCACCGTGCAGGTACAGGTGGAGGTGAGCGGCTGGCAGAAGCGGAAGAATGTACGCCTTCGCACCCGCCTGCTCGATGCAGATGGGAATGCCGTAGGGAGTGCTGAGGCCGGAATGCCCCGGCATACCAAACAGAGCACGACAGAAGTGAAGCTCCCCCTCCTCACCCTGAAGCAACCCCACCTGTGGAGTACAGATACACCTTATTTATATAATGCAGATGTCATCGTGGAAGCCGACGGCATGGTGGTAGACAGTCTGCGCGAAACGTTCGGCATCAGGTGGATGGAGTTCTCGCCCGAGTTTGGCTTCAGGCTGAACGGCCAGAAGATATTCCTCCAGGGTAACTCGGGCCATCACGATATGGGCGCATTGGGAGCGGCCGCCTTCGATACCGGCATTGAGCGCATGATGCGGCGGCTGAAGGCCTTCGGATACAACACCATCCGCTGTTCGCATAACCCTTATAGTGATAGCTTCGCCCGCATCGCCGACCGCGTGGGAATGCTCGTTGTGGATGAACTGACCGACAAATGGAGCGATCGGGACTACTGGGGAGGCCGCCAGCCCTTTACGCACATCTGGCCGGAGCTGCTCACCGAGTGGGTCAAGCGCGACCGCAACCGTCCCAGCATCATCCTTTGGAGCCTCGGCAACGAACTGCAGATACGCAACGACTGGGCCGGACTGCCCGGCATGAACGACTGGGGCGTGACCACCTATCGCGTGCTCGATCAGGTGGTGAAGCGCTGGGACAACACCCGAAAGACCACCGTGGCCATGTTTCCGGCCCGTGCCGGATATATTGCCAAGAGAGATAGCGACTTCAACAGCTACCTGGTGCCGCCCGAACTGGCCTGTGTCACGGAGGTGGCCTCGTTCAATTATCAGTCGGACAAGTATGCCGCCTACGTGGCTCATGCCCCCCATCTCATCGTCTTCCAGAGCGAGGCGGAGACCTCTGCCATGCTTGCACCCTTCTACAACATGAACCACGAGACCATGGTAGGTATGGCCTATTGGGGAGCTATTGAGTATTGGGGCGAATCGAATGCATGGCCCAAGAAAGGGTGGAACTACTCTTTCTTCAACCACACCCTGCGTCCCTATCCGCAGGCCTGGCTTGTCAGGAGTGCCTTCATACCTGACGAACCGTTGGTGCGCATCGGAGTAATTGATGCCGGTGGAGGCGAGAGTGTCAGCTGGAACGATGTCATTGTGGGACGTCCCTCCATCCTTGACCATTGGAATTTCGCTGCGGGAAGTCAGCAGAACGTCGTGACCTATACCAACGCCCACAGTGTGGAACTGTTCGTCAACGGCAAGAGTCTTGGCACCCGGCTCAACGATGCCACACAGGGAGAGCACCGCAATGTCATCCTGTGGAACAACGTAGCCTATCCTGGTGCCGGAGAGATTGTGGCCGTGGCCCGCGATGCCGAGGGGCGTGAAGTGACACGCCATTCCATCAGAACGGCAGGAAAAGCGACACGTCTCACCATAGAACCGGAGACTGCCGGATGGACGGCCGATGGCATGAGCCTGCTCTATATGGACGTGACCGCCACCGACCGCCGTGGCTCTGTGGACCCCACCTATACCGATTCGCTGACCGTCTCGGTGGAGGGAGCCGCCACCCTGCTGGCTCTTGACAACGGCGACCACTACACGTCCGACCTCTTCCATGGCATCCACTGCAAACCGATGAAGAACGGACGGATGCAAATCATCCTGCGCAGCAAGCGTGAGGCCGGACCCGTGAAGGTCACCGTCTCGGCAGGGAAGCTGAAACGCACGTTCAAGGTGCAGACGCAGGAAAAGACAGCAGGGAAGTGAACCATCAGATACGGACAGATTAATCTACAGGTACGCACGGACTAATGACAGAACCAATCTATGCATACATTTAAGAACGTTTGCTTGGCCCTCGGATGGGGTGCCGTGCTGGGAGCCTGCACCTCTGCGGGCAGTCCCTATTCCATTGCAGACATCTATCAGGAATTTCAGTCGGTTCCCGACTCCACGCGTACCAAGGTGTGGTGGTTTCATGGCGAGACCGAGACTACTCGTGAGGGCATCACCGCCGACCTTGAAGCCTTCTGCGAAGCCGGCGTGGGCGGCGTGGTGTACTATGACCAGATACACGGTTCCGGTGAGGGAGCTTGTGCCATCTTCTCGCCCGAGTGGTGGGAGGCCCTGAAGTTTTCAGCCGCCGAGGCCAGACGCTTGGGGCTGAGCTTCGAGATAAACCTCTCCAACGGTTTTGTAGCCGGCGGACCGTGGATTACGAAGGAGATGAGCATGAAGCGCCTTTGCCACAGCCAGGTGGTCGTAGAGGCCGGTGCCACCTATGATGACGTGCTGCCCCCGCCGTCGGCCGATGAGTTCTGGGACGTCAGGACGCTGGCCTTCCCCGTGCCCGATGCTGTGGAGTGGGGGGAGAAGCGGCTGATAGAGCGGACCGTAAAGTATGACGCTCCCACCAAGCTGACCTATGACCTGGGTCGTCCGTTCACGGCCCGTTCGCTCACCTATAGCGAAGCGTGCAACTCCAAGCATCCCACGGCGGCCATGAACTGGCCCGGTCCGCCGGCCGACCATTTCTATGGTGACGGCTATCTGGAACTGCCGCCCATCGGCTCCCTGGAGGCTTCGGAGGACGGCAAGACGTGGCGCGTGGTGCGCACCATCCCTACGCTCTACAAGATTCATCATCGCGTGAAGACCATCTCTTTCCCGGCGGTCACCGCCCGTTACTTCCGCCTGAACCTGCACGGTTGGAACCGTCCCGACGGCCAACGGCCACGCACGCTGGAGCTGCGCCGGGCCACCCTCTCGTCCCAAGCCATGACCGACGAGTGGGAGAATAAGGCCGGCGTGAACAGTGAATATGTGACGGACAATCTTACCCCGTCCTATGCCTCCCGTGAAGTCATCGACCCGTCGAAGGTCATTGACCTGAGCGACCTCATGCAGGCAGACGGCAGGCTGCGCTGGTGTGCGCCCGACGGCGAAGGTCGGTGGGTGATTCTCCGCGTGGCCCAGACCTCCACGCGCGGACATACCAAGCATGGCCGCCCCGGACAGATGGGCCTGGAGTGCGACAAGATGTCCCGAGAGGCGGCACGCCTGCAGTGGAACAACTTCGCCCAAGTCATCCTGGACACCCTGGACCGTTACGGGTTGAAGCCCACCGGTGTGGTGATGGACAGTCATGAAATGGGCAGCCACAACTGGACGCACGGATACGAGCGCGAGTTCGAAGCTATGCAGGGCTATGACCTCACGCCTTACCTGCCCGCCCTGTTAGGGTATGTCGTAGGCTCCAAGGAGCAGAGCGAAGAGGTGCTCTTCCATCATCGTCAGACCATCGCCCACTTGGTGAACCATCGTTACTTTGCCGCGCTGGACACGCTGGCCATGGAGGCAGGCGTCACCCTGACCGCACAGGCCACCGGCAACGGGCAGAGCATGACCTCGGACAACATAGCCGCCAAGGGCAGCGTGCGCCGTCCGCAGGGCGAGTTCTGGGGCAAGCATGCCGATGCCAGCTATGACATCAAGGAGGCAGCTTCGGCAGCCCATGTCTATGGCAAGCCCATCGCTTCGGCCGAAGCCTATACCGACGTGAAGTACAGCCAGACTTTGGCCTACTTCAAGCGTCTGGCCGACTATGCCTACGCCTACCAACTGAACGAGTTTGTCGTCTGTGCCAGTGCCTACCAGCCTTGGACGGACCGCAGGCCGGGCAATACGGCCCATCGGCGCGAATATTGCCTGAACCGCAACAACACCATGTGGCCCATGAGCCGTGGCTTCTGGGACTACCAGTCGCGTTGCGCCTACCTGATGCGCCAGGGACGACCGGTGGCTGACCTCTGCATCTACCTGGGCAGTGAGGTGTCCAACAAGTTGCTCTCCTACCGCCTGCCCGAGATACCCGAGGGGTATGATTGGGACGTATGCACCGATGATGCCCTGCTGCATCTCTTCTCGGCCGAAGAGGGACGGCTGAAAGCCCGCTGTGGCACGAGCTGGCAGGTGCTGGTGGTGGAACGCCTGGCCCGCCTCACGCCCGAGGCTGAGGAAAAGGTGGAACAGCTCAAACGTCAGGGCGTGAAGGTGTATGATGCCCGTAAGGAGGGAGACTATGGCCTGCAGGCGTTCCTGACGCAGGCCGGAGTGGCTCCCGACGCCGCCTTCCGCAGTGCCAACCGTCCGGACGACCGTCTCTTCTTTGCCCATCGCCGCCTGAACGATGCCGAGCTTTACTTCTTTGACAACCACAGCCCGAAGTCCTATGTGGGCGAGGTGACCTTGCGCGGTTCCAAGGGACTGACGGCCGAGTACTGGAATCCCGATACCGGCCTGCGCTACGCCCTGCGGAGCAAGGCTGCAGCGAATGGAGACCTGACGGTGCACCTGGCACTCGATGCCCGCGAGGCAGGCTTTGTCGTGTTGCGCAGCCCCGGTGCGATGAGTGCTCCCGCCTTGAAACGCACCTGGGGAGACGAGACAATGGAGAGGCCCATGAACGACGAGTGGACCGTCTACTTCCTGCTGCCCAAGACCTTGAAGTGCATACAGATGCCGGTGCTCACCTCCTGGACCAACCTTGAAGACGAAGAGCTGAAGCATCACTCCGGTACGGCCATCTACAACCGTGCCTTCAAGGCCCCAAGGCTATTCGACGGCAAGCGGGCCTATCTGCATGTAGACGGCCTCGAAGGAGCTTCCAGCGTGTGGGTGAGCGGGCGTTTCGTCGGCTATTTGTGGTGTGCACCGTGGGAGGTGGACATCACCGACTACCTTAAGCCCGATTACAATGAAGTCTGCATTGAAGTGGCCAATCAGCTGACCAACCGCATGATAGGAGACCTGTCGCTGCCCGAGGCCGAGCGTACCACCTGGGCCACTACGCCCATCGTGACTCCTGCCGACACCTTGCTGCCGGCCGGTATTACCGGTGGTGTCTCCCTGCTGATAAGGTAAGCGGGGCTTGCGGCTGAAGCTACGAAGCTCGGGTTATGGCATGTGGCCCAACGCCTCTATAACGCATGGTTCATCATCTCTATAGTGCATGGCCCAACGCCTCTATAACGTGATTCCCATCGCGTCTATGGTGCGTTGGGCTTCGTCTGCTATGGTGCTTTCCCGCTTCCCTTGTCGTTGGGAAAACTGCCTCCTGTTCTTCCCGATACCCCCGTCAGAAGGGCTTCTGGGGCACATTCGTAGGGCGTTTGGACGAGACATGTTTCGTCCGTGGACCACACATGTATGGACGACGGACGACACATGTCTCGTCCACGCACCACACGTGTATGGACGAAAGGCGGAAAAGGTGGGGCTTCCCGGCCCTCCCTCCAGGCACCGGAATCCCCTCGTCAGGCATCTTCGGAACAAACATTATTTCGCTAAAAACTGTTGATAGGGTAGTGACCGATGGAATAAAAGGAGTATATTTGCAACCGATTATGACACTGTTCTTGAGATTCATAGGGATGATGCTGGCCTTCCAACTGGCCGGGCTGCTGGCCGACGCCACGCCGGCCGCTGCGCTTGCGCCCACGGACTCCGCTTCCGTCGAGGCACTCTGCGCCCTGCCGGCAGACGATGACTCCAGCTTCTCCATGCTCCAATGGACCTTGCCCGATGAGGCCGAGCCCACCGTGGTCCACGGCATCACGCTGTTTCGCAGCATGAGCCGCCTGCTGCGCCTCTCTACCGAGGAGCATCACCTGGCGCTGAAGGAGCGCATCCTATCCCTGCAAGAACGTTCCGACTCCCTGATGCAGCAGCGGGCACACCTCTACGGCAGTGTCCCCTTCCTGCCCTGTTATCCCCCATGTGCTTACTATATATTTACGTTGCGACGAATCCTGATTTGATGCACCTCTTGGCAGCACCCGCTGCACCTCCGCATCTTTCAGATTATTCGTTCAATTAAATATATAGATACCTTATGACTACCCAAACCATAGACTCCGCATGGCTCACCGCCATGCACCCCGACATCGTGAGACGTTTCAGCATGAGCAGCTTTCTCCTCTCCCTGATGATGCTGCTGGCAGGTGCCTTCATGTTCCTCTCCCTCTTTGAAGTCCACGACAAATCCTCCTCCATCAGCATGGCCGTGATGATACTGGGCACAGCCCTGGTGCTGCTGGCCGTGTATCGCATGTTCTGGAAATCCTATGAGACGGTCTACCGCCCCACGGGCAGCGTGACCAAAGAGTGCAACCTCTACTTCGACCTGAAGCACCTGCCCCGCCTGACCGACATGCTGACCGCCGAAGACCTGGACGTGGACACCACCATGCGCAGCGATGCCAGCGGCAACGTAAGGCTGAACGTGCTGATATCCCAGGACAACCGCTTCGCTGCCGTGCAACTCTTCCAGTTCGTGCCCTATACGTATGTGGCCGTCACCCCCGTGAAGTACTACACCGGCAATGAGGCGGCCGCCCTCTCCGCCTTCCTGTTGCGCTGCAAGATGGGCTGAGGGATGAAGCCGCACACACCTTTTTGATAACTTTTCCGTCAAACGCTTGCACGCTTCATGGAAAAAGCGTACCTTTCGCCGACAAAAAGCAACGAACTATGAAAAGATATTGTCTTTTGGCCATTTGCCTCCTGTTCGTGACCGCCTATGCCGCGGCACAGCAGGTGATGTACGCCAACCTGAAAGAACTGCTGGAAGGGCGGGGCGACACGGTGACGACCCTGCGTGTGGAGAAACGCACGAAGAAGCAGATTTACATGATGGGCGGAGCCGGCTACCGCATCACGGTAGACGAAAACTCCGGCATGAGCCGTTACCTGAAGACCCGCTGCTATGCCGTCAGCGTAGACACGGCCCTGTACGTGAACTGTCGCAAGATGCGCTACAAGAGCTATCGCTTCGGCAACTGGTATGCCCCTGCCATAAGGCTGCAGGGACGCATCTTCTTCAGTGCCCAGCCGTTGGGTCAGCTGGCTACGCGCAACATCCTGCCACCCGACGGCACCAAGCTGGGCGGGGAGATAGGCGATGCCATCAACGCTTCGGGCATCGTGGACGTACATGTCTACTATGAGCTGGACTTGGAGAGCGGACGCTCCCACTTCGTGGGCAAGGAAAGGATGATGCAGCTGCTGGAAGACAAGCCCGAGCTGAAAGCCGAGCTGGAGCAGGAGACCAACGAATCGGCCGAAGTCATCGGCCGCTACCTCCTGATGCTGGCGGAATAGTGCCCCGGCGCACACCCCCGCCGCGAGTGCAGGGGAATTGTTTACGACAGAATTGTCTATTCTTCGCCATCATTATCCGAAGGGGCGTTATTCATGCAAATAACGTTTCCGTTACTTAATATTTATTAATAGATGAACAGTAGGGGAGAAAACTTAATCATAGGGTTAAGTTTTCTCCCTATATTTGTGCCGCTTTATTCCGATATGGAACAGAATTGAATGTAAAAAGGATATAATGGGGGAAAACAGTAAGCACACCACATCGCGCGCCGAGTTGAAGCAGCGCATCATACGGGTCTCCTTGCACTACTTTCAGGACAGGGGCATCAAGGCCATCACTATGGATGAAATTGCCACATCATTGGGCATCTCCAAGCGCACCCTTTACGAAGTCTTTGCGGACAAGGAGGCACTCCTCATGGCCTGCCTGCAGCACAGCCAGGAAGAGGGGGAACAATATATATATAAGGTGTACAAGGAAGCCCGGAACGTACTGGAGGTTATCCTCAGCGTCTTCCAGTTCAGCATCAGACGCGTGCACGAGACCAACAAGAAGTTCTTCGAGGAAATCAAGAAATACCCCTCAGCCCACGAAATGCTGCGTCGCAGGAGCAACAGCGACAACGAAAAGACCATCGCCTTCTTCCGTCAGGGCGTGGAGCAGGGCGTTTTCCGTAGCGACGTGAACTTCGCCATCGTCACCGTCCTGGTCAAAGAGCAGATGAACCTTCTCGTGAATAGCGACCTGTGCAAGGAATACTCCTTTCTGGAGGTCTACGAGTCCATCATGTTCACCTTCTTGCGCGGCATATCCACCGCGAAGGGTGCGCAGGAGCTGGAGGCCTTCATCCGTGAATACAGAAGCAACAATGAATGAAAACAACAATAACATCGTATACAAAAACTAAAATGAGCATGCAAAGTTTATTAGGTAAGAAGTCCTGGTGCATCGTCATGTCCCTGCTGTTGATGAACGGCACGGCGTGGGCACAGGAGGTGAAAGAGACCCTGACCTTGACCTTGGACAAGGCATTGGAGATTGCCCTGAGCGACAATCCCACGATTAAGGTAGCCGAAGAGGAGATTGCGCTGAAGAAGAATGCGCACAAGGAGACCTGGCAGAACCTGTTGCCCGAAGTCACCCTGAGCGGTACCTGGCAGAACACTATCCAGGCTGCTGTGATGAAACTGAACGACATGGAATTCAAAATGGGTAAGGATGGAACGAATACCGTGGCCGGCGTGGCTACCCTTAGTCTCCCCATCTTTGCCCCCTCGGTCTACAAGGCCATGACCATGACCAAGACCGACATAGAACTGGCGGCCGAGAAGGCACGCGCCAGCGAGCAGGACCTGGTGAACCAGGTGACCAAGGCCTACTATCAGCTGATGCTGGCACAAGACTCCCACGAGGTGCTGAAGCAGAGCTATGCCGTGGCCGAGGAGAACTTCAACGTGGTGAACGCCAAGTATCAGCAAGGCTCCGTCAGCGAGTTCGACAAAATCAGCGCACAGGTGCAGATGAACAGCGTGAAGCCCAACGTCATCTCCGCCGCCAATGCCGTGACCCTCTCGGCCCTGCAACTGAAGGTGCTCATGGGCATCACTGCCGACGTGGAGCTCCGCATCGATGACAGCCTGGCCAACTACGAAGGACGCGTCTTCACCAACGAAGTGGAAGAGTTCAACGAAGGACTGGCCAACAACTCCACCATGAAGCAGTTGCTGCTGAACGAGCGAATGCTGAAGCAGAACCGCAAGTCGCTCTACAGCAACTTCATGCCTACACTCGGTGCCGCCCTCTCCTACCAATATCAATCGCTCTACAACAACGACTGGAACGTCTTCCATTATGACTGGGCAGGCAGCTCCTCCCTGATATTCAGCCTGAGCGTCCCCATTTATCGCGCCAGCAACTTCACCAAGCTGAAGGCCAACCGCATACAGCAGAACCAGTTGCAGCTGAACATCGTAGACACCGAGCGCAAGCTCAACATGCAGGCCGAGAGCTATCGCAAGAACATGAAAGCCAGCTCAGAGCAGGTGTCCAGCAATAAGGAGAACGTGAACCAGGCCAAGAAGGCCGTGGAGATTGCCGGCAAACGCTACGAGGTGGGCAAGGGAACGGTGCTCGAACTGAATAACTCCCAGGTGCAGCTCACGCAGGCCGAGCTGACCTACACGCAGTCCATCTATGACTACCTCGTCTCCAAGGCCGACCTCGACCTCGTCCTGGGACGTGACTATGTGGGAAGTGCCAAGTGAACCTTGGGCAGAGAAGGTATTATCGAATGAATTAAAATAGCAGACAAGATATGAAAAAAAGTTTTCAATTGATTGCCCTGATGGCCGTGGCCATGCTGGGCGCTTGCAGCGGCGAGAAGGAACAGACGACCGCTGCCGCAGTGACAGAAGAGAAGCCTAAGGTGAAACTGGCACAGGTGACGGCCCGTCCGGTGGCACAGATTCAGGAATATACGGCTACGGTGGAAGCCGAAGTGAAGAACAACATCGCACCCTCCTCTCCGGTGCGCATCGACAAAATATTGGTTGAAGTGGGCGACCGCGTGGTGAAGGGACAGAAACTGGTGAGCATGGATGCCGCCAACCTGAAGCAAATCAAGTTCCAGTTGGACAACCGCGAGATAGAGTTCAAGCGTGTGGACGAACTCTACAAGGTGGGTGGCGCCTCCAAGTCAGAATGGGATGCCGCCAAGATGTCGCTCGACGTGATGCAGACTTCCTATAACAACCTGTTGGAGAATACAGCCCTCGTCAGCCCCATCAACGGCATCGTGACGGCACGCAACTATGACAACGGCGACATGTACAGCGGCGGCATGCCCGTCCTGGTAGTGGAGCAGATTACTCCCGTGAAGCTGATGGTCAACGTCTCCGAAGGCAACTTCACCAAGGTGAAGAAGGGTGACCCCGTCTCCGTGAAGGTGGACGTCTATGGCGACGAAGCGTTCGAAGGCCGCGTCAGCCTGGTATACCCCACCATCAATGCAGCCACCCGCACCTTCCCCGTAGAGATTCAGCTGAACAACCGCGACCAGAAGGTACGTCCGGGCATGTTCGCCCGCGTCACCATGAACTATGGTACGCAGGACCACGTCGTAGTGCCCGACCTCGCCATCGTGAAGCGTGCCGGCTCGGGCGACCGTTTCGTCTATGTCTACAAAGACGGCAAGGTGTCCTATAATAAGGTAGAGCTGGGCCGCCGCATGGGTACGGAGTACGAGCTCCTTTCAGGTGTGGACAACGGTGCACAGGTAGTCATTGCCGGGCAGAACCGCTTGGCCGATGCAGTAGAAGTAGAAGTGGAGAAGTAATTTATCATTTATCAGTTTAAGATATGAGCTTATACGAAGGTGCGGTCAAACGACCGATTATGACCACGCTCTGCTTTGTGGCAGTGGCGATATTTGGTCTCTTCTCTTTGTCCAGGCTGCCGATTGACCTGCTGCCTGATATCGAGACCAATACTATCATGGTAATGACAGCCTATCCGGGTGCCAGTGCATCGGATATCGAGAATAATGTGACCCGTCCGTTGGAGAATACGCTGAACTCGGTGGAAAACCTGAAGCACATCACTTCGAAGTCTTCCGAGAACATGTCTCTGGTGACCCTTGAGTTCGAGTATGGCAACGACATCGACGTGCTGACCAATGACGTGCGCGACAAGTTGGACATGGTGAGTTCATCGCTTCCCGATGAAGTGAACACGCCCATCATCTTCAAGTTCAGCACCGACATGATTCCCATCCTGATGCTCTCGGTACAGGCCGAAGAGAGCCAGCCCGCGCTCTACAAGATTCTGGACGACGCGGTGGTGAATCCCCTGGCACGTGTGCCCGGTGTGGGTACCGTCTCCATCTCCGGTGCGCCCCAGCGTGAGGTGAATGTCTATTGCGACCCCAACAAGCTGGATGCCTACAACCTGACCATCGAGTCTATCAGTGCCCTGATCAGTGCCGAGAACCGCAATGTGCCGGGTGGTACATTCGACGTGGGCAACAATACCTACTCGCTCCGTGTAGAGGGCGAATTTGACGACCCCATGGAAATGGAGAATCTGGTGGTAGGTACGCACAATGGTGCCACTGTCTACCTGCGTGATGTGGCTACGGTCTCCGACTCCGTGCAGGAGCGTGCGCAGAAGAGCTTCAACAACGGCGTACAGGGTGCCATGATCATCGTACAGAAGCAGACCGGTGGTAACTCGGTGGAAATCTCCAACCGTGTACTCGAGATGCTTCCCCAGTTGCAGAAGAGCCTGCCGAGCGACGTGAAGCTGGGCATCATCGTCAATACGTCCGACAACATCCTGAACACCATCGCTTCACTGGAAGAGACCATTGCCTATGCCATGCTGTTCGTAGTGCTGGTGGTGTTCGTCTTCTTGGGCCGCTGGCGTGCCACGGTAATCATCTGTATCACCATTCCGCTCTCGTTGGTCGGTTCGTTTATCTACCTGGGCATCATCGACGGTGGTTCGTTGAACATCATCTCGCTTTCCTGTCTCTCCATCGCTATCGGTAGCGTGGTGGACGATGCTATTGTGGTACTGGAGAACGTCACGACGCACATTGAACGCGGATCTGAACCCAAACAGGCGGCTGTCCATGCGACCAACGAGGTGGCCATTTCCGTTATTGCCTCCACGCTGACCATGATTGCCGTGTTCTTCCCCTTGACGATGGTTACGGGTATGTCCGGTGTCCTCTTCAGACAGTTGGGCTGGATGATGTGCGTCATCATGACCATCTCTACGGTTTCGGCCCTGTCGTTCACTCCGATGATGTGTGCCTACATGCTGAAGCTGCAGAAGAAGCCCTCGAAAATATTCCTGATGCTCTACAAGCCCATAGAGCGTGCGCTCGACCGTCTGGACGATTGGTACAAGGCGCGCCTGAACTGGGCCGTACACCACCGCAAGACCACCTTCCTGGCTTGTGTGGCATTCTTCGTCGTGAGCTGTTTCTGTGCCGGTTCCATCGGTACCGAGTTCTTCCCCACGCAGGATAATGCCCGTATCGGCGTAACGTTGCAACTCCCCATCGGTGCCCGCGTGGAGCGTGCACAGGAGTTGGCCGCCGAGCTGACCGACAAGTGGATGACGCGCTATCAAGGCGTGATGAAGGTGTGCAACTATACCGTGGGTCAGGCCGACGAAGACAACACCTTCGCCAACCTGAGCGATAACGGCAGCCACATCATCAAGTTCAACATCAGTTTGGTCAGTGTGGTGGACCGTGACATCTCCTTGGAGACTGTATGTAACGAAATGCGTACAGACCTGAAAGCCTATCCCGAGCTGGACGAAGCCCAAGTATTGATGGGCGGCGGTGGCGGTAGCATGGGCGGCCAGTCCACTGCGGACTTTGAAATCTACGGCTATGACTTTGAGACCACCGACCGTCTGGCTGCCGAGTTGCAGGAAAAGCTGCTCACGGTGAAGGGTGTAGGCGAGGCCAACATCAGCCGTCAGGACTATCAGCCGGAGTATCAGGTGGACTTCGACCGCGAGAAACTGGCGTTGCATGGTCTGAACCTTTCCACGGCGGCCCAGTATCTGCGCAACCGCGTCAACGGCTCCTTGGCCACTTACTACCGTGAAGACGGTGATGAGTATGACGTGAAAGTACGCTATGCCCCTGAGTTCCGCACCAGCATCGAAGACCTGGAGAACATCAAGATATACACCCCTGCCGGCCAGGGCATCCGCGTCAAGGACCTGGGCCAGGTGGTGGAACGTTCCAATCCGCCTACCATCGAGCGCAAGGACCGTGAACGCGTAGTGACCGTGTCGGCCGTGGTGAGTGATGTGCCCCTGGGCGAAGTGGTAGCTGCCGGTCAGGCCATTATCGACCAGATGGATCTCCCCGCAGGCATTACCATCCAGATTGCCGGTTCTTATGAGGACCAGCAAGATTCGTTTGCCGACCTCGGTACGTTGGGTGTCCTGATTGTCGTCCTGGTGTTCATCGTGATGGCTGCCCAGTTTGAGTCGCTAAGCTATCCGTTCATCATCATGTTCTCCATTCCGTTTGCCTTCAGCGGTATCTTGATGGCGCTGGCCATGACAGGAACCACATTGAACGTCATGAGTATGTTGGGTGGTATCATGTTGATTGGTATCGTAGTGAAGAACGGTATCGTGCTCATTGACTACACCATGCTCTGCCGTGAGCGCGGCATGTCGGCCCTTCATGCGGCCGTAGTTGCCGGCCGCAGCCGTCTCCGTCCGGTGTTGATGACCACGCTGACTACCATCCTCGGTATGGTGCCGATGGCCATCAGTCAGGGTGAAGGTGCAGAGATGTGGCGTCCGCTTGGCGTATCGGTTATCGGCGGTCTGACGGTCTCCACCATCCTTACACTGATTCTGGTTCCCGTGCTCTACTGCTCGTTTGCAGGAACAGGCATCCAGCGCACCCGCCGCAAACTGAAGAAGCAGCGCATGCTGAACGAGTACTACCAGAGCCATAAGGACAAGATGACCAAAGCAAAGAAACAGTAATTCATCATTCTTAATATGCAGATTATGAAATCAGTATTTATCACCTTCGACCAAGCATTCTATGAACGCATCATAGCCTTGCTCGACCGCCTGAACTGCCGTGGCTACAGCTACTTCCAACAGGTTCAGGGCCGTGGCACCAAGACGGGCGAGCCCCATTACGGCAGCCACGCCTGGCCCAGCATGTGCTCGGCCATCATGACCGTCGTGGAGGAGAACAGGGTAGAGCCCCTGCTCACTGCGCTCCATGCCATGGATAAGGAGACGGAGATGCTCGGCTTGCGTGCTTTCGTCTGGAATATCGAGCAAACCATCTGATTCCAATAGATAGCCCATAGCAAAAGGAGGCGTGCCTGAAGTTAAATGGTACGTCTCCTTTTTTTGTGCGTTGTTTTTCTTATCTTTGCGCCGTTGAACAAACAGATGCTTCTTGATGAAAGACAATATGCTGAAACATACGGGTTGGTTGGTCCTGCTGGTGTTGGTGGGGCTGCTGGCCTTGCACCATCTGCCTTGGGACTCCTGGCGTGGGCATGCCCTGCGCCGTGTGGACATCCTGAGTGACCTGCGCCTGCCGCAGGAGCCTGCCGGGACGGAGGAAGACGCTTCCATCTCTTCGCCCCATCTGGCAGATGCCCTCTCCCCTGACGATGCAGACGTTCCGCAGCCTGCAACGGAAGAGCATGCCCTCTCTCCAACGGACACCACGCTGCAAGCCGCAGCGGGAGACACCTCTCTGCCTGTAGAGATACCGGTCTTGGCCGACACCTGCCGGGAGGGCCTGGCCTGCATTGAAGACTATGGCGACACCACCATGCAGGGCATGAAGCCTTTCTATGAAGCCCTTTGCGAACTGGAACAGCACGGCGACCGGACGGTACGCATTGCCTACTTCGGCGACTCATTCATCGAGGCCGACATCCTGACGGCCGACCTCCGCGCCCTGCTTCAGGAACACTTCGGCGGCTGTGGCGTGGGCTTCGTCCCCATCACCTCACAGACCTATGGCTACCGACGCACCGTGCGCCACAACTTTGACGGATGGCACAGCCATGCCGTGACCGACACCGTCTACTTTGACCGATTCAAGCAGGGCATCTCGGGGCACTACTTCGTGCCTACCGATGGAGCCTACCTTCAGTTGCGCGGGCAGAACAAGTATGCCTCCCGACTCGACACCTGCCGCCGCGCTTCCCTCCTCTTCTATGCCGCAGACAGCCTGACGCTGACGGCACGGGTCAACCAGGGCCGCGTGCAGCGCCGTTCCTTTCCCCCATCGGCACGCCTGAACGAGATGACCGTAGAGGGAGCCATCGGTGCGGTGAGATGGACGGTGGAGGAGGCCGATACCGCCCTGTTCTATGGTGCCCTGATGGATGGCGACAGCGGCATCGCGCTGGACAACTTCGCCCTGCGTGGTTCCTCCGGCCTCTCCCTGCGCTACATCCCCGACAAGATGCTGCGCGACTTCAACCGTCTGCGTCCCTATGACCTCATCGTGCTGCAATATGGCCTGAACGTGGCCACGCGACGGGGAGTGAACTATGACCGCTATGCCGCCGGAATGCGTCAGACCATCCAACACCTGAAGACCAACTTCCCCCAGGCCGGTATCCTGATTGTCGGCGTGGGCGACCGCGACTATAAGGCGGAAGACGGCACCATGCGCACCATGCCGGGCATCCGCAACCTCATCCGTTACCAGCAGACGCTGGCCGTGACAGAGGGTGTGGCCTTCTGGAACCTCTATGAAGCGATGGGAGGTGAGGGCAGCATGGTGAAGCTGGTCAAGGCCAATCCGCCGATGGCCAACCTGGATTATACCCACATCAACTATCGCGGTGGCAAGCACATTGCCGGGCTGCTTTTCGAGACTCTGCTCTATGGCAAGGAACAGTATGAAAGGAGGAGAGGTTATGGCATGGAGTAGGAGAGGAAAGACCGCCGGGATAGGCCCCCTGCTGACGGGAGTGGTGTTCCTGCTGCTCATGACGTTGCAGCCCGTCCGCCTTCATGCGCAGGACGGCCCATTCTTTCCCCCCTTGCCGGACCGTCCGCTCACGCCGAGGGACACCCTGTTGCTCCATTCGCAACGCACGGACACGGTACCCCTGCTGCGCTTCCTGCTGCCGGCGACCTTCACCGAGGTGGGCGACAACCAGCTACAGGATGCCGACGGTGTGCTGGACTCTTTCTGGGAGAAGCTGCGTCTGCTGAGAGCCACGGGCGACTCCCTGCACATCCTCCATGTGGGTGACAGTCACGTGCGCGGCCACATCTTTCCGCAGACGGTGGGCGACAGCCTGAAGCAGGCCTTCACCACCCTGCGCTACACGGACATGGGCATCAACGGAGCCTTCTGCACCACCTTTACCCGGCCCGACCGCGTGGAGGCCGTCGTGGCCCAGCATCCCGACCTGCTGATACTCTCCTTCGGTACCAACGAGAGTCACAACCGCCGCTACAATGCCACCCTCCACAGGCAGCAGTTGGACAATCTGGTACGCGCCCTGCGCGACAGCCTGCCCGACGTGCCCATCCTGCTCACCACGCCTCCCGGCTCATACGAACGCTTCGGGCGTCGCAGAAACCGAAGCTACAAGATAAATCCCCGCACGGCAGCCACGGTGCAGACCATCAGGGAGTATGCCGTCTCCAACGGTCTGGCCCTATGGGACATGTATGGACTCCTCGGCGGCTCCTCACGCGCCTGCCGCAACTGGTGGGAGTCCGGACTGATGCGTCCCGACCATGTGCACTACCTGCCCGAGGGCTACACCCTGCAGGGCCGCCTGCTCTATCAAGCCATCCTTAAATCCTATAACGATTATGTCAGATAGACTCACCGACCTCCTCACCTACGACCCGGCGTCGCCCATGATATTCAGCACGGGACTCTTCCTGTGGCTGTTTGCCGCCTTCATAGCCGTCTATCTCCTGCTGCAACATCGCACGGCGGCACGCTTGCTGTTTGTCACTGCCTTCTCCTATTACTTCTACTACAAGAGCAGCGGAACCTACTTCTATCTCCTGGCGGTGGTCACGGTGTGTGATTACCTCATTGCCCGCCTGATGGCCCTGACCTCCTGGCAGTGGCTGCGCAGGCTGTGGGTGGCCCTGAGCTTAGGCATGAACCTGGGCCTGCTGGTCTACTTCAAGTACACGAACTTTTTCATGGAGTGCTGGGCCTCGTTCACGGGGGGCACGTTTACGGCCATGGACATTTTCCTGCCTGTGGGCATCTCTTTCTTCACCTTCCAGTCGCTGAGCTACACGATTGATGTCTATCGCCGCGTGATACCGCCGATTACCAGTCTGCTGGACTATGCCTTCTATGTCTCTTTCTTCCCGCTATTGCTGGCAGGTCCCATCGTGCGTGCCCGCGACTTCATACCCCAAATCCGCCGGCCGCTCTTCGTGTCGCGTGAGATGTTCGGACGCGGAGTCTTCCTCATCCTGTGCGGCCTGTTCAAGAAAGCTGTCATCTCCGACTACATCAGTGTGAACTTCGTGGAGCGTGTCTTTGCCGAGCCTGCCCTCTACAGCGGGGTGGAGAACCTGATGGCCGTCTATGGCTACGCCCTGCAGATTTACTGCGACTTCTCCGGCTACAGTGACATGGCCATCGGCATCGCCCTGCTTTTGGGCTTCCGGCTCAATCCGAATTTCGACTCACCCTATCAGTCTGCCTCCATCACCGAGTTCTGGCGCAGGTGGCACATCTCACTCTCCTCCTGGCTGCGCGACTACCTCTACATTTCGTTGGGCGGTAACCGCAAGGGGCGTGTGCGCCAATACCTCAACCTCATCATCACGATGTTTCTGGGTGGCCTGTGGCACGGTGCGTCGTGGAACTTCGTCCTGTGGGGCATGTTGCATGGGGTGGCCCTGGCCGGCCACAAATACTGGATGGCCCGCAAGGGTCGGCCGAAGGGGTGGCGTAGCAGCGGGTTGCGTCGCTTGGGAGGCATAGTGGTGACGTTCCACTTCGTCTGCTTCTGCTGGATATTCTTCCGTCATGCCGAGTTCTCGTCGGCCTGGGAGATGCTGCATCAGATGGTGACGGCCTTCCATCCCGAAGTATTCCCGCAACTGTTGCAGGGCTATCGTGAAGTCTTCTTCCTGATGGGGCTGGGCTATCTGCTCCACTTCCTGCCCGGCAACTTTGAACGCGGGGCACAGTGGGTAGTGACCCGTCTTCCCCTGCCCGGCAAGGCGGTGCTGGTGGTGGCACTTGTCTATGTGGTCATCCAGATGAAGAGTGCCGACGTGCAGCCGTTCATCTATTTTCAGTTCTGAACTCCTTGGGCGACATCCCTGTGTGTCTCTTGAAGTAACGGCCAAAGAAACTTTGATCGGGAAAGTGGAAGCGGTCGGCAATCTCCTTCAGTGTCAGATTGGTGGTCTGTAGCGTCATCTTGAGCTCCAGCACCAGATAGTCGTCTATGATTTCCTTTGCGCTTTTCTGTCCGATGACACGGGTAATGGCCGAGAGGTAGCGTGTGGAGATGCAGAGGCAGTCGGCATAGAAGGCCACGTCGTGATGCTCCTTGCAATGGGTGTGTACCAGGCTGATGAAGCGTTTGAAGAGTTCCTCCTTACGGTTGCTCTCATCGTTTTGTTGTTGGCTGAAGATGCGCTGGGTCTTGTCATAGGTATCCAGGAAGAAGACCTGCAGATGGTTTTGTGCGATGGCGTTTCGGAAGCGGTTTTCGCGGTCGCGATAGATGGCGTTGCTGGCCTCCACCAGTCCGTGGATGGCTTTCAACAGTTCGGCATTCTTGTGATGATAGTAGGGATTCTCTTTCAGGAAGTGGATGAAGGTAGGCTCCAGCCTGAAGCATGCGGCATCGAACATCTCTTTGGAGTAGGAGAAGTAGTGTACACGGAATCCCTCGCTCCTCCTTTCCACTGAGAAGATGGATTCGGGCAGCAGGAGCAGGGTGCAGTCGGCACTCAGGTGATACCTCTTCAGGTCCAGGGTCACATCGGCCTCGCCGCTGATGCAGAACAGCAGGCAGCCGTTTTGTTGTTTGCGCAGGCGTTGGTAGTAGTGGCTCAGGTCGTCCGTCCCGCAGCAGAATGCTTCTTCGTTAGTTGATAACAGTATGCTCATCTCTTTTCGTTCCTAAAATGTGCCGCAAAGGTAGAAACTCTTTTGGAATTACGCCTACATGGTTCCGAAATTGAACAATTCTGTGCCCGCTCTGAAACCTTGATTTGTTCCGAAACGGAATACCTTTGCACCCGTTTTCGGAAAGAATAAACGGCATATCGGATATAGTGGGTGTGCAAATATCGATTTAGGCACGGATGACACGGATCATTACGGTTGGCCCGGAACGTCTGTAGGCGTGGTTGGTCACGTCTGTAACGCGAAGCCTGTTGTCTGTATAACACGATGCCCATTGCCTGTATGGCGCGAAGCCTGTTGCGTCTATAATGCGATGCCCGTTGCTTCGCGACTCGCCTGCCGCCGCTTTCCGTCGCTTCATGGCAAACGACTTGACTATTAACTGAAAATATCTATTTATGGTAAAAAGAATGAGGACTATCAGACAAGCTATGCTATTGTTCAGTGGCTTTGCCCTGGCTGCATGTGGCCATGCCCCGCAACCCCAGGCACAGGCCGAGTACAAAACCTTGACTATCGAGACGGCCGACCGCACGTTACAGAACAGCTACAGTGCCACCATCCGTGGCCGTCAGGACATTGACATCTATCCCCAAGTGGCCGGCACGCTGACCCGCCTTTGCGTGACCGAGGGTCAGGAGGTGCATCGCGGGCAGACCCTGTTCGTCATCGACCAGGTGCCCTATCAGGCAGCCCTGCGCACGGCCGAGGCCAACGTCGAGGCTGCACGCGCCGGTGTAGCCACGGCCACACTGACCTACGAGAGCCGCAAGGAGCTGTTTGCCCAGCATGTCGTTTCTGACTTCGACCTGCAGACGGCCCACAACGCCCTGCTCACCGCGCAGGCCCAACTGGCTCAGGCCGAAGCCCAGCGTGTGAATGCGGCCAACGCCCTCTCCTATACCACGGTGCAGAGTCCGGCCGACGGCGTGGTGGGCACCCTGCCTTTCCGTGTGGGTGCGCTCGTATCGCCCTCCATGCCCAAGGCACTGACCACCGTGAGCGACAACTCCACCATGTACGTCTACTTCTCCATGACCGAGAACCAGATGCTGCAACTGATTCGCCGCTATGGCTCCAAGGAGAAGGCACTGGACGAGATGCCGCCCATCGGCCTGCAGCTGAATGACCGCTCGGTCTATCCCCATCAGGGACGCATAGAGACCATCAGCGGGGTCATCGACTCCTCTACGGGTACCGTGAGCCTGCGTGCCGTGTTCCCCAATGCCGACGGTCTGTTGACCAGCGGCGGTTCGGGCAATGTCATCATCCCCTCCGAGCGCAAGGGATGCGTCGTGATTCCCCAGAGCCTGGTCTTTGAGATTCAGGACAAGAGCTATGTCTACAAGGTCGTGGACGGCCGCGCCGCTTCCACTCCTGTCATCGTGAGCCGTGTCACCGGCGGACAGGAGTATATCGTGGAGTCCGGTCTGCAGCCGGGCGACGTTATCCTGGCCGAGGGCGTAGGCCTGGTGCGCGAGGGAACTGTCGTTAAAACGAATAATGAATAATGTACGAATGAAAGTGGGTGTAAATCCGTGTAATCCGTGTCTGAAACCTCAATATTTGATTTATGACACGGCCATCTTCCCACGTTAACTCACTAACTTATTAACTTCTCAAATATGAACTTAAGAACCTTTATAGAACGCCCCGTATTGTCAGCGGTAATCTCCATTACCATCGTCATACTGGGCATCATCGGGCTCTTCACGCTGCCCGTGGAGCAGTATCCCGACATCGCACCTCCCACCGTGATGGTGATGACCAATTATTATGGCGCCAGCGCCGAGACCCTCCAGAAGAGTGTCATTGCTCCCTTGGAAGAGGCCATCAATGGCGTGGAAGACATGACCTATATGACCTCCAGTGCCACCAATAGCGGCACGGTGGAGATTATGGTCTACTTCAAACAGGGCACAGACCCCGACATGGCAGCCGTCAACGTGCAGAACCGTGTGGCCATGGCCAACGGACAGCTGCCGGCCGAGGTGACACAGGTGGGCGTGACCACCGTTAAGCGTCAGACCTCCATGCTGCAGGTGTTCACCCTGAGCAGTCCCGACGACAGCTACGACGAGGAGTTTCTCTCCAACTACATCAACATTAACCTGAAGCCCGAAATCCTGCGCTTGCAGGGTGTGGGACAACTGGTGGTGCTGGGTGGAGACTACTCCATGCGCATCTGGCTGAAACCCGACGTGATGGCCCAGTACAAGATGATACCCTCCGACGTGGCTGCCGCACTGGCCGAGCAGAACATCGAGTCGGCCACGGGAAGCTTCGGTGAGAACTCACAGGAGACCTACCAGTACACCATGAAGTACAAAGGCAGGCGGCAGACCCCGGAAGAGTTCGGCGAAATCGTCATCCGCAGTACCCCCGACGGTGAGGTACTGAAGCTGAAGGACGTGGCCGATATAGAACTGGGCATTGACACCTATACCTATGTGGGCAAGCTGAACGGTCATCCCGGCATCGGCTGCCTGGTGTTCCAGACCGCAGGCAGTAACGCCACCCAGGTGAACGCCGAGATAGACGCCCTGTTAGAAGAGGCCCGCAAGGACCTTCCGAAGGGAGTGGAGCTGACGCAGGTCATGTCCAGCAACGACTTCCTCTTTGCTTCCATCCACGAAGTGGTGAAGACGCTGATAGAGGCCATCCTGCTGGTTATCCTCGTGGTCTATCTCTTCTTGCAGGACATCCGTTCCACCGTCATCCCCTTGGTGGGCATTGTGGTGTCGCTGGTGGGTACGTTTGCCTTCATGGCCGTGGCCGGATTCAGCGTCAACCTCATCACGCTGTTCGCCCTGGTGCTGGTCATCGGTACGGTGGTGGACGATGCCATCGTGGTGGTGGAGGCCGTACAGGCACGCTTTGAGGTGGGCTACAAGTCCTCCTACATGGCCAGTGTGGATGCCATGAAGGGCATTTCGAATGCCGTCATCACCTCTTCACTCGTCTTCATGGCCGTCTTTATACCCGTGTCATTCATGAGCGGCACGAGCGGTACGTTCTACACCCAGTTCGGTCTCACCATGGCCGTGGCCGTGGGCATCTCGGCCATAAACGCCCTGACCCTTAGCCCTGCACTCTGTGCTCTGATGCTGCGCCCCTACTACAACGAAGACGGCAGCGAGAAGAACAACTTCGCCGCACGCTTCCGCCGGGCCTTCAATGCAGCCTTCAGCACGATGGTAGCCAAGTATAAGAACGGCGTGCTCTTCTTCATCAAGCGGCGTTGGCTCGCTTGGTCGCTGCTGGCGGCTTCGGTGGTGCTGCTCGTCCTGTTGATGAACACCACCAAGACCAGTCTCGTGCCCGATGAGGACCAGGGCGTGGTGCTGGTGAACGTCACGACCCCTTCGGGCAACTCCTTGGCCACGACGGACAAGATTATGGAACGCCTGCGCAGCCGCTTAGAGACGCTGCCCGGTCTGGAAAACCTCTCCAGCACCACCGGATATGGACTCATCTCCGGACAGAGCAGTTCGGCAGGCATGTTCATCGTGGGACTGAAGGACTGGAGCGAGCGCACCAAGGACGAGGAGCAGGTGCAGGCCGTCATCAACCAGATATATGCCGTGACGGCCGACATCAAGGACGCACAGGTCTTCGCTATGGCACCGGGCATGATTCCCGGCTATGGCATGGGCAACTCCCTGGACCTGCACATGCAGGACAAGATGGGAGGCGACATCACCCCCTTCTTCAATCAGACCCAGCAGTACATCGGTGCCCTGAACCAACGGCCCGAGGTGGCACGTGCCTATTCCACCTTTGCCATCAACTTCCCGCAATGGCAGGTGGAGGTGGATGCCGCCAAGTGCAAGCGTGCGGGCATCACGCCCAATGCCGTGCTCGGTACGTTGGCAGGCTACTATGGCGGCCAATACGTCTCCGACTTCAACCGCTTCTCCAAGGTCTATAAAGTAATGATTCAGGCCGAGCCCGGCCAACGCCTGGACGAAGCCTCCTTAGACAATGCCTTTGTGCGTATGGCGAATGGCGAGATGGCCCCCTTGAGCCAGTTCGTCACCCTGACGCGCATCTACGGTGCGGAAAACCTGAGCCGCTTCAACATGTATAACTCCATCTCCGTGAGCGTCATGCCGAGCGAGGGCTACAGTACAGGCGATGCCATCAAGGCTGTGAAGGAGGTGGCCGCCACCTCTTTGCCCAAGGGCTATGGTTACGACTTTGGCGGCATCACCCGCGAAGAGAACCAGCAGCAGGGAACCACCGGCATCATCTTCGGCATCTGTATACTGATGATCTACCTCATCCTTTGTGCCCTCTACGAGAGCTTCTTCGTGCCCTTTGCCGTGATTCTGGCCGTACCGTGCGGATTGATGGGTTCCTTCCTCTTTGCCAAACTGATGGGGTTGGAGAACAATATCTATCTGCAGACGGGACTCATCATGCTGATTGGTCTGCTGGCCAAGACGGCCATCCTGCTGACTGAGTATGCTGCCGAGCGCAGAAAGGCAGGTATGGGACTGATTGCCTCGGCGGTCAGTGCAGCCAAAGCACGTCTGCGCCCCATCCTGATGACGGCCGGTACGATGGTCTTCGGCCTGCTTCCGCTGATGGTGGCTACAGGCGTGGGAGCCAACGGCAACCGCTCCTTGGGAACGGGTGCTGTAGGCGGCATGATCATCGGTACGCTGGCCCTGCTCTTCCTGGTACCCGTGCTCTTCGTAGCCTTCCAGTGGATACAGGAACGCTTCAAGCCCGTACAGCCCAGCCTGACCCACGACTGGAAGATTGAGGAAGACATCCTTGAAAGCAACCGTGAGATAGCGGAGGCCCACAAGTGAGCACGCGCCCTGCAGGGCAACGCCTCTTGTGCCTTCCCTCCTCTGAAGCTGATGTGAAACAGTACACCCCGAAAAGAAACATCGAATATATGAGAAAGAACTTATTTCCCCTGATGCTCCTCTGTCTCGCGCTGAGCAGCTGTGGCATCTACAACAAATACCAACGTCCCGAAGAGATACGCACCGACGGCCTCTTCGGGCAGGGCGTGGAGGTGCAGGAAGACAGCACCTCCATCGCCTCCCTCTCTTGGCGCGAACTCTTCACCGACCCCTCCTTGCAGGCCCTTATAGACACGGCACTGGCCAACAATACCGACCTCCTGTCGGCCCGTCAGCGGGTGAAGGAGGCCGAGGCTACCCTGATGTCGGCCCGTCTGGCCTATCTGCCCTCCTTCATGCTTACACCCCAGGGTGGGGTGAGCAGTTTTGATGGCGGGGCAGCCACCTGGACCTACACCGCCGTGGCCGCAGCGTCATGGGAACTGGATATCTTTGGCCGCCTCACCAACGCCAAACGCAGTGCCAAGGCCCTCTACCAGCAGAGCCGCGAGTATGAGCAGGCTGTGGTCACAGCCCTGATAGCCAATGTCTCCAACCTCTATTACACCCTGCTGATGCTGGACGAACAGGCCGGCATCACCCGCGAGACGGCACAGACGTGGCGTGAAAGCGTGCGCACCATGCAGGCCATGAAGGCGGCCGGTATGACCAATGAGGCCGGAGTCTCCCAATTTGAGGCGAACTGCCGCATGGTAGAAGCTTCGCTGCTCGACCTGGAGCAACAGATACGCACGGTAGAGAATGCTCTCTGCGTCATCCTGGGACGCATGCCGGGCAAGATAGACAGGGAGAGTGCCTGGAGCCTCCGTGACTTTCCCGAGGAACTGACGGTGGGCATCCCCTTGCAGCTCCTGTCGCGTCGGCCCGATGTGCGTGCAGCCGAGCTTTCGCTCGTCCAGGCCTTTTATGGCACCAATGCCGCACGTGCCTCGTTCTATCCCTCTGTCACGTTGGGCGGAACGGCCGGATGGACCAACTCGGTGGGCAGCATGATTGTCAATCCGGGTAAGGTGCTGCTGGCTGCCGTGGGCTCACTGACCCAGCCCCTCTTTGCCAATGGCCGCAATGTGGCCCAGCTGAAGATAGCCAAGGCACGTCAGGAGGAGGCCAAGCTGGCCTTCCAGCAGAGCCTGCTCAATGCCGGTAGTGAGGTGAACAATGCCCTGACGCAGGTGCAGACTGCACGCAGTAAGGCACAGTTGCGCATCGAACAGATAGCTGCCCTGGAGCGTACCCTCACCAGCACCCGGCTCCTGATGCGCCATGGCAACACCACCTACTTGGAAGTGCTCACCGCCCAGCAGGCTTTGCTCTCAGCCCGACTGGCACAGACGGCCGACCGTTTCAGCGAGGTGCAGGGCATCATTCAACTCTATCAGGCTCTTGGCGGGAGGTAGAGACTGGATCGTAATCAAATCATTGAGATCTTAGGCACGGATTACACGGATATGCACGGCCGGATTATAACTTTCTGTGTGTAAAAGAAAGAAAATAATCCGTGCATATCCGTGTAATCCGTGCCTAAATTCAACATTATACGACTCTACCTGACCCCTATAAACGATTAATAGATGTTAAATGTTACACCAATAACATCCATCCAATAAGAAAGAATACCTACTTTCGCAGCGCACAAGGAGCCTTGAGGGTGCTTGCCCGGTCTCATGCCGCAGCATAAAGACCGATGCCTGCCATCCGAAGGGTGAAAAGGGAATCCGGTGTGAGTCCGGAACAATACCTGTTGCTGTATGTCCCTTACTCCGATTGGGAGTGTTGCTTGTTACATTCTTTGCCACTGGCGAAAGCTGGGAAGGCGTAACAAGCGGGATGAGTCAGAAGACCTACCTATGTGTGATGAATAGATGAATACCTGCAGGATACGGGTGAGCATCAAAACTGTTTGATAATCATACATTTTACGATTACGGGCATATAGCGTAGGTCTGCCATAACCTTCTGTTCGTGGGCTATATCCGTTGAAGCATGTTTTGAGGCATAACCGTATCCTGCTTAGGCAGACACATTATTAACTCTCTAAATAAAAAACGGTTATGAAGAAAAACTATGTGATGACTGCCCTATTGACCCTCTCGCTGGCGATGGGCGCATGCTACGACGATGACGACTTGTGGAACAAGGTGGACGAACTGGAGACCAAGGTGGAAGCCAATGCGGCTGACATTGCCACCCTCTCTGCCCTGGTGGATGCACTGAATCAGGGAAAGGTCATCGTGAGTACGGAACAGACAGAGAACGGTTATGTGCTGACGTTCAGTGACGGTAGCAAGGTGGAGGTCGTGAATGGACGCGACGGTAAGGACGGAACGGATGGCAAGGACGGTGCCGATGGAAGCAGCGGCGACTCCTTCTTCACCTCCGTGGAAGAGAAAGAGGACGTCGTGGTCATCACGTTGGCCGACGGAAGGGTCATCGAACTGCCCAAGGTGTCCTATCGCGTGCTGACATTCGAGGATGAAGATGTCAAGTTCGCCCCCTATACCATTACGGGATATGATGCGGCAAGCAGTAGTTACTACAGCCACTCCGTCTCTTGCTGGACCGACCTGGTGGATACACCGGAGTATGGCGGTCCGCTAACCTATGGCGACATGGGCTTCTCGGGAGAGATGCGCGGGTGTGACTACTATTGGTGTGACGACAATAACACGTTCCTGGCCTCGGAACTTCCTGTGAACTATGGCTCAAGGGTCTATTGGAGCGGTGGCCATGTCGTTTCCAATTATGCCTCCGAGGACTACACCACCTACGGAACCTACAGCAACCAGCAGACGGTCTATGGAAAAGGCCAGGTCTATGCCGAGACGAAGACCGGCGGACATAACGGCTCGGCCAACTTTGCCATGCACTATGGCTACAGAGACAACTCACCCTACAACATGACCGAGAACTTGCCTTGCATCTACTTCAAGGACAACGTGGCCCGCGTCATAGACCACATGTATGTCAACAATTCCTGCTACGCCATAGCCTGCTATATGGACGGCAACGGCCTTACCGCCAAGATTGGTGAGGAAGACTGGGTGAAGGTGGTGGCCACGGGATATGGCCTGGACGGCAAGGTCACGGGAACGGCAGAAGTGTACCTGTGTGACGGCCCCTCAAAGATTATCACGGAATGGACCAAGTGGGAACTGGCCGGCCTGGGAAAGGTGTGGAAGGTGGAGTTCAACATCACCGGCTCCAGCGACAACGGCTATGGCTTCAGCCAGCCCGCCTATTTCGCCTATGATGACGTGGCAGTACGTTTCTAAACAGCCTGCGGCACTATGAGAAGATTTTTATATCTGTTGATACTCCTGTCTGTTGTCACATCGTCCTGCAATACGGACGATGTGATAACCGAGGAGGTGCAGGGAAACTATCGGCCCAAGACGGTGACCTCATCGGCCGGACAGAGCATTGTGTTTGAGTACACGCCTGCTCCCGGACAGTTCATCAACGAAACCAGAACCGGAGGCTTCTCGGGGCAGGAGACCACGCCCGAAGCTGCGGCTGCCTATGCGGCCCGGCGGATGGAGGAGGGAGCCTTTGTCTCGCTCGGAGCATTCGGCGGATATGTTGTGGTGGGCTTCGACCACAGCATTGACAATAGCGGAAGTTATGACTTTGCCATACTGGGCAATTCGTTCAAGGGCTCTTCAGAGCCGGGCATCGTCTGGGTGATGCAGGACGAGAACGGGAACGGACGTCCGGATGATACGTGGTATGAACTGCGAGGCAGCGAGACGGGTAAGGAGACCACCCTGCAGGAGTATGCCGTGACCTACTATCGCCCCTCCGCACCCGGACAGCCCGTGCAGTGGACCGACAGTGAAGGCAATAGCGGACAGGTGGACTATCTGCAAGCCTATCACAGCCAGGAGTACTATTACCCGGCCTGGATTGCCGCCGACAGCTATACCCTGACCGGTACACGTCTTGAAGCCCGCAACTATGACCAGTCCGGCAACGGCACCTATTGGATACAGGCCGAATATGACTGGGGATATGCCGACAACTTCAGTGCGACAGACCGCCTGACCGATGAGGCGAATGCTTCAGCCTCGGCCGCTGCCAACCATTTCCGTATATCGGATGCCATGGACCGCTCAGGAAATCCTGTACGGTTGGAGTATATCGATTTCGTCAAGGTGCAGACGGCCTGCAACACCAAGAGCGGATGGCTGGGCGAGAACTCTACGGAGGTGTTCGGATTCTATGATTATTCCATGAAAGGAGAGGAGTAGATGGGAGGTCGGATGAAGCATAGGAGCCTGAAGAGTCTGCTGGTAGTGGCCACCCTCGGAGTGTTGCTCACAGGGTGCATGGAGTGGGAGTATGGCGAGGAGGAGAAGTTCAATGAGACCGGCAGGGGACTCTTTGTCATAAACGAGGGAAACTTCCAGTATGGAAATGCCACGCTCTCCTATTATGACCCCGATGCACGCAAGACGGAGAACGAACTCTTCTATCGGGCCAATGCCATGAAACTGGGCGACGTGGCCCAGTCGATGCTGATACGCGACGGCATCGGTTGGGTAGTGGTCAATAACTCGCACGTAGTCTTTGCCATAGATGTACGGACCTTCAAGGAGGTGGGACGAATCACCGGCTTCACCTCGCCCCGATACATCCACTTCGTGACAGACGAGAAAGCCTATGTGACCCAGATATGGGATAACCGTATTTTCATTGTCAACCCCAAGCGATACGAAATAACGGGCTACATTGAGTGTCCGGATATGGAGATGGAGTCCGGCTCTACGGAGCAGATGGTGCAACTGGGCAGGTATGTGTACGTGAACTGTTGGTCCTACCAGAACCGGATATTGAAGATTGACACGGAAACAGACCGGGTGGTGGATGAACTGCGGGTGGGCATCCAGCCCACATCGTTGGTGATGGACAAGAACCATAAGCTGTGGACCGTGACAGACGGTGGCTACGAAGGCTCGCCTTACGGGCATGAGGCCCCGTCGCTCTATCGCATTGATGCAGAGACCTTCACCGTGGAGAAACAGTATAGGTTCGCATTTGGCGACAGCCCTTCGGAGGTGCAGCTGGATGGGAACGGAGAAAAGCTTTATTGGATAAACGGAGGCATCTGGGAGATGGATGTCGATGCCGACAACGTTCCCGGACGTCCCTTCCTTCCTTATAATGGAACGATTTATTATGGACTGACGGTCTGCCCCTACACGGGTGATGTCTATGTGGCCGATGCTATAGACTATGTGCAGCCGGGCAAGGTCTACCGCTATTCCAAGGAAGGGGAGAAACTGGATGAGTTCTATGTGGGGATTATTCCCGGGTCATTTTGCTGGAAATAGAGAATGGTTATGAAAAGAGTGGTGACAGCTGTGGCGTTGCTGGCCTCCCTTACGGCCGGGGCACAGACGCAGGGTGGGGGATTGCGCATCCCCGAGGTTACGGTTTACGGAAAACGCCTGATGAAGGATATAGGGGTGCAGAAGACACGCTTGGACTCTGTTGTACTGAAAGAGAACATCTCGCTCTCTATGGCTGATGTGCTGACCTATAACTCGTCTATATTCGTGAAGAGTTATGGCCGGGCCACGCTCTCTACGGTCTCCTTCCGAGGCACATCGCCTTCGCACACCCAGGTGACATGGAACGGGATGCGCATCAATAATCCCATGCTTGGTATGACCGATTTCTCCATGATTCCCTCCTATTTCATTGATGAGGCTGCGCTGCTGCATGGCACCTCGTCGGTCAATGAGACGGGAGGCGGACTGGGAGGAGCCGTGAAACTCTCCACCCGTCCGGCCGAGGCCGAGGGCTTCGGGCTGCAATATATACAAGGTATAGGCTCCTTCAAGACCTTTGACGAGTTCCTCCGGCTGACATACGGAGACGAGCATTGGCAACTCTCTACCCGCGTGGCCTGTTCGGCCTCGCCCAATGAATACAGCTACCGTAACCATGACAAGAAAGAGAATGTATATGACGAAGAGATGAACATCATAGGCAGCTACTATCCCACGGAGAAAAACAGAAGCGGCTCGTTCAGGGACCTGCACGTGTTGCAGGAGGTGTACTACAACACCCGTAAGGGCGACCGCCTGGGGATGAATGCCTGGTATCTTCGCTCCAACCGGGAATTGCCCATGCTGACAACGGACTATGGCAACGAACATGACTTTGAGAACCGCCAACGCGAAGAGACCTTCCGGGGATTGCTCTCATGGGAACACATGCGGAGCAACCGGAAGTGGAGCCTGAAGGGCGGATATGTCCATACCCGGATGAAATATGACTATAAGCGCGATGCCGGAAACGGAGTCATGACCCCGATGACACGCTCCCGAAGCAGGGTCAATACGCTCTACGGACAGGCCGAGAGCGAATATTATGCCGGCGAAAGGTGGCTATTCACGGCCAATATGTCCGCCTATCAGCATTGGGCGGAAAGCCGGGACAAGAATGTCATCAGGCAAGACGGCAACCAAGCCGTCGTGGGCTACAGCAAGGGACGCACGGAACTCTCTGCCCTCGCTTCGGCCAAGTGGCGGGCGAATGAACGGATAGGCGTGTCGCTGGTGTTGCGCGAAGAGATGTATGGAGAGAGCTTCACCCCGCTCATTCCGGCCTTGTTCGTGGATGCCCTCTTGTTTGCTCCGGGAAATGTGTTGTTCAAGGCTTCCGTGTCGCGCAACTATCGTTTCCCCACGCTGAACGACCTCTACTTTCTGCCTGGAGGCAATCCCGAACTGAAAAGGGAGAGCGGTTGGACCTATGATGTAGGACTCTCGTTTGCCACCGGACGTAAGGATCGTTACTCCCTTTCAGGTTCTGTCAACTGGTTTGATTCTCATGTCAAGGACTGGATTCTCTGGCTGCCCACCACCAAGGGCTTCTTCTCGCCCCGCAACGTCAAGGATGTGCATGCCTATGGCGTGGAGTGTCGCAGTGATTTTACACTTACCTGGGCACGCCAGTGGCAGCTGTCGCTGAACGGAACCTTTTCCTGGACTCCTTCTGTCAATGAAGGCGAGCCGATGTCACCGGCCGACCGCTCTGTGGGGAAACAGTTGCCCTACGTGCCGGAACTGTCGGCCGGCATCAACGGACGCTTGGCATGGAACAGCTGGTCTCTGCTCTATAAGTGGTGCTACTATAGCGAGCGTCACACCATGTCGTCCAATGATGTGTCGCTGACGGGCAAACTTCCGCCTTACTTCATGAGTAATCTCACCCTGGAGAAACGGTTGCCTGTGGGCTGGGGCACGTGGACCTTCAAAGGCTCGGTAAACAACCTTTTCAATGAAGAGTACCTCTCTGTACTTTCACGCCCCATGCCGGGCATCCATTTTGAACTATTTGTGGGGATTGAGTTCTAACTTCCGGTGCTTTATTGTATCTTTGCCCCCGTCTAATTAAATATACATACGACTATGAACAACAAACAGATTCTTTTTCTCCTTCTGTTCAGTCTGGCGGCTGTATGGTCGGGATTTGCCCAACAGAAGGTTTCCATTCTCGGTGACTCCTATTCTACCTTTGGGGGGTATATGACACCTGAAACCAACCTCTGCTGGTATAACGGTCCCGATGGTGGCAAGAAGGACAATGACGTGAAGACCGTGGAACAGACCTGGTGGCATCAGCTGATTCAGGAGCACGGCCTGCAACTGGAAATCAACAACTCCTATTCCGGTTCCACCGTGTGCCATACGGGTTATCGCAAGGAGGACTATTCAGACCGCTCTTTCATTACCCGCATTCATCGCCTGGGCACTCCGGACATCCTGCTGGTCTTCGGCGGAACCAATGACAGCTGGGCCAAGTCGCCCGTCGGTGAGTTCCAATACGGCGGATGGAGCAAGCAGGACCTCTACAGCTTCCGTCCCGCATTCAGCTACCTGATGCACAGCTTGCGCGAGCTCTATCCCGCAACACTCATCATCAATCTGACCAATTCGGAACTCTCACCCGAAGTGACCGAATCCATGGAGGCCATCTGTCGCTACTATGGCATCACCAATATCCGGTTGAAGGACGTGGAGAAACAGCATGGCCATCCCTCCATCAAGGGCATGAAGAGCATTGCCGGACAGGTGTGGGAGGTTATCCGGCAGGAACAACAGTAGTATCATAGCTATTGTAACATAAAAAAGGAGGGCATGAATGAGACATGCCCTCTTTTTTATGCACACGTATTTTTTCGCTTTGCTCAATAATACGTTACGGTTTGATAATGTTGTTTGGGTATAAAATAGTGATATAATCAGTGATTATCCGTGTCATCCGTGTCTAAAATCTCAGTGCTTTGATTTTTGACACGTCTTCAAGTTCAATATTGATACCCTCCTTGCTCTTGTGTAGTACTCAGGGTGTCACTTAATCTCCGTCTTCCACAAACCGTGCAGGTTGCAGTATTCATAGACGGCCACCGGCTTGTCCGTACAGGTGCAGAACACTGCCTCGGGCTTGTCTGTCAGGTCGATGCGCATGCCGCCATGCTCGGTCTCCACATAGATGAAGGCAATGTGATGCTCGGGCGTCATGGGGTGGGGCACACTGCCTACCTCAATCTTTATCTGACAGTCGTCAATGCGCGTCACCACCGGAACGTGCTTCTCTTGACTGGCATCAACCGTGTTGGCCACCAGCTCTTTCATCTTTTCACCACAGCATACCAGGGGGACGCCGGAATCTACTTGTTTAACCACTACATTACCACAATGCTCACACTTGTAAAACTTAGTTGCCATAATTCTTCTTTTTTTTAAGTATTCCTATTCATGTTTTTAGTCTCACTTGAATACCCAACAAACAGCCGCCTGTTTTGTTGGCTTCCGCTGCAAAAATAGGGCAATAAATCATCCGCTCCAACAGAAAAAATCTATCGGACTATAGAGAAAGGTGATAAGGATGTTCCTGTGTCTTTGTCTGGAGTTATTCCAAGGTGCAAGCGGGCATGTGACGAGCCAAACAGTCGAGGAGACTATTCCCTGCCATATTCACTCATGGACTCTGCAGCAAGCGGAATATCCTCTTCCTGCATTTCGTAACGCTTTATCCTCCTGTCGGCCAGATAGATGTGATAAAGGGTGTGGGCCAGTGATTCCAGTGTCTGTTGACGGACCTTGGGCTTCAGTTGGCACTCCCAGACGGTGATGCAGTGCCAACCCATGGCAGCGAGCTTCCGCTGTTCCTCTACGTCACGTTTCCTGTTGCGTTCTATTTTCTTCTTCCAAAAGTCTACATTGCTCTTGGGCGTGACATAGAACCTGCACCCCTCATGACCATGCCAGAAGCATCCGTTCACAAAGATGACGGTCCTGTATTTGCGCAACACCAAATCGGGGTGCCCGGGAAGGCGTGGATGGTTCAGCCTATAGCGGAAACCACGACTGAACAGAAACTTCCGCACCAGCATCTCCGGCTTGGTGTTCTTGCCCTTGATGGCCGACATGCAGCGGTGGCGTTGCTCTTTGCTTAATTTATCCATCTTTCCTCGGCTTTATTATGTTCGTTTCCTATACCTCTACTTGGGATTGGGGTATATGGACAGACAAACTGTTCAACGATGCAAATGTCGTGTCCAGAAACGTATAGTTACTGAACCCTTGTGTTTCAATGGGTACGAAACCTTCACTCAACTTATGGCTGAAGGCCAACATAAAGGCGAGGCGAAGGTCGTCCCCTTTTGCATCTTCTCCTTCTACTTGCTTGGCCTCCTTGCTGGTGATGGTGCAGATTCGCGTAATGCGATAGACATCCCTGATTCCCTTACCTTTAAAGTAGGGGATGAAATAGTGCAGTCCGTCTAATGGTATGGTGGTGGGGAAATGCGGCCCGGTATAGTATCTCTCTGCTTTCCCGTTCTCAAAGTTCTTGTTGTAATCCTTCTTGCTGCTTGGGCGTACAAGGCCAATCAGTACACGGTCAGGCACATGTACTACAGTCCCTTTTTGCGGAATGACCTTGGCTATGGTTTCCGATGATTGGGTACCTATCAGTTCTTTGATAAACTCTTCCAGTAAGGCCCTGTTCCTGTTATCTTTTGGACGTAGTGGGAATGCACCGATGTTCACCTCTTCTATACTCTTATGAAATCTGGCATTGGCCACGTCGCTCGGTTCACCGTCACCGGGGAACAGGATGTAGCCACCGATGACTTCTTTCTTTAACGAGTTGCTGTCATAATCTTGATAGTAGATGGCGTCGCGGTATCGGTGCATTTGGTTGATGGCGTCTTCAGGCGGAGTGTCCGCACCCTGTTCTTTCCCTCCGAGACGATACTTGGCATCAAACAGATAGGTCATTTTCATGCCCTGTTTCAGGTCGTTCTTTGTGAGCTGCAACACGATGTCCGGTTTCTGCGGAACTGTAAGCGTCTTCAGGTGTGCTATGCTGATGCTCTCGGTATGTTTGGGGTTATAGACCAGTTCGGCCAGTTCCACTCCATCTTTGCGGAAAAGGATGCGTGAGTGTTCACCCTTTCCCAATTCCCATGTGAACACACCATTCATTTCCATACGGTTGCGGTGCTCTACCTCTTCCTGGCTGATGCCCAACTGTTCTCTGACGATATGGCTCACCTCTATGAAGCACCATATTTCGTACAGTGTGGCAATGTCTTTTGTCTGTAGGCGATACATGCCATCCTGTAGCGAATAGGCCCTTCGCAACAGGTTCCATGTGCGGTACACCTGACTATATCCCGTAGCCTTCTGCAACACAAGGCTCTCTTGGTTCAATCCCTTGAAACGGCCTACTGTGCGGAAGAAGGGATTCCTATGCAACCGCTTCAGTGTCTGTAGGCAGTCAGCCATTTCTCCCTTCAGCTTCTCCGAAGCATTTCTGTGTGCCTCGATGTAGCTTTTCAGCGTTTCATATTTACCGATGATTTGCGAAAGGGCATACTTCAGGAAACGGTTCTCTTGCGTGTCGTTCGATGGCGTATGTTCCTCTATCCGATACAGGTGTCCCGCCTCCTTGCGGTGTTCTGCCAACTCATTCTCTATCGCTGTTGGCACACGTTTTATCCTGTCTGCCCGTTGATAAGTTTCATATCCTCGGAGTCTTCTGCGTGGACGTTCGATGATGCTCTTGCATGCTTTGATGAATTTCTCGCGTTCACCGGCAAACACATTCCACCATATCAGTTCGGGTGTCTCACCTTGTGTGTCGGGTGTGAATCCGTGAAAGGTTCTTCGCATATAGTCGAGCGAAAGCATGCGGTACTCCCGTTCGATGTCTTCTATTATCTTGTTCCAATGCTCGTGGTAGTTCAGTTTGGTACTCAGCACTTCATATCCGAAGGTGAAACGCCTTGTCTCGCCACCCACTTGGTAAATGAGGTTAATCTCACTCTTTCCGATGTCGTTGCCATAGTTGATGAATCCGGCCAACACACCGCGCCGGAACGAAAACCGTTCATTGTCACTCTGTAGCATCGAACCGAACTGTGCCTTGCCGACATACGACTTGAACTCCACCCACACGGGGTA
>JAFURM010000012.1 GCA_017471925.1 Bacteroides sp.
GAAGCCTACATGGAAAGAGTAGGTTGCCCAGCAAATTAATGTTTATACGGCTTTTGACCGTACGGGTCATTATCTCTAACTCGTTATCAATCAGTTTAATGTACTACATCAAGTACATAAGGTTCGAAAAAAGGGTGTGCCTAAAAAGGAAGTTCCTCTATTTTAAAATCATCAACCTTTTGACAATTCTTATATATAATGAATTCGTCAAAATTGCACATTATTATATACTTCGGCTTTTCATGACCTTCACCTATAACCTTATTAGGATCCATATTAAGCCAATAATCACGTGCTTGACTAAAATGAACTTCAAGATTCTTAACACTACGTTTTTTCATTTCAATCAACACACCCGAACGCCCTTTAGGACACCATAAACAATCAGCAAACTTAGTACGTTTGGTCACATCAAATTTAATTCTTGCCTCCAACGTACCGTTAGCTTCAATGATTCCACCATGACCGAAAGCCCTAAACAAGCGATCACAGAATAATTGCGCTTCCCCTTTCTCGTCTCCTTTGAGGGCTGAAACAAATTTTAAGAACTCTTCAATATGTTCTTTATTCATAGTTTATGGCATTTTACAAGCTTTTTTGAAATGATTAGATTATTCGTATTTATCTGTTAATCAGAATGCTCCCCTCAGACTTTACTCCTTGGCAAACGGTCTATTACTATTTCCGAAAATGGAGGCTTGAAGTGTTGGGAAGGAAAGTCAAAGAAAGGAAAGAACATGTTGTCGTTGACACTTTGGGGTTTCCAATGGCTATCAAAATGATAGCAAAAGAGCCATACCTACCATAGAAAACCTTGCATAGAAAAAAGACTCCGTTTGAATGTAATCTGATCATAAAACAAGCGGGTGCAAATCAAGCAATTACCTGATTTGCACCCGTTTACTGGCGGAGAGACAGGGATTCGAACCCCGGGTACCTCTCGGTACAACGGTTTTCAAGACCGCCGCAATCGACCACTCTGCCACCTCTCCAAAACTTCTGTGCATAGTGCTTATGACTTCTGTGCAGAAGTGCTTTCCTCTAAAAGCGCTGCAAAGGTACGATTGTTTTTTAAAACCACAAACATTTCACGGATTTTATTTTTCACTAAATCCCTGATTTACGTCTTCAAATCCGATACTTATATGATGATTGACTGCAAAATTTGCTTCTGCCATCGGTTTGCATTATCTTTGCCGCCAAAGAAGCGAATAGCTATGAGAACAGGAAATCATACCTTTCAAAAACGTCTCCGGCCATGAAGCGTGTCACGATGGTCAACGACCTGCTGTTCGGCGAAGTGGGCCGACTGCTGGAGGAAGGCAAACGAGTGACCCTGCTGACCAAAGGAAACAGCATGAGGCCATTCATCGAAGGAGAGAAAGACAGCGTGGAGCTGCAGAAGAGCGAACACGTGAGGCGAGGCGACATCTTGCTGGCCAAGGTGAAGTCGGGACGACACGTCATGCACCGGGTGATAAGGATATGCGGTGACGACATCACCTTGATGGGCGACGGCAACCTGCACGGACAGGAATACTGCCAGACTCGGGACGTGCTGGGCACCGTGATGCTCATCCGTCATGCCAGCGGCAGGACAACCGACTGCCAATCGGCCATGCACCAGACAGCCGCCCTCCTTTGGAGGTGGTTGCTTCCTTTCCGGCGCTATCTGCTGGCTATACACAACAGGCTGTTTGTCAGAAGAAAATAAGTTGGGCCAACACGTAGACGGGCAACAGCACCACCAACGAGAACTTGAAGATGTAGCCGAAGAAGGAGGGCATGCGAAGTCCGCTTTGCTCGGCAATGGCCTTCACCATGAAGTTGGGGCCGTTGCCTATATAGGTCATGGCACCGAAGAAGACCGATGACGTGGCAATGACCTTCAGCAGCACTTCCGAGATGCCGGCCACCACAGGTGCGCCCTCAGCCAAGGGCAATCCGCTGGCCACAGAGTGGAAGGCTACCGCCGTGGGGGCATTGTCCAGGAAGGAGCTCAACATGCCGGTGCTATAATAGAACTGCCACGGCTCGGTCAGCCCCATGGAGGAGGCATTGGCATTCAGGTAGATGAGCGCAGGGGTCATGGTCACGAAGATTCCGATGAAGAGCACGGCGACCTCGATGATGGGTGCCCAGGAGTAATGGTTGTCCCGGCGCACCTGCCGCTTGGTGGTCAGCAGGGAGAGCAGGATGATGACAAGCAGTACCTCCTCGCGCAACAGCAGGATATAGACAGGAGCATGCGCATCGCCCATAGCGGGGATATAGTTGCTGTTGACGAACATCACGCTCAGCACCACACCCGCCAGCCACACCAGGTTGACAAGTCCCTGATAGGTGATGGGCTTCGTGTTCATGGCATCGTCCATCAGGTTTTCCAGCGACTCCCGTTTCCGGTAATAGTAGCTGTCCAGCAGATAGTAGACAACCAGCAGGCAGACACCGGTAAAGGCCCACACGGGTATCAGGTTGGTAAACCAGGTGAACTCGGCCCCACGCAGATAGAGCAGAAACAAGGGAGGGTCGCCCAAGGGGGTAAGCAAGCCGCCGCAGTTGGCCACAATGGCAATGAAGAAGAGTATCGTGTGGGTGGTATATTTGCGTTGCGAGTTGGTCGAGATGAGCGGCCGGATGAGGAGCATGGCAGCTCCCGTGGTGCCCATCAGCGAAGCCAGCATGAAGCCTATCGTCAGGATGAAGGTGTTCACCTTTGGAGTGGCCTGGATGTCACCGCTGACGTGGATGCCGCCCGTCACGACAAACAGTGCCGCCAGCAGTACCATGAAGGGCACATAGTCGAAGACGACCTGATGAATCAACTTGTGCGTGAACTGGTTTTCGGGCGTATTGTTGGCCACCATCCATACGGCTACAATCGCGCCGAAGAAGAGGGAGACCCATAACTTGTTCACATTCTTTTCCCACTGTTTCTCTACAATCAAAGGTGCCAGCGCGATGCACAGAAGCATAGCGACAAAAGGCAGCAACATCCAAAACGGTACTTCCATCTGCAAGTATCTATCTATATATATTAATAAGGTGTATCACCTATCAGTCCAACTTCAGGACGGCCAGGAAGGCTTTCTGCGGCACCTCCACATTGCCAATCTGCTTCATGCGCTTCTTGCCTCGCTTCTGCTTCTCTAACAGCTTGCGCTTACGGCTCACGTCACCGCCATAACACTTGGCCGTCACGTCCTTGCGCACCTGCTTCACCGTTTCGCGGGCAATAATCTTGGCTCCGATGGCGGCCTGGATGGCGATGTCGAACTGCTGGCGCGGTATCAGTTCCTTCAACTTCTCGCACATCCGTCGGCCGAAGGTCTCGGCGTTGTCGAAGTGTGTCAGGGTGGAGAGGGCATCCACCGGCTCGCCGTTCAGCAGGATGTCCAGCTTCACAAGGCGGCTGGGGCGGAAGCCGTTGGCATGATAGTCGAAGGAGGCATAGCCCTTGGAGATGCTCTTCAGCTTGTCATAGAAGTCTATCACGATTTCACCGAGCGGCATGTCATAGTAGATTTCCATGCGGTTGCCCGAGATGTACTCCTGCTTCACCAGTTCGCCACGCTTGCCCAAGCAGAGGGTCATGATGGGGCCGATATAGTCGGTCTTCGTGATGACCGATGCACGGATATAGGGTTCCTCAATGTGGTCTATCATCGTAATCTCGGGCATGGAGCCAGGATTGTGCACCTCCTTCATCTCGCCCTGCTTGTCGTAGACGTGATAGGAAACGTTGGGCACCGTGGTGATGACGTTCATGTCGAACTCCCTATCCAACCGTTCCTGTACAATCTCCATGTGCAGCAGTCCCAGGAAGCCACATCGGAAGCCGAAGCCTAAAGCCAGGGAGGACTCGGGCTGGAAGGTGAGCGAGGCGTCGTTCAGCTGCAGTTTCTCCAAGGAGGCACGCAGGTCTTCGAAGTCCTCGGCCTCAATGGGATAGACACCTGCAAAGACCATCGGCTTTACCTCTTCAAATCCGGCAATGGCCTGGCTGCAGGGGCGTGCGATGTGGGTGATGGTGTCGCCCACCTTCACCTCCTTGGAGGTCTTGATGCCGCTGATGATGTAGCCCACGTCGCCTGTGCGCAGTTCCTGACGCGGGTGCATGTCCATCTTCAGCACACCTATTTCGTCGGCGTCATACTCCTTGCCGGTGTTGAAGAACTTCACCTTGTCACCCTTGCGGATAATGCCGTTCTCTATCTTGAAGTAGGCGATGATGCCCCGGAAGGAGTTGAACACAGAGTCGAAGATGAGTGCCTGCAGGGGAGCCTCTTCGTCACCCTGCGGATGGGGCACCCGCTCTATGACGGCTGCCAGAATCTCTTCTACACCCATACCGGTCTTTCCGCTGGCGCGTATAATCTCCTCGCGCTTGCAGCCCAGGAGCTCTACGATTTCGTCTTCCACCTCGTCGGGCATGGCACTGTCCATGTCGCACTTGTTGATGACGGGGATAATCTCCAGGTCGTGTTCAATGGCCATGTAGAGGTTGGAGATGGTTTGTGCCTGCACGCCTTGCGAAGCGTCCACGATGAGCAGTGCACCCTCGCAGGCTGCAATGGAGCGCGACACTTCATAGGAGAAGTCCACGTGTCCCGGCGTATCTATCAGGTTGAGCACATACTTCTCCCCCTTGTACTGATACTCCATCTGTATGGCATGGCTTTTGATGGTGATGCCCCTCTCCTTCTCCAGCTCCATGTCGTCCAGCATTTGTCCCTCGGTCACCTGTATTGTATTCGTGTATTCCAATAAGCGGTCGGCCAGGGTGGACTTGCCATGGTCAATGTGGGCAATGATGCAGAAATTCCTAATATGTTTCATTATCAAACGGTTATCTTATTAAGAGCTTTTAAGAGGTGCAAATATAGTGAGATTTCGCCGAATAGAGAAATTTGGAGCAAAATGAATGCTTTCCATCGCCATAAACAATAAACGCCGCTACCTTTACGCATAAACGCGGCAGCCTTTACGTATAGACGCACCAAGCATCACGTATAGGCGCTGCGGCCATCGCATATAGAGGCATCAAGCATCAGGGGAAGCAAGGGCGACCGGATGTAAAAAGCCCTGCAACCACAACGATTGCAGGGCTTTAATAGATGTGTTCCCTCGCCGCAATGCCGGCAAAGGAATCTGACGTTCATTCTTACTTCAGAGAAACGACGAGTTTACCCTTAACCTCTTCCGTGTTAAGCTTGTCTTCTCTCAGCAACCAGCCAAGACCCAAATAGAGTTCCTTGTCGGCCAATTCTGCAGCCTTCTTGATTTGGGCGGTCGTCATACCCTCAGTACCATTCAATGCATTCCAAATCTTACCTGCGAATTCGCCAGCTTTTTCTTGTAACATGTTCATTTAGCTTTTAGTTATACATAAAAATAGATGATGCGCCCCATCAAGAGGGGTCACACTTTATTTGTCGCTGCAAAGATAGCTATTTTTATGTTATAAAACATATTATGCATAGTTTTTCTTCTGTTTTTGTACAAAAAGTCTGTTTTTACAGGTCATTTGGGTCACGATGACAGGTCGGCAGACACAGGCTCACCTGCCCTCCTGCAGATGCTCCACCCACAGGCGTGCGGCCTCTTCCACCATCTTCGCACAAGGACGCTTGGCATAATAGGTCGTCGTGCGGGCCTCGGGCACGGAGGAACCTTCGGGTTTCTTCAGCCCCAGCAGTTCGGCACACACCAACGAGCCGTTGCGCTGCCTGAAAGCTTCAGCCAGCTGTTGCACCAGGGCATAGTTGGCCGCCTTGGCGGCTGCATCACTCCCCTGCACCGCACCGCCTTCCAGTCCGGCCAGCATGAAGAGACCACATGCAGCACCACACGTCAGCCTCATCCGGCCGATGCCGCCACCAAAGGAGGCCGACATACGCAACGCCTGCTCCTCCGTGAAGCCATACATATCGGCAAATGCCGCCACCACCGACTGCGAACAGTTGAACCCGCTCTTGAAATACTCCACAGCCTTCGCTATTCTATCTTCCATCCTATCCTTATCCTCCATATCCATTAGAACCATCAATTATCAACTATCAATTATCAACTAAAAGACCGTTTCCACCAGCAGCCACACGTTCAGTGCCGTCACGACCGCTGCAATGCTATAGAGCACAAAGCTCGTCCAACGGCTGTTGGCATACCTTCCCATCACCCTGCGGGACGACGTAAGCCCTACCTGCAGGAACACCGTGAAGGGAAGCTGTATGCTGAGCACCATCTGTGAAACCAGCAAGCCCTTGAAAGGGTCACCGATGAAGCATATCATCAGCAACGCAATGCCCAGCGAGATAGCCACACCTACCTGTGAGTGACTGTCCTTGCTGTTATAGCTCTCACCGAAGATACCGGCAAAGATGGAGCCGGCCGCCATGCCGCTGGTGATGGTGGACGAGATGCCGGCCATCAGCAAGGCCAATGCAAACACCACCGCCGCACCGTTGCCCAGCAAGGGCTGAAGCAACGACTCGGCCTGCTGCAACTCCTCCACATGGACACCCTGACTGAAGAAGGTGGATGCCGCCAGCAGTATCATCGCACTGTTGATGGCCCAACCCACAAGCATGGAGAAAAGCGTGTCGAACAGTTCATACTTCAACACCTTGCGGATAGAGGCATCATCCTGCTTGTTGTACTCATGACTCTGAATCACCTCCGAGTGCAGGAAGAGGTTGTGGGGCATCACTACCGCACCCAGCACACTCATCACGATGAGCATGCTGCCCTCGGGCAGAGAGGGCACGACCCACCCCTGAGCCGCCTGAGCCCAGTCAATCTTCACTAAAAACAGTTCGTAGATAAAGGAAAGCCCGATGACCGAGACGAAGGCGATGATGGCCCGTTCAATCTTCTTATAGGAGTTGGTGAAGAGCATCACCAGCACAAAGAGGGTGGTCAGCACAGCCCCCCACAGGATGGGTATCCCCAAAAGCATCTGCAGGGCAATGGCTCCGCCCAATATTTCGGCCAGCGAAGTGGAGATGGAAGCCAGCACGGCCGTGCCCAATATGGGGCGCGACACCCATCGGGGCGTGTACTTCGTGGCAGCCTCAGACAGACACAGGCCGGTCACGATACCCAAATGGGCCACATTATGTTGCAAGACAATCAGCATGATGGTGGAGAGCGTCACCACCCACAGCAAGGCATATCCGAACTCTGAACCTGCCGCGAAATTGGATGCCCAGTTGCCGGGGTCAATGAATCCCACCGTGACTAACAGGCCCGGCCCGATATACTTGAAGACATCAAGGCCACCCAGATAGCGCTTGTGGTCTTTCCTCTGCAGGTCTTTCCAAATATTCTTCATTTCACCTATTCGTTTGTTACAGGGCGTAAAAGTACAAAGAAATGTTCACTAACAACAAAACGCGGCTGTTTTTGTTGGGCACAGCCCATAAAAAAAAGGAAGTGGAGATGTCCGATGACACATCCACTCCTTCCACAACCGCATAGGAGCGGTCAATATCCCATAGCATGAAGCGCCTTACAAAGTTGGTCGGGACACGAGGTGGCACGCATGCCACAACGCACTCCCTCCAGGCGGGCAATGACCTCCTGTACCGGCATCCCCGTCACCAGGCGGGAAATACCCTGAAGATTACCGTTGCATCCGCCCCAGAAGTGAACATCCTTCACGATGCCCTCTTCCACCTCCAACTCAATGTTGGAACTGCATGTGCCCTGTGTACGATAGTTATATGCAGCCATTACTCCTCTTCGGGCTTCATGTTGGTATATACGGTCTGCACATCGTCAAACTCTTCCAGACGCTCCACCATCTTGTCGATGGTCTCACGCTGTTCGGGAGTGACATCCTTCTGGTCATTGGGGATATAGGTAAACTCACCGCCGACATCCTCAAAGCCCCCCTCTTCCAGATGCTTCTGGATGGCTGCATAGCTCTTGGGGTCACCATAGATGGTGATTGTGCCCTCTTCTTCATCCTCCTCATAGTCTTCCTCAACGTCGAAGTCAATCATCTCAAGGATAAACTCTTCCATGTCCATGCCGTCCTTCTTCTTGAACGTAAAGACACACTTATGGTCAAAGAGGAAAGCCAGTGAGCCTGTCGTACCGAGATTGCCTCCAAACTTGTTGAATACCGAGCGTACATCGGCCACGGTGCGGGTCGTATTGTCCGTCAGGGTATCTACGAAGACGGCCACACCGTGGGGGCCATAGCCTTCATAGGTCATGCCCTTGTATTCGCTCTGGTCCTTGCCCATAGCGTTCTTGATGGCACGTTCAATATTGTCCTTCGGCATGTTCTCGCGCTTACAGGTGGCGATGATGGAGCGGAGGGCAGGATTGGTGTCCGGCTCGGGACCGCCTGCCTTCACGGCAATGGCAATCTGCTTGCCCAGTCGGGTGAATGTCTTGGCCATGTGGCCCCATCTTTTCAGCTTAGCTGCTTTTCTATATTCAAATGCTCTTCCCATTTTTTATGAATTATGAATGTTATTTTTTGATTGATGAATGATTTCACGGCTTATCTCAGCTTGGCACCGAGCTTGTTCTCAAGGTTGGCAATCAGCTTGGACATAATCTTGTCTATCTGCTTATCGTTCAGTGTGGCGTTCTCGTCCTGCAGCGTGAAGCTCACGGCATAGGACTTCTTGCCGGCCTCCAGGTTCTTGCCTTCGTACACATCGAAGAGGGCTACCTCCTTCAGCAGTTTCTTCTCTGTCTCACGGGCAATCTTCTCGATTTCGGCAAACTGCACCTTCTTGTCTATCAGCAGGGCGAGGTCACGCTTCACGGCAGGAAACTTGGAGAGTTCGCTGAAGTTCACCTTCACGTTTCTGATGGCACGCTGCAGTTCCTTCCAGTTGATGTCGGCATAGAAGACCTCGTTATCGATGTCGAATGCCTTCAGTAGCTTGCGCGTCACGATGCCCAAGGTGGCCAGTCGCTTGCCGCCACGTGTCTGCACGGAGAGGGCTGCCGCATAGATGTCATCGGACAGGTTGCCTACGACCAGGTCGCGCATGTCCAGTCCCACACGGGCAAAGATGTTTTCCACATAAGCCTTCAATTCGTACACCGTGGCAGCCTCATCGGCATGTGCCCAGGAATTGGAGACGCGCTTACCGGTCACCCAAAGGCCCAGGTGGTAATCCTCGGTATAGGCTGCCAAGGGCTTCTCGGCATCCTTTTTCTCGGCATTATAGTAGTAGCAGTTGCCATACTCGAAGAACTTCAAGTCGGCATTCTTACGGTTGGCGTTGTGGGCAATGCTTTCCAATCCGCCGAAAAGAAGTGTCTGACGCATGGCGTTCAGGTCAGCACTCAGGGGGTTCATCAGCATCACCAGATTCTTGGCGGGGAAAGTTTCCGGCAAGGCATCATAATAGGCCGCACGAGTCAGGGAGTTGTTCAATATCTCATTGAAGCCACATCCCACCAACTGCTCGGCAATGAGGTTCTGCAGGCGATTGCTCTTGTCCTGCTCTCCCTTGGTAGTGAGGCTTGACTTCAAGGAGGTGGGTATTTCTACCTTATTATATCCATAGATACGCAGGATGTCCTCAATGACATCACAGTCACGCTGCACGTCTACCCGGTAAGGAGGAACGTCCAAGGTCAGGCCCTCGGCCGTTTCTGCCACCACCTTCATCTCCAGTGTAGCGAGAATACTCTTGATTGTTTCGGCCGGAATATGCTTGCCGATGAGACTGTCCAGCTTGGCATAGGCCAACTCCACACGGAAGTCATGGGCAGGAACCGGACAAACGTCCTTAATTTCCGAAGAGATGGTGCCACCTGCCAGTTCCTTCACCATCAGGGCTGCCAGTTTCAGGCAATAAAGGGTGTTGTTGGGATCTACGCCACGTTCAAAGCGGAAGGATGCATCGGTGCTGAGCCCATGACGACGGGCAGTCTTACGTACCCAGGTGGGATGGAAATAGGCACTTTCCAGGAAGACATCCGTCGTCTTCTCCGTAGAACCGGAATCCAATCCGCCAAAGACACCGGCAATGCACATCGGCTCCTCTGCATTGCAAATCATGAGATCACGGCCGTCCAACTTGCGCTCCACCTCATCCAAAGTGACAAAAGGCGTTCCTTCGGGCATGGTCTTCACCACGACCTTTCCGCCCTTAATCCGACCGGCATCAAAGCAATGTAACGGCTGGCCAAAGGCATGGACAATATAATTGGTGACATCCACCACATTATTAATAGGACGTACACCGATGAGACGCAACTTGTTCTGCAACCAGTCGGGACTCTCCTTCACAGTGACACCCTTTACTGAGACACCGGCATAGCGGGGACAGGCTTCGCTATTCTCCACCTCCACACAAATATCCAGGTCATGATTGTCCACCCTGAAGGCCTCCACAGAAGGACGCTTCAGGGTCGTAGCCACACCCTGCTGCACCAGATAGGCATAGAGGTCACGGGCCACTCCATAATGGGAGCAGGCATCCGCCCGATTGGGAGTGATGTCCACTTCCAGCACATAGTCGCTCTTGATGTTATAGTAATCCTTGGCAAGCGTGCCGGGTACTGCCTCGGAAGGCAACACGATAATACCGGCATGGTCAGTGCCCAAACCGATTTCATCCTCCGCGCAAATCATGCCGTTGGATTCCACACCGCGCAACTTGGATTTCTTGATGGTGAAACACTCATCGCCGTCATACAACTTGGTGCCCAGCGTAGCCACAACCACCTTCTGTCCGGCTGCCACATTGGGAGCGCCACACACTATCTGCACAGGTTCGCCCTGTCCCAGATTGACGGTTGTAACATGCATGTGGTCAGAATTGGGATGGGGTTCGCAGGTCAGCACCTCGCCAATCACCAGTCCTTCCAATCCGCCCTTGATGGATTGCACCTCTTCCACACTGCCGGTTTCCAAGCCTATGGAAGTCAGCGCTGAAGCCACTTCATCGGGCGTCAAGTCAAAGTCTATATACTCTTTCAGCCAATTATAAGAGATATTCATATTGATATAATATTTATTGTTTCTAAAAGTGACCCGCAAAGTTAATAGTTTTTTTTGGTTGGCGGGATATTATTAAAGGAGTTTTTCTATTTTATGCCGACAAGTAGACAAAAAGGGCGCGAGCCATGAGCAACAAGCCGCCACGATTGTGGCAAACCGGCAACTCATGGCTCGCGCCTCGGAAGCACTATAATGTTATCTCAACCTGTCGGCCGCTCTCACCATCAGTTCGTCACGATAGATGGCACGAAAAGCCAGATAATTCAAGATGACACAAACCAAGGGAAGACACAAAGCCCATCCCAAACGAAATTCCATGTCCGCCAGATTTTCTTTCAGGACATAGAAAAAAACACCGAACACGGCATAGTAGCCCAACAACAGTACGGAGTTGAACACTGTCATGCGCACCTGCAACATACGGTTACGATACAGGAATATCGTAGCCAACGCGACAATGACTGCCAGCAGCAGGACACCGAACAGCCCCCATGTGGAGTGCAGGCTACCGTCCTGCAACGTAAGTCCCAGCGGCTTGAAGGTCATGGTCGTCACGCCGTCAGCTGCAACAAACTGTCCGACGGGCGAGAACAAGGCCACTCCCAGCAGGATAGTCACCACCAGAAGATAAATGGTTTGGATACGCTGAATCATTACTGAAGTTTTTCTTTTTCCTTTGCCGGGTTGCGATAATACACCTTACCCTCCTTGTACTCTTGGGTAGCAATCAGAGTGGGTTTGGGCAGTTTCTCATAATAACGTGAGATTTCTATCTGTTCACGGTTTTCAAAGACCTCCTCCAGATTGTCATTGTAGGAAGCAAACTCGGCCAGCTTTTTAGAAAGGTCACTCTTGATTTCCGCACTAATCTGATTGGCACGTTTGGCAATGACAGCCACTGTTTCATATACATTACCGGTGTCTTCACACAACTCCATCATGTCACGAGTCACTGTCGTGGTCGGAGCATTCGTCTTTCTGTAATCCATAAAATTATTCTCTATCTAAATTAATTTTTGTTTCTATCGTTCACTCTTCTTCTGTCTCGGGTTGTTTGCCCAGGGCTTTCTCGGACTCCTTGAAGATTTTATCCGCTTCCTTCAGATACTTGCTCTCAGGAAACTCATTCTTGAAGGCATAATATTCGTCCACCGCCTCACGGTAACGCTCGGCCTTCTTCTCTTCCACACTGTAAACCGCCATTTCATACTTGGCCTTCAGTATCAGGATGGAGAGGTCTTCACGTAAGTTGGTATAGGGATAGTCCTTCAAGGCATTCTGTGCCGTAATCACACAAGAGAGATAGTTGTTTCCCAGATAATTGCCCAAGTTATAGTACATCTTGGCCGAAAGATACTCCTTCATCACCAGCTTGTCCTGAAGGGCAAATATCATCTCCTGGGCTTCGTTCTTCTTGGAGCTTTCGGGGAAATACTCCATGAACATCTGCAGCTGCTGTATGGCTCCATACGTACCGGACTGATCCAGACGAGGTTCGGGAGTGTCCAGATAGAGTGCCTTACCGGCATGGAAACGGGCCAACTCGGTATAGATGCCGCGCGGATAGGAGTTGTAATACTGGATAAAGGTCTGTGCAGCTGTCTGGAAGTCCTTCTGATTATAGTAGCACATACCCAACATGTAGAGAGACTCTTCTGCCTTGTCCGTACCTTTCAGGATGGTTATCAACTCGTTCAACAGGGTTGTGGCACGGCTATACTGCCCCTTGGCGAAATAGTTCTTGGCAGCCTCGTACTTATATTCGTAATCTGTACTTTTCAACAACTTGTTGTATTCTCCACACGAGGAGAGCAGCAGAGCCGTTAACAGTGTGATCAGGATATTCTTCTTCATTACATTTTTTTCAAATAATGTGCAAAGATAGAGGTTAACGGCGAATTAAGCAACGATAGGGAACTTAATTTTTCAAAAACTGGATAAACTGTCCCTTTTTACCTGCCATTTCTTGCTTATATCACATATTTTCCCGAATATTGCCGCCACAAAAAGAGCATGGAAGATGAAGAAGTTTGAGCTGACATCCAATTACCAGCCTACGGGAGACCAGCCGGAGGCCATCGCACAACTGACCGAAGGGGTGCGCAACGGCCTGCCTGCACAGACCTTGCTGGGTGTAACCGGCTCCGGAAAGACATTCACCATAGCCAACGTAATAGCCAATATCGGCAAGCCGACACTGGTACTGAGCCACAACAAGACACTGGCCGCACAGCTATACAGCGAATTCAAAGGCTTCTTCCCTCATAATGCCGTAGAGTATTACGTCTCCTATTACGATTACTATCAGCCCGAAGCCTATCTGCCGGCATCAGACACCTATATTGAAAAGGATCTGGCCATCAATGATGAGATAGACAAGCTCAGGCTTGCCGCCACTTCATCCCTGCTCTCCGGAAGGAAAGATGTCATTGTGGTATCTTCCGTCTCCTGCATCTATGGCATGGGCAATCCTTCAGATTTCTACAACAACGTCATTGAAGTAATTCGTGGCAAGTTCTTCAGTCGGAACGTATTCTTGCGCAACTTGGTGGAAAGTCTCTACGTGCGCAACGACATAGACCTCAATCGAGGCAACTTTCGGGTCAAGGGAGATACGGTTGACATCTATCTGGCCTATGCCGACAACCTGCTACGTATTGTCTTCTGGGGCGACGAGGTAGACAGTATCGAAGAGGTGGACCCCGTCAGCAACATAGTCCTCGCCCATTTCGATGAGTATAAGATATATCCTGCCAATCTCTTCATGACAACCAAGGAGACTACACTCAGAGCCATCCACCAGATAGAGGACGATTTACAAAAACAGGTACGTTGGTTTGAAGACGAAGGACGTCCACTGGAGGCCAAGCGACTCTATGAAAGGGTCACTTACGACATGGAGATGCTGCGTGAGTTGGGACACTGTTCGGGCATAGAGAACTACTCCCGCTACTTCGACGGCCGCGCTCCGGGCACACGTCCATATTGTCTGCTCGACTTCTTCCCCGACGATTTCCTCATCGTAATAGACGAGAGCCACGTCAGTGTTCCCCAAATAGGAGCCATGTATGGAAGCGACCGTGCCCGCAAGGTCAACCTGGTGGAATATGGATTCCGTCTGCCTGCCGCAATGGACAACCGTCCTCTGAAGTTCGATGAATTTGAGGCCATGGCCAAACAAATCATCTTTGTCAGTGCCACTCCGGCCGATTATGAACTTATCAAATCGGAAGGCATCATCGTCGAACAGGTCATCCGCCCCACCGGACTGCTTGACCCCGTCATTCAAGTACGCCCCAGTCAGAACCAGATTGACGACCTGATGGAGGAGATTCAGTTGCGCATCGAGCATGGAGAGCGAACATTGGTCACCACGCTCACCAAACGTATGGCCGAAGAGTTGAGTGAATATCTGGCAGACAATGGTGTGAAGTGCAACTATATCCACAGTGGTGTGGAGACTATGGAACGGGTGAAAATCATGAGTGACCTCCGTGAAGGTATCTATGATGTGCTTATTGGGGTCAACCTGCTACGTGAAGGCCTTGACCTACCCGAAGTTTCCCTTGTGGCCATCCTTGATGCCGACAAGGAGGGATTCCTGCGTTCCCATCGTGCACTGACACAGACAGCCGGACGTGCAGCCCGCAATGTCAACGGTCTCGTCATCATGTATGCCGACCGCATAACCGAAAGCATGCAACGGACTATAGACGAGACCAACCGCCGTCGCGAAAAGCAGTTGAAGTACAATGCCGACCACGGTATCACTCCCCGACAAATCCAAAAGGCCAAGAATACCAATGTCTTTGCCTCCTCCGACAACAGTGTTCCATCATTGTCCAAGCCTTTATCGTCCTCGTCCTCCGCTTCTCCACGTCCCTATACCGAACAGGGAAGCGTCAGAAACGTTGCAGCCGACCCCATCTTGCAATACATGTCACCGGCACAGCTGGAAAAGAGCATTGCACGCACCAAGAAACTGATGCAAGAGGCCGCCAAACGTCTGGACTTCATCGAAGCCGCCCAGTATCGCGACGAACTGCTTCGCCTGCAAGACCTGCTGGCCTCCAAGGTCGAATCAAAAGCCTAACGGCCACCCACACAGATACCAGATGACAAAAAGTATGCTCCAAAGCAGCAACACGCACAAGGAATAGCGCCACAGATGCCTCAACAGGAAAGTGTATGTGGCATTCTTGTCATATTGCCGGATATACGCCAAGACAAAAGGAAGATAGGCACCCATAGGTGACAACCCGCAACAACTGCTCTCTCCCAAACGATAGGCGCACTGCACCTCATCCGGAGCAATTCCCATCGCTATCATTGGAGGGACAAGCAGTAGCGACAAACTGCCCCACCCCACAATGGAAGAGGGTACCAGGAAATTGAATGCTGCAACCATCAGCAGGAGCAGCAACAAGATGCCCCACGGTTCAAGCTGTATTCCCATAAGCCACTCTGTACCGATGACAGCCACGCATCTCCCCATCTGGGAATATTCCAGGCACGCATGCATCTGAGAGGCGAAGAAAAGAATCACCACATAGGAAGTGAACAGCCCCATATAATGTGAAAGTCCCTCTATGACATCCGTTTCCCTGCGATAGCGTCCCGACACGAAGCCATAGACAAGCCCCATCAATGCAAGCCCCAGGGCATAGAGGAAAACAAGACCTTGCATGAAAGGGGAACCGTCCAACCCGCCATTGGCATGACGGAAAATGCCATTTGCCGAAAAGGTGGCCCACAAGACGAGCAATAGATAGACACCACCGGCCACAGCAGAAAACAAGCAAGCCCTGCGCTCCCTGCGAGACAAAGTCTTCTCTCCCCTCAGCAAGGGATTCTCCGAGGAGACAGCCAATGCAGGCAACAGCTTTTTCTTGGTAATACAGAGAATGACCATGCTTGTCAACAAGGCTGATGCAGTCATGAAAAAGCGGTTGCACATAGGACCTATCCGGCCATCATCAATAGCTGCCACTTCCAGGCTGTTCTGTGTGGCAGCCACCATCTGACTGTCGGAAGAAGAGAGCAGGAAATTCGATCCGTCACTACAGGACATGGAGACATAGGCCACCACAATACCGGCCACAGGCGACAAGCCTGTCACACGGAAAAGCGTAGCGGCAACAGGAAGAAGGATGACACATCCGGCTTCGCCAATCGTATGGGAAATCATGCCCAGAAGAATAACCACAAGCACAGAAACAGAAGGAGAGGAAGCGTTGCTCTTCAAACGGCTCCAATAGGCTTCCCACATGCCTGAATGCCGGGCGATTCCCCATCCAAGCAGAAACGTAGCCACCACGCCCAATGGAGTGAACCCGACAAAGTTGGAGACCACATGCCGCAACCACCAACGAATACCCTCGGAAGCCAGCAGGCTCTGCACAACGATTTCCTCACCTGTGTCAGGAGAGATGACAGCCAGGCCATAGACATTGCATATCCAGGAAAGGAATACCACCAGCAATGTCAGCCAGGCAAACATGGTGGCAGGATGGGGAAAGTTATTCGTCATCAGGTTCCAGATTGTCTATATCCAAAATACGAAGTTCCAAGGCACGTACTACCAGGCGGGTAGCATTTACCCCTACCCGCTCGTCTGCACCAAAAAGACGGCTGACCAGTTCGTTCTGTCGTTTTTCCAAAGACTTCACGCCAAACGGCATTCCTCGCAAATTGGCAATCATCTCCTTGGTATAGCCTAAAGCCAAATGACGCAGGAAACGCTCATCATATTCGTCAATGTCATAGTTGATGGCCGCCTCCACGCGTTTGTTTTCATTCAAGACCGAGTTACGGAAACGTTCCACAATCTTCTGCAATATAGGATAATTGAACACCAGTTTCTTGCCATCCATCACCGCCTGTACGTCAGTCTTGGTCAGTAGTTCTCCAGTCTTCAGGATAATGCCGTCGGCTCCTGCATCCAAGGCATCCACCCACAGTTTCTCGTTCAACACTTCCCCCGTAAATATCAGTACATGCACTCCGGGATAGCGTTTGAAGATATTCCGGCAAATATCCACTCCGATTGTGGTGGAACCTCCCAATCCCAAGTCCAGCAACACGAGGTCGGGAATGGAAGCCTCTATCAATGGCCAGAACTCCTGTTCCGTCATAGCGGCACCTATCACTTCTGCATCGGGAATCTCGTGACGGAAAATCTCTTCCGTACCCTTCAACTCCAGTTTGACATCTTCTACAATGATGACTTTGAATTTTCTGTTCTCCATATTTCATTCATTTTTTTGGCAATGTAAAATAGACCGTAAATCCTCCCTCTGACGCCACCTCAGCATTGATGCGGCAACCGCGCCGACCAGCGAACTCATCATGGTCACGGATAATTTGTTTGCATAGCAGGTATTCAATACCTTTCAGCCCACAGCCATACGCTGTTTCCAACTGTGTCAATGAGGGATAGAACAATTGGTTCAACTCTTCCTGAGACTTCTGCCGACGGGAATCCGTAAAAAGGAAGCGGACAAAATCACCATCAGATACAGCCTTCAGGGAGAGCATACCGGGCAACGGGCAAGCCAAAGCCTCATCTATCAGGTTCTCCAGTAAATATTGCAGCAACACCTTGTCACCTACAACCGTGAGCATCGGTTCCATTCCCTGCTGCAGAGCCGGCGCAGCCGTTCTGCTCTTCCCGGCCTTACGACAACAGTAACGTTCTGCCCCATCAAGCAGTTCCCTGACATCAATGACGGAACGTCGGAAAGTAACCTCCTCCAACTGGCGGGAAGCACAATGGCTCAGTATGCTAAAGATACCTTTATAATACTCTATCAATTCACCAACGGCCGTCAGTGTCTCCTGCTCCTGTCCGGAGGGCAACTGTTTCCGACAAAGTTTGCAGATAAGCAGCTTGATTCGATTGGGATAATATATCGTTTCATGCTTAATGGCTGAAAGGCAGTTGTCCAAGACCAGATTCTGCACATGCAACATGCGGTCTTCACGTGAGGCCCGCCGGGCTTCATCCTGCGCTTCTTCAATGTCCTGATAATGCAGGGCCATCTTGAGTACGGCATTGTAAAGCACAATGGCCAGATAGCCGGCAATAAGTTCCAGCAACAGATGGTCAGCCGACTGTTCGCGTTCCTCCGTACACTCCACACAAATCACACCTATGCAACGGCTGCCATCATTCTCCTCTATCATCAGCGGAAAGGCCCGGTATGTCTGTTCCAACTGCCGTTCACCACTTTGGTGACAGCGGTCGGCCAGTATTCTCCAGACCTTCATCTCCTCCGCTTTCCGAGACATTCCTTCCACAACGACTTCGGGCACTCCTCCTCCTTCCGGATAAAGCACTATACCCAGGCTACCTATCCCCATCAATTCATTCACTCCGTCAAACGTAGCTTTCACAATGCGTTGTAAAACATCCCGATACCACTCCTCGCCTACCTCCGAATCATGTGGAAAGGCAGCCGCCAGGGAGAGTTGTTTGTTTACCTCCAGCACCTGCTCCAGATTCCAGCGTTCCATCTGCCTGCGGTAAACATACACCACATAGTAAGCCAATACACCGGCAAAAAGCAAGATGACCGACAACACCATCCCCACCATCTTGTTGGTCGTGGAGATTTCCAGTTTACGGCAATACTCTTCCAGCGAGTTGTCCTCACCCAGCATTTTGTATAATGTAGTGTAAGCCGTATTGTTATAGGCATACTTTTCCCATTCTTTCAGGGCCAAGAAGGCCACGGCCGCTTCGTTGCGTATATCCAGGATGACGAAATAGTCCGTTTCCAGCCCTTCATTCCACCAAGAGAACTCCACCGGCTGCTCTTCATTCCACAAACTCAGGAACTGGTGAGGCAGAGTGGCATAGACCCGATAATGTTCATTCAGGCAATTCATGGCCGAATCTACATATTGCAGTGCCAAACGGTAATCACCGTCTATGTTGCAGTAATAAGCCGCATTGGCATAATCGGAAGCCTCATCCAGCAACACGGCATAGGCATCAGGTTCTCCTTCGGGCATCTCTTCATAGGAGGTCTCGGGAACATCCACACAGGAAAAAAGAGTAAATAAGAGTCCTACGGCAAGCAACGCCTTGCGTACTCCTGCCGGCAAGCGGAAGTAAAAACGGCTGCCTTGCCCCAATGTGCTCTCCACACTGAACATACAGACCTGAAAAAGCGGATTGCTCTTCCGATACTTTTCAATAATGCCCTTACAGTTCATCAAGCCGAAGCCATCTCCCTTGCTCTTTCTCAATTCATCGGGATTCTCCGCATGGTCCATACCGATGGTGCTTGAATCATAGATTTTCTCTCCCATAAGCCGTGAGACATCCTCAGACGAAAGTCCGCATCCGTTATCTTCCACGGAAATTTCCACATAGTCTGCCTCACATCGGGCGTATACTTTAATTTCTCCTCCACGGGGCGTAAACTTACGGGCATTCTCAGCAAGAGTGTTCACCATGAAGAGAGTCAGTGCCTTGTCCGCCTTCACCAATGCCTCTGTAGGGAGAATCAAGAGATTTTGCCCTTTCATTTCAAAGGCTCTCCCTCCCTTGCGCAACAGTTCAAAGAGTTCATTCAATTCAAAGGTCTCTATATTCAGACTCAACGTACCCTGCTTCATCTTTATCCAATGGGCCAGGATATCATTATATTCGTTAATCTTCGTGACCAACTCATCTATATAGTGCAACTTGCTGTTTTTGATTTCCTCGTCTTCCAGGAACTCCTTCCTGGTTAGTTTATGTACCTCGTTGACAATGCGGTCAATATAGGGAAGAATGCCGTCCACTATGGCCAAGCAACTCTTCTTCACCATGTTTTGCCGCTTGTTCTCGATGATATGCTGCTCATAGACATAGCGTTGCTTCTCCAACCTACGCTGTTCATTGCCTAAGGAAACACTCCTCATGCCGTTATCCAACGCCCAAGTGACATAGGGACTGATTACCCGTGCTATGGCCTGTTCCTCCTTGGTGGTTCTGCCACGAAAGTAAAGACCATCTTCTGCCAGATACCAATCCTCACGGCCAAAAAGTTCGTTTACTTCCGGTGCTACATCCTCACGTATGACCTCAAGGATATTCGCTTCATCTTGGGCATCCTGAGGTATGGAAGCGGTTATCCGGCCGCAGACATTCAGCAACAACTGCAGACGACAAGTGTGCCGGGCATTCCGCTCTTTTGCCCGCTTGCTGAAAAGACTCAGGAAAAGGATGAGTGAGATGATAACTACAGCCAGCACTATCAGTACAACATTCAAGCGGTTGGCCTCTCCTTCCAGAGCTTGATAACGGCTTTCCAATTCCTTGTCCTGACGGGTATCTTCCAGGATATCCAGATAGACATTGCGATTATAATCCGAGCAGGGCTTCATACCCAACCCTGAATAGCTGACGCACAGCTGTTCACGAATACGCGAAATCCATTCTGGTACAGTTTTCAGTTTCTGCTTCATCCAGAGTTTTTCCACAGAGACTGTATCACGGACATCATAGGGTTTCAACCAATCCAAACTATCCGTACAGTTATAATAGTAACGATGATGCTCGTTCACACATTCCAACGCCTGCACCAAGGTATCCAAAGCCTCCTCATATCGGCCATGAGTATTCAGGTAGCGACCGATAGAGACATAGGCTCCTGCTATTTGATAAAGATCATTGTAGCGACGGAACAGGAGCAAGGCTTGCTGCCCCAAACGCAACGGAAGCAAGGAGTCTGTCGGGAAGCCCAACTGTTGCAAGGCATGTGGACGACATTGCAGAAAAAAGGCATAGGCATCGGGAGATGCCATAAGATTAGCAAGTCCCTGGATGGCATTCCCCTCAAAATAAAGATACCCTTCCTGAGAAGCCCGTTTCCAGGTACGGAACAGTTCGTCAAATTCCGCCATGCGGCGTACATCGGCCGTGGCACCTTCACACAATGCCGCCGAACCTTTTATGTAATGATAGTACAGCCATTGACCGGTGTCAGCCGTCCACTCTTCCTCTCCGGCCAAAGAGTCCATGGCTTCCAAAGCCTGCTGGCGTTGCTGCAGGTAGTAATAATAGACCGCAGAGACAATGTGGAATTCAGAACGGGCATAAGCCAGACGAGAACGTTCATGGGAATCGCTCTCCTGACCGGTATCCTCGGCAAGACGTTTCATACGTTGCAAGGCACTGTTGCGATAGTCATAGAATTCTTTGTTCAGGGCCGTACGCTGATAGATTTTCATCAGCCCTACATCAGCTATCAGCATCTCCACCTCGTTCCCGGTCAGGCTATACACCTCTTTATAATAGCGTTCGGCACGCTCGAAATCCATACGCATAAAGGTACAAAAGCCCAGACTGTTGCAAGCCTCGGCTTTGCCTCGGCTATAGCTGTCTGCCGCCTGATAGGCCTTCAATGCTGCAGAGGAAGAAAGTTCCAGGTCCTTATAACGCTGGTTATAGGCTTCCGTATTCAACGAATCGACCAGATGTAATTCCTCCACCGACGACACGCCGACACAGGAAAACCTGGCCATGCCCAAGCATAGCAGACAACCCAACCATATATAGATATGCCTTTTCACAAAGCAAAGCTACGAATAAATCCGGGAAACAAAAACATTTTTTATACAATAACCTGCAATATGTAGCGAGAAATTCCTACCTTTGCCATCAAATTAACAAATAGGTCTAACCTCTATTATATAAAATGAGCGAAAAAGCACCCTTTATGGTATTCTCGGGAACAAATTCCAGATACCTTGCAGAGAAAATCTGCACCAGCCTTGGTTGCCCTCTGGGCAAAATGAACATCACCCATTTTGCCGACGGCGAATTCGCAGTATCCTACGAAGAGTCCATCCGTGGCTCACATGTATTCCTGGTACAGTCCACCTTCCCCAATTCCGACAATCTGATGGAACTTCTGCTGATGATTGATGCCGCCAAACGTGCATCAGCCAAGAGCATTGTGGCCGTCATCCCCTATTTCGGCTGGGCACGTCAGGACAGGAAAGACAAGCCCCGCGTTTCTATAGGTGCCAAACTGGTGGCCGACTTGCTGTCTGTAGCCGGCATTGACCGTCTGATAACGATGGACCTCCATGCCGACCAGATTCAAGGTTTCTTTGATATTCCTGTCGACCATCTGTATGCCTCAGCCGTTTTCCTGCCCTACATCGAATCCCTGGAACTGGAAGATTTGGTTATCGCTACTCCCGACGTTGGAGGCTCCAAGCGCGCCAGCACATTCTCCAAATACCTGGGTGTACCCCTGGTGCTTTGCAACAAGACACGTGAAAAGGCCAATGTCGTGGCTTCCATGCAGATTATCGGTGACGTGAAAGACAAGAACGTTGTACTGATTGACGACATTGTGGACACAGCCGGCACCATTACCAAAGCAGCCAACATCATGCTTGAAGCCGGTGCCAAGTCTGTTCGTGCCATTGCCAGCCACTGCGTCATGTCCGATCCGGCTTCCTTCCGCGTACAGGAGTCCGGTCTTACGGAAATGGTCTTCACAGACAGTATCCCCTACGCCAAGAAATGCGACAAGGTGAAGCAGTTGAGCATTGCCGACATGTTTGCCGAAACCATCCGTCGCGTGATGAACAACGAGTCCATCAGTTCACAATACATCATCTGACAAGATGAAACAGTATGAGGATGTGTCGTCATACACATCCTCTCATTTTAGGCACGGACAACACGGATAATCACGGATTCTTTTCTTCGTTTGTAACCGAACGATTTAATCCAACCGTGACGTATTATTGAGCAAAGCGAAAAATACCCGTGCAACCCGTGCCTGAAATGTTAATGAATCAATTGCTACCATGGAAATCATAGACCTTGTCATCTTTCTGCTTTTCACTGGTGGTACGGTACTTTTCGGATGTTCCTTTTTCAATAAGAAAACCTCTTCCGATGAGTTCACCTCAGCTGGCCGTAACCTGCCCGGATGGGTGGTGGGTATGTCCATCTTTGCCACCTATGTCAGCAGCATCAGCTACCTGGGCTACCCGGGTAAGGCCTTTGCCGGAGATTGGAACGCTTTCGTCTTCAGCCTCTCCATTCCGATAGCCTCTTATTTTGCCGCTAAGTATTTCGTTCCTTTCTATCGCAGCCAAGGCAGTGTTTCGGCCTACAGTTTTCTGGAAGAACGATTCGGCACCTGGGCACGCATCTATGCCTCGGCCTGTTACTTGCTGACACAGATTGCCCGCATGGGTTCCATCCTCTTCCTCTTGGCTCTTCCCATGAACATCCTGATGGGCTGGAACATACAGACGGTAATCATCGTCACCAGTATTGCCATCCTGACTTATTCCATGAGCGGCGGACTGAAAGCCGTCATCTGGACAGAAGCCATCCAGGGATTCATTCTGATAGGCGGTGCCTTGGTGTGTCTGGTAGTTCTGCTGTTCAGTATGCCCGAAGGTCCTCTGCAGACCTTTGAGATTGGTATCAAAGCGGGTAAATTCGACTTGGGAAGTTTCGATACGGACATCACCTCATCCACTTTCTGGGTATGCCTCATCTACGGCATCTTCACCAACCTGCAGAATTACGGCATCGACCAGAACTATGTGCAACGCTACCACACGGCCAAGAGCGAGAAAGAAGCCAAGTTCTCTGCACTCTTTGGCGGGTATCTGTTCATCCCTGTATCAGCCATCTTCTTCCTTATCGGGACGGCGCTCTTTGCCTACTATCAGGTATACCCCGAGCAGCTTCCTCCCGAAGGTCTCAAGGCCGACCACGTTTTCCCCTACTTTATTGTCCATCGCCTGCCCACGGGACTTACCGGCCTGCTCATCGCCTCCATCTTTGCTGCCGGCATGAGTACGGTAGCCACCAGCATCACCAGTTCCTCCACCATCCTGCTGACCGACTACTACAAACGGCTGCGCAAACAGGCCGGTGAGCGTGAACAGCTCATCGTACTGAAGGGTTCCAGTCTTCTTGTAGGCGTATTGGGTGCTCTTGTCGCTTTGGCCCTGCTGAACGTGGATAGCATTCTGGATGCCTGGTGGAAACTTTCATCGATCTTCAGCGGTGGCATGTTGGGACTCTTTCTGTTGGGCTTCATGGTACGCCGGGCACGTCATGCCGAGGCTGTATTAGGCACCCTGTGCGGGGTATTCGTCATTGCCTGGATTTCCGCCCATGAATTTCTCCATCTGCCCCATCCGCACATCCATGAATACCTGGCCATCGTGTTGGGCACCACCACCATTTTTCTGACAGGCCTCCTCCTCACCTGTATTATCCGTAAGAGATAGCCACACAAAAAAGCGGATGTACTTATTGGTACACCCGCTCTTTTTACCTTTATATATAAATAAGGTATTACTTCTTGCGGTTTCCGTAACGGCTCATGAACTTGTCCACACGACCGGCAGTGTCAACCAGCTTGGACTTACCCGTATAGAACGGGTGAGAAGTGTTAGAGATTTCCAACTTAACCAACGGATAAGTTTCGCCCTCAAACTCAACGGTTTCCTTAGTGTTGCAAGTAGAGCGAGAAAGGAACATATCGCCGTTTGACATGTCTTTGAATACTACCGGACGGTAATTTTCAGGATGAATACCTTTTTTCATTTTCCTATTTACGTTTTAAATTATTATTCGGTTACTATTTTGGTAATGAAATAGTGTAATGGTCTTTTTTCAGGGTGCAAAGATACATCATTTCTCTGAAAAAGAAAACAGTTTCAATAAAAAAAGCATCTTCAAATAGTTTTTTGGCCCTGATTTGCCACATGGAGATAGCAATCTCCCCTATAGGCACTCTGTTTTCCTCTTCAGGAAGCGAAATTAGAGAAGATTGGAAGATATTTTATGGCTTTTGCACGTCTCTTTTTGACGGAGAATGTTTACTTTTGCACAGAATTTGATTCACTAACAATAAACTTTTAAACAAAATGGTAAATTACAAAGATTTGGGCCTGGTGAACACCAAGGAGATGTTTGCAAAGGCAATCAAGGGCGGATATGCCATTCCGGCTTTCAACTTCAACAATATGGAGCAGTTGCAGGCCATCATCAAGGCAGCCGTAGAAACGAAGTCTCCGGTTATCCTGCAAGTATCCAAGGGTGCCCGCCAATATGCCAACGCCACTCTGTTGCGCTACATGGCTCAAGGTGCTGTAGAATACGCCAAGGAGCTGGGTTGTGAAAAGCCTGAAATCGTGCTTCATCTGGATCACGGTGACACGTTCGAAACCTGCAAGAGCTGTATCGACTACGGTTTCTCTTCAGTAATGATTGACGGTTCTCACCTGCCCTATGAGGAAAACGTAGCCCTGACAAAGAAGGTAGTAGAGTATGCCCATCAGTTTGATGTAACTGTAGAAGGCGAGCTCGGTGTTTTGGCCGGCGTAGAAGATGAAGTATCTTCTGACCACCACACTTACACTGACCCCGAAGAGGTTATCGACTTCGCTACCCGCACAGGCTGCGACTCATTGGCTATCTCTATCGGTACTTCTCACGGTGCTTACAAGTTCACTCCCGAGCAGTGCACCATTGACCCTGCTACCGGCCGCATGGTACCTCCTCCCTTGGCATTCAACGTGCTGAAGGCTGTAGAAGAGAAGCTTCCCGGCTTCCCCATCGTGCTCCACGGTTCTTCTTCAGTTCCCCAAGAAGAAGTAGAGACCATCAACAAATATGGCGGTGCCCTGAAGGCTGCCATCGGTATTCCCGAAGAGTGGCTGCGCGAAGCTGCCAAGAGCGCTGTGTGCAAGATCAACATTGACTCTGACTCTCGTCTGGCCATGACAGCTGCTGTGCGCAAGGTATTTGTAGAGAAGCCCGCAGAATTTGACCCCCGCAAGTATCTGGGTCCTGCCCGCGACAACATGGAGAAGATGTACAAGCACAAAATCATCAACGTGCTGGGTTCAGACAACAAGCTGGGCTAAGACACCTGAAACCATTGGGATTCTTATCCCTCCCCCTATTTACACCAACTGCACCAAAGTCTTCCTTTGGTGCAGTTTTTTTAGTCAATGTTCAAAGTCCGATGAACATATGTTCGTGGGGACTTGAACTTATGTTCGTTTATTGATGTTGGTCACGCAGCAGGTCATTGACCGTCTTCACCGGATTGAAGGTGGTCAAAGGCACTTCTACAAAGACGGTATTCCAGTCACTCATGGCACCGTTCCACAAACCGGGAAGCTCAAGGGCCTTGAGTTCTTTGCCGTTCTTGGACTTATAGGAGATGAAACCCGTAGCCTTGTCTACATAGTTCACGAGGTCAAACTTGTGTCCCTTATAATCGCGCACGGCACAAACAAGGTCTACCGGATTAAAGTGAGTGCCCTTTTCAAACATTTCCTTCTTTTCGGGGTCGTTCATATCTATCTGAGAACTTTCCAGAATCTGCAAAGAGATGGTGCCGTCGCTGTTATAGGCCAGGAAGGGACCACCGCCAGGTTCACCCACATTCTTCACCATACCGCAGACACGCATGGGACGGTTCAGTTTCTTCTTCAGATAGATGACCAATTCGGCATCTTCCAAATCCTTGGTTTCAGGGTTCTTGCAATGGAGTTTCTTCTGCAGGAACTGCAGGATATCCAGCACCTGTTCGTGCGTATACTTTCCGCTGTCCAGCAGTTGCAGATAGCTGAATGCCTGCTGTTGCAGACTGATGAGCACACCGGAAATCAGTTTTTTGTAGAGCACGGTATCTCCCTTCAGTTTGTCTGGCACCACATTGTCTATGTTCTTGATGAAGATGATGTCGGCATCAAGATCGTTGAGATTTTCAATCAGTGCACCGTGTCCACCGGGACGGAACAGCAACTGGCCTTTGTCACGGAAGGGCTTGTTCTCCATGTCAGCGGCAATGGTATCGGTACTGGGTTTCTGCTCGGAAAAGGAGATATTGTAGTCCACACCATATTTTTTGGCATAAGCCGTAGCCTTCTCCTCCACCAATGCCTTGAAGAGCGGACGGTGCTCGGGTGAAACCGTGAAATGCACATTCACCTTTCCGCTACGGTTGGCGGCATAGAGCGCACCTTCCACCAGATGTTCCTCCAAGGGGGTGCGGCTTCCCTCTTCATACCTGTGGAACTTCAGCAATCCCTTGGGCAGAGCACCATAGTTCAGGCCGGCACTCTCCAACAGGGCCGCAACTACAGCCTTGTAGTTTCCTGCCGCAACGAGAGCAGGTATATCCACCCCATTGTTCTTCACGCAAGCCTCGTTCAGGTCTTTGTAGAAAGCGAATTTTTCTATTTTTTCGAAAAAGGTCTTTTCGAAAGCCGTTTCGGGGGTATCATGGTCACCACCCAGAAATTCGAACAGATTCTTGAACATGCGGCTGGCTGCTCCCGATGCCGGCACAAACTTCACTACGACCCGGTCGGTCTGTGTGTAGGCATCCCATGCATTGAGATACTTCTTCTGCTCATCGCTTCCAGGAGCGAGAATACCGTTTTCCACTGATGCTGCGGCCGAAAGTCTCAAATAGGGGAATCCCTTCTCAAAGCTGGCCAACTGGTCAGCAATCTGTTCTTCTGAAATGCCTTTCTTGGCAAGCAATTCTTTGTCTTGAAGTGTAATCATAATACCAAAATTATAAATTCATGCCCAAAAGTATAAAAAAAACAGAAGCGGCATTATAAAAAGGGAGAAAAAAACTACCTTTACGCCACAAAATAGAATAAGGATATGGAAACAGAAGACTTTTTCACCATAGAAGAGCGCCGGTTGCTCTTCACACTCTACCGCAAATTGCTGCAACTTTCCGGCGAAACGCTACGCAAGGATGACTGCAGGAACCTGAAGAACCACCTCATCAATAGCATACGGAACGGCAGGATTCAGCGCGACATCTTTGCCCTGAACCCCATCATCAAGGACATGCAGACGGCCACCATCGTAGCCGAAGAGATTGGCATGAGACGGGCTTCCATCTTGGGAGTGATGCTCCACGACTCTGTGCGCTGTGGCGGATGTACTATTCAGGAGGTACAACGTTCCTTCGGTGAAGACGTGGCGGGCATCATACGCGGACTGATTCGTGTGCAGGAACTCTACACCAAGAGTCCTACCATCGAATCCGAGAATTTCCGCAACCTGTTGCTTTCGTTTGCCGAAGACATGAGGGTGATACTCATCATGATAGCCGACCGCGTGAACATCATGCGACAAATCAAGGATGCCGACAACGATGAAGCACGCCGACAGGTGGCCAACGAAGCGGCCTACCTCTACGCTCCCCTCGCCCACAAGCTGGGACTCTACAAACTGAAATCCGAGTTGGAAGACCTCTCACTGAAATACACCGAACACGATGTCTACTATCACATCAAGGAGAAACTGAACGAAACCAAGGCTTCGCGAGACAAGTATATCGCCGCTTTCATTGCTCCGGTGAAGAAGAAGTTGGAAGAGGCCGGACTGAAGTTCCACATCAAGGGACGCACCAAGTCCATACATTCCATCTACCAGAAGATGAAGAAGCAGAAATGTCCCTTCGAGGGAGTGTATGACCTCTTTGCCATCCGCGTCATACTGGAATCAGACATCGACAAGGAGAAACTGGAGTGTTGGCAGACCTACTCTATCGTGACCGACATGTACCAGCCCAACCCTAAACGGTTGCGTGACTGGCTTTCCGTGCCCAAGAGCAACGGCTACGAATCCCTGCACATCACGGTGATGGGTCCCGAAGGCAAATGGGTGGAGGTACAGATACGTACCGAGCGCATGGACGAGATTGCCGAACGCGGTTTGGCAGCCCACTGGCGTTACAAGGGAGTGAAGGGAGAGAGCGGACTGGACGAATGGCTCACGTCGGTACGTGAGGCATTGGAAAATTCAGACAACGGATTGGAAGCGATGGATCAGTTCAAGCTGGACCTGTACGAAGACGAGGTGTTCGTCTTCACTCCCAAGGGAGACCTGTTCAAGCTGGCCAAAGGCTCCACCGTGCTCGACTTTGCATTCCACATCCACAGCAAACTGGGCTGCAAGTGCATCGGTGCCAAGGTGAACGGCAAGAACACACAACTGAAACAGGTGCTTCAAAGTGGCGACCAGGTGGAAATCATGACCTCCAACACACAGACCCCCAAGCAAGACTGGCTGAACATTGTAGCTACAGCCAAGGCACGCACCAAAATCCGGCAGGCCCTGAAAGAGGTGGCCGCCCGACAGCATGCGTTTGCCAAGGAGACCTTGGAGCGCAAGTTCAAGAACCGGAAGATTGAATATGACGAGAGCACCATGATGCGCCTCATCAAACGCTTGGGATATAAGGTGGTGACCGACTTCTATCAGGCCGTGGCCGATGAGACACTGGACGTAAACAACATTCTGGACAAATACCTGGAGCAACAGAAACGCGACAGTGACGTTCATGACGAAATAACCTACCGCAGTGCCGAGGGCTACAACCTGCAGACTCCTCAAACGGAAGAGAAAGGCAACAAGGAAGATGTATTGGTCATCGACCAGAACCTGAAAGGACTGGAGTTCAAATTGGCCCGCTGCTGCAACCCCATCTATGGCGATGATGTTTTCGGGTTTGTCAGTGTTACAGGAGGTATCAAAATCCACCGGTGTGACTGTCCCAACGCCAGCGACTTGAGGGAACGCTTCGGCTATCGCATCGTGAAGGCACGTTGGGCAGGCAAGTCACAGGGCACTCAATACCCCATTACCTTACGGGTGGTGGGACATGATGACATCGGCATCGTCACCAACATCACCTCCATCATCTCCAAGGAGATGGGCATCAGCCTGCGAAGTATCGGTATAGACTCCCACGACGGTCTCTTCTCGGGCACACTGACCATCATGATTGGAGATACAGGACGGCTGGAAACCTTAATCAAGAAACTGCGCACGGTAAAAGGTGTAAAACAGGTGTCCCGCAACTGATGGAGGAAAGAGGCATGAGATATGACTTCAGAAAACAGGTGCGCAGTTTCCGTTATGCCTGGCAGGGCATCCGCTGCTGTGTTGGGCGCGAACAGAATCTCGGATTCCATCTGGTGGCTACCGTGATGGTGGTGACTGCCGGCATCTGCTTCGGCATCACCCGTATGGAATGGATGATGATAGTGGGATGCATAGGTCTGGTGATTGCAGCCGAGCTGTTTAATTCGGCCTTGGAGCGATTGGTAGATCTGGTCTCTCCTGAATATCATCCCTTGGCCGGACAGGTGAAGGACATCGCAGCCGGTGCTGTTTTGGTGTGTGCCTTGGCTGCCTGCATTATCGGTCTGATTATCTTCGTGCCCTATCTGACACGGTGCTTCCTGTAATAGGCATCGGTGGCCAGCACATAGAGCAGAATAGAAGCGAGCATCAGGCCGGCAACCATCATCAGCGGCCACATCAAGGCATCTCCCCATCCGCCCTGCTCAAAGAGGAAAAGACCAGCCATCACTCCAAGGTCTGTAGCCAGATAGAAGGTGGTATTGGCCGTTCCTCGCTGACAATGTTGGGAGAGGTTGACAAACAGACGAGTCCAGGCAAAGGCGGTCTGCAGCATCAGGAAGGCTACGAGCGTTGCGGCCCCCACCCTCCATTCTGTCAGAAACAGCAAGGGCATCAGCAGGCCGGCAGCCATAGCCTTCAGCAACACATTCACAGCCGGCAGCCAGGCACGGGGCAGGAAGAAACGATCCATGTTGTACAGGGTCATGCCAATAGGTGCCCGGAAAGCGACATGCACCCTTGCAGCAAAGCAAAGCCCCAATGCCCCCAACACTAACGAGAGAGTGAGCATCTGACGGACATCCCACACTCCCTGCAGAAAGGCCGGCAACAAGATGCCGGCAATCATGCCCAAACGTGCCACCGTGGCATAACAAACGTTGCAGGAAGTACGATGCTCCGATGGCGTGATGTCAATGGCCAGTGTGATACCGGCCGTAACGGCCAGTCCGAAGCCTGCTCCCTGCAACAGTGCAGCTATATATAATAAGGTGGGATGAACGTTCACCAAAGCAGCCCCACCCGCCAGCGTCGTCAGTAGTGCCGACAGCAGGTAGACATGCTTGCGCTTATAGGCATCACCCAAGTAGGCATGGAAAGGCCCCACGACCAACATCCCCACTGCAAACAGCAGAAGGAAGAATGTACAGGAGGCCTGCAGCAATACCACCACATAGACCGATGCAAACAGGAAGAAATTGGCCATGCACATCCGCAGGAAAGCGGGGGCGGCCAACCGGTCAGTATTGCTCCTTTTCATTGGGGAAGTCCAGATTCTTCACATCGGAAACGTAGCGGCTGATGGCATCCGTCATCACGGTGTAGAGGTCGGCATAGCGACGCAGGAAACGGGGGCGGAAACCATTGTTCATGCCCAGCATGTCCTGAGCCACCAATACCTGTCCATCCGTACCTCCACCGGCACCGATACCGATGATGGGGATGGTAAGCTCGGAAGCCACCCGTTCGGCCAATGCTGCAGGAATCTTCTCTAATACGATGGCAAAGCATCCGGCCTCTTCCAACAGATGGGCATCACGCACCAGTTTGTCTGCCTCAGCATCATCCTTGGCACGCACCGTATAGGTACCATACTTGTTGATGCTCTGCGGCATCAGTCCCAGGTGTCCCATAACGGGGATGCCTGCACTCAATATGCGCTTCACGGTGCCGATAATCTCTTCGCCCCCCTCCAGTTTCAGGGCATCGGCATGACTCTCCTTCATGATGCGGATAGCGGAGGCCAAACCTTCCATTTCATTGCCTTGATAGGAACCGAAAGGCATGTCCACAACCACCATGGCCCGCTTCACACCACGCACAACCGACTTTCCGTGATAAATCATCTGATCCAATGTGATGGGTAGTGTGGTGACATTGCCCGCCATGACGTTGGAGGCGGAATCTCCCACAAGAATAACGTCCACCCCGGCTGCATCCACAATCTGCGCCATGGTGTAGTCATAAGATGTCAACATGGAAATTTTTTCGCCTCTTTGTTTCATTTCCACAAGGCGATGAGTGGTGACTTTACGGGTATCTCCCGAAATATATCCGGCCATAATCTCTTAAATTGGTTTCAAATCGACTGCAAAGGTATAACTTAAAATCAGAAAGAGGCCCATATGAATGCAGAAAAAACATCTTTTTCTTGTGTAGACCTGCCAAGGAACGTACCTTTGTCCGGAGAAACAGAACCGTCACAGACAATCCTAAAACAACAATAGCTCATGCCAGTCATCCCCATTACCTCCCTTGACTATCCCGGTGTGGAACTCTTCTCCACGCTCACCGAAGCCCAGCTCCGCAACCGTCTTGAACCTTCCAAGGGCATCTTCATTGCCGAAAGTCCCAAGGTCATCCATGTGGCCTTGAACGCAGGCTACCGTCCATTGGCCCTGCTTTGCGAAGAGAAGCACATCACGGGAGATGCCGCCGACATCATCAGCCGATGTGAGGAGACACTTCCTGTCTATACCGGCAGCAGAGAGGTACTTGCCAGCCTGACGGGCTACACCCTGACCCGTGGTGTCCTATGCGCCATGCAACGCTCTATGCCACCGACGGTAGAAGAGGTCTGCAGAGATGCACGCCGCATCGTGGTCATAGACAGCGTGGTTGACACGACCAACATCGGCGCCATCTTCCGCTCGGCCGCAGCATTGGGGATTGATGCTGTGCTGCTCACTCCAAGTTCATGCGACCCGCTGAACCGCCGTGCTGTCAGGGTATCTATGGGCTCCGTCTTCCTGGTACCTTGGACCTGGATAACTCCCCCACTCCATACACTCCACCGGTTGGGTTTCCGCACGGTAGCCATGGCACTGAGTGACAACTCCATCCCCTTGAATCACCCTTCCCTGAAACAGGAAGAACGCCTGGCCATCATCATGGGCACAGAGGGAGACGGACTTGCAGCAAGCACCATTGCAGAGGCCGACTATGTGGTACGCATACCCATGGCCCACGGTGTGGATTCGCTGAATGTTGCCGCCGCTTCAGCCGTAGCCTTCTGGGAACTTTGCAAGAGAAAATCGGACTTCTGACTTCAAGCGGCCGCCCAACTGTCAACAAATGTAATCAAGACTCCATTTGTTTTACATCCAGGTTTCTCCGCAGAATCCTCCTTCCCTCTTTTTTCTCCCATTTACTGCGAAATTTTTCCAACCCTGCCTTGAAATTTTTCCAACCCAACTGGGAAAAAATTTCCGCCCAACTGGGGTACTTTTCCAAGCCCCTGTTTTACGTATATTAAGATAATTGCAAAATACTTACATTCCTTCCTCCGTAATCCCCTATTTCCCGTTTTCTTCCTGAAACCCCAACTTAATAAATTTGGCACGCCTCCACATCAGGGAAACGTGCCAAAATCCGAAAAATAGTTTTATCTGTGTCATCCGTGCCTAATTGGGGCACTGCCACGAATTTAGAACTGGAAGAACTTCTTCGCGTTGTTGTAGCTGATGTCTTCAATCATCTGGTTGACACGCTCCATCTCGGCATAAGGAATCTCACCATTCTCCACATCGCGACCAACGAGATTGCAGAGCGTACGGCGGAAGTATTCATGACGCGGATAAGAGAGGAAGGAGCGTGAGTCGGTAAGCATACCTACGAAGCGGCTCAACAGACCCAATACAGAGAGAGCGTTCATCTGCTTCTCCATGCCATCCTTCTGATCGAGGAACCACCAGCCGGAACCAAACTGAATCTTGCCCGGCACTGTACCGTCCTGGAAGTTGCCCAGCATAGTGGCAATCACTTCATTGGCACAAGGATTGAGGTTATAGAGAATGGTCTTGGTGAGCTTGCCTGCTGAATTCAGACGATCCAGGAACTTGGCCATAGCCTTGGCTGTAGTGAACTCGCCGATGGAGTCGAAGCCGGTATCAGGTCCTAACAGTTTGAACATCTTGCTGTTATTGTTACGGATAGCGCCATAGTGGAACTGTTGAGTCCATCCCTTCTCCCAATCCATCTCGCCGAACACGATGAGCATGGCCGACTTGAATTTCAGGATTTCCTCCTTGCTCAGTTCGGTACCGCCATACACCTTATTAAATATAGCCTTGATTTCAGCCTCGGTATAGTCTTCGGCATAGAACTCCTCGATGCCGTGGTCAGAGAGTTTGCAGCCCTGCTCGGCAAAGAAGTCATGACGCTTGCGCAACGCCTCAATCATATCGTCAAAGGTATGAATGGCCACTCCGCTCACTTCAGCCAGCTTCTCCACATAGGCACGGAAGTCTGCAGCAACCTCTACGGCCATCGCCTTGTCGGGACGCCATGTGGGGAGCATCTTCACTTCAAATCCGCTTTCGCGCGTCTTGATGTGATACTCCAGGCTATCCACGGGGTCATCGGTGGTACACACCACTTCCACATGATAGCGGCGCATCATGCCACGGGCGGAATATTCGGGCTGTTTCAGTTTCTCGTTACACTCGTCAAAGATTTCACGGGCTGTCTTGGGATTCAGTATCTTCTCAATGCCAAAGGCCGTCTTCAGCTCTAAGTGAGTCCAATGGTAAAGAGGGTTACGGAAGGTATAAGGCACTGTCTCGGCCCACTTCTCAAACTTCTCCCAATCGGTGGTATCCTTGCCGGTGCAGAAACGCTCGTCCACACCGTTGGTACGCATGGCACGCCATTTGTAATGGTCTCCGCCCAACCAGATTTCGGTCAGTGACTTGAACTGATAGTCATCGGCCACCATCTGGGGAATCAGATGACAGTGATAATCGATAATCGGCATCTTGGCCGCATGTTCGTGATACAACTTCTGCGCGGTTTCTGTCTGCAGCAGGAAGTTCTCATCCATAAAGTTTTTCATTTCCTTGTGCTTTTGTTAGTATATAAATATTACTTCTTTATCGGTCTCTTCTATTTTTTGCTTTTATTAACCGTTATCGAACACAAAAGTAGGAAATATAGTTTGTGATACAAAATAATTCGTATCTTTGCGGCAAATATTTGTAATATTTAAGTTTTAAAGTAGCCAGTTGACGATGCCGAATGTATGATATTGGCTTCCATGAAGCGGAGAAACGGATACTTTTACTATGAATAGGAACAGGAAACACATATCTATAAATTTAATAACTTAATAGAAATGAAAGCATTAAACAAGCAAACAGCCCCAAAATCCGTGGCTCCTGAGCGCATCATCCAGTTTGGTGAAGGCAATTTTCTCCGTGCATTCGTGGATTGGATTGTCTACAACATGAATCAGAAGACCGACTTCAACGGTAGCGTAGTCGTGGTACAGCCCATCGAAAGAGGTATGGTGGAATGGCTCAACGGCCAGGACTGCCTCTATCACGTCAATCTGCAAGGACGTCAGAACGGCAAGCCTGTCAACACACTGACCCGCATCGACTGCATCAGCCGCGCGCTGAATCCCTACTCTCAGAATGCCGCCTTCATGGCATTGGCCGACCAACCGGAAATCCGCTTCGTCATCTCCAACACGACCGAGGCAGGTATTGCTTTCGACCCCAACTGCAAGTTCACCGATGCTCCCGCATCCTCCTATCCCGGCAAGCTCACCCAGCTGCTCTACCGTCGCTTCAAGACGTTCAAGGGCGACAAGACCAAGGGTCTCATCATCATGCCTTGCGAACTCATCTTCCTGAACGGACACCACCTGAAGGAGTGCATCTACCAGTATATCGAGCTGTGGAAAGAGGACTTCGGTGCCGACTATGAGAAGTTCAAGACCTGGTTCACCAAGTACTGCTACGTTTGCGCCACATTGGTGGACCGCATCGTGCCGGGCTTCCCCCGCAAGGAGATTGCCCAGATTCAGAAGAAGATCTGCTATGCCGACAACCTCGTGGTACAGGCCGAAATCTTCCATCTGTGGGTCATCGAGAAGCCCGAAAACATGTCCATCGCCGCTTTGCGCAAGGAATTCCCTGCCGAGAAGGCCGGCCTGGACGTGCTCATCGCAGCGTCTGAAGCTCCCTACCATGAACGCAAGGTGACGTTGCTCAATGGTCCTCACACTGTACTCTCACCGGTAGCCTACCTGAGTGGCGTGAACATCGTACGCGATGCCTGCAACCACCCCGTCATCGGCAAGTATGTACGCAAGGTGCAGTTTGACGAGCTGATGCAGACCCTGAACCTGCCGATGGAAGAGCTGAAGAAGTTTGCAGCCGACGTATTGGAACGCTTCGACAATCCTTATGTAGAACATCAGGTGACCAGCATCATGCTGAACTCCTTCCCCAAATATCAGACACGTGACCTCCCCGGCCTGAAGACCTATCTGGAGCGCAAGGGCGAACTTCCCAAGGGTCTGGTACTCGGATTGGCAGCCATCATTACCTATTATAAAGGTGGCGTGCGTGCCGATGGTGCCGAGATTGTCCCCAACGATGCACCCGAAATCATGCAGTTGCTGAAAGACCTTTGGGCAACAGGCGACACTCGCAAGGTAGCCGAAGGAGTATTGGCAGCCAAGGAACTCATCTGGGGCGAACATGGCGACTTGAACGCCATCCCCGGCCTGACCGACATGGTAACCGCCTTCCTGAACGACATCCAGTCCAAGGGTATGCTGGAGACAGTCAAGAGCATCCTCTAAAACTGTTTCAGATTTGAATTTATTCAGGCACGAATGACACAGACGGACATCACGCGTTCTATCCGTGCCATCCGTGCCTGATATTTTCTGATGCTGCAAGAAAAATTGCTACTGTTTATTTCCTATTCTATAAATTATTCGTACTTTTGCCCACAAATAAGAGGCTACAAGTCTTCCGCCAAGTGCGGACAGACATCGGCAGTTTGGGAATTTTTCCACATTTCATCCCGAAGCAAGCCTTCTTATTATATTGATTTTCAACACACTGCCCCATTCCACCTGCGAATCCGGGGGAGTATGAGATTTACCCGACATACCATACGTTGCCCACGTGACAGCAACAGACAATAGCAGCAAACTTATTCACTCCTCTCCTACCGCCGCACCGCCTGCATGGTACATCATGACTTCGCCCGACCCTTATGCCATCGAAGAGCATTTGTTGGACGAAAACATGTACAGGGAGAAGAATGGCCTGACGCCATTCCAATACTTTGTGCCCTACCGTTTCCTGCAACAACGGATAGCTCCTCGTGTCCCCGAAGAAGAGCCGGGCGAAGAGCAGGTTCCCATGTCCGAAGAGCAGAGCGAAGCCTACAGCAACAACGCCCTGCGGAGTGCCCTGAAACGATACATCTTCATCAAGGCACACGGCAAGGAACTGGAAAGCCTGCTCACCGACAGAGACAAACAGCCCATCTACTATAACCTGTGGTACTATCGCGACCGCAACCGGCAAAAGGTGACCGCTTCCGACGACATGATGGAACGGTTCATTGAGGCATGTTGTGACCGACGCATCCGCTTTGAGGTGTGGCCTGCCATGGACAATCTGGAAGAAAACGACGAAGTAGTGCTCAACACCACTCAGTTCAAGGGCTACAAAGCCCATGTGCTGAAGGTAGAAAACGGGAAAAACGGCCGCACACTCACGGTGGCCCTGAACCTCTTTCAGGGAGCCATGTTGCTGAAGTTGCCCCACCTGAGAATGCAGGATGTGCTTTTCAACAGTAGGGACAGTGCACCAAGCAGCCGGGAGAGCAACCGTTACAAACTGATAGAGGACACCCAGCGGAAGCTGTTCGCCATTATGGAACACCGTTGGATGGGGATACCGTCAGAGACAATCATCAAGCGTGATATGGCTACGCTCGATTTACTCTTCACCTACCGTTACCTGTTTCTCCCCACTCCGGCCATGCGGCGCAAGTTCAAGGCACTGATGCTGATATGTGCCTCAATGCGCGGAGACCGTCGGGAGACAGACCTCCTCGTCAGACAGACGGAACGTGAACTGCAGGAGATGGATGCCCAGCCGGCAGCCAAGTCAGCAGTAGAGCTTCGTGCCTTTCTGCAGGCAGCCCTTTTCATCGCCACCCACAACCCCGATTATCGCGCTGCTGCCTTGTCCTATTTGGAATCACGCCCCAAGCCCACCGCCACCCATCTGCAACTGCTCAGATGGCTGAACCATTAATGAAAAACGGCGCAAAAAAGTATCTTAAGATAAATGGCAAAGTATCTTAAGATAAATGCCGGTTTATCTTAAGATAAATTGCCAAGTATCCTAAGATACCTGAAAACGGCCTATATAATCTTGTCTTTTCCTGATTTCAGTAGACGTTTTTCAGTTTCATTAGCTGTATTAGTAGACACTTCTTCTGGAAGCCTACTGGAAGTCTGTCTTTTCCTGATTTCAGTGGCTCTTCTGCAATTTGGTTGAATTCTCATTTTCGAGCAGATATACTTCATCGGCCAAGTAATATATACTTCATCGGTCAGGTAATATATACTTCAAGTGCTAACGGATATATACTGAGTTGGCCAAGTAAGTACTTTGCCTTTTTCAACTAAATTGCAGAAGAGCCAGTTCAGTAGACGTTTTTTGTTTCGTTAGCCAGATTAATAGACACTTCCTTTGGAAGCCCACTGAAAGCCTTTACACTTCCCGTTTTCCATCCTGATATTGTTTTACACCTGTCAAAGATGGACAAGCAGGATTCCTGGCTTTTTGTTTGGCAAGAATGGATAGTATAAACACCTTGCCTGATGCATCGGGCAATGCTGTTGCTATGCCTGAAAAAAACTGTTAGAAACTGTTTGGGGATATTGATAAAGAACAGGCAGACATGAATACTTGTCCGGCGCAAATAATCCAACGAGTGTTGGAGTATGACACGATGGATGATTGACGTATAGAGCATGTGTAATAACTCCTTCTATTAACTAAACATGATGAAAGAAACAATAAAGTCTCCCGGACAGATATACGATGAGTGGAAAAACTCCCTACGCAATCCGGACGATAGCATCTTTTACTATCACCCCTCGTTAGAGCGCATCATCCTTGGCCTCGCCATGTATGCCATAGTCTCACACCCCTACCTCAGCAAGTTGAAGAAAGCCGAAGCCCTATCAATCTATAACATCTACATCAACGAGATGGTGACAGCATGGATTGACGAGACAGAACAGTTTGAGCACCTCTTTACCTCACTGATGACCCTGTGTGAAGCCTACAATACCGTTTGCCAAGGGTTTGCCGCCCAGCATCCCGGACTGAAGAAAACCATCCTCCATCTGCAATACACCTTCTGCTATTGGATAGCCGTTGCTGGAGACATGAATGAGAAGAGAGCAGACGAACTGCTGGATGACATCTCCACCGATGGTAAACGTATCGACTCCGATATCATTTCACAGCTTGCCAAGCGAATCCAGCCCATTGTTATAAGCAAGGGAGAGAAACTTGATCCGCTTGAAGGTTTGTCGCTGATTGAGAATGCATGATTAGATAGATGAAAAACTCGTTAATCCGTTGGAGGATTAACGAAATTATACTTCATCCCCCATTTAATATGTCTTCATCGGCAAAGTAATATATACTTCAAGTGCCGGTGAATATATACTGTCTTGGAGAAGACAAATAAATCATCAAATATAGAATCACATGAAACAGTACAGAATAGCCGTAGCCGGCACCGGCTATGTCGGCCTGAGCATTGCAACTTTGCTCAGCCAGCACCATCAGGTGACTGCCGTGGATGTCATCCCCGAAAAGGTAGAGAAGCTGAACAACAAGATTTCCCCCATTCAGGATGACTACATCGAAAAGTACCTGACCGAAAAGCCATTGAATCTCACCGCTACCCTTGACGGAGCTTCCGCCTACAAGGAAGCGGACTTCGTGGTGATTGCCGCCCCCACCAACTACGACCCGGTAAAGAACTTCTTCGACACCCATCACATCGAAGATGTCATCGACCTGGTGCGCAGCGTGAACGACAAGGCCGTGATGGTCATCAAGAGCACCATTCCTGTGGGCTATTGCGAAAGCCTTTACAGAAAGTTCGGCAAAACACTTCGTCTGCTCTTCTCTCCCGAATTCTTGCGTGAGAGCAAGGCTCTGTATGACAACCTCTACCCCAGCCGTATCATTGTCGGTTCACCCTCTGCAGCCATCTCCGATCATGCCGAAGAACTGGCCGAAGCCGCCAAGACCTTTGCCGCCTTATTGGTGGAAGGGGCTATCGGCAGCAGAGAGCAAGCAACTGACAACTATCAACTCTCAACCCCTGACTATCAATTACCAACTCTCAACTATCAACTGTCCAAGGGGATTCCCTTGCTCTTCATGGGTCTGACCGAAGCCGAGGCCGTGAAACTCTTCGCCAACACCTACCTCGCTTTGCGTGTCAGCTACTTCAATGAACTGGACACTTATGCCGAAATGAAAGGTCTGAAAACCCAGGACATCATCAACGGAGTGTCCCTTGATCCGCGCATTGGTCAGCACTACAACAATCCCAGCTTCGGCTACGGCGGCTACTGCCTGCCTAAGGACACCAAGCAACTGTTGGCCAACTACAACGATGTGCCTCAGAACATGATGAGTGCCATCGTGGAGAGCAACCGCACCCGAAAAGACTTCATTGCCGACCGTGTATTGAATATGACAGGCTATTATGACTACTACAACCGTGGAGATTATAATAAGGAAGAGGAAAAGGAGTGCGTCATCGGAGTCTACCGACTGACCATGAAATCCAACTCCGACAACTTCCGCCAAAGTTCCATCCAAGGCGTAATGAAACGTATCAAGGCCAAGGGAGCTACGGTTATCATCTATGAACCGACTCTTGAAAACGGCAGCACTTTCTTCGGCAGTAAGGTGGTGAATGACTTGAAGGCATTCAAAGCCCGGTCGCAAGCTATCATTGCCAACCGCTATGATAGTTGTCTGGATGATGTAGCAGAAAAGGTATATACAAGGGACATATTCAAGAGAGACTAAGAAAAAACAGCCAATCCGTTGGCGGAATGGAAGAAAAGGTTTATCTTTGCAGAACTGATTAATTAGTTGCAAATGATGAAAAAGGAAATAACCAAGGAAGAGGTGATGAAAAGATTCTTAGCCTCCCGAAACAAGAAAAGAGAACACTTGGTGAAATTAGAAGAAAACATGCGTAGAGAA
>JAFURM010000013.1 GCA_017471925.1 Bacteroides sp.
GTAACACAACTGCTGTAACACAAAAACCGTCCGAAAGTGGCTTTTTATGTCCAACGGTGTCACCTTTACCTCTTTTTTTTATTGGTGCCACACTCAATGTGAATACCTGATAGTGATTTGTAACCTTTTGATAATCAAAGGTAATAAGAATATTAGAAAAAGAAAGGGGACTTTTTCAAGTCCCTTCTTTCAGTGATTCGCTTGGGGCTCGAACCCAAGACCCCAACATTAAAAGTGTTGTGCTCTACCTGCTGAGCTAGCGAATCAGACCTATTTGCTGTTAAGCGGGTGCAAAGGTAAGGATTTTAATTGAATATACAAACGTTTGGAAGAAAATATTGCAGGATTTAGGAAAAACGATGCGACGTTATCGGATGCCTGTCTGCAAGGAAACGCTTTGTTGGTTAGCCTTTATGGCTGCTCGGCGGCTTGCAGAGAGAACCGTTTCTGCTTCCCGATAATGGGGTGACTCTTCAAATCCGCTTTATTGGGATTGTGCAGGCATTCATGAGAGCCGCTCCTACCCTTCCGATGATGGAACGGTGTTTTCCGTCGACGGGTGATAGATATTCTCCCGATTGATGATGAAGCGTTGGTAATAGGAGAGTAGCAGACTGGTGAGTGGAAGGGCGATAATCATGCCGAGCATTCCCATCAATGACCCCCAAATGGAGAGGGAGAGCAGGATGATGGCAGGATTCAATCCGGTAATCTTTCCCATGACGCGCGGCACGATGAAGCCGTCCTGAATGACCTGCACCACAACAAAGACTATCAATACCGACAGCATGATGAGCCAGAAGTTTTCACCGGTATCGGCTGCCTTCAGGATGGCCAGCATAATGGTGGGCAGGAAGCCTACCACCTGCAGGTAGGGCACCAGGTTGAGTGCGCCGATAAACAGTCCCAACGCTATGGCCAGCGGGAAGTCTATAATCAGAAAGCCTATGCTGAAAAGGATGCCTACGCACAGAGCGACAAAGGCTTGCCCACGAAAATACTTGTTCATGCCCTCCTTCACGTCGTTCATCAGACCGACGAGGAAGGGGCGGTAACGCGGAGGTATCAGGTGGGGCCATCCTTCGGCGATGCTCTCGTAGTCCAACAGGATGAAAAACAGGTAGAGCAGGATAAGGAAGACCGTGAACAGGCTGAACAGGAAGTTGACCGAACCGGAAAGCAGTGCCCAAGCCTGCGGCAGGGTGCTCTTCAGGGCAGAGAGCCAATCTTGTCCATTGAAGAGGTTCATTATCAGCTGCATGTCCAGATGCTCACGCAGAAACTCCGTCAACGATTGTGGCACTCCTTCACCGCTTGCACCGGTAGAGAAATAATGCACCAGCAGGTCCTTCACCCTGCCGGCTTCTTCTATCATGGGAGGAATCAGCAGGTAGAATACGCCTACTCCAATCATGCCCAGCAAGAGCAGGGCGCAAAGGATGGCGGCAAAGCGGCTCTTCAGGCGAAGCCGATATTGGAAGAAGGTCACCAGTGGATAAATCAGATAGGCCAGCAGCCAGGCGATAAAGAAGGGCAACAGCACGCTGCTCAGTTGCTTCAGGAGCATGAGGATGCCCACGATGACGGCACCGATGATGGCACCACGCACAAATCTGTCGAATGTAATCTTTTTACGTTCCATATCCTTTCTCCATATTTGTCACGGCCTTGCCGGCGGTTACTCTTCCTGCTTGTCTGCCTCCAGTGCTTGCAGATAGCACTCCCTGCATAGGGGTTCATACTCGGCCGTTTCTCCCAGCATCACCTGCTTGTCATTCTTCACCGTGCGATGGGAAAAGGAGGCCAACTGGCCACACTTCACGCAGATGGCATGCACCTTGGAAACCTCGTCGGCAATGGCACACAAGCCTGGCATCGGGCCGAAAGGCACTCCCCGGAAATCCATGTCCAATCCTGCAACAATGACACGTACGCCATTGTTCGCAAGCTGATTGCACACGTCCACCAATCCTGCATCAAAGAACTGGGCCTCATCAATTCCCACCACGTCAATCTCGGAGGTAAACAGCAGAATGCTCCCCGAAGAGTCAATGGGCGTGGACGAGATGGAGTGTCCCTCATGAGAAACGACATCCGCTTCCGAATAGCGGGTGTCAATGGCAGGCTTGAATATCTCCACCCGTTGCCGGGCAAACTTGGCACGCTTCAGACGCCGAATCAGTTCCTCGGTCTTTCCCGAGAACATGGAGCCGCAGATAACCTCTATCCGCCCGCGGCGTTTGGTCTCCTGTATGTGATCTTCTGAAAATAAAACCATTGTTATAACTGTTATATTCTGCTGCAAAAATAACACTTTCATTGAGTTCCCCGCGTTATTTCATTATTTATTTCTACTTTTGTGGCGTAATGCATAAATTCAATACATAGATTCTAAGGTATGGGAAAACTTTATGTAGTACCCACTCCCGTGGGCAATTTGGAGGACATGACCTTCCGTGCCATCCGCATCCTGAAAGAGGCAGACACGATTCTGGCCGAGGACACCCGCACCTCGGGCATCCTGCTGAAACACTTTGAAATCAAGAACGCCATGCTTTCCCATCATAAGTTCAATGAACATAAAACGGTGGAAAGCGTTGTCCAAAGGATAAGGGGTGGGGAGACCGTCGCCCTGATATCGGATGCCGGCACTCCGGGCATTTCCGACCCCGGGTTCCTCCTGGTGCGCGAATGTGTGCGCAACGGGATAACGGTGGAATGCCTGCCCGGTGCCACAGCCTTTGTTCCCGCATTGGTTGCTTCGGGCCTGCCTAATGAGAAGTTCTGCTTCGAGGGCTTCCTGCCTCAGAAGAAAGGACGCCAGTCCCGCCTGAAAATCCTGGCCGAGGAACGCCGCACGATGGTCTTCTATGAATCGCCCTATCGCTTGCTGAAGGCGTTGGCCCAATTTGCCGAGTTTTTTGGCAGTGACAGGCAAGCCTCCGTTTCGCGCGAAATCTCCAAGCTGCATGAGGAGACTGTACGTGGCACACTGAGCGAACTCATCGCTCACTTCACTGCCAACGAACCTCGCGGTGAGATAGTTATTGTAGTAGCCGGAATAGACGAACAAAAATAGTTTCATTAACCCAAAGAAAGCGTATGAAAAAGTTAGTTGTATTATCAATGGTGTGTGTGGCTCTGATAGTGGCTTCATGTGATGGGCTTGGTGGCGACAACAAGGCACTGATTGCCCAGAACGATTCCCTCAGAACGGAACTGAACCTGCGCAATGCAGAACTGGACGACATGATGGGCACCTTCAATGAAATCTCCGAGAGTTTCCGTCAAATCAATGCGGCCGAGCACCGTGTGGACCTGCAGCGCAATGCGGTAGGAGAGGGTTCGTTGAACGCCAAGCAGCAGATTGCTTCGGACATTGAGTTCATCAGCAAGCAGATGGAAGAGAACAGAAAACAGATAGCCAAACTGCAGGAGCAGTTGAGAAAGAGCAAGAACAACTCCGCCCAGTTGAAGAAGGCCATTGAATCGCTGAACGAAGAGCTAGCCGTCAAGACCCAACGCATCGAAGAGTTGCAGGCCGAACTGGCTTCCAAGAACATCCGTATTCAGGAACTGGACACCGCTGTCAACGAACTCACTTCTGAAAAGAACACACTCACGGCCGAAAACGAAGCCAAGGCACAGACTGTGACTCAGCAGGAGCGCGAACTGAATACGGCTTGGTTTGTCTTCGGCACCAAGAAGGAATTGAAGGAAGAGAAGATTTTAGAAGATGGAGAAGTGTTGAAAAACAGGAACTTCAACAAGAATTACTTCACGCAAATCGACATTCGTACCACTAAGGAAATCAAATTCTACGATAAAAAAGCCAAACTTTTGACAACTCACCCGGCCGGTTCCTACACGCTTGTTAAAGACGAACAGAAACTGCTGACGTTGAAGATTATCGACCCTACCCAGTTCTGGAGCGTCTCCAAATACCTGGTTGTCCAAGTGGGATAAAGGCAGTGTGAATACTATTGTCGCACATGAGATACAAGAACCTCTTCTTTGACCTGGACGATACGTTGTGGGCATTCTCCGAGAATGCCCGCAACACTTTTCTGGAGATGTACCACAAGTACCGTTACGAGCGGTTCTTCCGGTCGTTCCAGCACTTCTACGCGCTCTATCAAACACGGAACAAGGAGCTGTGGGTGGAATATGGCAACGGAGCCATCACCAAGGAGGAACTGAACAGGCAACGCTTTCTCTATCCGTTAGAGGCTGTCGGCGTTGAGCAGGCTGCCGAACTTTCCCAACGTTTCTTCCAGGATTTCTTTGCAATCATTCCCACACGGAGCGGCCTGATGCCCCATGCACGCGAAGTCTTGGAGGCATTGGCTTCTCGCTACAATCTCTACATCCTTTCCAACGGTTTTCAGGAATTGCAATGCCGCAAGATGCAGTCGGCCGGTATAGACAGCTTTTTCAAGAAGGTCATTCTCTCCGATGACATCGGTGTGTTCAAGCCCTGGCCGGCCATCTTCCATTTTGCCCTATCGGCCACACAGTCACAGCTCAGCGACTCGCTGATGATTGGCGACAGCTGGGAAAACGACGTTACCGGTGCTGCCAACGTAGGCATGCACCAGGTCTTCTACAACGTCTCCGGCATGACCGACCTGCCGTTCAAACCCACCTATGAGATAAAGGACTTGAGGGAGTTGATGCAGATTCTTTAATGCTTGGGCACTTTGCCTGCTATTGTGCTCTACCGGAATTGCACGCACTTGCTGCCGGAACTGCACGCTGTTTCTGAGGAAAGTGCACGCAGTTACGGAGGAAATGGCACGCTGTATCAGAAGTTGATGACGCTGAGCACCTTATCGGTGGCACCGGCATTGTCGGTGACGTAACGTCCGGCCTTCTCTCCGGTCTCTTGCAGGAAGGATGCGTCTGTCGTGAAGTGGTCCAGCAATGCCGAAAGGTCATTCCCGTTCTTGATGGCATAGGCACCACCGGCCTCAATGAGCTGCACGGCCTCCTGAAAGCGTTGGTGATTGGGGCCGAACATGACGGGGATGCCATAGACCGCCGCCTCCAGTGTGTTGTGTATACCTACACCGAATCCGCCGCCTATGTAGGCCATCTCACCATAGCGGTAGATGGAGGAGAGCAGGCCGAAGCAGTCCACAATCAGACAGTCGGCCTTGCGCACATTCTTTTCGTCGGCACGCGTATAGCGCACGTAGGGACGTTTCAGCTTATGGATGATTTCCACCAGATGGTTCTCGTCAATGACGTGAGGAGCAATAATCAACTTCATCTCAGGATGACGGTTGAAGTAGTCAATGAAGAGGTCTTCATCGGGTTGCCAGGAACTGCCGGCCACCAATGTAAGCGACTTGCCCTTGAAAGCCTCCACCAAGGGCAGTTCCTTGGCCTCTTCACGAATCTGCAGCACACGGTCGAAGCGGGTGTCTCCCACCACCATCACCTTGTTGATGCCAATCTTGGCCAGATAACGCTTGGAGACTTCATTCTGTACGAACAGGTAATCGAAATCCTTCAGCACATTGCGATAGGTACCGCCATACCATTTGAAGAAAATCTGTCCACGGCGGAAGATGGAAGAGACGCTGTAGACCGGGATGCGACGCTTATGCAGCTCGTCCAGGTAGTTTTTCCAGAATTCATACTTGATGAAGAAGGCCATGCAGGGATTCACGATATCCAGAAACTTCTTCACGTTGCGTGGCTTGTCGAAAGGCAGGTAGCACACGACATCTGCCCCGCGATAGTTCTTGCGTACCTCATATCCCGAGGGGGAGAAGAAGGTGAGCAGGATGCCATACTCCGGATGCTCGGCACGTATGCGTTCCATCAACGGCCTTCCCTGTTCAAACTCGCCCAGAGAGGCGGCATGAAACCACACGTAGCTTTTCCCCTCCTCCAACTGCTGCCGCAGGATGTCATAGACCACCCAATGCCCCTTCATCATCTTTCGGGGTTTGCGGCTGAAGGGGGCAGCAATGTGAACGGCCAGGTCATATAGGGTTATCGCCAAGTCATAAAACATTGTTTGTGTAATTAAGAGGTTAATAATGAGGATTCGTCCTTCGTTTCATACAGCCGGTATTCATCGGATATGGTCTACGGCACGCTGTATGCGCTGCAGAATCTCCTCCTTGCCCAACAGCTCGGTGATGTCAAACATGTGGGGTCCCTTGCACTCGCCTACCACGGCCAGGCGGAAAGCGTTCATTACGTTGCCCATGTGATAGCTCTTTTCGGTAATCCAGCCGATAACCACCTCTTCAGAGGGTTGGGAAGTGAAGTCTTCGATGCCACGAATCACCTCCATCAGTTCGCCCATGATGCGCGGTGTTTCCTCGCTCCAGCGTTTCTTCACGTCCTTCTCGGCATATTCCGTAGGAGCCACGAAGAAGAAGCGGGCTTGTGTCCAAAGTTCCTTGACGAAGTTCACGCGTCCCTTCACCAGTGAGACCACCTTGGCCAGGAAGGCATCGCTATAAGCAGTGGTGTCCACACCGTTCTCTTCCAACACAGGTTTGAAGAGGCCGGCCAGCTCGTCGTCGGACTTCTTCAGGATATATTCATGGTTGAACCACGTACCTTTCTTATAATCAAACTTGGCACCGGCCTTGCTGCAGTGGCCCAGGTCGAAGAGTTTCACCAGTTCGTCCATCGTCATCAGTTCCTGGTCGTTGCCGGGATTCCAACCCAAGAGAGCCAGGAAGTTGATGACTGCTTCGGGCAGGTAGCCCGATTCCCGATAGCCTGAGGAGACATCGCCTGTTTTGGGGTCGTGCCATTCCAAGGGGAAGACAGGGAAGCCCAGACGGTCACCGTCGCGTTTGCTCAGCTTGCCGTTGCCCTCGGGCTTCAGCAACAGAGGCAGGTGGGCAAAGGCCGGCATGGTCTCTTCCCAGCCGAATGCACGATAGAGCAAAACGTGCAACGGTGCCGAAGGCAACCACTCCTCGCCACGGATAACATGGGACACCTCCATCAGGTGGTCGTCCACGATGTTGGCCAGGTGATAGGTGGGCAGTTCGTCTGCCGACTTATAGAGCACCTTGTCGTCCAGGATGGAAGAGTTGATGACCACTTCCCCTCGAATCAGGTCGTGCACATGGACATCCTCGTTGGGCTCAATCTTGAAGCGCACCACGTATTGCTTGCCCTCGGCCATCAGTGCTTCCACCTCTTCTTTGGAGAGGGTCAGTGAATTGCGCATCTGACCGCGTGTAGAGGCGTCATACTGGAAGTTGGCCACTTCCGACCGCTTGGCTTCCAGCTCCTGTGGAGTGTCGAACGCAATGTAGGCTTTGCCGGCATCTAACAGCTGCTTCACGTACTGTTTGTAGATTTCCCGACGCTCCGACTGACGATAGGGACCATGTTCGCCTCCAAAACTCACCCCCTCGTCAAAAGTGATACCCAACCACTTGAAAGATTCCAATATATATTCCTCGGCACCCGGCACAAAACGGTTGCTGTCTGTATCTTCAATACGGAAAATGAGGTCTCCGCCATGCTGGCGTGCAAAGAGGTAATTGTACAAGGCAGTACGTACACCGCCGATATGCAAAGCCCCCGTCGGACTGGGAGCAAAACGGACTCTGACTCTTCTTTCTGTCATAATCTACCTAAGATTTAATAATTTAGACGGCAAAATTAAACCTTTTTTTTCACACTAATGTTTTTTTTCGTACTTTTCGCAAAAATTTCAAGCATTATGGGCTATTTCAAAGAAAAAAAAGAGTTCCCGTATAGAGAATGGCTATACAGAGCGTGCATTTTCATCAGTGTTGTGGCAGTCATCGTTTACTTCCTGCCGCGCGACGGTAAGTTCAACTATCAATTCGATATAGACAAGCCGTGGAAGTATGGTCAGCTGATGGCCACTTTCGACTTCCCCATCTACAAGAGCGATGAAGTGGTGAAGCAGGAACAGGACAGCCTGATGGCCTCCTTCCGTCCCTACTACCGCTTGGAGAAAAAGGTAGGAAGCCAGGCCATCGAACGATTGCGCAAGGACTATCAAGGGCATCTGCGCGAAGTGCTTCCTTCGGCCGACTATCTGAAATTCATTGAACGGGAACTGGGCAAGATCTATCGCTCGGGCATCCTCCCCACCGAAGGTATGGCCGAACTGCAGAAGGACAGTACCCCAGGCATCATGCTCGTGGACGACAAACTGGCCGTACAGCGCAACGTCTCCACCCTCTACTCCGTAAAGGAGGCCTACTCGCATCTGCTTACGGCCGACACTCTGCATTATCGCCCCTACATCCTGCGCCAATGTGCCTTGAACGAATACCTCTCTCCCAATCTCGCTTACGACAGTGAACGCACCGAGAAGGCCCGCAAGGAGATGCTCAGCAACTACTCCTGGGCCAAAGGGCTGGTGGTGAGCGGACAGAAGATTATCGACCGTGGCGAAATCGTCACCCCCGAAACCTACAGCATCTTGGAGAGCCTGCGCAAGGAGTCCATCCAACGTAGCGAGTCCATCGGACAGAAACGGCTGATGCTGGGCGGACAGATTCTCTACGTCAGCCTCTTCATCTTCTGCTTCATGCTCTACATTGACCTTTACCGCAAGGACTACTACAACCGCAAGGGGAGTCATGCACTGCTCTTTTCGCTCATCATGTTCTACTGTGTGGTGACGGCACTGATGGTGGCCAACAATGTCTTCAATGTCTACATCCTGCCCTATGCCATGCTGCCCGTCATCATCCGGGTCTTCCTGGACTCGCGTACAGCCTTCATGACGTTGCTCACCACGGTACTTATCTGTTCCATCTGCCTGCGCTATCCCTACGAGTTCATTCTGTTGCAACTCACGGCCGGACTGGTGGCCATATACAGCCTGCGCGAGCTTTCCCAACGTTCGGAACTGTTCCGCACGGCCTTCCTTGTTCTGATTACCTATGCCGCCGTCTATTTCGCTTTTGAACTGATTACCGAGAACGACCTCTCCAAACTGAACGGCAGCATGTACATCTACTTCATCATCAACAGCATCTTGCTGCTCTTCACTTATCCGTTGCTCTTCCTGTTGGAGAAAACCTTCGGATTCACCTCCAACGTCACCTTGGTGGAACTTTCCAATATCAACACGCCCCTGTTGCGCCGCATGTCGGAGACGGCCCCAGGCACCTTCCAACACTCCATGCAGATGGCCAATCTGGCTGCCGAAGCCGCCAACCGCATCGGAGCCAAGAGCCAGCTGGTGCGTACCGGTGCGCTCTATCACGACATCGGCAAGATGGAAAATGCCGTCTTCTTCACCGAAAACCAATTGGGTGGTGTCAATCCACACAAACAGATGAGCTATGAACAGAGTGCACAAATCGTCATCAGCCATGTGACCGAGGGCATCCGCCTGGCCGAGAAGCATAATCTTCCTCAGGTCATCAAAGACTTCATTGTGACCCATCATGGACGGGGCAAGACCAAGTATTTCTATATATCCTGGAAAAACGAACATCCCGGTGAAGAGCCCGATGAAGAACTGTTCACCTATCCCGGCTCCAATCCCTTCACGAAGGAACAGGCCATCCTGATGATGGCCGATGCCGTGGAGGCCGCTTCACGCAGTCTGCAGGAGTACACCGAGGAGAGCATCGGCAATCTGGTGGAGAAAATCATAGATGCCCAGGTGGCCGACGGATTCTTCAAGACCTGCCCCATTACCTTCAAGGACATTGCCACCGTGAAAGGTGTGTTCAAGGAAAAACTGAAAATGATTTATCACACCCGCATCAGCTACCCGGAACTAAAGAAGTGAGCAGTCCGGCACAGGCATCTTCCAGCAGGTCGAGCACATACTCGAAACCTTCAGCACCGCCATAGTAGGGGTCGGGCACATGGCCGGCATGCGTGAAGCGGGTGCAGTAGTCCGTCATCCGGCGGATTTTCTTCCACTCTTCAGGGGAAGGGGCACGCTCTTTCAGGTCATCAATGTTGCGGTCGTCCATGCCGATAATCAGGTCGAAGCGATAGAAGTCCTCCGTCGTCACGGGACGTGAGCGATGAGTCAGTTCATAACCGCGCCTGATGGCATGGGCACGCATTCGGGGATCGGGCAGCTCGCCACGATGGTAGCTCAGGATGCCGGCTGAATCTATTTCGAACTCCTTTTCCCTGCCGGCCTTCTGCACCAGGTGTCTCATCACTCCTTCGGCCGAAGAAGAACGGCAGATGTTGCCCAGGCAGACAAAGAGTATCTTGTATCGGTTATCGTTCTGCATATTCATATACCTATTCTATTTCTTATTGGGGGTCAACGTCATAATAGACAATCAGTGACTTGAAGCGGTCTTCGGCCACCATCTCTTTCTGTACCTGCACCAGAAATTCACGGGCACGGGCCAAGGGGGCATTGTGTTCTATCTTCAGGACAATCTTCCGGATAAAGAGAGTCTGCACTCTTGCTACGGGCGGTTTGTCCGGTCCCAGCACGCGTGCGCCGAAGATGGCCCGCAGTTTGTCTGCCATGGTGCGTGCCATCAGGTCAAGCAGCGTTTCGTTGCGGTTCTTCAGGTAGACATAGACCAGACGGTAGTAGGGCGGATAGCGGAACAGGGTACGCTCGGCCAACTGGCCTCGCACCATTCTCTCATAATCGTTCCTGATGACCTGGGGAATAATGGGATGGTCCATACTCTTGGTTTGCAGCACCACCCGTCCCTGCTTCTGTTTGCGCCCGGCACGCCCGGCCACCTGAGCCATCAGTTGGAAGGCACGTTCATAGGCCCTGAAATCGGGATAGTTCAGCATCGTGTCGGCATTCAGTATGCCCACCACGCTGACATGGTCAAAGTCCAGTCCCTTGGAGACCATCTGTGTACCTATCAGAATATCGGTCTTCCCCTGTTCAAAGTCAGCGATGATGCGTTCATATGCCGCACGGGTACGGGTTGTGTCTAAGTCCATTCGGGCCACCCGTGCTTCGGGGAAGAGCTGTTTCACGTCATCCTCTATCTTCTCCGTACCAAAACCGCGATGACGCAGGTCCGTGCCTTCGCAGGCAGGACATTGACGGGGTACCGGGATGGTGTAGCCGCAGTAGTGGCAGGTCAGTTGGTTCAGTCCCTTATGATAGGTCAGGCTGACATCGCAGTTCTGACACTTGGGCACCCAGCTGCACGTGTGACACTCTATCATTGGAGCAAAACCGCGTCGGTTCTGGAAAAGGATGACCTGATCCTTCTGTTCCAATGCCTCACGCATATATTGCAGCAGCAGGGGAGAGAAGGGACCGTTCATCCGCTTCTTGCGGTGCAGTTCCTTGATGTCCACGGGAATGATTTCCGGCAGACGGATTTCCTTGTGACGCTCCTTCAGTTCCACCAGGCCATACTTGCCTGTAGTGGCGTTGTACCAGCTCTCTATCGAAGGTGTGGCTGTGCCAAGCAGCGTCTTGGCTCCATACAGGGAGGCCAGCACGATGGCTGCATTGCGGGCATGATAACGTGGTGCGGGGTCTTGCTGCTTATAGCTGTTCTCATGCTCCTCGTCCACAATTACCAGCCCTAACCGACTGAAGGGAAGGAAGAGTGACGAACGCACTCCAAGGATAAGGTCATAGGGAGTGTCGGAGAGTTGTTTCTGCCAGATTTCCACTCGCTCGGCATCGGGAAACTTGGAGTGATAGACTCCCAGACGATGACCGAACACACGACGCAAGCGTTCCGTAATCTGGGTGGTCAGGGCAATTTCCGGTAACAGGTAGAGCACCTGCTTGCCTTGGGCGATGGCTTCGGCAATCAGATGGATATAGATTTCGGTCTTTCCGCTGGCCGTCACACCATGTAGCAGACAGACATTCTTGCTTTGGAAAACGTCATGAATCTCCTGATAGACCCGTTGCTGATGGGGATTCAGCTCGTTCAGTGCAACGGAGGCCACCGGCACCACCGTCTGATTGCCCAAGCGGCCTATCTCCTGCTGGTAGACTTCCAAAACGCCACGTCCTACCAGCCCATTGAATACGGCAGGAGTGGCCTGTGCCTGTTGCAGCAGCTCGGCTTTGGAAACCTCCCGGACACTTCCGCTCAAAGATTCGGAAAGCTCCAGATAGCGCATCAGCAAATCCAGTTGTTTGGGAGCACGCCGTTGCAGTTCGTCGAAGAAGATGTGCAGGCGATGCTCGTTGCGTGCAGCCTCCGTCAGGCGCACACGGGTCTCGGTGCGGGGTTTGTAGCTCCGTTTCAACTCCTCCTTTACGAAGATGGCATCCTTCTCCAAAAGCGTCTTCACCAGTCCCAGTACATTCTTGAACCCCGTAGCCTTCTCTAATGCCGTTACCGGCTGCTCCGGCTCTGCGGCAAGCAGGTCCAACAGACGCTGCTCACGCTCGGGCAGACGTTCCACAGCTTCAAAGTCGGGATTATAGACCACCACTGTCTCACTCTCCAATTTCAGTCCCGAAGGGAGGGCAGCCTTGTAGACATCGCCTTGTGTACAGAGGTAGTAATCGGCCAACCACGCCCAAAAGCGGAATTGCAGGGGCAACAGCAGGGGAGAGGCATCTAACAGTGCTGTCACCTCCTTCACTTCATACCCCTCCGGCCTCTGGAAGTGTATGTGCTGTACAATGGCGGTATAGAATTTCTTTTTGCCGAAAGGCACGACTACGCGACAGCCCACCTGCACTTCATCGGCCATCTCATCGGGTAGGAGATAGGTGAAACAGGTGTGTAAGGGCAGGGGAAGTATGACGTCTACAAACTTCTGCATGGTTCCACCGATGCAATTTTGAAGGGATATTCGTTGATATTCATTCGCACCAGGAAAGCACGAGGCTCTTCGCCCTCACGGGGGCTGTAGGTCACGGTCACGCCCTCCTGATGGTTCTCGCATCGGAAGTCTACGCTGCGTATGGCCTGTTCATAGTCCATTCCGGTCGGCTCCCCGAAAAGTTCCTGCGCTATGGAATGAGCCTCGCCACGCTCCAAGGCTTGCAGGAAGGAGGGCTCGCAATGGTGTTCCAGGAAGGAGCGCATCTCCGGCAGGGAGTCACACCCCATCTTCCGCTGATGCCAATAGAGGGTGAAGAACTCTGAAAGCTGGTTGATGCATTCGGAGCATTCATCGCCCATCTCCATCGTCAGGGCATAGAGTGCGGTCTCTCCATTGGTAGAGAGGCAATAGAGCATGAAGTCGCCCACATCACTCTCGGGATAGAAACAGCTCACATGGAAATAGGCCGTCTTGGACGAAAGGTGCTGCAGCGTGCCGTTTCCGTAGATTTTGAGTTCACCCTCGCTGCCCACTATGTCGCCGGTGCGCAGCTCTTTCTCCCGACACACCGTCTGTCCGGCATGTTCCACGGTAAAGAAGAGGGAATTGTCTCTCAGCCGATACTCCGGGGTAATGGTTATCACCACATCATTGGGGGCACGGCGTACCCTGATGGTCCAGTCACCGGCAATGGTGTCATAAGCCTCTTCCGGGTCTTTCTCCACAGGGATGGAAGATGCGGAAGGAACCTTCTGTCCGGCTTCATCGGGTGTAGTGACCATCGGACTCCCGGCCTGCGCCGTGTCACGGTTACTGTTCCTGTTCAGCTGGCAGGAAAGCAGCAAGGGAAGGAGGGAGAGGGAGAAAAGGAAACGTTTCATTTTCTGAAAGAGAGCTAAGTGGATGGGGAAAATCAGAGCAGAAAATGAACATATGTTCAAATGGCAACGAACATATGTTCCTTTAAGGGGCTGTTTTTATTTTAGAAGAGGTATGCTACCGATACTTGCCAGGACTTGGTCTTGCCGTTGCCAGCCACACCGTTCACTACGCTTTCCACCGTGAAGCTGTCACCCAGAGGAATCTGGTAGTTCACGCCCACCTGCAGGTGGCGGAGCAGTTTCACTCCGGCACCGAGGTTCAGGCCCACTTGCGTGTTCTTGGATTCTATATCGTTGCCAGCAAGCTTGATGTCCTTGAAGTTGAAGAAGAAGTCAGGACCGGCAGCCAGGTAAACGCCCAGTGTGCTGCCCAGACCAAAGGTGTACTTCAGGTTCACGGGGATTTCCACACCCTGCTGTTTCCAGTCGCCCTTACCACGCTGAGAGTAGAGCAACGCACCGTCCACGCCCAGTCCGATAACGGGAATAGTCACTTCGGCCATAGGACCGATAAAGAAGCCTGTCGTGTTGCTGGACTCACCGGCATTCTCTATATCCAACTTGGAGAGATTCAAACCGCCTTTTACACCCCACTTGATTTGGGCTTGTGAAGGCAAGGCCACTGCCAAAGCGCAAACGGCCATCATCAATACGATAATTTTCTTCATAACTTGAGTTTAATTGATTATTGCGCGACAAATATATGTAAAATATTCCTAAATGGAACATATTCGTCCCTGTTTTGTTCGTTTTACTCCCGTATAGCCATCACCTCTTCGGGTGTCAGGGGAATCTTCTTGCCCAGGCGACGGGCACCATCGGGCGTAATGAGGTAGTCCTCCTCGTTGCGGATGCCGCCCAAGTGGCGATACTCTTCCACCTTATTATAATTAATAAAGTCGGTGAACTTCTGCTGGCTTTTCCAGAGGTCTATCAGTTCGGGAATGAAATAGATGCCCGGCTCTACGGTGAAGACAAAGCCCGGTTCCAACGGAATGGCCAGTCGCTGGCTCTTGCGTCCGAACTGGGTACTCTTGGGTTGGCCGTTGTAGCCCACCCACAGCTCGCCCAGGTTCTCCATGTCGTGAACATCCAGTCCCATCATGTGTCCCAGGCCGTGGGGATAGAACAGGGCATGTGCCCCTTCGCGCACGGCATCCTCGGCATTGCCTTTCATCAGCCCCAGTTCCTTCAGCCCCTCTACCATTACCTTGGCTGAGAGGTCATACACTTCCATATAAGGAATGCCGGGACGCAGGGCTGCCACTGCAGCCAAATGCATGGCGTTCTGTATCTCATAGGCGGCACGCTGTCGGGGTGTAAACTCCTTGTCGGCCGGAATCGTGGAAGACATGTCACCGCAGTAGCCCGAGGGCAACTCCGCACCGGCATCTATCAGGAAAAGGTCGCCCGACTTGATGAGATGACCGTGATAGTGGTTGTGCAGGGTCTGTCCGTTGATGGTGGCAATCGTGGGGAAGGAGCATTCGCAGTTGTTCATCTGAGCCACACGGTTCATCTCGGCCACCACTTCATACTCGTACATACCGGGACGGATGCACTTCATGGCAGCGATGTGCATGTCGGCCGTCACATCGCAGGCTCGTTCTATCTCTGCAATCTCCTCTTCCGACTTGTAGTTGCGCTGGGCCACCACCGCACGGATAAAGGGTATGGAACCTTCCTGACGGGCAGGAGCGATGCCTAACCACTCCATCAGTTTCAGGCGATGTTCCGGCCGGTAGGGAGGCAGGTAGTGTATGGCACGACCCTGTTGGGCGGCCTTTTGCAGGTAGACGGCCAGTTCGGCAGAAGGACGTGTCTCCGAGATACCCACCAAGGCTGCCTTCTCGTGCAGCGTGGGCTGTGTGCCCATCCATACAATGTGGTCAATGGTCAGCTCGTCACCAAAGATAATCTCCCGTTCCTCGTCAATGTCAATGACGGCAGACAGACCGGCAAATGACAGACCGAAGAAATAGAGGAAAGTGGAGTCCTGCCGATAGCGGAAGGTATTGTCTTCATAGTTCAGCCCCTGGTCGTCATTTCCCAGGAACAGCAACAGCCCTGAACCTATGCTCTGTCTCAGCAAGGCACGGCGTTGCACATAAGTCTCTTTTGCAAACATAATTTTTTGTTTTAATGAATCATTGGTGGCAAATATAGCAAGAATCTGAAAGAAAACGCGCGAAAAACCGATAACTTCAAAGTTTTGCTCCCCTTTTTGCGGTATTTTGCAATAAAAGAATGTTAAAATGCATCGAAATCGTTTCAGTTACAACAAAGTCTTCTACCTTTGCCGCTGTTTTATTACGCTTTTGTAATAGTAATTAAGAAATCGGAACAACCCGAGGACGAGGAAGTGGGCTTCCCTTACAGGAAACAGAAGAATAAGAATAACAGATATATATGTCTCACCTAACTAATATAGTATTGAAATGATTAAAAGTGCAACCAAACAGGCGGGAAGAATATTCATGCTCTTTCTTCTCGCAAACTTCTTGTTGCTTCCTTACGCCAACGCGCAGGGAGCGAAGAAAGTAAGAATTCACGGCACTGTCTACAAGATGGAAGCCGGAAAGCGTGTTCCACTGGATTTTGCCTCTGTCCAGTTGGTGGACTACGGTATGGGTGCGGTGACCGACGAGAGCGGTAACTACACCATCAACGAAGTGCCCACCGGACGTACCCACATGAGAATCCAATACCTCGGTGCCGTGACCATTGACACCCTGCTCAATATCAAGGGCACCATGCACATGGACTTCACCATGCAGAACGAGGACTTCAACATCAAGGAAATCGTGGTTGTGGCCCAGAGCAGCCAGGCCGGTAAGTCTACCGCTTCCAAGGTGTCGCGTACAGCCATCGACCATATGCAGGCCAACAACCTTTTCGACCTGCTCTCCATGATTCCCGGTGGTGTCATCGATGACGACCCGGGTATGCACAAGGCCCGTACATTGAACATGCGTGATGCCAGCAACTCCGCCATGAACTCTTTGGGTACCGCCATCATCCGCGACGGTGCGCCGATTTCCAACAATGCCAACCTTACCGCTTTGGCTCCCTCTCTTTCCGGTAAGACAAGTGCTGCCGTTATGGATGGTGGTGGCCCGGCTACCGGTGCCGACGTGCGCAGCATCTCCACAGAAAACATCGAGTCCATTGAGTTTATCCGTGGTATTCCCTCGGTAGAGTATGGTGACCTGACCTCCGGTGCCGTTATCATCAACGCCAAGGCCGGTCGCGAGCCGCTGCGTGTGAATGCCCGTGTCAATCCCTACACTTATGCCGTATCTGCAGGCTCCGGTTTTGACCTCGGAGGCAAGAAGGGTGCTTTGAATATCAGCGGTGACTATGCCTATAACGTTACAGAACCGACTTCTACTTATGTGCACTACCAACGCTTTACAGCCAAGGCTCTCTATTCCAATACCTTCGGCAGACTGCGCAGCAACACCTCTTTGGATGTGGTCTATTCTAAGGATACTCGTGAAAGGAACCCCGATGATGAAATAGACCAGAAGCGTTCTGGCGGCAAGGAACTGGGATTCACAGTCAACACCAACGGCCGTTGGGACATCAACAAAGGCTGGTTGAAGAACATCCGCTACGTCTTGAGCGGTACTTATACCAACAAGAACAACTTCCACGAGGAACTCTACACATCAGGTAATGCCAACTTCTCCATGACCACTGTGGACGGTGCCATACTCTCCAACAAGGCGGGACAAGACATTTACGACATAGATGGCAACAAGATTACCAACCTGACCGGTGTAGACCCCACTCACTATGCCAATTACCTGCCGAACAGTTACAAAGGCCGCTATGACCTGAACAGCAAGGAGATTAACCTCTTCGCCAAGTTGACAGCCAACTTCTTCAAGAAATGGGGAAACACCAACAACCGTATCTTACTGGGTGTAGACTTCAGGGCCGACGGTAACGAAGGTGATGGTAAAATGTTTGACCCCGCTACTCCTCCCTACCGTGAAGTGGGTTATGCCAACTCCTCCTTCCGTGAACGTTCCTACAAGGATATTCCCTACGTCAAACAGTTTGGTGCTTTCGTTGAAGAGAACTTCAACTGGATGATTGGCGAACGTAACCTGAACATCCAACTCGGTGCTCGTTATGACAACGCTTCTGTAGTGGGCGGCATCCTTTCTCCGCGTGTCAATGCTTCTTTCGACATCATTCCCGAGAAACTGACTATCCGTGGTGGTTACGGTATCACGGCCAAGATGCCTACTTTGCTTTACCTCTATCCGGAAGATGTTTACTTTGAGTACGACTATATCAATGAGTTGACTAGCAGCTCGGTGCCTGAAGACGAACGTCTCTTCATCACCAACGTAAAACGCTACAACACGGAGAACAAAGACCTGAAGATTGCCAAGAACCACAAGGCCGAACTTGGTTTCGACCTGAACCTTGGTAAGGTGAGCCTGGGCGTAACCGCCTTCACTGAGCGTTTGAAGAACGGTTATGTCTTCTCCAGCACAATCGATACTTACGAACCTTACACTTGGAACATCTACAAGCGTGACAAAGATGCCAATGCACTTTATTTGGATGGTACTTACAACGTATTGTCCAAGTACTCCACACCGACCAACAACCGTTTCACCAACACCAAGGGTGTGGAATTTGACCTGAATGTCGGCCGTATCGATGCTATCCGCACCTCTTTCCAGGTAAACGGTGCTTGGATGCGTACCGAAAGCTACAGCAACGGCCATAGTTTTTACGATGAGAACGATGGTCAGGGCTATGAACGTGCAGACATTGCCATCTATGATCGCAAGAGTTCACTGAACTACAGCCAACGTTTCACCACCACCCTGCGTGCTACCCACAACATCCCGAGCATCGGTTTCGTTGTAACCTTGACCGCACAGGCTATCTGGGACGAAAGCGACTGGACCAACTATAGGAACGATACCATCCCTGTGGGCTACATCTCTACTCAGGATGGCTCAGTCAATTGGTTCAAAGATGGACAGTTCAAGGATCGCCAGGACGTTATTGATGCCGGCTACAGATCTTTGTTGGATAATGTAGAGCATAGCAATGCCATTAAGGAAAGCTATGGCCCCTACTACTGTTTCAACATCAATGTGACTAAGCAGATTGGCAAGAACATCCGCGCTTCTTTCTTTGCTAACAACATGTTCCGCAGCTACCCGCGTATTGAGTCTACCCGTACACCGGGTAATTATAAAATAAAGAACAACCGGTATTATTTCGGACTTGAATTATCACTTACCCTCTAAAACAGATAGAATCTTATGAAGAAATATTATATACCCGCATTGTTACTCTGCCTGCTGGCTTTCACGGCTTGTGAGAAGTTCAGCGACGCAGGTGATGCCGAGACAATTGAGAAGCTGACCAAACAGGTCAATGTGACGCTGAACAGCGCTATGAGCAACTTTACCGTTGAAAACCTGAAAGTGAAGTTCGTCAACTACTCAGAAGGTCTGACCTATGAAAAAGAGACCGATGGCACAAGCCTCAATATGGAGGACATTATTCCAGGCCTCTATACCATTACTGCTTCTTGTATTGCATACGATGAAGAAGGTGGTGCCTACTATCTGGCCGGTAGCTTGGCCAATAAGGGTGTCTTCCCCGGAGATGAGTCTTTGGATATTGAAATGTTCGGAACAAAGGCTGCAGACCTCATGTTCAAAGAAATCTACTATAGTGGTTCTATCGACTGGTATTTCCGTGACCAGTTCTATGAACTTTATAACAATAGCAATAAAGTTATCTATCTGGACGGTCTGTATTTTGCCAACCTCTATCCCACCAAGGCTACTGAGATTCTGCCGTTATGGGAAAGTGCTGATACCGATAACAACGAATATGGATATGCCGAATGTGTCTTCAAGTTCCCTGGTAGCGGAACAGACTTCCCCTTGCAACCCGGTGAATCATGCGTTCTCGCTCAGTGGGCAGCTAATCACCAATTGGAGAACCTGAGTCCTAACAGCCCGGTTAATTGCGAAAACGTTGAATTTGAATTCTATACCGGCAATGCCAAATACCCTGATAATTACAACGTGTACAACATGGAACATGTTTATTACAATGGTAAGTCCACTGTCACCAAATCGCAGTTCTTAACCTCTGTATTTGGTGGTGCCTATGTCATCTTCCAAGTTCCCGAAGGCGAGACTTATGACCCGGCAAACAACTTTTCATTGCAGGCCAAAGATCTCGGCTCCCTCTATACCGTTTACTGTAAAATCCCTATCAGATATTTCATTGATGCTGTGGAAGCCATTGATAACGAATCTATGGCTGCAGCCAAGCGTGTTCCGGCTACCATTGATGCCGGTATGACCTGGGTAGGCGAAACTTACTGTGGCAAGGGTGTTACACGCAAACGTGCCACCGACGAGAATGGAAACTACATCATGTTGGACAACGGTAGCTTCAGCTATCAGGATACTAACAACAGTACTGATGACTTCGACCGTGGCGTTATTCCTATGTTCCGTCGCTACAACGATGAAGACAACAACGCTGCCAGCGGCATACCGTCATGGAATCCCACTATTCAATAATCTCTTTTTAATACTGATACAGATATGAAAAAATATATAGCAAAAAGAATAGGTGCATTGCTCTCCGTCTGCCTGCTGGCCCTGGGCATACATGCACAAGGTTTCTCTCCGGCCGCCCTGGAATTGCTGAAACAGAAGAAGCTTTGGTTCAACTCGCAGAATGCTGCCGGTGTCGGTTTGGACGATACCCGTAAGTATTCGGACTTGAAGTTCAACTACACCAACATTGACGGTGACTTCAAGCGTCCGCAAGAGGGCGAGAGCCTGAACAACTTCGGTGTGAATAGTGAAGGTTTCATGAATCTGGAAAACAAGGCTTTCGTATGGGGCAAGTTCTCCTTTGAACAGCAGAACATCAAGGATGCCCAATACAACGCCTCTATCACCGACCCGTTCCGTGGCATGCCCTACTACGTGACCGATGAAGGTCACCTGAGCAAATGGCGCAACCAGTTCTACGACCTGGAATTCCTGGCCGCTACGCCTACCCTGTGGAATCACTGGAGCTTCGGTATCAAGGGTGCCTACAAGGCCTCTATTTCTGCCAAGCAGTTGGACCCTCGTGTGGATACCCGTTTCTATACATTGGAGTTATTACCCGGCGTGACTTATAAGATTAATGACAAGCACACGTTAGGTATCAACCTTGAATACGCCTCTATCAAGGAAGACTCCAAGATGGAAAACGTCAATTTCTACGTAGATCAACAATATTATGAGCATGCAGGTCTTGGTATTGCCGTCAATGGTGTAGGCAATGGCCGTGAAACCGACTACAAGGGCGACCGTATCGGTGCCGGTTTCCAATACAACTTCAACGGTGAAAAGTGGAGACTGCTGTTCGAAGCCGTTTACACCAAGCACGTGGAGGACGTGGATAACATGAAAGACTCCAATGGCCGTAACTACCCCAAGCGTATTGCTCAGATTGCCGATGAAGTGATGAAGGCCGGACTTACCGTTTACCGTACGGGCGAACGCTTCACTCACTACCTGAACCTCGGTTACGAGAGCCGCAGCATTGACGGTATCGAGTATGTGAACCAGCGCAACAATTCTTTGGAGAACAACAACTGGATTGAGGTGTTCCACAGCATTCGCTCTACTTACGAGACTGAAGCCTTCGCAGTGAACTACTCCTTTATCCAGAACAAGGGTGGTGAATATGGCTGGAAGGTGGATGCCGGCGTGAGCTACGTGAAGCAGGATGACAAGTACCTGATGCCCGAAGCCAAGAAGAACTACGAGAACATGCTCTACAGCCTCTCCATCAAGAAGAACTTCGTAGTGGGTTCAGAGAAGAACCAGCGTCTGTTGGTTGACCTCTCCGGTGCCCTGAAGAAGAACCAGAGCGGTGAGTATGAGTTCAACGGTTCCTTCCCCGACTATGCCTCCGTGGTTATGGAGAGAACCGACCTGAACTACCTGGCAAGCGACTACACCAAGTTCGGCCTCTCGGCTACCTACTCCCAGCAAATCAAGGAGAAATCCCGCACCAACATCTTCGCCAAGGCTGCCTTTGAGCACGTGAATGCCGACAGCGACCTGTTCAGCAAGCGCAACACCTTCTCCATCACCGTGGGCTGCAACTTCTAAGGAGTTGTTCCCAAGCCCCACACTTCCTACAAATAACTAAACAACCTTCTCCACGATACACCATCTGCGGAGAAGGTTGATTGTGTGAAATAAGAGACAGTAACCATAAAACTTTTAATCTATATGAGAATCAAGAACATACTGCTCGCCACGCTGCTGCTTTCGGCTGCCTCCCTGCAAGCCCAGGAGGTGATTGCCCCCGCACAGAAGGTGGCCAAGACCTCGTTTGCCGTCATCACCGACAGTGAAACGTGGAAACAGTGCGGCAACGAAATCAAAGACTACACTGCTGTCCTGGCCGAAGAAGGCCTCCCCTCATTCATTGTTCACCACACGTGGCAACGCCCCGAAGAGGTGAAGGAGGTTATCAAGCGACTCTACAAGAAGAACAAGTTGGAAGGCGTTGTCTTCATCGGCGACATTCCCATCGCCATGCTGCGCAAGGCCCAGCACTTCACCACCGCCTTCAAGATGGACGAGACCATCGACTGGCACGAATCTTCCGTACCGAGCGATCGCTTCTATGATGACTTGGACCTGGAATTCGACTACCTGAAGCAAGACTCCCTGCATCCCGAATGCTTCTACTACAACCTGGCCGTACACTCTCCGCAGACCATCAAGTGTGACATCTACTCGGGCCGCGTGAAGCCGCTGAAGAACGGCACCGACCCCTATGAGCAGGTGAAACTCTTCCTGCGCAAGACCATCGCCGAGCACAAGAGCGGCAACCAACTGGACCAGTTCTTCTCCCACACGGGCGAAGGCTCCTATTCCAACTCGCTCACCGCATGGGCACCCGAAGAGTTCACCCTGCGCGAACAGATGCCCGGCCTCTTTGACGGACGGGGACGTGCCCGCTTCCTGCGTTACAACTTCCTGGACTATCCCAAGGATGACATCATCAACATGCTGAAGCGTGATGACCTGGACCTGACCATCATCCATGCCCACGGCCTGCCCCATCGTCAGTACATCAGTGCCGACCCCGAGACACACGATGCCGAGGCACACATCGAACGCATGAAGTATGCCGAGCGTCAGAACCTGCGTCGCTTAGAACGTCGTGGCAAGAACAGCGAGGAAATCCAGAAGGAGATAGCCAAGTTAGAGAGCAAATACTTCGTGGACAAGAACTGGGCCGATGGTTGGAATGACCCCGAGGTGCGTGCCAAGGACTCCATCTATGACCTGAAGATGGGCATCCTGCTGGACGACGTTACCGCCTTCAAGCCCAACTCACGTATGCTGATTTTCGATGCCTGCTACAACGGCGACTTCCGTGAGGACGACTACATCTCCGGCCGCTACATTTTCAGCGAGGGCAAGAGTTGTGCCGTGTTTGCCAACAGCGTGAATGTGTTGCAGGACAAGCAGGCCAACGAGATGCTGGGCACGCTGGCCCTGGGCGCACGCATCGGCCACTGGGCACGCATGACCAACATCCTGGAGAGTCACATCACCGGTGACCCCACCCTGCGCTTCGTCTCCAATGACCCCGAAGTGGACGCCTCCGAACTGTGCCGCAAGTTCGACAAGAAGAAGGCACTGGCCGCTTTAGATTCTCCCTATGCCGACATCCAGAACATCGCCATGCACCAGCTCTTCTACCTGGACCACAAGGGTATCTCCGATCTGCTGCGTCAGAAGTTTGAAAACTCTCCCTATACCGTGGTGCGCTACACCGCCCTCTCACTGTTGGAGAAGCTGAGCGACGACAACTTCAAGCAGATGCTGATTCCGGCCCTGACCGACCAGAATGAGTTCATCCGCCGTTATGCCGTACGCCAGATGAGCCACGTAGGTCTGAGCGAATATGTGCCCCACTTGGTGAATGCCTACATCCAAGACAACCTCTCCCAGCGTGTGGCCTTCAACATCACCATCTACCTGCCCGTGTTCGACAAGGCTGCCGTGGATAAGGCCATCGATGAGGCTTTTGCCAAGACCCACCTCGTGGAGGACAAGGAGGCCCGCCGTCAGGAACTGCTGAAGGCTTCGGCCAAGCGCGAAAGCTATCAGGAGATATTCGACAAGACGAGCAAGTGGCGCAAGTCCTACATCAGCGGTATGCGCAACACCATGATGCACTGCCTGATGGACGATCTGCTGCCCATCCTGAAGGACAACAGCGAGAACGAAGAGGTGAGACTGAAGCTGTTCGACGCCCTGGCTTGGTTCAGGGAGTCCTACCGCCGCGATGACATCATGCAGGCCTGCCAGAGCGTGATGAAGGACAAGCAGGCTTCGCAGGCTGTGAAAGAGGCCGCAGAACGCACCTATTACAGACTCAAAATCTAATCAACTCCTATGAAAAGTAAGATAACCCTCATAGCCGCCCTGTTCATGGGCTGGCAAGCCTCACAGGCACAGACTGTGGTTGTGAAGCCCACGGCCGAACAGGCCACCTCGTTTGCCATCGTGACCGACAACGAGACTTATCACCAGACGGAAAACTCCCTGCTGCGCTACCGTGATGCTGTGGAGAAGGACGGGCTGGCCACCTATATCATCCGTGGCGACTGGAAGAATCCCACGGAAGTGAAAGAACAGATTGTGAAGGTGTACAAGGAGGCCAACCATCTGGAAGGCATCGTGCTGGTGGGCGACATTCCTGTGGCCCTGGTGCGCAATGCACAACACTTCACCACCGCCTTCAAGATGAATGAAGCCGTCTACCCCTTCGAACAGTCATCCGTACCTACCGACCGTTTCTATGATGCCTTAGACCTGGAGTTTGAATTCCTGCGTCCCGACAGCATCAACCCGCAGCACTTCTACTACAAGTTGAAGGAAAGCAGTCCGCAGGTGTTGCGTCCCACGTTCTACTCGGCACGCATCAAGTACCCCGTGGCACGCGGCGGCGATAAGTACAAGGCCATCGCCGCCTTCTTGGACAAGGCTGCCAAGGCCAAGGAGAGACTGCAGAAGGACCAACTGGATCAGGTGGTTTCCTACAACGGCTCTTCCTATAACTCCGACTGTCTGATTGCCTGGATGGACGAGGAGAGGGCCTACAAGGAGAACTTCCCCCTGGCCTTCAAGACCAGCACCAGCTTCAAACACTGGAACTTCCGCATGGAGAACCCCATGAAGTACCGCCTGTTTGACGAGCTGCAGCGTCCCGACGTGGATGTCTTCATGTTCCACGAACACGGTATGCCCACTGCCCAGCTCATCAACAACGGTGCAACCGGCGAAGACTTCAGCAGTCGCTATGAGCGTCTGCGCAGCGAGCTGTACAGCTATGTGCAGCGTATGGCCCGTCGCAAGAAGGTGGCCGAAGACACCATCCGTGTGGCCCTGGAGAAAGAGTTCGGCCTGAAGCCGGAGTTCTGGGGCAAGATGGGCACGCCCGAACAAATCAAGGCCGACTCCCTCTATGACGGCATCCAGCACATCACCACTGAAGACATGCTGACCCGCAAGAGCAACCCCACTTTCGTGATGTTCGACGCCTGCTACAACGGCTCGTTCCATGAGGACGACTACATTGCCGGTTCCTATATCTTCAGCGGAGGCAATACCCTCGTGGCACAGGGCAACACCCGCAACGTGCTGCAAGACCGCTGGACCATCGAGATGATTGGTCTGCTCTCTCACGGCATCCGCGTGGGCCACTATAATCGTCTCATTGCCTCATTGGAAGGCCACCTCATCGGTGACCCCACTGTGCGCTTCGCTCCCGTAGAGGCCAACGACCTGAGTGCTTCCATCTCCACCCGTGCCGCCGACAAGGCTTATTGGGAGGGACAGTTGGAAAGCCCCTATGCCGATGTCCGCTCACTGGCCCTGCGCATGCTGGCCGACCATGACCAGGAGAAGCGACTCTCGGACATGCTCTACAAGACCTACTGCGAAACGCCCTTCATCACCGTGCGTGCCGAAGCACTGCGCCTGTTGTCACGCTACCGCGACGCCAACTTCACCAATGCCGTGAAGGCCGGTATCAGCGACAGCTATGAACGCCTGGCCCGCCATGCTTCAGACTATGCCAACAAGATGGGCGACCCCGTATTGTTGCCTGCCATGGTAAAAGCCATCGTGGACGAAAGCGAGCGCCAGCGCGTGCAATACACGCTGATGGGTGCCATCCAGAACTTCAAGTGGGAAGATGTGGAAGCTGCCACACGTGCCTACTTCGCCACTGCCAACCGCGTGAACAAGGAGCAGGAAGAGGCCACCGTGCTGCGCATCTTCAAGCGTTCCATCGAAAAGATGGACAAGCAGAAGGCCAACATGACCAATCCGGAGCTGGAGCCTATGGACCGCATCATGAACATGCGCACGTGGCGCAACTATCCGCGTCATCCGGAGATTGACTTCAGCCTGGCCTACATCGGTGACGACAGCAACCCGTTAGACACCCGCGTGGTGATGGCCGAGGTGCTGGGATGGTATCACCTGAGCTACCGCAAGGACGACATCGTGAAAGGTCTCAAGGCTTTGCAGAAGAAGACCCTGCCCGACGAAGTGCAGGCCGAGATTGTGCAGACGCTGAGAAGAATAGAGTATTGATTCATCATTAAGCATTCCTACAATGAACAAGCATAAACTTTTCGCTCTCCCCCTGCTGCTCATGGCAACAGTGTCGGGAGCAGAGGCACAGGAGATTACGGCACCGAGCGTGAAGACGCCGACCACCTTTGCCATCATCATAGACAGCAAGAGCTACGACAAGGCCCGCGAGGCCGTAGACGAATACCGTCAGAGCGTGGAGGCCGACGGCCTGGGCACCTACCTGGCTGTGGACGACTGGAAGTCTCCGCAACCCATCCGTGAACTGCTGCAACAGTGGCACAACGACAAGAAGGCTCCGTTGGAGGGTTGCGTGCTGGTGGGCGATGTGCCCATTGCCATGGTGCGCGATGCCCAACACTTCAGCTCGGCCTTCAAGATGGACCAGGAGCACGACTGGAAGGAGAGCAGCATCCCCAGCGACCGCTACTACGATGACTTCGACCTGACCTTCGACTACCTGAAGCAGGACTCCACCATCGCGCTCTATCACTACTTCACCCTGCGCGCAGACTCCAAGCAATACCTCTCGCCCGACATCTACTCGGCACGCATCAAGCCGTTGGAACTGGAAGGCGTGGACAAGTATGAACTGCTGAGAAAGTTCCTGAAGAAGGCGGTTGCCCTGAAGAAGGAAGACGCCAACAACGTAGTGGACAAGCTGACCGTGGCACGCGGCAATGCCTACAACTCGGAAGACCAGGCCGCCTGGGCCGGTGAACAGCTGGCGTTGCGCGAACAGTTGCCGGCCATCTTCCTGCCGGGAGGTACAAGCAAGTTCCTGGACTTCGACTTTGCCGATGCCGTGAAGGGACTCTACCTGAACGAGGTGCAGGCACCGGGCCTGGACATCATGCTCTATCATCACCACGGCTCCGAGGAGCGTCAGTACCTGAACTCCTACCCCAAGAGCAACACGCTGAACAAGGGTATCGAAGGTGTGAAGTTCAACGCCCGCAGCGAGGTGTCCTACCTGAACCGTCGCCGCAAGATGAGCCGCGAGGCCGCTATCGACAGTGTGGCCCGCAGATACGGCATTCCCCGCGAGTGGTGTGCCAACACCTTTGATAAAGAGGTATGGGCAGCCGACTCCATCATTGACCGTGGCATGGACATCTACACTACCGACATCCACGGCCTGAAGCCGCAAGCCCGCTTCGTGCTGTTTGATGCCTGCTACAACGGCTCGTTCCACGTGAAGGACTATGTGGCCGGTGCCTACATCTTCAGCGAGGGACGCACGATAGCTACCATCGGATGTACCGTGAACACCATTCAGGACAAGTGGCCCGATGAGTTCTACGGCCTGATGGGAGCCGGTATGCGTGTGGGCCACGTGAACCGCATGAACTGCTTCCTGGAAAACCACATGAGCGGTGACCCCACCTATCGTTTCGCCTCCAACGCCCCCTGCAAGTTCGACATCAACGAAGCCCTCGTGCTGAAGGCCGGCAACGCAGGCTTCTGGAAGAAGCAACTGAAGCATGAGATGCCCGACGTGCAGGCACTGGCCCTGCGCCAGCTGAGCGATGCCGACTATCCCGGCTTGCCCGAACTGTTGGAGGAGACCTACTTCAGCTCTCCCTCCTTCATCGTGCGCCTGCAGGCCATGCGCTTGCTCTACCTGAACTATCCCGAGAAGTCAGAGCGTGTCATCACGGCGGCCATCAACGACGGTTATGAACTGATTCGCCGCTTCGCTACGGAGTATTGCGAACTGCACGGCAGTCCCAAGTGTGCCGAGGCCCTCGTGAGTGCCTACCTGGAGCGTGGCACGGAGATGCGCATGAACTTCCGCGCCATCTCCGGTCTCGATGCCTTTGATGCCGAGGTGGTGAAAGACCTGGCCAAGAAGCTGAGCGAAGGCCGCGCGTTCTATGACCGCAAGTATATGGAGAAGCTGGAGAAGTCCCTGGAATATCCCGCAGAGGAGAAGGCCGAACGGGTGAAGCTCATCAACAGCTCCGACCCCAAGCGTTCACGGCTGAAACTGGCCGTACGCCGCTTCCGCAACGGTCCTTACACCTTCGGCATTGACCTGCTGACAAACTATGTGACCGACACCACCCGTCCCAAGGAAGTACGTGTCATTGCAGCCGAAGCATTGGGATGGTATGGCGGACATTACCTGAAGCAGGACATTATTGACAAGCTCAACACCATCCGTGTGGCGGATTCCGATGTCCAGAACGAATTGACAAAGACGCTGAACCGCCTGACCGGAAAGAGAAGATAAGCATACCGGATACTGCAGAAACGCGGATTATCGCAGATTTACGCAAAGTAATCTGTGATAATCCGCGTTCTTGTTTGGCGGCCTTCCATGAGGCAGCCTCTGTGCGCCTCTATACGTCTGTGCTTTCGCCTCTATACGTGCAGCTCATCACGTCTATACGCATGTCCCGTCACGTCTATACGTGTGCCTCTTTACACCTATATATATAAGCGTTCGTCCATACACGTGTGGTCCGTGGACGAGACGTGTATGGACGATGGACGAGACATGTGTGGTCCACGGACAACACATGTATGGACGAATGGGCTCACTTTCTTGCTCTGCTGCGCTTTGCAGGGGCTTTGGCCACCTTCTCGCTTTGCAGCTTTACGAGGTCCATGCAGGACTGGTAGGTGAGGTCTTGGGGAACGATGTCTTTGGGTATCTTATAATTGTTGCCCTTGTAAGAGATGTAGGGGCCGAAACGACCGTTCATGATTTCCAGCTCGGCATCTTCGGCAAAGGTCTTCAAGTGGCGCTGTGCCTCGCTCTGCTGCTTCTCCCTAATCAGTCCGGCGGCTTCATCCAGCGTCAGCGTCAAGGGGTCTGCGCCCTTGGGCAGGGAGACATACATGCCGCTGAAGTAGATATAGGGGCCGAAGCGTCCGGCACCCACCGTCACCGTCTTGCCTTCATATTCGCCCAGGGTGCGGGGCAGCTTGAAGAGTTCGAGCACCTCCTCCAGGTTAACGGTCTCTATCGACATCTCCTTCTTCAGCTGTGCGAAGCGGGGTTTGTCCTTGTCATCGGCCGTGCCTATCTGGGCCACGGGACCGAAGCGACCGATTTTCACCGATACGGGCTTCCCGCTCACGGGGTCGGTACCCAGTACGCGCTCGCCGGCCTTGTGCTCGCTCTTGGTGGTGAGGGTCTTCTCCACAGAGGGGTGGAAGTCCTTGTAGAAGGTCTTCAGGGCCTCGGTCCAGGTCTCGTTGCCTTCGGCAATCTCGTCGAACTGCTTCTCCACGCTGGCCGTGAAGTTATAGTCCATGATGTTGGGGAAGTATTCCAGCAGGAAGTCGTTGACCACCGTACCGATGTCGGTGGGAATAAGCTTGTTCTTCTCGGCACCGCATACCTCCGTCTGCAGGCTGTCGCTGATGGTGCCTTCCTTCAGGGAGAGCACGTTGTAGGTGTGCTCTTCGCCGGGCTTGTCGCCCTTCTCCACATACTCACGCTGCTGGATGGTGGAGATGGTCGGTGCATAGGTAGAGGGTCGGCCGATGCCCAGTTCCTCCATCTTGCGCACCAGGCTGGCCTCGGTGTAGCGCGCGGGATGCTGGGTGAAACGCTCGGTGGCCGTAATCTCACGCTGCTGCAACACCTGTCCCTTCTGCAAGGGGGGCAGCAGTCCGCTCTCGCTGTCCTGCTCCATGTCTTCGTCATAGGACTCACGGTAGACGCGCAGGAAGCCGTCGAACTTCACCACTTCGCCCGTAGCCGTGAAGGTGTCGGCAGAGGTGCCCACGTTGATGGTCACCGTGGTCTTCTCCACCTCGGCGTCGGCCATCTGTGAAGCGATGGTGCGCTTCCAGATGAGGTCGTAGAGGCGGCGTTCCTGAGCGGTGCCTTCAATCTTGGCATTCTCCATGTAGGTGGGGCGTATGGCTTCGTGCGCCTCCTGTGCTCCCTTCGTCTTGGTGGCAAAGTGGCGTGTCTTGACGTATTTCTCTCCCATCAGGTTGGTGATGGCCTCCTTGCTGCCCTGGAGGGCGAACTGTGAGAGGTTCACCGAGTCGGTACGCATGTAGGTAATCTTTCCCGATTCGTAGAGGCGCTGGGCCAGCATCATGGTCTGGGCCACGGTGAAGCCCAGTTTGCGTGCGGCCTCCTGCTGCAGGGTGGAGGTGGTAAAGGGGGCGGCGGGCGTCTTCTTCAGCGGACGGGTCGTGATGTCGCTGATGGCAAAGTCGGCCGTACGGCAGCTCTCCAGGAATTGTCGGGCCTCGGCCTTCGTCTTGAGACGACGGGCCAGCTCGGCCTTCAGCTCCACGGGCTTGCCGTCAGCGTCGGGCACCAGGAAGAGGGCGGTCACCCGATAGGACATCTCGCTATGGAAGTTGGCAATCTCGCGCTCGCGCTCCACGATGAGGCGCACGGCCACAGACTGCACACGTCCGGCCGAGAGGGCGGGCTTCACCTTTTTCCACAACACGGGCGAGAGTTCGAAACCCACGATGCGGTCCAGCATGCGGCGGGCCTGCTGGGCATCCACCAGGTTGATATCGATGGCCCGCGGCTGCTCGATGGCCCGCAGGATGGCGCTCTTGGTGATTTCATGGAACACGATGCGTTTGGTGTTCTCGGGCTTCAGCTTCAGCACCTCATACAGGTGCCAGGCGATGGCCTCTCCTTCACGGTCCTCATCGGAAGCCAGCCACACGGTCTCGGCACTCTTGGCCTCCTCCTTCAGCTCGGACACCACTTTCCGCTTGTCGGCCGGAATCTCATAGTCCGGCTTGAAGTCCTGCTCTATGTCGATACTGAATTCTTTCTTCTTCAAGTCTCGGATGTGCCCATAGCTGGAGAGCACTTTATAATCCTTCCCTAAAAACTTCTCGATGGTTTTGGCTTTGGCCGGTGACTCAACGATTACAAGGTTCTTTTGCATATTCTATATTTTCTGTTAAAGTGGCCATCGCCACGTATTTTGCCCGCAAAAGTAGGAAAAAAAGGAATGCTTCACCTTATAATATAAGGAGAATTTAAATATTTTATGCAGAATGTAGGTGCAGGGGGCTAAGAAACTGTTTCTAAAAGCGGAAGGTCACACCGCCCAGAAAGTTGATGCCCTGTGCCGGATAGCCTGCGTAGAGCTGGTAGTTCCTGTTCAGCAGATTGCCCGCCCGCAGGTAGATGGCGATGTGGCGGAAGAGCTCGTAAGAGGCCTGCAGATAGAGGTTGCTGACAGGCTCGTTCTCCTCCAGCCCAAGCTGCTTCTCACGCTCCACATGATGATAGCCCACCGAGAGCAGCAGCGGTTCCATCGGTCGCACATCGGCACGGAGGTCCAGCGTCAGCGTGGGCTTGAACTGGATGTTCATTCCCTCTCCATCCTTGTCGCTCCAGCTGCGGTAGAGGGCCGACAAGGAGAACTTCAGCACCTCCTTGTAGTTATAGGCGAGGTCCAGACCGGCAAAGAGATTCTCCGTATCGCCCTGGCTCCAATCCACGGTAATGCGGTATTCCCCTCCAGTCCACGGTTCATAGTAGGAAGTCAGGTCGTTCTTCAGGCTCTGATAGCCACCATAGAGGTTCATCCAGAAGCCGCCGCTGCCCAGACGATAGCCCAAGGTGGCGTTGAGCTGTTCATAGGTGGCGTCAAGCTGGTCGCTCAGTCGGGCGTAGGGATTGATGACCTCCAACTGGCGGAAGTCGTTCTCCCGACGTCCGCCGGTCAGGCCGGCATAGAGCTGGCTGCCGTTCTCTAAGGTGTAGCGGGCCGTCACGTCGGGAGCCACCTGCAGTTTCTTGCCCAGTCCGAAGGTCGGGTCGATGTGCAGGCCGAGCCTCACGTCCCATGCCTCGCTGCGATAGCGGTAGTAGGGATTCAGGTTCAGGACCGTATAGTTCTCCATACGATTGCCGTCGAAGGATTCGCTGAAGTAGTCGTTCTGAGGATGCTCCTCCTGCGTGAAGAAGAAATTGTTCATGCGCAGTTCCACACCCACGTCCTGCCGGTCGTCAAGCGGTGCAAAGAGGTGGGCGCGTGTGTCGATGCGGGTCTCCCGGTCATTGATGCCCAGCTGGAAGTCGGCCTGCCGTTGATAGAGCATCAGGTTGGTTTCGGCCGAGAACTGCAGGGGCAGCGTCTTGTCGCGCGAGTCCACCCCCAAGGAGATACTGCCCGAGGTGAACTTCTGCTTGCTGTCGAAGGTAATGGGCAGCAGGTTGAAGTTGGAGAGCCCGAAGCGTGCTCCGGCACGGAGGTCCATACGGCTGAGGGCATAGGTGTAGTCCAGTGCCGCACGGGTGCGGTAGTAGTGGGAATCCCACTCCTCATCTCCCGGCCGTTCCAGCTTGCCGTCCATCCCGTCCAGGCTAAGCATGGCGTTCAGGCGGGCCTTGTCCGAGAGGGTGAAGAGGTAGTTGGCATAGAGGTCCAGGTTGCCCCGGTTGCCATAGCCTAAGCGGGCATAGCCGGGCAGTGCGGGTATCTCCTTCTCCTTGCCGGCACGGGGAGCCAACAGGGGAGACGGCACTTCATCGGCCGGAAGCAGGGAGGTGGCATAGTTCACCGGCTTCTTGCTCACGGTGACGGGGGGGACTTCGGGCAGCACGTTCACCTTCACGGCGTTCATGATGTCGGGGTTATACTCCTGCTCCACCACGACGGTGCGGTTCAGGGTGCTGTCTTGGGGTTGGGTCTGTGCCTGCATGGAAAGGCTCATGGCGCTTCCTGCGGCTATTGCATAGAGGTATCTGAGTGCTTTCATCTCGGTTGTCGCTTCTTTAAGTGGGGATTATTTCAGTTTTTCCAAGCGTTCCTCAATCATGGGCAGGATGTCATCCTCACCGGGATAGTTCTGCTGCAGGCTGAGGAGGTACTGGCGGGCATCGATTTGCTTGTCCATGGCTACATAGACATCGGAAAGGAGGATGAACCCGCGTGCCAGCCAGTAGGCATGGGGTGTGCTCTGGTCGATGAACTCCAGAATCTCACGCTCGGCCGTGGCATAGTCGCCGGCATCATAGAGGAGTTGGCCCACGAGGTATTTGGCCTCGGCACCATAGGACGTACGGGTGTCCTTGGCCAGGCGGCGCAGGTCGTTCATGGCACTCTCCTTGGCCTGTTGGTTCAGGTAGGCCTTGGCCCGCAGGTAGAGTGCCTCATTTTGCAGTTCGTGGGAGAGTTTGTCCTCACTCAGAAGAGCAGTGGCGGCCTGGATGGCCTCGGCATCCTCGTTCAGGCGTGCGGCACAGCGCAGGATGCCGGTGGTTCCCACGATGCGGCGTTCCGGTGTAGCAGCCCGTGCCTGCAGCTTGCGGTAATCGGGCAGGGCCGTGGCATAGTCACCCCGGTTGTAGAGAATCTCGCTGTGCATCAGCAGGGCCTCTTCGGAGTAGGGCGTATCGGGATAGGTCAGGAGCTTGCCGGTGTGTTCCAACACTGCATCGTCATTGCCCTCCTCACGGCCTATCAGGCTCAGGTAGTAGTGGCAGTTCAGACGGTAGGCTCCATCGGGGAAACTCTTCAGGTAGCGTCCGAAACTCTCCTTGCTTCCGGCATGGTCGCCACGCATGTAGACCTTCTCGGCAGCCACGTAGGTCAGGGAGTCCTGCTCATTGGCTTCAAAGCGTATCTCGCCCGGCATTTCCGAGGCCAACGCGGCAAACTCGTCCACCCGATTGGCCTCCACATAGATGGTCTTCAGGTCGCGCATGGCTAAGCGAGCCTCCTCGCTGCCGGGATATTGCACGATGACGTGCTTGTAGGCTTCGATGGCGCGGTTGTAGTCTTCGTTCTGGTAGTAGAGCAGGGCAATCTCCGTGGCGGCCTTGCGGCTGACGGGACTTTCGGGATATTTGTCCAACAGTTCACGGAAGGAGGCGATGGCCTGACGGCTCTCTCCGGCCTGCACGTAGGAGCGTCCCTTCTCATAAAGGGCGTTGATGACGTAGGGCGATTGGGGGTACTTCTCGGTCAGGCGGTCCAGCAGTTGCACCTTGCCGGCATAGTCTTTCTGCAAACCGGCCACTAAGGCCAGTTGGTAGTTGGAGTAGTCGCCGGCCGATGTGGCCAGATTCCCGGCTTTGGTATAGAGTGTCTTGGCCTCTTCAAACTGGCGGTCGTGCATGTAGCAGTCGGCCATGCGGTTGTAGGCATCGGCCAGGATGGTGCGGTTGTCCTGCCGTTGCACCTGCAGGAAGGTTTCGAAACGGTCCAGCGCCTTGTCGTAGTCCTTGCGGTTGAAGGCAATGTAGCCCAGGTTATAGTAGGCCAGGGCGGCCGTCGGGGTGTTGCGCTGTGGAATGAGATGGAGGTAGCGCACGAAGTTCTCCTGTGCCTCATCCATGTGGCCCAGGCGGTAGTGCGCCTCACCTAACCAGTAGACGGCTTCGGCTTTGGTCTGTGCGTTGTAGCGTCCCAGGGCGATGCTGCGTTCAAAATAGTCGGCTGCCTGGTCGAAGCGGGTATTGGCAAAGGACTGCGTGCCCAGTTGGAAGAGAATCTTCTGCTTGGCCTCTAAAATGGCGTTGCCGGGCTGCTTGATGCGCTCGATGGAGCTGAGGGCGGCCTCATAGCTGCGGGTGTTCATGTAAACCTCCACCAGATAGCTGCCCACCTCGTCGGCATAGGTGGAGGCTGGGAAACGGTTCAGGAACTTCTCAAAGACGGTGACCGACTCGCCGAAGGCGGAATAGGAGGTCTCGTGGATGCAGAGGGCATGGTTGTAGGCAGCCTGTTCGCTCACCTTCAGGTCGGCATCCGAGGCGGCCGCCTGCTCAAAGGCCAGGCGGGCCTTGTTCTTGTCGTCCAACTGCAGGTAGGCCAGCCCCATGTGAAGATAGGCATTCTGTGCCAGGGCATCACCGTCGGTGCGCGTCACCTCGCCCAAGAGGAGGGGAACCTGCGTGTAGACACCGCACTGGTAGCAGGAGATTCCCTCCATGTAGAGCGCATCCCGGCGGGGAAGACTGTCTAACGGCTCTTCCCGATAGACTCCGAAAGCCTTCATGGCTTCCAGATACTGCCCGTCACGATAGCAGGCCGTACCCAGCACACGCTGCATCTCGCCGGCATACCCTCCGTCGGGATGGGCAGCAAGGTAGTCGCGTGCCACACTTGCAGCGCGGCTGTTCTCCTGTTTCAGCAGGTAGATTTCAGCGATATAGTAGGGCACTAAGGAACGGTATTTACTGTCGGTCTGCAGGGAGAGGAAACCTTGGAGGGCTTCGTCGTGCCGACCACGGGTGTAGTGGATATAGGCCAGGTAGTAGGTGCAGTCGGCTGCATATTTGGAGCTGACGCTTCGCAGGGTGTCGAACCAGACGGCGGCCTCCTTCACGCGGCCCGTCTGCAGGTAGCTCACGGCCAGCCGATAGGTCATGTCATCGCGTTCCTCACCACCCAACTGCTCCATGCGACAGCGGGCGAAGGCTTGCAGTGCCTCTTCGTAGCGTCCTTCAAAGAAGTGGGCCGAGGCTACGAGGGCATGGAGGCGGTTGGCATGGGGCGTGTCGGGATGCTCTTCCAGGAAGGTCTGCAGGAGGGTGATGCGTCCCTCGGTGCCCAGTTCGTACTCACTGCACACCAGCATGTAGCCGGCCTCTAACAGCCGGGCGGTGCGCTCGGGATGCGCTTCGTTGTCTGTCTCCTGCCGCACGTAGTCGCGCAGGGGCTTCAGGGCGGCGGCGTAAGCCTCCTGACGGAAGAGTTGTTCTCCTTCCTGATAGAGTTGCAAGGGGGATGTCTGTTTCTCGGAAGTCTGTGCCAACGCCATCAAAGGAAGGCAGCACAGAAGTTGGCCAATCAGGCGGTATAGTCTCTGTTTCATTATCTTATCTGTTAGTTGGACGGGCTACCCCACAAAAGTAGGGATTTTCACGGTAATACATGCATTCGCTCACGCTTTTTTCATCTGTTGCTCCAAAAAACGCTCCACTCCCTTGCGCACGGAGTCCAGACCGAACTCTTCGGGATGAATCTCCTCGGGGGAGAGGAAGAAGAGTTCGGCCGCATCGTCCATTGCCCGGAAAGGAGCGGTCTTCTTCACGCTGCAACGGAAAAAGAGGTCCAAGGTATGTACCAGGAAGCCCGAGTAGAGATAGGTGTTGGGCAGGGAGAAGAGGTAGTCGGCCCGTTGCACCTGCAGTCCGGTCTCTTCCATCACCTCGCGGGCCACGCCCTCTTCGCCGGTCTCGTACAGGTCCAGGAAACCACCGGGCAGGTCCAGTGTCCCTTTGGCCGGCTCCTTGGCGCGTCGGCAGACAAGCAGGCGGCCCTCCTCGTCCACAATCAGAGCCACCGTGGCAGCTGAGGGGTTGAAATAATAGACGAATCCACAGTCGGCACAGCGGTGCGACTTTTCGTCGTTCACCTCAAAGCGGGCGGAGCCACACTTGGGGCAGTATCTGAACAGGGCAAGCGGATGTTTCATCATCAGGCGTAGTGTTTGGGGTTGGCGTTCTCTTTCCATTCTCTGTTTGGACAGCGAAGGTACGAAGAAAGTTCCACACTGCCAAACGGCTATCCTCGCCCCGACACCTCTCAACCTGCCGCCGCCCGCTCCGGTGAGTAGGTTTTGCTGCACGAAAATGGCAGGAAATGATGAAATACCCAACAATATTGCGTACCTTTGCCCTAAAATGCAAATAGACTGAATCATGAAAGCAACCTTGAAGGATTTTGAGATAATGGCCCCGGTGGGCAGCCGTGAATCATTGGCTGCGGCCATCCAGGCTGGGGCTGACTCCATCTACTTCGGCATAGAGAACCTGAACATGAGGGCACGCTCGGCCAGTACGTTCAGCATCGATGACCTGAAGGAGATAGCCCGCACCTGCGACGAACACGGCATGAAGAGCTACCTCACCGTGAACACCATTATCTATGACAATGACCTCCCCCTGATGCGCACCATCGTGGATGCGGCCAAGGAGGCCGGCATATCGGCCATCATTGCAGCCGACGTGGCGGTGATGACCTACGCACGAAGCATCGGACAGGAGGTGCATCTCTCCACACAGCTGAACATCAGCAATGCGGAGGCCCTGAGGTTTTACGCACAGTTTGCCGACGTGGTGGTGCTGGCACGGGAACTGAATCTGGAGCAGGTGGCTGAAATCTACCGCTGCATCCGCGAAGAGCACATCTGCGGACCGTCCGGTCAGGAGATACGCATCGAAATGTTCTGTCACGGTGCGCTGTGCATGGCCGTAAGCGGCAAGTGCTACCTCTCGCTGCACCAGATGAACAACTCGGCCAACCGGGGTGCCTGCATGCAGGTGTGCCGCCGCTCCTACATCGTGACCGACAAGGAGACGCAGGCTGAACTGGAGGTGGACAACCAATATATCATGTCGCCCAAGGACCTGAAGACCATTCACTTCATGAACAAGATGATGGATGCCGGCGTAAGGGTCTTTAAAATAGAGGGACGCGCGCGCGGGCCCGAATATGTGCGCACGGTGGTGGAGTGCTACAAGGAGGCTGTCCGCTCCTGCCTGGAGGGAGCCTTCACCGACGAGAAGATTGCGGCATGGGACGAACGGCTGAAGACGGTCTTCAACCGGGGGTTCTGGGACGGCTACTACCTAGGTCAACGGCTCGGCGAATGGACCAAGAACTATGGTTCGGCTGCCACCGAGCGCAAGATATACGTGGGCAAGGGCATCCGCTATTTCAGCAATATCGGTGTGGCGGAGTTCCTGGTGGAAGCCGCCGAAGTGAACGTGGGCGACAAACTGCTCATCACCGGCCCCACGACCGGGGCGGAATATGTCACCCTGGAGGAAGCACGAGTGGACCTGAAACCCGTGCCGACCGTAAAGAAAGGCCAACACTTCTCCATGAAGATGTCCAAGATACGTCCCAGCGACAAACTCTATAAATTGGTGACTGTGGAAGAACTCAAACGCTTCAAAGGGTTAGACGTGGAGCAACAAAGAGGGTGATGGACAGTGACGAATGAACAGTGGTTAACGATTAACGGAAAACAATCAAGACAATGACTCCTATCTACCAACTTGAAATGAAGGTGCGCGATTATGAATGCGACCTGCAAGGTATTGTAAACAATGCCAATTACCAACACTATTTGGAACATACACGACATGAGTTCCTGCTGAGCGCAGGGGGCAGCTTCGCCAAACTGCATGAGCAGGGGGTGGACCCTGTGGTGGCCCGCATCTCCATGGCTTTCAAGACTCCGCTGAAGAGCGGTGATGAATTTGTCAGCAAACTCTCCCTGAAGAAGGAGGGCATCAAATATGTCTTTTATCAAGACATCTTCCGCAAAAGTGACGGCAAACTCTCCCTGAAAGGAGTCGTGGAAACGGTCTGTGTGGTGAACGGACGACTGAGTGAATGCGCCCTGTTCGACGAACTTTTTGCCGCCTACCTGAAAGAATAGTCCTTCCCCATATCCCTGAAAACGCTTAAACCAATACCAAGATGAGCACCGATGAACGCATTTGCAGCATGGCCCTGACACTCTGCCAAGGCATTGGCCACGTGGGAGCCAAACGTTTGATTGAAAGCTTGGGCAGTGCTGTCCATGTATTTGCCCGCCGCTAGGAACTTCCCGAACTGCTTCCCGGCATCAGCCCGGCCGTGGTAACGGCACTCGACGCACCTGCCGCCTTCCAACGTGCCGAGCGCGAACTGGAGTTTGTAGAGAAAAACCGACTGACTTGCCTCACCCTGAAAGACGAAGGCTATCCCTCACGACTGCGCGAATGTGACGATGCTCCTGCCGTACTCTTCTTCAAGGGAAATGCCGACCTGAACAGCCTGCGCGTTATCAACATGGTGGGTACACGCCGTGCCACAGAATATGGCAAACAGTTCTGTGCCACCTTCCTGCGCGAACTGGCGGAGTTGTCTCCCGGAGTGTTGGTGATCAGCGGACTGGCCTATGGCATTGATGTCCATGCTCATCGGGCTGCATTGGCCTATGGATTGCCCACCGTGGGCGTACTGGCTCACGGGTTGGATCGCATCTATCCTGCCGTACATCGCAAGACGGCCGTGGAGATGCTCTCCCAAGGCGGACTGCTCACGGAATTCCCGTCTGATACCAATCCCGATCCGCACAATTTTGTGAGCCGCAACCGTATCGTGGCCGGCATGAGCGATGCCACCATTGTCGTGGAATCACCGGCCAAAGGTGGTTCGCTTATCACGGCCAACCTGGCTGTGGGCTATCACCGCGACTGCTTTGCCGTTCCCGGACGCATCAGTGACCCCGCTTCCGAAGGCTGCAACCGTCTGATTCGTGACAACAAGGCCGCACTGGTACAGAACGCTGAGGAACTGTTGCTGGCCATGGGCTGGATGGAGAACGAAGGCAAACGGAAGCCCGAGGCTGTACAGCGCGACCTTTTTCCCGAACTGACGGAGGAGGAAGAACGGGTAGTACGCATCTTGCAGCAGCGTGGCGAACTGCACATCAATACCCTCGTCGTGGAAGCCGACATCCCCGTACACCGCATGAGCGCCCTCCTCTTCGAACTGGAGATGAAAGGGGTCATCAAAGCCTTGGTTGGCGGAGTCTACCGCTTGCTGCTATAGAGTTGCATTGCAACCCGGACGGTCTCACTCTCTTTAATACGGACGTAATGTTTATTTGTGTAGTTGGAGCTGGCGCATCGGCCTTTTATTATGCGGTTTGTGAACTGCTGTTCTTGGGCGCGGCGTTTGTTTTGAGGGTATGGTCAGAGTTTGCTTTCTCCTTCTATATAGTTTTCCAGGAAAAGGTTTTCTCCATCGAAAACGACATAGGAGAAATAGTTGATCCAATCACCAAGGATGAGCACACGGGCGGTAGAGCTGAGCATGAGGTCCAACTCGATATGACGGTGGCCATAGATGAAGAAGTTGATGTTGGGGTGGCTCTTCAGGTATTCTTTGCTGTAGCATACCAGGTGCTCCTTGTCTTCGCCCAAATAGTCAGGTTCGCGCCCGTCCACACGCTTCATGCGGCTATGCTTGGCCCAATTCAGGCCCAAATCCACGCTCCAGCGGGGATGTATGGCGGAAAAAAGTGTCTGTAGGGTGCGGCTGTGGAACATGCGGCGCAAAAGGCGGAACATACGGTCGGGGTCGCCGAGACCGTCGCCGTGGGCCAGATAGAACTCCTTGCCATAGATTTCGGTGGTGAGCGGCTCGCGATGGATGATGACCCCGCACTCCTTGCTCAGGTAGTCGCCGCACCAGATGTCGTGGTTGCCAATGAAGAAGTGGACCTCCACACCCATGTCGGTCAACTCGGAGAGCTTCCCTAAGAAGCGGGTGTACCCCTTGGGCACAACCAATTTGAATTCGTACCAGAAGTCGAACATGTCGCCCATCAGGTAGATGGCTGAGGCGCGGTGCTTGATGCTGTCCAGGAAGTTGACCAGACGCCGTTCCTGCGTGCGGCCATGCTCGATGGCGCGTGAACCGAGGTGGGCATCGGAAAGGAAGAAAACGCTCTTCATGGGATGGTGGGTTTATAAATGGTGAAACAATCAGAGGAATCCCAACTCTAACTTGGCTTCCTCACTCATCATCTCCTTGTCCCACTCCGGCTCGAAGACGAGGTTGACAGTGGCCGAAGGTATGCCCTCTATCGCCTCCACTTTTTGGCGGACATCCTCCATGATGAAGTCTGCTGCCGGACAGTTGGGGGCTGTCAGGGTCATGTCAATGGTCGTTTCTCCATTCTCGGCTACATCTATCTTATAAATCAACCCAAGGTCGTAGACATTCACCGGTATCTCGGGGTCGTAGACGGTCTTGAGCACAGTTACTATCTTTTCTTCTATCTCAAACTTGGTCATTGCTGCATGTGTCATTTGGTTTCGGAAAGCAAAACTATGGATTTTCTTTGGAATAACAAAGAATTAGAACCCGTTTTGAATTTATTCTGCTTTTTCATAAAGAAAGGCTTCCCTTAAAAGGGAGGCTTGAGTTTGGCAGGTGGCTCTTAGTCGAACAGTTCCTTCAGAACTTCCAGCGAGTTCAGCACGGGGAATCCGGGCAGATGGAGGCGGTAGTAGTCGTTCAGCACCGACAGGCAGCGCGTCCGCTCCTGCCGACTCATGCGGAACAGGTGCATCGTGTCGTAGTTCATGCGCATCAGAGTGGTGAGCAGCGCCGCCTCCTGTGGATTGATATAGTGAGGATGGAGTGCAGGCCGTATGGAGACGAAGTGGGCATTCTGCAAGTCGAAGTAGTCTCCGTCATGGTAGTCTTCCAGGTTGGGGTATAATCCCAGGAAGCGCGAAAGACGCATCAGGAACACCAGATGGAAATTGGCAATCCCCCGTTCGCATTCGTCCAACCAGATGATGGAGTGCTTCAGGTAGGCAAAGAGCGGACGGTTTTCCGCCTCCTCGCGAATGGCCCGATAGAGAAACTCGGAGAGGAAGAGGGCGATGGAGGATTTGTAGGGATTGAATGGAAGTGAAGAAAAGGGGTAGGCGGACTTCACCTCCTTCACCTTATATATATTAGCGCTCGTGCGAAAATCGGCTTCCAATTCCAGTAGGGCCAATGGTTGGAAGAGGGAGCTTTTCACCAAAGCTTTGCGGCTGCGCGACACGGAAACCATAAACGATGCGCGTCCACACCATTCTGTGTAGACATCCACGATGAGGGAAGTGTCCCTGTACTTCAGTGTGCGGAGCACGATTCCTTGGGTCTTTTGTAGCATCTGGTGGTCGGCAGTTTCTGTTTGGTAAAGTGTAAATGGGGCGCATGGCCTCTCAATGCACGGCAAAACTACGAAAAAAGCACGAAATGTCAGCTGAACTTGTATGTAAGAAAAGAAAAAAGTGGGGGGAGTGCTTCTTTTGTCCTTTTGCAAAGTGTTGAAAATCAGCTTAAATCGCCCAATTTAAAATAACGCTGAAAATATTTTTTAGAAGAATGCTTTGCCAATTCAAAAATAGTTTCTACCTTTGCATCCGCAAACGAAGGAAACGACGTTGGCGAAAGAGCGGAAACGCTTCACTACGGATGGCCCGTTCGTCTATCGGTTAGGACGCAAGATTTTCATTCTTGAAAGGGGGGTTCGATTCCCCCACGGGCTACAAATAAAAAGATAAACGAATTTTTAAAAGATTAGTCGAGATGGCAAATCACAAATCATCACTGAAAAGAATCAGACAAGAAGAGAAGAGAAAACTTCACAACAGATATTATGGCAAGACCATGAGGAATGCTGTTCGTAAGCTCCGCGCCACTACAGACAAGGCTGAAGCTGCGGCTATGTACCCTGGCGTAACGAAGATGTTGGACAAGTTGGCCAAGACCAACGTTATCCACAAGAACAAGGCTAATAACTTGAAGTCCAAGTTGGCTTTGTACATCAACAAGTTGGGATAAGTTTCCGCTGACTTACCATAAGTCATAGGAATTTGGTATAGAGAGGCTGAACCAAGACGGTTCGGCTTCTTTTTTTGTATATACTCACTTGGACGGGTGTGCCCCAAGGGAGTTAGTAGCGAAAAAAAAGTTCAAACGGAAATTTTCTTTCCCCTGTGGGGTGGTTATCTCAAAGAAATTCACTACTTTTGCTCTGTTATTACACTAAGCATCAAAAAGAGATATGACTGAAGAAGAAAAGATAAACGGCGAGAACAATTATTCGGCCAGCAACATCCAGGTTCTGGAGGGTTTGGAGGCTGTCCGTAAGCGTCCCGCCATGTATATCGGCGACATCAGCGAAAACGGTTTGCATCATTTGGTATATGAAGTTGTGGATAACTCCATTGACGAGGCCATGGCCGGCTATTGCGACCACATTGAGGTCTCTATCAACGAAGACAACTCCATCACCGTTCAGGACAACGGCCGTGGTATTCCCGTGGATTGGCATGAGAAGGAACAGAAATCGGCCTTGGAAGTCGTGATGACCGTGCTTCATGCCGGTGGCAAGTTTGACAAAGGTTCCTATAAGGTTTCCGGTGGTCTGCATGGTGTAGGTGTTTCCTGCGTGAATGCACTCTCCACCCACATGACGACCCAGGTGTTCCGTAACGGAAAGGTGTACCAGCAGGAATACGAATGCGGCAAACCACTCTATGCAGTGAAGGAAATCGGTACTTGTGATCCCAGTTTTACCGGAACCAAGCAGACCTTCTGGCCCGACGGCAGCATTTTCACCGTGACCGAGTACAAGTACTCCACTTTGCAAGCCCGTCTGCGCGAACTGGCCTACCTGAACAAGGGCATTCACATCACACTGACAGATTATCGCATGACCGATGAAGAGGGTAACCATCCTCAGGAAACGTTCCACAGCGAAGAAGGAGTGAAGGAGTTTGTGCGCTACCTGAACAGTGGAAACACCCCCCTCTTTGATGATGTCATCTACCTGAATACAGAAAAGGGCAACACCCCTATAGAGTGTGCCATCATGTATAATACCGGCTATCGTGAAAACCTCCACTCCTATGTGAACAATATCAATACCAAGGAGGGTGGTACGCACGAAGGCGGTTTCCGTGCAGCACTGACCCGTGTACTGAAAAAGTATGCCGATGAGAACTGTGCCAAGGCTCTGGAGAAAGCCAAGGTGGAGATTTCGGGTGAGGACTTCCGCGAAGGCTTGATTGCCGTTATCTCCGTGAAGGTGGCCGAACCTCAGTTTGAGGGACAGACCAAGACCAAGCTGGGCAACAGTGAAGTGAACGGTGCCGTGAACCAGGCTGTGGGTGAAGCTCTCTCTTACTATCTGGAAGAGCATCCCAAAGAGGCTAAACTGATAGTGGACAAGGTGTTGCTGGCGGCTACGGCACGTGTGGCGGCACGCAAGGCCCGTGAAAGCGTGCAACGCAAATCGCCCATGGGCGGTGGCGGTCTGCCCGGCAAGCTGGCAGACTGTTCCAGCAGAGACCCGTTGGAGTGTGAACTCTTCCTCGTAGAGGGTGACTCTGCAGGTGGTTCGGCCAAGCAGGGACGAAACCGTAAGTTCCAGGCCATCCTGCCTTTGCGCGGTAAGATTCTGAATGTAGAGAAGGTCATGTGGCACAAGGCATTTGAGAGCGATGAGGTGAACAACATCATCCAGGCATTGGGCATTCGCTTCGGCGTGGACAGCGAGGAGAGCAAGGAGGCCAATATTGACAAGCTGCGCTATAACAAGATTATCATCATGGCCGATGCCGATGTCGACGGTCGTCACATCAATACCTTGATTATGACCCTCTTCTTCCGTTACTTCCCGAGAGTCATTGAAGAGGGACATCTCTATCTAGCCAGTCCTCCGCTCTACCTCTGTACCAAGGGTAAGACGAAGGAGTATTGCTGGACCGACCAGCAACGCCAGCGTTTCATTGACACCTATGGTGGCGGTTCGGAGAATGCCATACATACCCAGCGTTACAAAGGTCTTGGTGAGATGAACCCTGAGCAGTTGTGGGAAACGACCATGAATCCCGAAAACCGTATGTTGAAACAGGTGGATATGGCCAACGCCGCTGAGGCTGACGCTATCTTCTCCATGCTGATGGGCGAAGATGTGGGACCGCGTCGCGACTTCATCGAGCAGAACGCAACCTACGCTAATATTGACGCATAACATAACCATTTATTTAAAATCCTTAATCGCATCTTACAGCGAAGAAGCCCCGGCTCAGTATCCCTGATGCCGGGGCTTTTCTGTGTAATGGTCGGGTAATGACGGAATAGAAGCAGAAGTCCCGACGGAAAAATCCCCAAACATTTGCCATTTGCATGCGAATGGCGTACATTTGCATCCCAACGCTTGTAATAAAGAAAAAGATGAACCGTCTATTGCTGACATTGAAACGTCCCTTCGTATGGCTCAGCCGCATCCGCTACCGTTGCGGATATGGTGTGCATTCTCCTTTTGCCTACGACCTGATTGTCCACGTCATTCATGAACGCCTGCCCTATTATGCCTATGGCTTCCTGCAGAAGGAGCAGGAATGGATGACCCGGGAGCGTGGGGAAGCATGGGGGCGGAACGACTCGTTGAAACTGAAACGCTTGCTCTTCCGTCTGGTGAACCGCATGCAGCCCGACACCGTGCTTGATGTCGGTGTGCCTTCGGCTGTCTCGCTTTACCTGCAAGCTGCCAAACGGCAGGCGGACTACACTGCGGCTACCGACCTTTCGGAACTCTTCCTGGAGAGTGGCGTAAGCGTTGACTTCCTTTACCTGCATGACTATCGCAACCCGCGCTTGATGGAAGAGGTCTTTGAGGTGTGCGTCCGGCGGAGTGCACCCCGTTCGCTCTTTGTCATTCAGGGCATAGGCTACAGTAGGGAAATGAAACGCCTGTGGCAGCAGATGAAACAGCATCCGCAGGCCGGCGTCACCTTTGACCTGTATGATGCCGGACTCATCTTCTTCGACCGTAGCAAGCACAAGCAGGACTATATCGTCAACTTCTGAATCTACCGAAACGTTAAACTCAAGAATCGCATAATCTGAAACATCATGAAGAAAAGCCTTATCTATACCGGAACCGGAGACCAAGGAACCACCTCGTTAGTGGGCGGTACGCGCGTCTCCAAGACAGACATACGCATAGAATCCTATGGCACTGTGGATGAGCTGAATGCCCAATTGGGCCTGCTTGCCACCTATTTACGGAACGATGCCGACCGCGACTTCCTGTTGCAGGTGCAGCACACCCTCTTTTCCGTGGGAGGCTATCTGGCCACCGACCGCAGTCATACCCCTCTGCATGCCAACAGCATCATTACGTCCGGACAAGTGGAAGAACTGGAGCGTGAGATAGATCGTATAGACGGACTGCTGCCCCAGCAAAGAGCCTTTATACTTCCCGGAGGGGGGCGCGGTGCCGCTGTGTGTCATGTGTGTCGCACGGTTTGCCGGCGTGCCGAGCGTTGCATATTGGCCTTGGGCGAGCAGACAGAGATAGCCCCTGAACTATTGGCCTATATCAACCGTTTATCCGATTATCTCTTCGTTTTGTCGCGCAAGATGAATCAAGATGAAGAAAAAGAAGAAATAATTTGGAATAATCGTTGTAAGTGAAATAATTTGTTATACATTTGCCGAAAATTTCTAAAGGACTTAATACTTACATTTTAATACTGACGAGAATATGTATTGGACACTGGAATTGGCTTCCAAGTTGGAAGATGCTCCTTGGCCGGCAACCAAGGATGAGTTGATTGATTATGCCATGCGCTCGGGTGCTCCACTTGAAGTCATTGAGAACTTGCAGGAGATGGAGGACGAAGGCGAGATTTATGAAAGCATTGAAGATATCTGGCCCGACTACCCCAGCAAGGACGACTTCTTTTTCGACGAAGAGGAATATTGAGCGTCTTTTTCAGGAGAAGAGCCAATCAATAGAAAAGGTGGGTGGACAGACTGTCCATCCACTCTTTTTATATAGGGGTGAGGCATGCCGAAAGTAAAGAGGATATGCATGACACGCTAACGCCGCTTTGGTATCAACCCGTTCATTTGAACCTCTTGATACGCAGGCTGTTGGTCACCACGCTGACGCTGCTGAAGGCCATGGCTGCGCCGGCTATCATGGGGTTCAGCAGGAAACCGTTCAGGGGATAGAGCAGTCCGGCGGCAACGGGTATGCCGATGAGGTTGTAGATAAAGGCCCAGAAGAGGTTCTGACGGATGGTGCGCACGGTGAGGCGTGAGAGGCGCAGGGCTTCGGCTATCTTGTTCAGGTCGGAGGAGATGATGGTCATCTGGGCCACGTCCATAGCGATGTCGCAGCCGCTCCCCATGGCGATGCTGAGGTCGGCCCGTGCCAGGGCGGCACTGTCGTTGATGCCGTCACCTACCATCGCCACCTTATGTCCTTTCCCCTGCAGCCAGGCGATGTAGCCAGCCTTTTCATCGGGCATCATCCGGGCCTCGTAATGGCTGATGCCGGCCAGTCGGGCCGTGTGGGCCGCACTCTCCGGACTGTCACCTGTCAGCATGATGACCGTTATCCCTTCCTGTCTTAACCGTTCCACGGCCTGTGCGCTGCCTGCCTTCAGCCTGTCGCTGATGCCTGCCACGGCGAGTGCCCTTGTGCGGTCGGCAAAGTAGATGATGCTCTTGCCCTCTGCCGCCATTTCCTCCGCTTCCTGCTTCAGGTCCGGGGCGATGGTGACACCCTGTGCTGCCAGTAGCGGTTCGTTGCCGGCATAGTAGAGCGTGCCGTCTATGCACCCCTTGATGCCCCGGCCCGTCAGGCTCTCTATCTCTTTGGCCTCCACCTCCTTGCATGTTGCCAAGTGGCGACAGATGGCTTCGGCCAGCGGGTGTTCGGAATGTTTCTCCAGCGTATAGAACAGGTCGGGAGAGGGCGTGGCCGAGGCCGTCCACACCAGTCGCTCCACGACGGGATGCCCTTCGGTCAGTGTGCCGGTCTTGTCCACCACTATGGTATCCACCTGTCGGGCCACTTCGATGCTCTCCGCATCCTTTATCAGTATTCCCTTTTCGGCCCCTTTGCCGATGCCCACCATGATGGCGGTAGGCGTGGCCAGTCCCAGGGCACACGGGCAGGCGATGATGAGCACCGTGACTAACGCCAGCAGGCCGTGGGTGAGTCCGTTGGCATCGTCTAACCATAGCCACAGGCCGAATGAGAGCAGGGCAATGCCCATGATGGTCGGAACGAATATGGCCGCAATCCTGTCCACCAGCTGTTGTACGGGTGCCTTGCTGCCTTGTGCCTCCTGCACCAGGCGTATGATGTGGTCCAGGCGTGTCTCGCCGCTCACCTGCTCGGCCCGTAGGCGGAAACTTCCCCGCTGGTTGATGGTGCCGGCATAGACTCTGCTGCCAGGTCCCTTCGCCACGGCCACCGGCTCGCCGCTCATCATGCTCTCGTCCACATAGCTGCTGCCTTGGGTGACGATGCCGTCCACGGCTATCCGCTCGCCCGGCCTGATGAGGAGCAGGTCGCCTCGCCGCAAAGCCTTGATCTCCCTTACCGCCTCGTCGCCCGAGGACAACAGCACGGTGACGCTGCGGGGCTGCAGTCCCATCAGTCGCTTGATGGCCGTGGTGGTGGCCCCCTTGGCACGCGCCTCTAACAGACGTCCCAACAGGATGAAGGCAATGATGACGCTCGATGCCTCAAAGTAAACGTGGGGCGTGATGCCGCGTGACAGCCAGAACTCCGGCCACAACAGGTTGAAGAGGCTGAAGAGATAGGCGATGCCCGTACTGCAGGCCACGAGGGTGTCCATGTTGGCCCCGCCATGCTTCAACTGCCGCCATGCGTTGATGAAGAACCCGCGTCCCAGCCAGAAGACCACTGGTGTAGCCAGGAGGCACATCGCCCCATTGGCCCAGGGCCGGTGCATGAAGCCCATGCCGATGACGGCTACGGGCAGGGCGAGGAGAATGGCCCACACGGTGCGGAAGCGCAGGTCGCGGAACGCTTGCCGCTGCTGCTCCTCGGCTGTGTCTGCCGCTGTCTCTGTCGCTTCGGGCGAAGCGATGATAAGTCCGAAACCTATCTTCTGCAACGCCTCCTGCAGGGCTTCGGGCGTGCAGACTGTGTCGTCATACTCCACGGTGGCGGTGGCTGCGGCCAGGTTTACGGCTGCGTGCAGTACGCCTGCCTGCCGCGTCAGCGTCTTCTCCACCCGTGCGGAACAGGCCGCACAGCTCATCCCCGTTACGGGAAAGGTCTCCTGTCTGCTCATGATTGTCGGTGTGAAAGGTTACAGTACATATTGCACCTCCTTGAAGAGGTATTCCCGTTCCCGTCCGTTCTCGTCTTCCAGTACGAAGCGTCCGTCCGGCTCCACCCGCAGCAGTCGTGCCTGGAACAGGCCGTCGGCATCCCGGTAGGTGTGGTAGCCCCGTCTGCGGAAGAGGGAGCGGGCATAGCGTGCATTGATGTCGGTCTCAAAGCTTGCCGGCTCCTCCAGGCGCAGGGCGTTGTAGTAGACGGCCATGCGTTCCATGATGCCGGCCAGTATCTGCTTGCGGTCGTGCTCCCGTCCGGTAATCAGCCTCAGGGAGGTGGGGTTGGGCGCATTGCTCACGAAGCGTTCCTGATTGATGTTCAGCCCTATACCCACAATGCTGCGTGCCAGGCAGCCTTGGCTCAGGTCGTTCTCTATCAGGATGCCGCATATCTTCTTCTCCTGCCAGTAGATGTCGTTGGGCCACTTGATGCTCACGTCGGCGATGTGCTGCTCCAGTTCTTCCTTGATGGCGAGCGAGACGATTTGTGAGAGGATGAACTGTCGGCGTGCGGGCAGGAAACGCGGATAGCACACGAAGCTGAAGAGCAGGTTCTTGCCCGCCTCGGCTTCCCATGAGTTGCCGCGTTGCCCCTTGCCGGCCGTCTGGTGGTCGGCTACGACGGTGGTCAGTTCGGTCACTTCGCTCTTCAGGTCGTGACACAGTGAGAGCAGGAAGCGGTTGGTACTGTCGGTCTCGTTGATTTCGATGATGGGGGGTAGGGATGAGGGTATCATAAGCGATGGATAGGGGGAATGGAGTTAAAACATCGGGGGATAGAAGGCGTCGCGGATATGTTCCAGGTGCAGGTGGTCCGCAGAGCCGGTGGCCGTGATGATGTCGAACCTCACGGGGGCGTCAATGGCATGCTGCTTGATGTAGGCATCGGCCGCCCTGACGATGCGTCTTATTTTCAGAGCGTTCACCGCCTCTTCAGGTTCCTGGTATTCGGTAGTGGTGCGGGTCTTCACCTCTACGATGACCAGCTCGCCCTCCTTGGCGGCCACGATGTCTATCTCTAAGTGTCCCTTCCGCCAGTTGCGCTCGCGGATGAGGTAGCCGTTACGTTCCAGGTAGGCAACGGCGGCATCTTCGCCTTTTTGCCCTAATGTATGCTGTTCTGCCATCTTTTTTCTTACTTTGAGGACAAAAATACGCTTTTTCTGCTTTGAAATTACAGAAGTAAGACTAAATTTGCAGAAAATATGAGAAAGCGAGATAAGGCGTGTGCCAAGACACCACACGAAGAACCCCGACGCCGTCAGCGCATGGTGTGCCTGATGAGCGATGACGAGCAGCGTATCGTAGACCGTTATCTGGAGAAATACAAGATAACGAACAAGTCACGCTGGTTAAGAGAAACTGTGTTGATGTTCATCCATCGCAACATGGAAGAGGACTATCCCACGCTCTTCGGCGAACACGACATGCGCCGCTGACCCGTCGCTGTGCGCTTCGCCCTTATCCGACAATGATTCCGCTTCTTCAAACGACGATTCCCATGACCGACAACGACTACATGAAGCAGGCACTCGCCGAGGCACGCAAGGCTGCCGAGCGGGGCGAGGTGCCCGTAGGTGCAGTGGTGGTGTGCCGCGACCGCATCATTGCCCGTGCCCATAACCTGACCGAGACGCTGACCGACGTGACGGCCCATGCCGAGATGCAGGCCATCACCTCGGCCGCATCCATGCTGGGCGGCAAGTACTTGAACGAGTGTACCCTCTATGTAACCGTGGAGCCGTGCGTGATGTGTGCCGGTGCCATAGCCTGGGCACAGATGGGGCGGCTGGTCTTTGGGGCCGATGACGAGAAGCGCGGCTATCAGCGCTACGCCCCGCAGGCACTCCATCCCAAGACCGTCGTGGTGCGTGGAGTCCTGGCCGACGAATGTGCCCGCCTGATGAAGGAGTTCTTTGCGGCCAAGCGTTAGGACGCGTTGGGCTTCGCGCCTATAGGGCGTGGGTTGTTATATATATAAGGTGTAGGGCTTCGCGTCTATAACGCGTTTCGGCAGGCTACTTGTAGAACAGCGCCCCGCGCCTGTTGGCAGGCGTGGCATAGTAACGGTCCAGGAACTCCTTCTGCCTTTCGATTTTCTCCATGCTCTTGGTCTGATGCCCGGCCAGCTGCCGGCACATCTCCCTGATGTCCTCGCGTGTGGCTTCCCGAGCCATCTCCAGTTTCTCCATGCAGCTCTTCATGCACTGCTCGGCCTGTGCCACCATCCGGCGGGTCTCCTCTTCACTCTTCTCGGGCTTGAACTGCCGGTTGCGGTAGTCCACGAAAGCATTCAGCAGGTCGATGCCCCGATTGAACTCCTCCTGCGCCTGCATGAAGAGACGCACCCGTGCATTGTCGTCCATGATGGCATTGGCCTCTTCCAAACGCTCCAGCTCATTGGTCACCAACTCGTTGGGAATACCGTTCCGGCACATGCGCTCATAGGCGGCCCGGAGCCTCTCGTCCAGGGGCAGCCGGGCGTGGTGCAGGGTGGTGGTGCGTATGGCTTCGGCTATGGCGGCGGTAGGCGGGGTGACCTCCACCCGTTGTCCGTCAAAGGCTTCATAGGTGACCGGCCGTTGCAGGCATTGCCACAAGGGGTCGAAAGGCATGTAGTCCTTTATCCATGCCTCGGGTGTCTGTCGGTAGTGTTTCCGCTGGGGCAGGCGGGTGAATACCCCGTTCTGCACGTGGCCGGCATCCAGCATGGGGTCGTAGAAGTAGATGCCCTCGGCCAGCCACACACACCAGTCGTGCTTGAGGGTGCGCCCGGCATTGCGGGCATATCCCTGGATGTGGAAGACGCCGGAGACTCCGGCCTTCTCGGCCAGCAGTTTGAAGAGCAGGGCGAAGCCGCTGTTGCGTCCTTGCCGTTCATAGAAGACGCCTTCGGCCAGCAGGTGCTCCTCGCCGTAGCGGATGAAGGTGTCTTCATTCGTGCTGGTGTCATAGGCAATGTGGCGGGTCATCCAGTCATAGATGGCTCCCAAACGGTCATCCGGTCGCTCATACTGCTGCCTGATGCGCGTGGCCAGTTCCTCCAACGTCTCGTCCGTGGCCGGCTGTTGCGCGGCCGATGGCAGGAAGAATAGGACAGACAGTATCAGGACATACAGACGCTTCATGCTTTGCTCCTCCTCACTCCTTGATTTCCTCAAACTCCACATACTCCCCTTCGTCCTTGTCGAATATCTTCTTGCGTCCGGTGACGGTGGTGCCCGTGCCGGCAGGGCGGTCCTGCATCGTGGGGCCGTCGGAGTAGGTGCGGGCAGAGGCATCCCTCTTTCCGAAAAGGGCGCGGACCACTGTGCCGATGATGCCTGCCCCGATGAGGAGCAGAACCATAATCAGAATGAACAGGAAGCCGAGTAGGTGGAGCATAATGGAACGGTTTGGGTGGCCTGCCCGTGCAGACCGTGAAACAATAGGGGAAGGAGGGTGGCCCTACTTTTGCTTACGGGTGAGCAACGAGAGCAGGATGTACCACACGATGACGGCCGCGAATCCGCTGATGCGGAGGCAGAGCAGCAAGGGAATACAGACGGCCAGGAAGAGGAAACTCACCTTGTTGTCCCTCCATGACAGACTCTTGAACTTTAGCGAGAACATGGGTATCTCGCTCACGAGCAGCCACGAAGAGAGCAGCACCGGCACCAACAGCAGCAAGGGATGGAGCGCACCCGATGCCATCCACTGGTGATGGCCGGCAACGAGTGAGGCCCAGAACAGCGCATTGGCCGGTACGGGCAGGCCGATGAACGAGGTGGTCTGTCGGCTGTCGTTATTGAACTTGGCCAGTCGCAAGGCAGAGAACACCGCGATGAGGAAAGCGGCATAGGGGAGCCAGCTGCCGAGGCAGGCCATTGCCCCATGGAAAGGCATCTCCCTGTAGAGCGAGAAGACAATCAGGGCGGGAGCCACGCCGAAGCTGACATCGTCGGCCAGCGAGTCGAGGTCCTTGCCGATGATGGAGTGGGCGTTCAGGGCACGTGCGGCCAGTCCGTCGAAGAAGTCAAAGGCCGCACTAAGGATGATGAATGCGAGTGCCAGGTCATACCTGGCCTCGAAAGCCATGACGCAAGCCACGCCGCCCGAAAAGAGATTCAGGCAGGTCAGCGTGTTGGGGATATGGCGGGTAATACAGTTTGCCATGATGATAAAGGGTTAGTTGAGTTTGGCAATCACGGTCTGGTTGCCTGTTGTTGCTTCTCCCATCTTGACCAGCACCTCGGTGCCCAGGGGGAGGTAGACATCGACGCGCGAGCCGAACTTGATAAAGCCCATGTGCTCGTCGATATAACACTCTTCGCCCGGCTCGGCATAGGTCACGATGCGTCGCGCCATGGCGCCGGCAATCTGACGTGCCATCACCTCCACGCCTTCGGGCGTTTCAATGACCACCATGGACCGCTCGTTGTCGGTGCTGGCCTTGGGCAGCCAGGCCTTCATGAACTTGCCGTTCTGGTGGTCCACCTTCTTCACCACGCCATCCACGGGATACCAGTTGGCATGCACGTTCACCAGGCTCATGAAGATGGATATCATCAGGCGACGGTCGTGGAAGTATTCGTTCTCGTCCACCTCTTCAATGACCACAATCTTGCCGTCGGCAGGCGCCACCACAATCTTCTCGGTCTCCTGGCCGAAGAGACGGATGGGACAACGGAAGAAGTTGACCAGGATGCCATACACGATGAGGCTGGCAACGGCCACGATATAGAAAGGCAACCTGCAGTGGGGCAGGGCGAAATAGAGCGCGGAATTAAGGACCAGCAACAGCAGGAAACCGCCTATCAGTGTGTGTGTTCCTTCACGGTGTATGCGTATCTTCTTTAGTTTCTTTAGTCGGCTCATGGGGTTATCTTTATATCTTTAGCATAAAATTATCTGCAAAAATAGATTTATTTTGAGAATCAAGCAAGTATTTGCCGATGTAAATACGCCTGTTGATAACTTTTCGGCAAATATCTTTGTGGGCTGTGTCAATGATTGTACCTTTAGCCTCTCAAATCAAAAAATGGATTATGCAGGATTTTGTTCATTTGCACGTGCACACGGAGTACTCGCTCCTTGACGGCCAGGCCAGCGTCAGCAAGCTGGTGGACAAGGCCATGAAAGATGGCATGAGGGGCATCGCCGTTACCGACCATGGCAACATGTTCGGCATAAAGGAGTTCACCAATTACGTCAACAAGAAGAACAGCGGCCCGAAAGGTGAAATCAAGGACCTGAAGAAACGGATGGCCGCCATAGAGAGCGGCGAGGTGGCGTGCGAGGACAAGGAGGCCGAACTGGCCGACTGCAAGGCCAAGCTGGCCGACGCCCAGGCACGCATCTTCAAGCCCATCATCGGTTGCGAAATGTACGTGGCACGCCGCTCCATGGACAAGCGCGACGGCAAGCAGGACCAGAGCGGCTGGCACCTCATTGTGCTGGCCAAGAACGAGAAGGGCTATCACAACCTCATCAAGCTGGTGTCACGGGCCTGGACGAAAGGATACTACATGCGTCCGCGTACCGACCGCAGCGAACTGGAGACCTATCACGAAGGCCTCATCGTCTGCTCGGCCTGCATCGGAGGTGAGGTGCCCAAGAAGATTCTGGCCGGAGACATCGCCGCCGCCGAAGAGACGGTGCAGTGGTACAAAAACCTCTTTGGCGACGACTACTATCTGGAAATCCAACGCCACGAAGTGAAGGACCCCACCATACGGGCCAACCGTGAAGCCTATCCCTTGGAACAGCGGGCCAATGCCGTCATGCTGGAACTGGCCAAGAAATATGACATCAAGGTCATCTGCTCCAATGACGTCCATTTCGTGGACGAGGAGAATGCCGAGGCACACGACCGCCTCATCTGCCTCAGCACGGGCAAGGACCTGGACGACCCCACCCGCATGGTCTACACCAAGCAGGAATGGATGAAGACCAAGGCCGAGATGAATGCCCTCTTTGCCGACGTGCCCGAGTCGCTCTCCAATACGTTGGAGATATTGGATAAGGTAGAGATGTACTCCATTGACCATGCTCCCATCATGCCGACGTTTGCCATACCCAAGGAGTTCGGCACCGAGGAGGAGTATCGCCAGCGACTGACGGAGCAGGACCTCTTCGACGAGTTCACCCGCGACGAAAACGGTAACGTGGTGCTCAGCAAGGAGGCGGCCGATGCCAAGATTGAACGCTTGGGCGGCTATGACAAACTCTATCGCATCAAGTTTGAGGCCGACTACTTGGCCAAGTTGGCCTTTGACGGAGCCAAGCGTCTCTATGGCGACCCGCTGTCGCCCGAAGTGAAGGAACGCCTGATCTTCGAACTCTATATCATGAAGACGATGGGTTTCCCGGGCTACTTCCTCATTGTGCAGGACTTCATCAATGCGGCCCGCAAGGAGCTGGGCGTATGGGTGGGACCGGGTCGTGGCTCGGCAGCCGGCTCTGCCGTTGCCTACTGCTTAGGCATCACGAAGATAGACCCCATACAGTATGACCTCCTGTTCGAACGCTTCCTGAATCCTGACCGTATCTCCCTGCCCGATATTGACGTGGACTTCGATGATGACGGACGAGGCGAGGTGTTGCGCTGGGTGACCGACAAGTACGGACAGGAGAACGTGGCCCACATCATTACCTACGGCACCATGGCCACCAAGATGGCCATCAAGGACGTGGCCCGCGTGCAGAAGCTCCCCCTCTCGGAGTCGGACCGCCTCTGCAAGGCCATCCCCGACAAACTGCCTTCGGGCAAGAAGATGAACCTCACCAATGCCATCGATGAGATTCCCGAGTTGCAGCAGGCCGAGGCTTCGCTCGACCCCCTGCTGCGCGACACCATGAAGTATGCCCGCATGTTGGAGGGCAACGTGCGCGGCACGGGTGTGCATGCCTGCGGCACCATTATCTGCCGCGACCCCATCACCGACTGGGTGCCGGTGAGCACGGCCGATGACAAGGAGACGGGCGAGAAGATGCTCGTCACCCAATATGAAGGCTCGGTCATTGAAGACACCGGACTCATCAAGATGGACTTCCTGGGGCTGAAGACCCTCTCCATACTGAAGGAGGCGGTAGAGAACATCCGCCTCTCCCGGGGCATCGAGGTGGACATCGACAACATCTCCATCACCGACCCCGCCACCTATAAGCTCTACTGCGACGGACGCACGGTGGGCACCTTCCAGTTCGAATCGGCCGGTATGCAGAAGTATCTGCGCGAACTGCAGCCCAGCACCTTTGAGGACCTCATCGCCATGAACGCCCTCTACCGTCCGGGACCTATGGACTACATCCCCGACTTCATCGACCGTAAGCAGGGACGAAAGCCCATCGAGTATGACATCCCCATCATGGAGAAGTACCTGAAAGATACCTATGGCATCACGGTCTATCAGGAGCAGGTGATGCTTCTGTCGCGTCTGCTGGCCGACTTCACCCGAGGCGAGTCGGACGCCCTGCGTAAGGCGATGGGTAAGAAACTGAGAGACAAGCTGGACCACATGAAGCCCAAGTTCATCTCGGGCGGACAGAAGAACGGTCACGACCCCAAGGTGCTGGAAAAGATATGGGCCGACTGGGAGAAATTCGCCTCCTATGCCTTCAACAAGTCTCACGCCACCTGCTACTCCTGGGTGGCCTATCAGACGGCCTACCTGAAGGCCAACTATCCGGCCGAGTATATGGCGGCGGTGATGAGCCGAAGCCTTTCGGACATCACCACCATCACCAAGCTGATGGACGAATGTAAGGCCATGGGCATCCTGGTGCTGGGACCCGATGTGAACGAGAGTAACCTGAAGTTCACCGTAAACAAGGACGGCAACATCCGTTTCGGTCTGGGCGCGGTGAAGGGCGTGGGCGAAGGCGCGGTGCAGAACATCATTGACGGACGGAAGAAAGATGGCCCTTATACCGGCATCTTCGACTTTGTGCAGCGCGTCAACCTGAATGCCTGCAACAAGAAGAACCTGGAGTGCCTGGCACTGGCCGGTGCTTTCGACAACTTCTCCGAACTGAAACGCGAGCAGTACTTTGCCGCCAACTCCAAGGGCGAAGTGTTCTTGGACACCCTGGTGCGCTATGGCACCCGCTATCAGGCGGACAAGGCCATGGCTGCCAACTCCCTGTTTGGCGGAGAGAACATGGTGGAAATAGCTACCCCCGAAGTGCTGCCGGCCGAACGCTGGAGCGACCTGGAACGCCTGAACAAGGAACGCGAACTGGTCGGCATCTACCTCTCGGCCCATCCGTTGGACGAATATGTGGTGGTGCTGGAACACGTCTGCAACACGCGCATGGCCGAACTGGACAACATCCCGGCCCTGGCCGGACGCGAGATAACCATGGGCGGCATCGTCACCGGTCTGCGCACCGGCATGACCAAGAAAAACAATCCTTTCGGCATCGCCAAGATAGAGGACTATTCCGGCTCGGCCGAACTGCCTTTCTTCGGCAACGACTGGATTACTTATCAGGGCTACCTGAACGTGGGGACTTTTCTCTTCATCCGGGGACGTTGCCAGCCCAAGCAGTGGAAGCCCGAAGAACTGGAACTGAAGGTAGGTTCCATGGAGTTGCTGCCCGACGTGAAAGAGAAAGTCATTGAGAAAATCACGATACTCATCCCGCTGAACGCCCTGAACTCGGCCCTGGTCATCGAACTGGCCGAACTGAGCAAGGCGAATCCGGGAACCTCCGAACTCTACTTCAAGATAAAGGACACGGACACGCGGATGACGGTGGACCTCGTCTCCCGACCGGTGAAGCTTTCGGTGGGACGCGAACTTATCTCTTATTTAAAGGAGCATCCGGAGTTGGAGTTTCAGATAAATTAGTTACCTTTGTCCCAATAAGCGAATAATAGAACCAATAACCATTATAAACCAAAACATTAAGAACTATGGCTGTAGAAATTACCGACAACAATTACAAGGAACTGCTGGCTGATGGCAAGCCGGTCGTGATGGACTTCTGGGCACCGTGGTGCGGTCCCTGCAAGATGGTAGCCCCGATTATAGAGGAACTGGCCAAGGAGTATGAAGGCAAGGCCATCATCGGCAAGTGTGACGTAGACGACAACAATGACGTGGCTGCCGAGTTTGGCATCCGCAACATTCCCACCGTGCTCTTCTTCAAGGACGGACAGCTGGTGGACAAGCAGGTAGGTTCTGCCCCCAAGTCCACTTATGTGAACAAACTGGAAGCTATTCTCTGAACCCGATAACTGCAGAAGATATGGGAATGGAAGATGATTTCTTGCTGGATGATGTGGACGACGAAAAGACGGTGGCCTACATCAAAAACTACCTGCCGCAGGAGTTGAAAGAGAAGTTCAGCGACGATGAACTTTACTACTTCCTGGATGTACTGGACGAGTACTACGTGGAGAGCGGTGTGTTGGATGCCGAGCCCGATGCAGACGGCTGCATTGAGATAGACCTGGAGAAGGTGGCTGCCTATATCGCCGGCGAGGCCGAGAAGGACGGGATAGGCAAGTTCACTCCCGAAGACCTCCTCTTCGTCGTTCAGGGCGAGATGGAGTATATGGATTCGATAGACGAGCCGTAAGCAGTCGCTACGGCAACCTCTTTCCTGATACAGATTGCGCGGATAGACATGGACAAGCCCGGTGGTGTGCACCGCTTGGCGACCATGTCTATCCGCGCAATCTTGTTGGTGGAAGTATGGATGTCTGCTCCTATGCCGTTGCGGTCAGGCTCTGCTGCAGGGCATAGAGCGTCATGCCTATCAGGATGAGGCCCAGGAGGGCATAGAGCCAGCGGGTTTTGGTAAGGCCGATTCGGGCGGCTATCCGTCGGGTGCTGGGCGCGGTGAAGAACCACTTCCAGTTGAACGCCGAGGCCAGCACGCAGATGAGTCCGCACGCTCCCCACAGGCCCAGCGTGATGTAGCAGGCCCAGACAGCTACGGCCTCGTTCAGGACGATGAGGCTCGGGGTGGGAGAGGGGAACGTCGTCATGCCATGCTCTCCATCGTGACGTTACGTGCTCCGTCCGCCGTCTCCTCGATGCACACCTTGACAGCGTTGCCGGGGAGCAGCTCCTCAATCAGTTCGGGCCACTCGATGAAACAGATGGCACCGCTGTAGAAGTAGTCCTCATATCCCATGTCGTAGACCTCCTCCAGTTTCTTGATGCGGTAGAAGTCGAAGTGGTAGATCAGTTCGCCGGCAATGTCCGAGCGATACTCGTTGACGATGGCAAAGGTGGGCGACGTGATGGGGTCTTCCACACCGAGCACTTCGCATACGGCCTTGACAAACGTTGTCTTGCCTGCCCCCATCTTGCCGTAGAGGGCAAACACGGTATTGTCGCCCATGGCTTCCACGAACTGGCGGGCGGCTTCCTGAATCTCTGCTAATGATTGAATCTTGATTTCCATTGTTGTTCTGCTATGTTGATTTAATTATTGTCTTTTGCTGTTCACTTTATCTGAGTCTCTTTTCGCTTCTCGTTCTCTCCTTGTTCTTACGAACGTATGCACCGCCACACGTTGGGGATGATTTTGCAGCCTGCATAGATGAGGATGGAGAAGAAGATGATGGCGGCTCCCGAGGGCACGTTCCAGTGGAAGGAGATGAAGAGACCGCCCAGACAACCGATGTAGCCAATGAGGATGGAGAGCCAGATGATGTGCTTGAAGCGTGAGGTGAAGAGGTTGGCCGTCATCTGCGGGATGGTGAGCAGGGAGATGACGAGCACAATGCCCACCATGCGCAGACAGGAGACGATGCTCAGGGCAATGAACATCATCAGCAGATATTCGAAACACTGCACGGGGATGCCCTGGGAGCGGGCAAACTCGCGGTCGAAGGCCACATGGATGATGGGGTGCAGATAGAGCGTGAAGAAGAGGCTGAGCATCAGGGCCACGACGGCCAGCAGAATGATGTCGCCCACGGTGATGGTCAGGATGTTGCCGAAGAGGTAGGCAGAGAGGTCGGGCGCAAAGCCGGGAGAGAGGAAGGTGAAGATGATGCCCAATGCCATGCCCATGGTCCAGAAGATGGCGATGGCCGAATCTTCGCGCATGTCCTTCCGTTTGCTGAGCCACTCCACACCGAAGGCGGAGAGCACGGCAAACACTGCCGCCGACAGGATGGGTGGAATGCCCAGATAGAGTCCCAGCCCGATGCCGCCGAAGGAGGCGTGGGTCAGTCCGCCGCTGATGAACACCAGCCGACGGGTGACGATGTAGGTACCGATGATGCCGCAGACGATGCTGGCCAGCAGGCTGCCTATCAAGGCGTGCTGAAAAAACGTATATTGCAATATCTCCACTTCCAGTCTATATCAATGGTGAATACTTCAGAATGTTGTCACTTGATTCCCCGACGTTCTCCCACGATGAGAAACACTTCGTCCTTCACGCTGTCCGGCAGGGCAATGCCGCGCAACTGCAGGCTGCGCACCCAGCCGGCCACTTCGTCGGACTTCATGGTGTAGAAGATGTCGCGGAACTCCTCCTCCTGCTCGGGCGTGTACCCCTCAGCCGGAACGCCGATGTATCGGTCCAGCTCTTCGTCGTCGTAATACTCTATCTGCTTGCTGACGGCGGCCAGCAGACTGTCGCGCTCGCACACTTCATGTTGTCCGCAACACTCCTGGTCTGCCTCCACCACGTCGGGAATGCTTTCCAGTTCGCCGCGCTCCACCCTGCGCTGCAGGCGACGGTAGCGCAGCGTGCCCAGCAGGGCAGCCACTATGGCAAGGAGTATCAGGCTGATGATGAGAATCCACATGGTACGTCAGGCTCTATGGGTGATGCGGAAGCCTGCGGCCTGCAGGTCTTCCCAATACTTGGGGTAGGACTTGGACACCACGTGCGGCTCGGCAATCTCCACTTGGGGCAGTACCAGGCAGGCCGGTGCGAAGGCCATGGCCATGCGGTGGTCCTCATAGGTGGCGATGACGGGCTGCGCCTCGGCTGTGCAGCGCTCGCCTTCCCAGCTCAGGATGCTGTCCTGCTCGGCATGGAGCACGTAGCCCAGTTTCTTCAGTTCGGTGCAGAGGGCGGCCATGCGGTCGGTCTCCTTAATCTTCAGACTCTGCAGGCCGGTGAAACGGAAAGGGATGCCCATCAGGCAACAGCTCACCACGAAGGTCTGTGCCAGGTCGGGGATGTCCAGCATCTCTTCCTCTAAGCGGTCAGGCTTTACGCCCGTATAGGTCAGCTTCACGCCCCGGTCGGTGTAGGTCGTCTGCACGCCGAGCTTGGCAAACAGTTCCGCTCCCCGGCTGTCGCCCTGGTGGCTGTGGTTGAACAGGCCCAGCAGTTCCACCGTTTTACTGCGTTCTCCGCCCAGTGCCACCATCTGATACCAGTAGGAAGCCGCGCTCCAGTCGCTCTCCACGGTGAAGGGCACATCCCTGTAACCGCCCGCTTGCACCTGTATGTCCCGCTCCGATGTCCATGCGGCCGATGCGCCGAAACTCTTCATCAGTTGCAGGGTCAGGTCTATGTAGGGTCGGGAGATGATGTCTCCGGTCAGGTGCAGGTGCAGGCCGTTGGGCAGTGTGGCCCCAATCATCAGCAGAGCCGAAATGTATTGTGAACTGACGTTCCCCTCCAGCACGATGTCCGTGCCCTGCAGGGACGAACCTGTGATGCGGAGGGGCGGATAGCCCTCCTCGCCGGCATAGGCGATAGTGGCCCCCAACCGGCGCAGGGCATCCACCAGGATGCGGATGGGGCGTTGCTGCATGCGCTTCGTGCCGGTGATGGTGCGGGTGCCGGGAGTCACGCTGAGGTAGGCGGTAAGGAATCTCATGGCCGTTCCTGCCGCCATGATGTCGATGACTTCCTGTGCTCCTTTGAGCGCCTTGACCATGACGCGGGTGTCGTCACAGTCGCTCAGGTTGTCGGGCATGATGTGGCCGTGTGACAGTGCATGGAGGATGAGGGCACGGTTGCTGATGCTCTTTGATGCCGGCAGTTGCACGGAGGCCTGCAGGCTCTGCGGGGCAGAAACGGTGTATTGCATAATGATAAAGTCGTACTTGCTATAAATTAAGGGCACAAATGTAGCTCATTTCCCGAACAACTGCAAGGGCTTTCCCGTAGAATCTTCTACTGGCCGTTGGCTTGAATCAGTTTGATGAGGTATTCGCGTTGCAGGGAGAAGGTGTCTCCCTCCTGTTGCAGGTAGGTGAGCAGTTGCAGGCTCTCCTGTCTCAGTCTGGATTTCAGCAGGATGTTGTCTTCCACCTCTTCGGCCATCTTCAGCATGTTGGCGGCCGCCAGTTCCAGTTTGCCGCAACGCTCCTCGTCGTCGGCATAGCGGGCAATCAGTTCGCCCGCCTCCATGCCTAACAGTTCCCGGGTGGAGAATCCCAGCAGCTTGTGCGACATGGCGTCATACTCCTCCCACGCCTTCTCCCTGATTTTCCGCTTGTTCATCAGTGCGGCAACCAGCAGGGAGATAATTTCCTGTATCATGCGTATCAGATAGTCTTGATGGATGGCCATAGGCAGTTCTTGTTTGTTATAGGAGAGTGAATGTATCTGTCGTTTATACGGCCAGCAGCAGTCCCACGCCGCGCAGCGTCTTGAGTTCTATCGTCTGGTCCGTCTTCAGCATCTTGCGCAGATTGCTGATGAATACGTCCAGGCTTCGCGAGGCAAAGTAGTCGTCCTCGGTGTCCCAGAATCGGCTGAGGATGGCTTCACGTTTCACCACGTTGTTCTTGTTCTCCACTAACAGTTGCAGGATGCCGGCCTCTCTCACGGTCAACACCTTGCTCTCGTTGGAGTGTTCATTCCGCAGCGTGGCATGCTGTGCGTCAAGGGTGAAACTCCCGAACTTATAGCAGCAAGCCTCGCTTCTCGACTTCTCCCCCTGCTTCATTTTCAGTATGGCCCGTATGTGGGCGTCTATCTCATCGGGCACGAAGGGTTTCTTCACGTAGTTGTTGGCGCCCATCTTGTAGCCGCCGGTCACATCCTTGGGAGTGGTCAGTGCCGATGCAAAGAGGATGGGCGTATCTCCGTCCGTTTCGCGGATGCGTTCCACCATTTGCAGACCGTTCATTACCGGCATGTCCACGTCCGATATGATGATGTCGGGCTTACATTTCTTGTAGGCTTCCAGTCCCTCCTTCCCGTTTTCCGCAGTAGTCACCTGATACCCTCCGATAATGTCTTCCAGACAACTCTGAAGGATATAACGCAAGTTGGCGTCATCTTCTACTAATAACAATTTAATAATCTTTTCCATTAGACTTGTGGTAAAAATATTGTGAATTCAGTAAATTCTCCTTCTACGCTGTTTACGACAATGTTGCCGTTATGAGCGGAAATGGCTTGATATACAAAGTTTAGTCCAAGTCCAAAGCCTGTAGCTCCTCCTTTTCGACTACGCTTACTGGCATCACCTCTTTCGAACTTTTCAAAAATGGAAGAGAGATGTTTAGGCGCAATACCTAATCCATTATCGCATACTTTGATTATATTACGTCCTGTAGTATCTATAGCAGAACTGATTTTGATGTTGACTTCTTTGTTGGAGTATTTTATAGAATTATCAAGCAAATTATATAATACTTCTTTTAATAGTTCTTCATCCGCATATACTGTAGCACTTTGTAAATCGACAGTGAAACTTATATTCTTTTCTATTTGAGTACTAAACTTGTTTGTTAGTCGATTGATGATCGGTTCCAATGAAACAGGCTTACGATCTATGTCTAATTTGTGACTTTCTAATTTGGAAATTGTAAGTATCCTGCTACTCAATGCGAGTAATTGTTCCAGTTCGTTTTCTGCAATCTCAATATATTTACTTTTGATTTGTGGATTTTTGTCTAGACGTCCAGTACGTATGAGATTTAACGTGGTCATTATACTGGTTAAAGGACTTTTCATGTCGTGAATCATGGCATAAGAAAAATCTTCGCGAATCGTGGCTATTTTATTCTGTAGAATGATAATCTTGATTTGATGATAAATACAACTTGCTACGAATATGATGATAATCAAAGTTGAAATGAGTATTAATCCCATCCGTTTGATTATTATGCTGTGTGGACTACATAGAATTATTTGTATTCCATCGGACATGTCAACCCTTGTTGTGACTATTTCCGACTCAATAGTGTCCCATTTGGAAAACTTAAGTGCTTTGCTGTTTTTGTGGACTTTAAGTGTACGCGGATTAATCATTCGGAGAAAGTATTGACTTTGAATGTTCTTGCTCGCTAATAAAACTCCTGTGATAGAATCAATACGCTCTAACGAGGGAAGTCCCATTTGGTATAATCCGTCATAGAGATATGTGTATTCTGAGATTGAGTCATTAGTACAGGTCGCTACTATTCTCGTCCCGATTTCTGCGGTGTCAGGTAACTCGGGCATGATATAGTTAGCAATAAAATCAGCCTCTTTGTACAAAGCTTCTTCTAATATGTTGCTACATTCTTTTCTAAGGTCATTCCTTATTAATGTAAAGGTGTTGTATAGCCAAATGCCTTGCAATATAAAAATGGCCATTATGGCTAATACAGTAAGCCATTTTATTCTTCCTATTTTCTTATTAAGCTGTTTCATGCTGCAAATATAATAACATTATGATAAAGTAGGATAACGTTATGATAACATTTTATTCGAAAAACCTTAAATAACTTTGCACCGTCATTTAAAACTAAGGAGAAAAGTTATAATTTAAAATTTAGTATATAATGGAAAAGGTTGTAGTAGAACTTACTTTGCAAGAGCAAAAGTGTATTTATGGTGGTGCCTATGTTTTTGTGTATATTGGGAATAAATGGGTCTGGTTAAAAGCAGATGCAGCTAAGGTGCAATTAACGTAAAGATAACGTTGTGATAACATAAGGCCTCATAAACTCCCTTTAACTTTGCAGCATCAAAAAACGAAAGTAGTATTGAAATTAATGTATTAACCCTTAAAAGAAAAGATTATGAGAATAAGAGAAGGTCCTATTGGACATGTTTACTGAGACATTGACCAGCCAAGGTCTAAATATGGCAATTGCGAACTAATTAAAGCAACAACTTAATTTTAAAACAACAACATTATGAACAGAAATTATTTTTATGAAGAACTCAGCGAGAAAGAAATGAAAGTGGTAAATGGCGGTAGCTTTGAAGAGTTTATGTTTTTCTTCAGCTCTAATTTCCACATACATGTTATACAGCCAGCGCCGGGCACTTGCTCGTGTGTGCCTTTGGATTCAATAACCAATACATCTCTTGAAAGATATTGAGTTCTTTTTGTATTATTCTTTATTAAAGGAAGGGGACGTCCCCTCGAATTGAGCTTGTCGTCCTCTTCCAAACTTTAAATAACAAATGATTATTATGAATACGAAATTATTTAATCTGCTTACAGTTTCAATATTGACTGCATTCTTTTGCCTGAGTTGTGACAATAGTGAAAATGTAGAGAAGATGGATGTCGTTTCTTGTCAAGATTTATACGGACAGTATCAAACAGTTCTTGTTGAAAGCGAGTCTTTTGGCGATTTGAATGAAAAGAAAAGCTTTATTGCTTCCCAAATTAAAGATTATGATTGGAATTGTGTGGCGACAACCCGTAGTTTGTTGAATTTGTCGGAAGAAGAACAGCAGGAGGAACTGAAAACTCTGCTTTCTCCTTATACAGTAAAGTGGATAGAGAAAATTGAGAATAGTTTCGTTTCCGATTCTCGGATTATGGTGGAGCAGATTTCATTAGATAATGTGTTGACCGATGATGAAAAACGTATTCTTGTGACGCTTCTGGCCGGAGGTGACTATTTGAAGTCGAAAATAGTCAAGCTTAATACGAGAGGAGCAGCGGATTGTTATGCAAAATATCAAAGCGATTGTAATAGGGCACTACAGGTATATGCAATCAGTGGTAGTGTCGGTGCTATTAGCGCTGGTCCTGTTGGACTTGCTGCAGCTACTGCTATTTGTGCACTGCAATTGCAATGGGCAGAAGATGACTATAATAACTGTCTAAAAGGTTAAAAGGTGAATATTATGAAAATCAGTTTCAAAGATCGATGTGGCTATAAGAAAGGTAATAGGGAACGTCCCTATTACCTTGTGATAGCTAATATTTTTGTCTATTCTATGTTGGCTTTTATCCTGTCGAATAGGTTGCTTCCTGGATATGTTCAGACGTTTGAGATTTTTATGTCGGTGTCAGGTTTGGCACTCGTTGCCTATTGTTTGGAAGAGGCACGTCGGGAATATGTGTGTGCTAAGGTACTCAATCTAACTTCGTGCCTATATGCTCTCTTCTATATTGCAGCACTAATTTTACTTCCGCGACTTGTGGGATAAGTGTTAACTAAATAAAAACGGGAAGGCCGACGTTTGTGGATGTATCCAATAAGTTTACCTTTGTGGCGATAAATAGATTTACTAACCACAAAATGATGTATTATGAAAGAAGAAAAGAAAGAAATCGAACAGCAACTCAGAGAGGAAATTAAGCATCTGAAACGTGAACAACGGTTTTTGCTTGTTTTTGTTGTGGCGACTCTTGTTATTCAACTCTACAACGCAATTGCCTGATATTTCCTCTGGATACATTTAGAGTTTAAGCCCCGAAAGGATGAATGTCTTTTCGGGGTTTTCTCTTGCCATAATCTTCGTTTGCTTCTCTTGCGATGGAGTGTTAATAGATGTGTATCGCGGTCTCTTTGTTTTACATGACAATCCCCACTCTCCTCCAAAACTTCCGTCTTGGCCTCTATTCTGCAGGCAAAAAGTTCCCTCTGTGCATATAGTGATGAACGCTATCCACTGCCTCGTTAACGTAAAGATAACGTTGCGTTAACCTAACGTCTGTCGCCTGCCCGTTACTTTTGCAACGTGAATAATGAGTATCAACATTAAAACAGAAAAAAGATGTTATTATCGGATGAATGGATAGAAAACAGCATTGAGACCTATATCTATCAACACACAACCAAGTCCCAGATGATTTATTGGGCGGTCTTATTGGCCGTTACAGCAACGCTTGTATCGCTTCCTTTTATTCATGTGGATATCTCGGTGAGAGGTTCGGGGGTGGTCAGGCCGGTGGCCGAGAAGGCTGAAATCACGTCGCCTATAGCCGAGACGGTGGATTCGGTGTTTGTACGCGAAGGCGAGCAGGTGCGCAAGGGAGATGCCATTCTGAAGTTCAGAACCAACAATCCCGACTATAAGATTCATTATCATTCGGGACGACTGAACGATTGTAGTGCACAATTGGCAGACTTGTCTTATTTGGCCCAAGGAGAGTGCCCCGAGAAATTCAGTTCTCCTGTCCGCCGACAGGAATATGTCTATTTCGTCAAGCGGAGAAAGGAACTGGAGACAGCCTTGGCACAGGCGGAAAAGGAGTATGACCGTCACAAGGCCTTGTATGACAAACAGGTTATTTCAGAAGAAGAGTATGAGACCTATCTCTTTAAGCTACAGAAGCAACAGAATGAACTCGCCTCATTGATACAGAGCCAACTCAGCAGCTGGCAGGCCGATTTGAACAGCTGTCGGAATACGTATAGTGAGATGAATGCCAGCCTGAAGCAGGAAGTGAGAGAGAGGGAGATGTATGTGGTGCGTAGTCCGGTAGACGGAACGGTGGACCAGTTTTCGGGTGTCTATCGCGGCAGCAATATTCAGGCGGGGCAGACGTTGGCTGTGATAAGCCCGGATTCTACATTGTGCCTGGAGGTGTATGTCACTCCTCGCAATATAGGTTTTATCACGACAGAGATGCCGGTAAAGGTGCAGGTGGAATCCTTTAATTATAACGAATGGGGAAGTCTCATGGGAAGGGTGAAGGAGGTCTCTTCGGATTTCATGACCGATAGTCAGGGAAATGCTTTCTATAGAGTGAGGTGTGAAGTGGAGCGTGACTATCTGCAATTGAAGAACGGGAGGATAGGACGGCTGAAAAAGGGTATGACGGCCGCTGTGCATTTCATGGTAACACGCCGTTCCCTCTTCGACTTGCTTTACCAGAAGATGGACAGCTGGATGAATCCCAACCAATATGTCAATGAGAAAATGATTGCTAAGTTGAACTGAAATAAATAGAAGATGATGTACAAGAGAAACATTAAAATCAAGCAGCATGACACAACCGATTGTGGGGCTGCATGTCTGGCTTCCGTGTGTGCCTATCATGGATTGCAATTCCCGGTGGCACGCATCCGGCAATATGCCTATACCGACCAAAAGGGAACTAACGTTTTGGGACTGATAGAAGCCGCCAGTAAACTGGGCCTATCGGCCAAGGGAGTGAAGGCCAAACTGGAAGCTTTGCCAATGATTCCATTGCCATCCATTGCCCATGTGGTTGTGGGTGGCCACCTACAACATTTTGTCGTGATTTATCGGGTAGGGAAAACGAAAATCACCTATATGGATCCGGCAGACGGACGGATGCATCGGGTGACGATGGAAGACTTCCAGCGGATGTGGACAGGCGTCCTGGTGTTGATGGAACCCGAAGAAACATTCAGAAAGGGAAACCAAAAGACGAGTATGACCAAAAAGTTCCTTGCCCTGCTGGCTCCTCATAAATGTGTGATGACGCAGGCCATATTCGGTGCATTGATATACAGTGTTCTCGGATTGTCCACTTCGGTCTATGTGGGTAAGATAACGGACTATGTGCTGGTGGATGGCAATATCAACCTGCTCAACCTGATGGGGATAGTGATGTTGCTCATCCTGGTGTTGCGCACCTTCATTGGGGCCATGAAAAGCATATTGGCCTTGAAGACCGGACAGCGGATAGATGCGGCATTGATATTGGGTTACTATAAACATCTGTTGAGGCTTCCCCAGCAGTTCTTCGATACGATGCGGGTGGGTGAGATTATATCGCGCGTGAATGATGCCGTAAAGATTCGTCACTTCATTAATAATGTTTCACTCGATTTGGTGGTGAACCTGATGATGCTGCTGTTCTCGGTCTGCCTGATGTTTGTCTATTCATGGGAACTGGCTCTGATTACTTTGGCTTCTGCTCCGTTGTTCCTTCTTATTTTCAGAGGGTTCAACAAGCAGAACAAGAAGTATCAGCGAAGCATCATGGAGAGTAGCGCCGACCTGGAATCACAGTTGGTGGAGTCGATTAATAACATAACGACCATCAAGCGTTTCGGTATAGAGGAAGTGGCAGACTTGAAGACCGAGAAGCGTTTTGTCCTTCTGTTGAAGAATACGTTCCGCAGCATCTATGCCTCCATCATGGTACAAGGAGGAATACAGTTTATTTCAATGGCCATTACGATAGCCGTCTTGTGGGTGGGCAGCATGATGGTGGTGGACCAGGAACTTACTCCCGGCACATTGATGGTGTTCTATTCGTTGATAGGCTATGTCATATCACCGATAGGCTCATTGATTTCTTCCAATCAGACCATTCAGGATGCGCTGATTGCAGCAGACCGCCTTTTCCAGATTATGGATCTGGAACGTGAAGAGGATGATACCCAAAAGATTGTCCTGACTCCGGAAATGGTGGGGGATATCTCCTTTGAACATGTCTCTTTCCGTTATGGTACGCGCCGGGAAGTCTTCAGGGACTTGAACCTGAAGATTGAGCAGGGTAAGAAAACGGTGATTCTCGGTGAGAGCGGTTCAGGAAAGACTACACTCGTTTCATTGCTCCAGCATATTTATCCCATCCAGTCGGGACGCATCCGAATAGGGGATTATGACATTGCGCAGATTGACAACAAGAGCTTGCGCAGACGGGTAAGTACGGTGCCGCAACAGATTGAGCTGTTTGCCGGTACGATTATTGAGAATATTGCGGTGGGAGACCTGCACCCCGATATAAAACGCATATCCGACCTGATTGACCAACTCGGCCTGAGACCTTTTGTAGAACGTCTGCACGATGGATTGTTGACTCATATCGGTGAACATGGAGCCTCTCTTTCGGGTGGTGAAAAGCAAAGGATTGCCATAGCAAGGGCACTCTACAAGCAACCGGATATTCTCATTTTTGATGAAGCGACCTCTTCATTGGATTCCTTGTCTGAACGTTATGTGAAGCAGGCTTTGGAGGCTTTGCTTAAAGAGGGGAAGACCATTATAGTGATAGCCCATCGGCTGAGTACTGCAAAAGATGCCGATAAGATTGTAGTGCTTGATAAAGGACGGCTGGTAGAGACCGGCAATCACCGTGATTTGTACAATGCCGGCGGGAAGTATTACCTTTTCTGGAACGAACAGTTTGAAATGTTTGAATAATGGAGACGGATATTCGTTAACCTAAAGATAACGTAGCGTTAACCTAATGGGTGGATAGCATCCCGTAACTTTGCATCAGAAAAAGAAACATAATATAAACCATTAAAAACTTGAATGTATGAAACTGATTACAGCAACAACCATCTTTTTTATGACGATGAGCCTTCCGAAGACTGCAACAGAGTTTGCCTACAACGTGGAAATGACCAATGAGAATGTTACTTCACAACTGGTGTATAAGAAAAGTGCGGATGGTCGCTACCTGTCTCATCACCTGAAGTATAACTTTACGTATGATGAGCAGGAACGTCTGGTGCGGAAAGAGGTCCTGAAATGGAACGGTGCCTTGGGCAATTGGGAACGTAGCTATTGCCTGGATTATTCTTATGACGCTTGTGGATACTCCGTTGAATATGTCATGTGGAATGCCGAGAAAGAGACTTATGCTTATGCCGTGGCCAAGCAGGTCTATGACGAAAGCTTGGAGGGTAGCGTGACAATGGCTTCGTATCGCAAGGATAGAAGCAATGGAGAATGGGTGGTCGAAAACAGAACTGTGATGCTGAAACCCGATGCCACGCTTCTTGCTGCACAGGAAGCGGATATTATAAATTCTCTCTAACAATCAAGCCCCGAAAAAGACAAATGCTCTTTTCGGGGCTTTCTCGTTTATGCTGTCGCCTCCCTCTCATCACCACCACAGCGTCATGCCAAAGGAGAGGGCGCGGAAGTCGGGACCCCACTCGGTGTTCAGCACCTTGCAGGGGGCGTACTTGGCGTAGAAGCCGATGCTGCGGAAGGAGAGATGGGCCATGAGGTCCACGGTGACACGGTTCTGGTGCAGCTCTTTCTCCGTCTCCTTGTACTTCTCGCCGTTCAGGGTGTAGCGGGTCTTCAGGCTGGCATGGGTGTTGAAGTTCACCACCGGGCCGATGCTGAAGTCCCAGTCGCGGGAGAGGTCGTAGTTCAGCATGACGGGCATGGTCCAGCTGAATACCTTCAGGCGGGAGAATTTCACGTCGGCCCCTTCGGGATAGCTGCCCAGAGTCACCTGGCCGTCCTGCTTCAGGAAGCGGGTGTGTCCCGTCATGCGGTAGTTCTTCCAGTTCAGGCCCACGCCGATGGAGAGGTTCAGCGGCGAGTTGCCCGGATAGTAGGCCCACTCCAGCGTGGGGCCCATCACTTCGTAGGATGCACCCAGGTCGGTGTCCATGCCCTGCGGAGCCTGTAGGGCGGAGACCAGGCCGAGGCCGAAGGCGTGGAGGCGCACTTTGTTCTTGGGACGGCGGACGTGGCGCTTCCGGTTCTTGAAGGGGAGGTCGAAGTCCCAGTCGGCCTGGCGCTCCTTGGTCACCACCGGTGCGTCGGAGGCCAGCGTCACCTGGCGTTTGTAGAGGAAGTCGGGGTTGCCGGCCTTGCCCTGCACGCTGACGGTCATGGTGTCGCCGCTGGTTTGCAGCGTCACGAAGTCGGGACGTTCAAAGGTCACTTGTTCCTGATGTTTCTCGGTCTCTTGTGCCACGGCCGGCGTGAGGGCGGCAGTGGCCATTATCCATGCCACGAGGGCTGATGCTGTTCTTTTCATTGTGCTATGTCTGTTTGTTTGTTTGATTGACGGGGTTGGGTTTCATTGGAACATCCGTTTCAGTTCCTCCAGGGTGGCGTTGCCCTCCATGTAGACGATGGTCACTTCGTTGCGGGTGTGCTCTTTCTTTAGCGAGGCGTTGCGGTAGAAGAGGTAGCGGAAGCCCTCCTTGCCGGTGCGCCCCTGGCAGTAGAAGCCGTAGTAGAGTCGTCCGGAGAGCATGCCCTCTTCCTTATCCAGGGCTTCGTTGCGCTCTTCCATGACGATGCGTTCCAGCTCGGCGATGGCTTCGGCGTCGCCGCTCAGGGTGAGGCTGCGGAAGAGGGTCAGGTTGTAGGGGCGCAGTTCGCTGCCCTTTATCAGTACCTCCACGGCTTGGGGATGCTTCGTGAAGCGTTTGTCGAACAGCCGCTCGCTGCCGTGCCCTTTCTGTGCCGCGAGGGGCAGCACGGCGGCCATCCACAGGGTGAGTAGAATCAGTCGTTTCATATCGTTGGCTTTTTATTTCATGGTTTGGAATATGTCGTTCAGGCGGGCTTCCACGCTCTCGGCCGTGCTTTCGGGCTGCACCTTGAGCATGGACTGCTTCATCAGTTCCATCACCTGCTCGCTGTCGGCCACCCGTTGTCCGCCGATGTAGGCGATGCAGATGTCCTGCTCGGTGGCGGTGTGTGCCAGGGGGATGACGATGGCCAGGATGACGGCTGCTGCGGCGGCCCATCCTGCCGCACGCCGTCCGATGCCGGCCCGCTTTCTGCCGTGGCGCAGCTGCCGGCCCACGGCCACGTAGCCCATCACGGCCCGCAGTTCATCGAACTCGCCCCCATCGGCGGCGGGACTTGCCGCGAAGCGTTTCAGTTGCTGTTCCTCCTCGCGGCTCGTTTCGCCGTCGAAGTATCGGGTGGCCAATGCTTGCCAGTAGGCTCTATCTTTCATGTTCTGTCCTCCTTTCTCTATATACATCTCTTATTCTTTTTCTTGCTCTTGACAGGTTCACGCGTACGTTGGCGGCGTTCATCCCCAACCGGGCGGCAATCTCTTCCATCTCCATTCCGTCGTAGTCGCGCAGACGGAGAATCTGCCGTTGCACGGCCGACAATTCGCTTTCTATCAGCCGCTCCACCTCCTCGAAGCGTTCCCTGCGCTCCATTTCCTCCTGTGGCGAGCGGGTGCTGCGGGTGTCGCGTTCGGGGTCGAACTCCACCTCTTCCAGTCGTCCTCTGCGTCTCACCTCGTCTATGCAGAGGTGCTTCACGGTGGTCACGGCAACGGCTTCGGTCATCTGTTCGCCCTCTAACCGGTCGGCCCGTGGCCACAGGCGGCAGAAGGCTTCCTGCAACACGTCGTCAGCATCGTCGGCCGAGGGCAGGAAGCGCATCACCATCCGCAGGAAGCGGTTGCGCTGTCGGGTGAAGGTGGATATCAGGGTCTCTTCGCTCATGGTTCTTGTCGCTGTTCAATAGGGTAAACGAAGCAGCTTCGTTTTTGTAACAGGGAAAGGCGTTTTTTTTCTTCGGACGGAGGGGAAAAAGTGGGGTGTGCAGAGGGGGTATTTATGGCCGTTGGACGGGACACGTGTGGTCCGTGGACGGGACATGTGTGGACGACGGACGAAACATGTGTGGACGACGGGCCACACATGTATGGTGAAAAGGGGCCTCAGAAGGGGTTCTGACGGGGTTATTTTATCCCCCGTTCCTTCTTGATGATGTCGTAGGCTTCCGTGATTTGCTTCATCTTTTCTTCGGCGGCTTTCCGTATGTCCTCGCCGAGCGAATCCACCGTGTCGGGATGGTGTTTCAGGACCAGGCGGCGATAGGCCTTCTTCACTTCGGCATCGCTGGCCGAGGGGCCTATCTCCAGCACCTTGTAGGCGGCCTCTATTGAGTTCGTACCCAGGTTCAGCATGGAGTTCACCTCGTTGTCGGTCAGTCCCATGGAGCGGGCCACCTCCTTCAGGGCGGTCACCTCCTCGGGCGACACGTTGCCGTCGGCCTTGGCGATGCCGGCCAGGAAGCTGAGCAGTTGCAGGCGCTGTTCATAGGTCATGTGGGCGGCTATCTGTGCGCCGCATTGCCGGATGGTGTTGGCAAAGGCATGAGGGGACTGGGCGTCCATCTGCTTCTTCCGCTCGAAGAGGTTCAGCAGAATCTGCTGTCCCTGCGTCACGGCCTGTTCGCCGAAGTTCATGCGCAGGAACTGGCGCACATACTCCATCTCGCTGTGCATGATGCGTCCGTCGGCGCTGATGATGTAGGAAGACATGGTGAGGAGGCTGAAGAGGAAACTGTTGCGCTCGCCCTCGTCATAGCCTGTGCGCGAGGAGCCGCTGCGGCCGCCGTGAGCGGTTCCGTCATATCTGCCGGCCGCATCGTCCTGCCAGCCGTCGCTTTTGTTGCCCGATTCAAACAGTGAGCCGATGGCATAACCTGCCAATGCTCCTAACGGTCCGCCCATCGCCCATCCGATGACGCCGCCTATCCATTTAGCCATTCCCATATTCTTTGGTCGTTTTTAAGTTTATGCCGACAAAGATAAGGTAATTTCCCTGACGTAGCAACTGTATGCTCTTTGAAAGAGCGAACAAAATATCTCGAAAAGACTCCTCATAAAAAGGATGAATAAATTCAAAACAGACTCTAAAACCTTCATGCAGGAACTTTAAAACTTTTGGGGTGGGAACTTTAAAACTTTCGGGCGAAAAGTTTAAAACCTTTGCCCGAAAACTTTTAAAGAGCCTGTGCCATAAGTCAAATCACTGATATTTTAGGCACGGATTGCACGGATAAGCACTGAGAATTTCACTATTCTACTCACTTGGACTCTAAGTAGTCCGTGACGCGTCCGCTGATTTGCAGCAGGGAGATTTCGCAGAGCTTGGTGTCATACTCGGCGGCCAGGATGCGCTCTTCGGCGTCCAACAGACTCTTCTGCGCCTCGCGCATCTCTATGCCCGAGAGGTCGCCCAGCATGTAGCGTTCCATGGCAATCTCCAGGTTGTCCTTGGCAGCCACGAGGTTCTGTCGCTCCAGGTGCAGCATTTGCAGGTTGTTCTGATAGGCCTGCCACAGGTTGGTGAGGTCGGCGTGGAGGGCCAGTTCCAGTTGTTCGCGCTCCAGACGGGCGTTCTGCACGGCAATGCGGGCATTCTTGCGTTCGCGGCTGCGGTTGCCGTCGAACAGCTTGAAGCCCACCGTCACGCCGAAGTTCGCCCCCAGGTTGGAGACCTTGCTGTTGGCCGCCAGCTCATACTTGTTCAGCGTGTAGCCATAGCCGGCATTCAGCTTCACGTAGGGATAGTCGCGCGAGCACACCTTCTTGTAGTCCAGGCGGGCCAGCGTATTGTTCTGGTCGGCCTTCAGCAGGTTGGCATTGACCTTGCGGGTGGCGGCCCACAGCTCATCGAAGTCCAGCGCGGCCTCCACATCAATCAGCGTGTCGCGGATGGTGACAAACTGGTTCACGTTCTTGTTGGCCATCAGTTCGTTCAGGCGTATGCGTGAGGTGTGGAGCAGTTCGTGCTGCTTCATGTACTGTGCACTGTCGGCATTGAAGTCCACCTTGGCCTGCTGGTAGTCCAGTCGGGAGAAGTTGCCGATGTGGTAGCGTGCCTCCACGATGCGCAGGCGTTCCTTGGAGAGGGAGACGGCATAGCGGAAGTTCTTCAGGCGAATCTTCTGCTGCACGAAGTTGTAGTACTCGGCCGTGATGGTGGCGATGAGGTCTTCGATGGCCAGGCGTGTATCGGTCTCGCCCTGCCGTTCCAGCTCCTTCAGGCGTTGGTAGTCGGCCGTGATGTTGAAGCCGTCGAAGATGGTCCAGTTCAGGTTGATGCCGGCGTTCAGCGTCTGGTCGAAGACGCCGCTCTCCTTACTCTTCTCGCCGGTGGCCCTCAGGGTGCTCTCGGTGTCCTCCAGGCTTCCCTTGTAGCTACCGGAGAGTTCCAGCGTGGGCAGGTAGCCGGCATTGGCGGGAGTGGCGTTGTTATGGGCCACCTTTTCCTCGTTGCGCACGATGCGCAGGGCATAGTTGTTCTGCAGCCCCAGCTCCAGGCAGGACTTCAGGGTGTATACTTGCTGTGCATGGGCCGTAAACAAGGCGCACAGCAGGGTCAGCAGGGATAGGATGCGTTTCATAAGTTCCTCAGTTTGCTACGGTTGGTGGATATATAGGTGTAGATGGTCGGCACGATGTACATGGTGAGCACGGTGGAGACGAGCATGCCGCCCACTACCGCCGTGCCCATGGCAATGCGCTGGTTGCAGCCCTCGCCGGTAGCGAAGGCCAGGGGGATGAGGCCCAGGATGGTGGAGGCACTGGTCATCAGGATGGGACGCAGACGTTGCAGGGAGGCTTCGCGGATGGCCTGCAGCTTGTCAATGCCCTCTTCCTGCTTCTGGTTGGCAAACTCCACAATCAGAATGCCGTTCTTCGCCACAAGGCCAATCAGCATGATGATGCCTATCTGGCTGAATATGTTCATCGTGATGTCGCCGAAGTACATGAATATCAAGGCACCGGCAATGGCCAGGGGAACCGTCAGCATGATGATGAGCGGGTCCTTGAAGCTCTCGAACTGGGCGGCCAGGATGAGATAGATGAGCACGATGGCCAGCACGAAGGCGAACATGAGGCTGGAGGAGCTTTCACGATACTCCTTGGATTCGCCCGTCAGTGCCGTGCGGAAGGTGTCGTCCAGGGTCTCCTTGGCTATCTTGTCCATCTCGTCCAGTCCCTGCCCGATGGTCTTGCCCTCGGCCAGGCCGGCGGAGATGGTGGCCGAGACGAAGCGGTTGTAACGGTAGAGCTTGGGCGGCGCAATGCCGTTGGTCAGCTCTATCAGGTTGTCCAACTGCACCATTTCGCCCTCGTCGCTGCGGATGTAGATGCCTTTCAGGTCGGCCGGCTTATTGCGCTGCTGGCGGTTGATTTCACCCAGAATCTCATACTGCTTGCCGTTCATGTAGAAGTAGCCCATACGCTGTCCGCTGAGTCCGTACTGCAGGGTCTGCGCGATGTTCTTGGTGCTGACGCCCATGATGCTCGCCTTGTCGCGGTTGATGTTGATGCGGGCCTCGGGCTTGCTGAACTTCAGGTCTACGTCTGCCATCTGGAAGACGGGGTTCTCATACACCTTGGTCATGAAGAGGGGCAGCACTTCCTGCAACTTCTCGATGTTGGTGGCCTGGAGCACATACTGCACCGGCATGCCACCGCGTCGTCCACCGAAGGAGGAGGACTGTTGCACGAAGGCACGCGCCTTGGTCTTCTTCTGCACGGCTTTGGAGAGGGCTTCAGCCACACTCATCTGGCTATAGTCGCGTACCTTGATGTCTTTCAGCGTGATGCGCACGTTGCCGGTTCCGCTGGACACGCGGGCGGTGACCGCCTCGGCATCGGGCACCAGGGAGTCCACCAGCAGATTGATATCCTCCGTATAGTCGCGGATATATTCATAGGTGATGCCTTCGGCACCGCGGGTGTTGATGCTGATTTGGGAACGGTCTTCCAGGGGAGCCATCTCGGCGGGGATACCGTTCCACAGAACTCCGATGAGCACAATGGTCACCAGCACAAAGGGCAGGGCCAGCCAACGCTTGCGCAGGAAGGCGGCCAGGGAACGGCTGTAGAGGTTGTTCATCCCTTCGAAGAAAGGTTCCGTCTTGCGGTAGAACCAGCTCTGCTGCTCCTGCTTCTTCAGCAGTTTGGTGGCCAGCATGGGGGTGAAGGTGAGGGCGGCGAAGGAGGAGATGATGACCGAACCGGAGACCACGATGCTGAACTCGCGGAACAGGCGGCCCGTGGTGCCCTCCATGAAGACGATGGGGAAGAACACGGCCACCAGCGTGATGGTGGTGGAGATGACGGCGAAGAAGATTTCCTTGGCTCCCTCAATGCCCGCCTCGATGGGCTTCATGCCACGCTCAATGCGCACGTAGATGTTCTCGGTCATCACGATGGCATCGTCCACCACCAGACCGACAGCCAGCACGACAGCCAACATGGAGAGCACGTTGATGGAGAAGCCCGCCAGATACATCACGAAAAAGGCACCGATGAGCGACACGGGAATCACGATGCAGGGCACCAGCGTCACGCGCCAGTCGCGCAGGAAGAGGAAGATGATGATGATGACCAGCACGAAGGCTTCATAGACCGTCTGCTTCACCTCGTTGATGGAGGCGCGGATGAACTTGGTGTTGTCGAAGCCGTAGTTGTAGTGCACGTCCTCGGGCAGGTCCTTCTGCATCTTGGCCATGCGCTCATAGACGGCGTCGGCAATCTCGATGTGGTTGGCTCCCGGCTGGGGGATGACCACTACGCCCACCATGGGCACACCGTTCATCTTCATGTAGCTCTTGATGTCGGCCGGACCCAGTTCGGCACGTCCGATGTCGCTGAAGCGCACGATGCGGTTGCCGTCTTCCTTCAGAATCAGGTTGTTGAACTCCTCGGCCGTGTGCATCAGGCCCAGGGTGCGGATGGTCAGTTCGGTGGTGTTGCCCTCAATACTTCCCGAAGGCAGCTCCACGTTTTCGTTGTCCACGGCGTTCTTCACATCCATGGGAGTGATGCCGTAGCCCGACATCTTGATGGGGTCCAGCCACAGGCGCATGGAGTAACGCTTCTCGCCCCAGATGTTGACGGCACTGACGTCGGAGATGGTCTGCAGCTGCTCCTTCACGGTGAGGTCGGCAATCTCGCTCAGCTCTAAGAGGGAACGCTTGTCGCTCTGCAGGGCCACCATCAGGATGGGCATGGCATCGGCGTCGGCCTTGGAGACGGTGGGCGGGTCACAGTCGCGCGGCAGGTAGCGCTGGGCACGCGACACCTTGTCGCGCACGTCGTTGGCGGCTGTTTCCAGGTCCACGGAGAGTTCGAACTCTACCGTGATGCGGCACTGCCCCTGTTGGCTCACGCTGGAGAGGGAGCGGATGCCCGGGATGCCGTTGATGTTCTGTTCAAGGGGTTCGGTAATCTGGTTCTCAATGACATCGGCGTTGGCTCCCGCATAGGAGCAGGAGACGGAGATGATGGGGTTGTCCACCGAGGGATATTCGCGCACGCCCAGGTAGTTGTAGCCGATGAATCCAAAGAGCAGGATAATCAGCGTCAGCACGGTGGAGAGAACGGGGCGTCGGATGCTTAGTTCGGAAATGTTCACGGTATGGGGGTGAGGGGAGATTCTACTTTCAGTTTATTTCATCCAGCGTTACGGCCAGTCCGGTGCGCAGCTGCAGGGTGCCCGAGGTGATGACGGTGTCGCCCACCTGCAAGCCTTCCAGCACCTGTACACGGTCTTCGGTGCGCAGGCCGGTGGTCAGTTCCACGGGCTGTGCCTTGCCGCTTCTGTAGACAAAGATTTTATCCTTGCCCATCTCGGGTACGATGGCCTCGGAGGGCACGGCAATGGCGTTCTCTATCTCGTCCTTGTTCAGGCGGATGCTGGCATAGCGTCCCGGCATCACCCGTCCGTTGGCGTTGGGATAGAGGGCGCGGATGGTCAGGGTGTGGGTCATGGGGTCTATCTTGGACTCGCGGGCATAGACCTTGGCTTCAAAGGGAGTGAGGTTGCCTTCCAGGGTGAACTCCAGGCCGGCACCCACCTTCACGTCGCCGGCATAGCGTTCGGGCACGGAAAACTCCACCTTCAGCGGGGTGACCTTGGTCAGCTTGGCCACAATGGTGGAGGGAGAGGCATAGGTTCCCACGCTGACCTGCCGCAAACCGATGATGCCGTCGAAGGGTGCGCGAAGCTCCGTCTGCTGGATGTTGGCCTCCACCAGGTCAATGTCGGCATTCAGCGTGGCCAGTTCGGTCTTCACCTGTTCATAGGCTTCCTTGCTGACAGCGTCCTTGGCCAGCAGGGCGTTCTGACGGAATACACGGTCTTCGGCCAGTTTCAGCTGGGACATCAGACGCTTCAACTGGGCCTGCAGGGGGCGGTCGTTCACCTTGGCCAGCAGTTGCCCCTTCTTCACGAAGGTGCCTTCCTCAAAGTTTATCTCTATGATTTTGCCCGAGGTCTCGAAAGAGAGGTCCACCTCTTCGTCGGGCAGCAGACTGCCGCTAATCAGAATTTCGTCGCGCAGGGTACTGGGCCTTATCACCTGTGCGTTTACGTTCAGGGCCTTCTTGCCCTTGGGCTGGGCACTCACCACCTTGTCGGCGGCTGCCAGCTCTTCGTTCTGCTTGGGCAGCTGGGTGTAGATGCCCCCTGCGACAAGCGCAACGGCGATGCCGGCTATGATGCCCCATTTTACTCGTTTGTCCATGATGTTCTTCTTATATATATAATAGGTACGTACATAATCCTTTTATCCCTAAGACGTGCTCGGGGACTAAAGGTTTAAAAGGTCAATAGCCGGAACGGTATTTTCCCTCCTGCTTGTCCTCCAGCATGTTCAGATAGGAGGCATAGCGGGATTCGCTGATGAGGTGCTGCTCCACGGCCTGGCGCACGGCGCAACCCGGTTCATGGCGGTGGGTGCAGTTGCCATAGCGGCAGTCGGCCGAGGTGCGGAAGATTTCGGGGAAGTAGTGGCCTATCTCCTCCTGCTCCATGTCGAAGGTGCCAAAGCCCTTGATGCCCGGCGTGTCTATGAGATAGCCTTCGCCGGGCACGGGAAACATTTCAGAAAAAGTGGTGGTGTGCATGCCTTTGTTGTGCACGCTGGATATTTCGCCCGTGCGGGCAGCCACTCCGGGAAGCAGGGCATTGATGAGGGTGGACTTGCCTACGCCCGAATGGCCCGAGAAGAGGGTGACGCGCCCCTTCAACTCCTCTCTGAGAACATCCACTCCCTCTCCTGTGCGGGCCGACACCTTGAAGCAGGCGTAGCCAATCGTCTCGTAGAGGTGGCAGAGTGCCTCCAGGTAGGAGGTCTCCTCATCGCTGTAGCGGTCGGTCTTGTTGAACACCAGCTTCACGGGGACGCGATAGGCTTCGGCCGAAGCCAGGAAGCGGTCAATGAAGACCGTAGTGGTCTCGGGATAGTTCACGGTCACCACCAACAGGCTCTGGTCCAGGTTGGCGGCAATGATATGACTCTGCTTCGACAGGTTGGAAGCGCGGCGGATGATGTAGTTCTTCCGGTCTTCTATCTCGGTGATGAAGGCCGTACCTTCCGTATTCAGAACAATCTGCACGTAATCGCCCACGGCGACGGGGTTGGTGCTCCGGATGCCTTTCAGACGGAAGTTGCCTTTGATTTTACACTCCACCTCCTGTCCCTCATCGGTGCGTACCAAGTACCAGCTGCCGGTGTTCTTTATGACTAAGCCCCTCAAAACAGTCTGCTCCTCGCTTATACGGTCATGATTTCCTTCTCTTTGGCGGCATACATGTCGTCAATCTGCTTGATATACTTGTCGTGTATTTTCTGCAGTTTCTCTTCGCCGCCCTTCTGTGCGTCTTCGGCCAGACCTTCCTTCACTGCCTTCTTCAGGGCATCGATGGTGTCGCGGCGGGCGTTGCGCACGCTCACCTTGGCGGTCTCGGCCTCGTTCTTGCACTGTTTGGCCAGCTGCTTGCGGCGCTCCTCGGTGAGGGGCGGAATGCCGATGCGGATGATTTCGCCGTTGTTCTCGGGCATGATGCCCAGGGTGGAGTCGATGATGGCCTTTTCAATGATGCGGAACATGCTCTTGTCCCAAGGCTTGATGGCGATGCTGCGGGCATCGGGAGTGGTCACGGCGGCCACGTTATTAATGGGCACCATGCTGCCATAGGAGTCTACGCGGATGCCGTCCAGCAGGCGTACGTCGGCCTTTCCGGCACGGATGTGGGCCAATGTGTCTTCCAGGTACATCACGGCCATGTCCATTTTCTCTTGAGCTTCGTTCAGAATGTCTTTTACGTCTTTCATAAGAATATATTTTTCAGTTTTCCAATCAATTGTGTACCAATGTTCCGATTTCCTCGCCCTGCATCACCTTCTTCAGGTTACCCACGGTGTCCATGTCGAAGACGATGATGGGCAGGTTGTTCTCCTTGCACATGCAGGTGGCCGTCAGGTCCATCACCTTGAGCCCGCGCTTCAGCACCTCGTCATAAGTAATGTCGTGGAACTTCGTGGCCGTGGGGTCCTTCTCCGGGTCGGCCGTATAGATGCCGTCCACGCGGGTGCCCTTCAGCATCACGTCGGCCTCTATCTCTATGCCGCGCAGGGAGGAGCCTGTGTCGGTCGTGAAGAACGGATTGCCCGTGCCGCCCGACATGATGACCACTTCGCCGGCCTCCATGCTTTCTATGGCTTTCCACTTGCTGTAGAACTCACCGATAGGCTCCATGCGTACGGCCGTGAGTACACGCGCCTTCACACCGGCTGCCACCAGTGCCGAACTGAGGGCCAGACTGTTGATGACCGTAGCCAGCATACCCATCTGGTCGCCCTTTACGCGGTCAAAACCTTTGCTGGCACCGCTAAGCCCGCGGAAGATATTGCCGCCACCGATGACGATGCCAATCTGCACACCCATTTCATGAATTTCCTTTATCTGGGCGGCATATTCGGCCAATCGCTTTTCGTCAATGCCGTATTGCTTCTCGCCCATCAGGCTTTCGCCACTAAGTTTCAGTAAGATTCTTTTATATGTAGCCATAGTTTTATGATGTTGATAAATCTGCTTGCCGACAAAGGTAGTACTAAAAAGCGAAAAAACAAACTCATCATGCGACAAATGTGCGAACCGCCCTGCCCGACGCAGCGTTATTCTGTTTTAAAGTCAAATGAATGTTAACATCGGGGGGAGAGGACGCACAAATTCCCCAAGGACTTTTTTCCTTGCTGCATTTGCGCTACCTTTGCTCGGTGAAAAAGGGGGTGTGCCCAAAGTGTCAATGATTTGATGGATGACACAGCCCTGTCAACCCCAAGAATGAATGATGTCATGATAGCACTGGACAAACTGACCGAAGAGGTCATCTGTATAGCCCGCAAGGCGGGAAGTTTCCTGAAAGAGGAACGGAAGAGTTTCCGGCGTGAAACGGTGGTGAGCAAGCATGCCCACGACTATGTCTCTTATGTGGACAAGGAGTCCGAACACCTGGTGGTGAAGGAACTCAGACGCCTGCTGCCCGAAGCCGGCTTCATCACCGAGGAGGGCTCGGCCACTTATACCGGCGAACCTTACTGTTGGGTGGTGGACCCCCTGGACGGCACCACTAACTTTATCCACGATTATGCCCCCTACTGTGTCTGCATTGCCTTGAGAAGCCGCGACGAACTGCTCCTGGGTGTTGTCTACGACCCTTGTCTCGACGAATGCTTCTCCGCCTGGCGTGGAGGAGGGGCCTGGATGAACGGACATCCTCTGCGTGTCTCGGATGTAAAGACCTTGGAGGAGGCTTTCCTGGTGACCGAACTGCCCTATAATGCCGAGGAGTACCGTCCCACGGCCCGTCATCTGCTGGACACACTTTATGGTCGTGTGGGGGCATTGCGCATGATAGGCTCGGCCGCATTGGCCATCTGCTACGTGGCGGCCGGACGGTTAGACGGTTGGCTGGAGGCTTTCATCGGCAAGTGGGACTATTCGGCGGCTGCCCTCATCGTGGAAGAGGCCGGCGGACGGGTGACCGACTTCCACGGTCAGGGAACATACATCGACGGACATCACATCGTGGCCACCAACGGACTGATTCACGACGGACTGCTGGAGGCCGTTCAGGGTGCCCTGCCACGGGGCGTATGAACATAAGGCGGGGGACGGCTATGGAAAAGAGGTGGAAACTGATGGAGTGGTGGACTGCCCTGTGGCAACTCTTCTTCCCGCCCCATTGTGCGGCGTGCGGTGCCGTGCTTGTTCCGGGCGAGCAGGGGCTCTGCGTGAAGTGTCACTTGGAACTGCCCCGCACCGACTATCAGAAAGAAAAGGACAACCCTACGGAGAAACTCTTCTGGGGGAAAATCCGTCTGGAACGGGCCTCCTCCCACTTCTACTACCGCAAGAGCGACAGTTTCCGCAGCGTGGTGCACCAGTTGAAGTATGACAATCGGCCGGACCTTGGCCTTTTCTTGGGAAACCTCATGGCCGCCGAACTGGCAGAAAGTGGCTTCTTCGACGGGATAGACCTGCTGATGCCGGTCCCCTTGCATCCCCGCAAGAAACTTAAGCGTGGCTACAACCAGAGCGAGCAGTTGGCCCGAGGCGTGGCACAGGTCACCGGCCTGCCCGTCAATACCACCGCCGTCGTGCGTCGGCGCTACACCGACTCCCAGACCCGCAAGCAACTCCATGAACGCTGGCAAAACATGGAGGGTAGCTTCAGCCTGATCCGTCCCGACGAAGTGGCTCACAAGCACGTGCTCCTCATTGATGATGTGCTGACCACCGGAGCCACTCTCTCCGCCTGTCTCTATGTGCTGCAGGAGGTCGAAGGCATCCGCCTCAGTGTCCTCACACTGGGCGTGGCCGGCTGATCCATTGTTCCGTTGTTCTCAAATCGGGTGTACCTAAAATTTTATGATACAGTACCTCTCAGAGCAGACTCTCAATCTCTTAATCGGTCTCCCGGCCGAAAGAGCGGTATTCCAAGGGCGTGAAGCCGGTGCGCTTCTTGAAGGAGGAGAAGAAATGCTCGGTAGACTTGTAGCCCAGCATGAAGGCTATCTCCTTGACCGACTGGGAGGTACTGATGAGCAGTTGCTTGGCCTTGCGCAGCTTCAACTCCTGGAAGTACTTGGCCGGAGCGTAGCCGGTGTAGTCCTTAAAGACCTTGCGGAACCAGGAGTAGCTGATGTTCAGTTTCAGGGCCAGTTCTTCGGGGTCCACCTCCTTGAAGACATTCTCGTTCATGATGATTTTGGCCTGTTCTATCTTCTGGTCCACATCGCTCATCTCAAAAATCTTGTTCTTGGACACGGAGAGTATCATGCCCAGCATGTGGAGCACGATGCCGGCCAGGTGCTGCTGGGCGGAAATCTTGTCGCCTTCGGCAATCTCCAGTGCACGCGAATAGAGCGACACCAGCTCCTCGTTCAGCCCCACTTCATACAGTTGGCTCTCCTTGGAGAGGAATCCGCCTTTCAGCAGGTTGTCTATCACCGGCCCTTCAAAGCCGATGTAGTATTCGTTCCAACCCGTCTGCTGATAGGGATGATAGGTGTGCCACTGTCCGGGGAAGAGCAACATCAGACGCCCCCGGCAGACCTGCCGTTGGGGGGTGGTGTCCGATGTGAAGAGTCCGCGTCCCTTGGTGATGTAGACCAGTTGGTATTCGCGCAAGATGCGTCCCTTCTGGATATTGAAGTAGTAGCCTGACGGATGGTCTTTCAGGGGATAGGGCGAGTTGGGTGGAATGACCTGATTGCCTACAGTGTTCACCCACAGGCCGAACTTACGGTCCATGTCGTTCACGATGAGGTATTTGAACTCAAGGCTCAGGCCGTTTTCGTACTTAGTCATAATTCGTGCTTTTCAAGATAACGGCGCAAATGTAACGTTTATCTCCGGAAAAACGAAGGAAGTGCACGAAAAATGCCCTCATTACTCCTTATTCATCCTTTAGAGTTATACATCAGTTCGCTTGAAGGGCCTTTCACATGGATAGATGAGCTTTGCCTGAAAGTTGTTAGAAGGGCTTGCCAACCGACTGATGTCATGCGATTTCAATGCTATCACGGTACAAATATCAAACGATGGAACAGATAATAATCCTCTGTTATAAGCATGAAAGGTTATGAAGCATACGCAGACATTAACAGCCGTAACGGTGTTGGCAACCGGAGTGCTTTTGTCGTTCATTGACTACTTTATGCCATCGCAGGGAGAAATTGCAGCATCTGTTTTGGACTACCTGACCCATACCATGATGTTTTCAGGCTCTATCCTTGGAGTGAAAACCTATGTTGATTATCGCTTACCCAAGCAGTAGAATTTCATCAGACCTCTTTTAATAATCGGGCAAATGTAAAGAAGTATTGCATTTGTCCGATTGGTTGTTTCTGAAAAAATGCGCTGCAAATGCTAAAAATGTTCTCTAAAATCTGTAGAATGCGAAAATTTGGTTACTTTTGCATTGCGAAAGTAGGCTGCACTCGTTGCAAAAGAGAATAAATTCTCTCTCACTCGTTTGCACTACTTTTGCGCAGAGAAATATGCTTTAACAGAAAAGAATGAA
>JAFURM010000014.1 GCA_017471925.1 Bacteroides sp.
CACGCCGATGGTACTGCGTAACAGTGGGAGAGTAGGTAGCCGCCGTCTTTTTTCTTTCCTCAGGGAGCTTTCCGCCGAAAGGCAGGGAGGCTCCCTCTTTTTTTGTCGCACGGAATCGGGCGCACGGGATTACACGGGATTGATAGAAAAATTGCACGAATTTCAAAACGGATTCTAAAACCAAATGGCGTTTGGGGCTGTTTCTATAGTTGAATAACATCGACCAATTAATCATTCAATAACTAACAACTAAATTATTCGATTATGGAAGCGATTCAGAAGAAAGCCTTTATCTTTAAGGGCATTAAATCCGCAGGCTGGGTTATTGCCGTTTGTTTTATTGTTGCCGTATTGTTTTTCCAGTTTGTGCTGGGCAATCCCTCTAATTTTGTGAATAATGACCCCAACAATCATCCGTTGCCGGGTAATTTCCTGGGGACCATCTACAAGGGAGGATTCATTGTGCCTGTGATTCAGACCTTGTTGCTGACGGTCATTGCGTTGAGCGTTGAACGTTATATGGCTATCCGTTCGGCGTTTGGTAAGGGGACGCTGACCAAATTCGTGGCGGCGGTCAAGGCTGCTTTGGCTGTCGGTGACATGAAGAAGGCGCAGGAACTCTGTGACCAGCAGCGTGGTTCCGTGGCCAATGTGGTGAATGCCACTCTGAAGAAATATGCCGAGATGGAGCGCGACGTGAATCTGGAGAAGGAGCAGAAGGTCATTGCCATTCAGAAAGAACAGGAGGAAGCCACCGCCCTGGAGCTGCCCATGATGCAGGAGAACCTGCCCATCATCGCGACGATTACCACGCTGGGCACCTTGATGGGGCTGTTGGGTACGGTTATCGGCATGATTCGTTCATTCGCAGCTTTGGCAGCCGGTGGCTCGGCCGACTCCATGGCTTTGTCACAAGGCATCTCGGAGGCCTTGATCAATACGGCATTCGGCATCCTTACCGGTGCGCTGGCCGTTATCTCCTATAATTATTACACCAACAAGATTGACAAACTGACTTATTGCATTGACGAAGTCGGCTTCTCGATTGTGCAGACCTTTGCCGCCACCCATAAGTAACTCCTGTGGGGATGAATGGTATGTGAGGAAAAGTCTAACTTTATCATATAGCGTATTATGGGACGAGCAACAATCAAGAAGAAGAGTACATTCATAGACATGACGGCCATGAGTGACGTGACGGTATTGCTGCTGACATTCTTCATGCTGACGTCAACGTTTGTGAAGAAGGAGCCGGTGCAGGTGACTACTCCCTCTTCGGTTTCGGAAATCAAGATACCGGAGACCGACATCCTTCAGATATTGGTGAATCCGGAAGGGCGTGTGTTCATGAGCATGGACAGGCAGGGCGACCTCCTTGCCGTGCTGGAAGCGATGGGGAAGGAGTATGGCGTGAGTTTCACCACCGAGGAGATGAAAGCCTTCTCGCTGACCCCCACTTTCGGCGTGCCGATGCAGCGCATGAAGGCTTTCCTGGCCTTGCCGCAGGAGAAGCAGGAGGCCGTACTGAAGCAAGAGGGCATCCCCACCGACAGCGTGGACAACCAGTTCAAGTCGTGGATGAGGAATGCGCGTGCCGTGAACAAGGAGCTGCGCATAGCCATCAAGGCCGATGCCCAGACACCCTATGCAGTCATCAAGAGTGTGATGAATTCGCTACGCGACCTGCGCGAGAACCGCTACAACCTGATTACCTCTCTGAAGACGGTGTCCGAAAACTGACACTGCAGGACAGAAGACGAACCTAAAACCAGAAGACTTATGGCAGAGATACAAGAGAACGGCAATGGCCGGCACGGCCGTAGAGACAGACAGAAGAAGATGCCGGTGCGCGTGGACTTTACCCCCATGGTGGACATGAACATGCTGCTCATAACCTTCTTCATGCTCTGTACCACGCTGAGCAAACCCCAGACCATGGAAATCAGCATGCCGAGCAATGACAAGAACATCACCGAAGAGCAGCAGAGCAAGGTGAAAGCCTCGCAAGCCATCACCCTGTTATTGGACGGCGGGGACAAACTCTATTATTATGAGGGCGAGCCCGACTACAAGAACTATGCTTCGCTCAAGGAGAGCAGCTATGCCAGCGACGGCCTGCGCTCCATGCTGCTGGCCCGCAACCGGGCGGCCGTGAGCGAAGTGAACCGCCTGAAGCAGCAGAAGCGTGACCTGCAGATTACGGACGAAGAGTACTCCAAGCGTCTGTCGGAGATAAAGAGCGGCAAGGAGACTCCCACGGTGATTATCAAGGTGACCGACGACGCCTCCTACCGCAACCTCATTGACGCTTTGGACGAGATGCAGATGTGCCATATCGGGAAATATGTGATTGCCGACATGGTCGAGGCCGATGAATTTCTGATGCAGAACTATGACGCCAAGGGGGCCTTGTCGCAGAACCTGGCCGACTGACCGGCCGTGCATCCTTTCCGTGCGTCGGTTTATTCCCCATTTAAAACCCTGAATGTTTATGTCCAAGATAGATTTGACATCTGCCGAATGGCGTGCGCTGATATTCGATGGCCGCAATTTGGCTTATGGCGCCTGCCGCTTGCGCCAGACGGCTCCCCGTCGTCACCTGATTGCCCTCCTTGTCGTGCTGTGTGTGGCTGCGGTCGGTGCGGCTATGCCGGCTTTGATTCGCCTGACGACCCCTGAAGCCAAGGAAGTGATGACCGAAGTGACCGTGCTCTCCCAGCTGGAGATGCCCGAAGTGAAGCAAGAAGAGATGAAACGGGTGGAACCGGTGGCTCCACCACCGCCTGCCCTGAAAAGCTCCATCAAGTTCACCGCTCCCGTCATCAAGAAGGACGAGGAGGTGCATGAAGAGGATGAAATCAAGAGTCAGGAAGAACTGACCCAGACCAAAGTGGCCATCTCCATTGCCGACGTGAAGGGCAATGACGAGGAACATGGGGTGGACATCGCCGACCTGAAGCAGGTGGTGGTGCAGGCTCCGGTGGAGGAGGTGTTCGACATGGTGGAGCAGATGCCCCAGTTCCCGGGCGGCACGGCAGAGCTGATGAAGTTCATCGGCGAGAACCTGAAGTACCCCACGATTGCCCAAGAGAATGGCATACAGGGACGTGCCGTCTGCCAGTTCGTGGTGGGCAAGGACGGGAAGGTGCGCGATGCCAAAGTGGTGAAGGGCCTTGACCCGCACTGCGACAAGGAGGCCCTCCGTGTCATCCTCGCCCTGCCCCGATGGATTCCCGGCAAGCAGAACGGACGTCCCGTGTCGGTGAAGTTCACGGTGCCCATCACCTTCCGTCTGCAGTGACCTCTCTTTTACGACCTAAAACCAGAACCGATATGAAAAGAATGATTCTTTCCGTCCTGTTTGCAGCGACTGTCCCGTTGCTCTCCGCCCAGGACGTAGCCTCCTCATGGCAACCGCAAGTGGAGGAGTGGAAACAACTGTTGGCCAATGACCCTGCCCGTGCCTTGGAAGAGGCCGACGAACTGCTGAAGGGCAAGAACCGCAAGAACGTCCTTCTGCTCACGGCCGTGGCCAGGGCCTGCTTCGAGGCAGACCGTGACGATGATGCCCGGCACTACTTAGAGTTGGCCCGGAAGGCCGATGCCAAGTCGCCTGCCGTCTCGGTACTGGAGGGCGACATGGCCCTGAAGCGTCGCGACGTGGGACAGGCCTGCCAGCTCTATGAGCAGGCCATCTACTTCGACCCCGACTATAGCGAAGCCTACCTGAAGTATGCCCGTGCCTATCGTGCCGTCAGTCCCGACGAGGCCGTAGAGAAACTGTTACAGCTGAAGCAGCGTCGGCCCGACAACCTGGAGGCGACCCGCGAACTGGCCGCTGTCTATTATGCCGCCAACCGCTTTTCCGAAGCCGTGCAGACCTATTCCTCCTTTATCGATACCTCCGCAGCGACCGAGGACGACCTGCTGCAGTTTGCCTTCGCCCTCTTCCTGACCCACGATTTCGAGCGTTCCCTGCAGGTGGCCCGTCGGGGAGCGGATGCCCATCCGCACCATGCCGCCTTCCATCGCCTGGTGATGTACAATGCCATCGACCTGAAACGCTATGCCGAGGCCGAGGAGGCCGCCCGCATGCTCTTCACCGCTTCGGACGGTGCGGAGCTGAGCTACTTAGACCATCGCTACTACGGTGCCCTGCTCACGGCCCGGCAACACTATGACCAGGCACTGGCGCAGTATGCCCTGGCCCTGCAGAAAGAGCCGGCACGGACAGACGTGTGGTTAGACATCTCCCGCCTGCACGAACAGCGCGAGGAATATCCGCAAGCCATTGATGCCTATGAACGCTATGTCTGCACCCTGCCGGCCGACCCTCCCGCTCCCGACCACCTCTTCCAGCTGGGGCGCCTCTGTTATGCTCACGGCACCACTCCCGATGCCGCCTTGCGCCGGTCCGACGGCACCCTTTCCCCCGACACCCTCTCTGCCGAGCAAAGTGCCGTCCTGCAACGGGCCGACTCACTCTTCCTGTTAGTGGCCGAACTGGTGCCCGACAGTCACCTGGGACTCCTGTGGCACGCCCGCACCCAGTCGGCCTTAGACCCCGAGACCTCATCCGGCAAAGCCAAGCCCCACTATGAAGCCCTGATTGCCCTGCTTCAGGACAAGGACGAACCCCGCTACCTGCCCCCGCTCATCGAGGCATACAGCTATCTGGGCTACTACTACCTGCTGCAGGAAGACTATCCCGCCTCCAGACACTACTGGCAGAAGATTCTGGAGCTGGACCCCGACAACACTACGGCCAATAAAGCCGTGGAAGGGCTGCCATAGCAGGCGTCTCGCGGCATTTTTGCACTTTTTTCTCATTTTTTTTGCTCCATCCTTTGCTTGTTTCAGGAAAAGCCTTACTTTTGCAGTGTATTAATCAACTAATACACTAAAACAAATGTATCTATGTTACAAGTAAAGAATCTATCATTTGCCTATCGTCGGGCCGGGAAGAAGGTCCTTGACGATTTCTCGCTCTCCTTAGAGCGTGGGCGGGTGTATGGCTTGCTGGGCCGTAACGGTGCCGGCAAGTCCACCTTGCTCTATCTGATGAGCGGCCTGCTCACTCCGCGCGAGGGTGCAGTGCTCTACGAGGGTGTGGACGTGCGTCGCCGTCTGCCCGTCACGTTGAACGACCTGTTCCTTGTGCCCGAGGAGTTCGAACTCCCCTCAGTCTCTCTCACCGCCTATGTGGAGCTGAACGCTCCCTTCTACCCACGCTTCAGCCGGGAAGACATGGCGAACTACCTGCATCTCTTCGAACTGGACATGGACCTGCACCTGGGTGCCCTCTCCATGGGTCAGAAGAAGAAGGTCTACATGAGCTTTGCCTTGGCGGCCAACACCTCGTTGCTGCTGATGGACGAGCCTACCAACGGCCTGGACATTCCCGGTAAGAGCCAGTTCCGCAAGTTCATTGCCGGCGGCATGAACGACGGGCGGACCATTGTCATCTCCACCCATCAGGTGAGAGACATCGACCGTGTGCTGGACCACGTGCTGATGATGGACAACAGCCACGTGCTGCTGGATGCCTCGGTGAGCGAGATATGCCGCCGCCTCTATTTCACGGAGAGCGACGACCGCTTCCTGCTCGGGCAGGCCCTCCACGTGATACCCTCCGTGCAGGGCAACCTCCTGGTGCTGCCCAATCCGGACGGACGGGAGAGCGAGATAAACCTTGAACTGCTCTTCGGTGCCGTGCAGGCCCGTCCCCAGGAGATTGCAGCCATGTTCCACCCCTTAAACCGAGAAAGCCATGAAAATGAGTGAATGCTTCTTCAGTATGCCGCGTTTTGTCCACCTGTGTCGCAAGGAGATGGTGGAGAACTGGAAAAAGCTGGTGTTGCGGTTAGTCATGATATATGGCGTGATGACCATCTCCTTCCTGTGGTTCTGTTCCTGTGAGTACAACGGCGATCCGGCCTCTTCTTATTGGAAGGACCGCCTAGCCGATCCCTTCTTTGACTTCGGTGCCTCGATGTTCTACGTCTACTGGCTGGCCTTCGGCGCTCTCAGCGCCTCCCTCTTCATGGAGGGAATGAAGAGCAAGACCGGCCGCACGCGTCTGTTGCTCACGCCGTGCACCACCTTCGAGAAGTTCTTTGTGCGCTGGGTCATCTACATTCCCGCCTTCCTGGTGGCCTACCTGATACTCTTCCGGCTGGCCGACTGGACGCGCCTGCTCGTGATGAAGCCCTTCTTCCCCTGGGCCGGGCAGATAGCTCCTGTCTCTTTCCCCGCTGTGCTGGGATTCACGGTAGACATTTCGCGACGTCTCGAGTGGCTCAACCTGCTGATGATGCTGGGCGGTTACTTCTTCATGCAGTCCTTCTTCGTGTTGGGCAGTGTGCTGTGGCCCCGTCGCTCCTTTGTCAAGACCTTTGCCGCACTGATACTCCTCGGACTTGTCGTTACGATGGTGGTGGCATGGGCCTGTGGGGCGTTCATCCCCGATGACGGTTCTGTGCCCGACTCCTACTTTGCGAACTGGAGCGAAGCGGGCGTAAAGCTGCTCGCTTCGTTCCTCCTCTCCTGTGCGACCCTCTTCAACTGGGCGTTGGCCTATTTCCGCTTCCGCGAAAGTGAAATCATTAACCGCTGGTAGCCTATGGACTTCAAGGACAACAAGACCATCTATCTGCAGATAGCCGACCGCATCTGCGACGAGATACTCCTGGGTCGCTATGCCGAGGAGGCCCGCATCCCTTCCGTGCGCGAGTATGCCGCCTTGGTGGAGGTGAATGCCAATACCGTGATGCGCTCCTACGACCACCTGCAGAGCCGGGAGGTCATCTATAACAAGCGGGGCATCGGCTATTTCGTCTCCCCGGGTGCCGCCGACCTGATTCGCTCGCTGCGCAGGGAACGCTTCCTGCACGAAGAGGCAGACTACTTCTATCGCCAGCTCTTCACCCTCAACGTCTCTCCCGAGGAACTGGCCGGCATGTATCGTGACTATATCAAGAACCAAACAACAACAGAACATCCCGAATCATGAAACGAACTACCTATATACTGATAGCTATGCTGGCAGGCACCTTGCTCCTGCCGGTAGCCATTGTTTTCTATATCTCCACGCTCTTTGTCCCTCAGGGAAGCCTGCTCTTTCAGGTGGACGGAGAGATGAAGAGCATCCCCCTGCCGTGCTGCGCGTATCTGCGTGTCACGACTTCCGCCCCCGAGGACGAGGGTGGGCAGGAAGTGCTGCCCCATTCCCGTTACGCTCCCCAACTCTTCAAGTTCCAGAACCAGACACTGACCGTTTGCGAGGCCGCCGCCGGACAGGAGCAGCCCACACTGACGCTTGCGGCCGGGATGGAACGCTTCGTGACGCTGAGCCAACAGGGCGATACGGCCGTCGTCAGCTTCAACTTTCCCGACGGGCAGATTCCCGAGAAACTTCGCGGCAAGAGGCCGCTGCAGGTGCAGTCGGCTGCCATGACGCTGGCCGTTCCGCGTGAGGTGAAGGGCCTGGACCTCTTCATCGCGAGCCTGGAGACCTCCCTCAACGGGCTGGAGCGCGACTCCTTCTCCCTCCGTTCCTACTGCACGGTGCATGTGAAGGCGTGCCGTTTCCACTCCTTCACTCCGAAGGCATGGCAGTGCGGAGTGTACCTGGAGAGCGGTGCGGTCACGAACCTCTACGTAGACCTTGACGACTGCTATGATTGGAGGGTGGAAAGCGACTTTACCATCGACACCGAGTATCTCACGGGCACGAGGAGGCACTATTGTACGCTGTCGCCCGGCGAGTGTCGCCGCGTGGTGTGGACACCCAAGAGTCCGGACGGCAAGTTGGAAGTGAAGCTGAATCAGCCCGCCGAACTTCTGCTGAAGTAATCCTTCCGCCCTTGCACAAGCAGGCAAGGGCGGGAGTGTGTATAATGCGAAGGTAGCGTGTCATCAATCGAATCATTGACATCTTAGGCACGGATTACACGGATAAACGCGGATTATTTATGCCCGGCGTTTATAATCCAACTGTGAAAATCCGTGTAATCCGTGTCTAAATTCAATATCTGACACGCTACCTTCGCGTATATACGCATCACCTTTTGCGTTATACGGGCATTGCCTTTTACGTCATACAGGCATTACCCTTTACGTTATACAGGCATTGCCCTTTGCGCTATACTTGCTCCCTCTTGTACTTGAGGATTTGTTAATCATTTGATTATTAGCGGTTCCCTCCTTCCCTTTGCAAGACCCGTATAGACCCTTTGGACGAGACACGTGCGGTCCGTGGACGAGACATGTGTGGTCCACGGACGAAACATGTGCGGTCCACGGACGAAACATGTCCGGTCAAAAGGCGAAACATATAGGTGGATTCGGCCCTCTTTGCTTCGCTTGCTTTGCCTGACCGCCTCACGCATAGATACAAAAAAAGAACCGTCCTCGGACGGTTCTGCGCTTATTTAGTTGCGGAGGCCTGACTCGAACAGACGACCTTTGGGTTATGAGCCCAACGAGCTACCAACTGCTCCACTCCGCGATGTTTCTCGTTTGCGAGTGCAAAGGTACGGCTTTCTTTTTAATCTGCAAATAATTTGCAGATAATTTTTCTATTTCTTGCTTGAATAAGTAAATTGTCTTACTTTTGCTCACATATTTGAGTAATGTGCAATTTTACCTATGGCAGTATCCAAGACAAGAGCTAAATTAGTAGACGTTGCCCGCCAGCTGTTTGCGAAGATGGGCATTGAAAATACGACGATGAACGACATCGCCATTGCCTCCAAGAAGGGGCGTCGTACGCTCTACACCTATTTCAAAAGTAAGGAGGAGATATACAATGCCGTTGTGGAGTCGGAACTGGACATCTTGTCGGATATGATGAAAAAGGTGACGGAGAAGAACATCTCCCCCAACGAGAAACTCATCGAAATGATCTATACCCGCTTGGATGCCGTGAAGGAGGTGGTCTACAGAAACGGCACGTTGCGTGCCGACTTTTTCCGCGACATCTGGCGTGTGGAGAAGGTGCGCAAACGCTTCGATGCCCGCGAAATACAACTCATCAAGGACGTGTTGCGTGAGGGTATGGAGAAAGGTCTCTTCGAGATAGACGACCTGGACATGACGGCCGAAATCATCCACTATTGCGTGAAGGGCGTGGAGGTGCCCTACATACGGGGCTACATCGGCGCCAACCTGGACGACCACAAGAAGGACGTCTTCGTCACCCGCCTGGTGCTCGGCGCGTTGGGCAAGAAACATTGACAAGCAGAGACGAAAACATAATATTAATCTTTAAATAACAATTAAGTATGGGATTATTAAGTGGTAAGACTGCGATTGTAACCGGCGCCGCACGCGGCATCGGCAAGGCCATCGCACTGAAGTTCGCTCAAGAAGGAGCCAACGTGGCATTCACCGACCTGGTGATTGACGAAAACGCTGAAGCAACAGCAAAAGAGATAGAAGCATTGGGCGTGAAGGCCAAGGCGTATGCCTCCAATGCAGCCAACTTTGAAGACACCGAGAAGGTAGTGGGTGAAATCCACAAGGACTTCGGACGCATCGACATCCTGGTGAACAATGCCGGTATCACGCGCGACGGTCTGATGATGCGCATGAGCGAGCAGCAGTGGGACATGGTCATCAACGTGAACCTGAAGTCTGCATTCAACTTCATTCACGCCTGCACCCCCATCATGATGCGCCAAAAGGCCGGAAGCATCATCAATATGGCTTCCGTTGTGGGTGTTCACGGCAATGCCGGACAGGCCAACTATGCCGCCTCCAAGGCCGGTATGATTGCTTTGGCCAAGTCCATCGCCCAGGAACTCGGCTCTCGCGGCATCCGTGCCAACGCCATTGCTCCGGGATTCATCATGACCGCCATGACCGATGCACTGAGCGACGAAGTGAAGGCCGAATGGTGCAAGAAGATTCCTCTGCGCCGTGGTGGCACGCCCGAGGACGTGGCCAATGTGGCTACCTTCCTGGCTTCAGACATGGCCTCCTACGTTTCAGGCCAGGTCATCCAGATTGACGGTGGCATGAACATGTAATGCAGTGATGGGTTAATCATGAAAGACCTATGACTGTCGTTTACGAAGACAATCACCTGATTATAGTCAACAAGACCGCTTCCGAGATTGTTCAGGGAGACAAGACGGGCGACGTGCCTCTGTCGGAGACTGTGAAGCAGTATCTGAAGGAGAAGTATCAAAAGCCCGGCAACGTCTTCATCGGTGTGACCCACCGTCTGGACCGTCCCGTGAGCGGTCTTGTCGTCTTTGCCAAGACAAGCAAGGCCCTGTCGCGCCTGAACGCGATGTTCCAGAAGGGTGAGGTGAAGAAGACCTATTGGGCCTTGGTGAAGAACCGCCCTCCCCAGGAGGAAGACACCCTGGAGCATTGGCTGGTGCGCAATGAGAAGCAGAACAAGAGCTATGCCTATGCCGGCGAGAAGCCCGGAAGCAAGAGAGCCATCCTGCACTATCGGCTCATCGGTGCGTCAGACAACTACTATCTGTTAGAGGTAGACCTGAAGACGGGACGCCATCATCAGATTCGCTGTCAGCTGGCCAAGATGGGCTGTCCCATCAAGGGTGACCTGAAGTATGGCTCTCCACGCTCCAACCCCGATGGCAGCATCTGCCTCCATGCCCGTTTTGTGCGCTTTGTCCATCCCGTCTCCAAGGAGGAGATTGCGGTGGAAGCCCCTCTGCCGCCAGGCAACCTGTGGAGTTGCTTCAGATAAAACAGCAAAAGCCGTTCCCCGGAATAGACAAGTAGGGAACGGCTTTTGTCGTTAGAGCGTGCTTACTGTTATTCGGCAGCCTGTGCAGGAGTTTCCTCCTGGGGAGTCTCGTTGGCAGGCGTCTCAGTGCTCGGAGTCTCGTTGGCGGGGGCTTCGGCTTTAGGCTCTTCGGCCTGTGCCTCTTCACTGGCGGGTTGTTCCTGTGCGGGAGCTGTGGTGCTCTCGGTCTGCTGTTTGGCCGGCTTCACGGGGTCTTGAGCGTTGGCTGCCATTGTTCCACATACCATCATTACGGCTACTGCCCATACAATCTTTTTCATAATTCATTTACTTTAAAGGGTTAATATAAATAGTTCGTTCAGTTTAAGTGTCCGTCACTGTTGTTGCGGGCGTCAAACGCCTGCATGAAAGATACTTCAAACGGTGTGCCAAACTCAGATGCTTTCCTTTAAATTGTTGATAGTTAGTGTAGTATCTCTTCGTGTCGTTTGTGGCACGATGGGGAAAAGTGTGGAATGTGGGGTGGGGAGTGTGGAATTGTTCCACACTTTGGGTATGGTATGTCGGGGTCTATGCCTCGGTGAGGTGGTAAAGCTTCAGCTTGTTGTATAGCGTCTTGCGGTCAATGCCCAACAGCTGTGCCGCCCGGCTCTTGTTGTTGCCCGTCTGCTTCAGAGCCTCCATGATGTGTCGCTTCTCGCTCTCCTCGCTGCGCAGGGCCATGTCGGGCTTCGTCTCCGGCTGTGTCATGTCCGGTTCGTTCAGCTCCGTCGTCGTGATGAAACGCCCTTCGGCCAGCAGGGTGGCCCGTCTCACCACGTTCTTCATTTGTCTCAGGTTGCCCGGCCAGGGATAGGCCAGCAGGAGTTGGCAGGCCCGCTCGTCAAAGCCTGCAATTTGTTTGCCCAGTTCGCGGTTGGCCTGGTCCAGGAAGAAGTTGGCGAAGAGCAGGATGTCCTCGCGACGTTCCTTCAGGGTGGGCATACGCAGGGTGAATTCGTTGATGCGGTGATAGAGGTCTTCCCTGAAGGTGCCCTTCTCGATGGCTTGCGTCAGGTTTTCGTTGGTGGCGGCCACGAGGCGCACGTTCACCTCTATCTCCTTGTTGGAGCCTACCGGACGTACCCTCCGTTCCTGCAGGGCACGCAGCAGTTGCACCTGCACCTCATAGCTCAGGTTGCCTATCTCATCCAGGAAGATGGTGCCGCCGTGGGCAGCCACGAAAGCTCCCGTCTTGTCGGTCAGGGCACCGGTGAAGGCTCCCTTCACGTGGCCGAAGAACTCCGAAGCCGCCAGGTCTTTGGGGATGGCACCACAGTCTATGGCCACGAAAGGCTGTGCGGAGCGTGGGCTAAGCTGGTGGATGCGGTGGGCCACATACTCCTTGCCCGTTCCGCTGGCTCCGTTGATAAGCACCGACATGTTGGTGGGAGCCACCAGTCTCACGTAGTTATAGAGTTGGCGGGCCGCCTCGCTCTCTCCCTCTAAGAAAGCCGGTGCGATGGCAGGTGCCGGAGCGGCTGCAGCTGCCGGCCTTTCCGTGCGTGGAGTGGAAGAGTGCAGGGCTTCGTCCATCTTCTTCAGCAGCTCTTCGGGGTTCACCGGTTTGGAGACGTAGTCGCGTGCACCCAGCTTCATGGCCTGTACGGCCGAGCGTATGTCGGCATATCCCGTCATGATGATGAGCGGAATGGAAAGTCCGTGTTCCGCCATCCACTTCAGGATGTCCGTGCCGTCATGGTCGGGCAGGCGGAGGTCCGAGAGGATGAGGTCGGTCTCATTGCTCTCCAAGTGCTTCAGGGCACGGGCCACGCTGCTTGCCGCAGTCACCCGGAACCCCTTCTTGCCGAGCCACGTGCGCAGCATCATGCCATAGGTGATGTCATCTTCTACGATTAGGATTGCCTTCATTTCGCTTGTTTCATCTCTTTTATGAATGCAAAGGTAAGCCGTTTTGTTTGAAAGTCGTATATTTGCACCATTAATTAAAATGAAAAGCCGATATGAAACAGATTCTGATTGTAGTATTAACCATACTGGCTTGCGGACTGACGTCGTGCAAGTCGGGACAAAAGAAGACAGAGAATATGGAAAATGTAAAAGTGAAAATCGAGACTACAGCGGGCGACATCGTCGTAAGGCTCTATGACGATACCCCCCGTCACCGTGATAACTTCGTGAAGCTGGCCCAGGACGGCACCTATGAGGGCACGCTGTTCCACCGGGTCATCAAGGACTTCATGGTTCAGGCCGGAGACCCCGACTCCAAGAAGGCCACCAAGGGACAGCAACTGGGCAGTGGCGATGTGGGCTACACCCTTCCCGCCGAGTTTGTCTATCCCAAGTATTTCCACAAGAAGGGCGTGCTCTCGGCCGCACGAAAGGGCGACCAGGTAAACCCCGAGAAAGCCTCTTCGGGCTGTCAGTTCTACATCGTCACCGGCAAGGTCTATAGCGACAGCACCCTCCTCGGCATGGAGCAGCAGATGAATAACATGCGCCTGAACAACGCCTTCCAGACACTGGCCCAGAAGCACATGACCGAAATCTACAAGATGAGGAAGGCCGGCGACCAGGAAGGACTGATGGACCTGCAGGAGAAACTGATAGCCGAGGCCGAGGCCCAGGTGGCCGGTCAGGAACCCTTCCGTTTCACTCCCGAACAGGTGCAGGCCTATACCACTGTGGGCGGTGCGCCCCATCTGGATGGTGAATATACCGTCTTTGGCGAAGTGCTGGAAGGCATGGACGTGGTGGACAAGATTCAGTGCGTGAAGACCGACCATAACGACCGTCCGAACGAAGACATCAAAATCAAGAAAGTAACTGTGCTGGAGTGAGAATCAACCGACATACCCTGTCCAATGGCCTGCGCCTCGTGCACCACGAAGATCCGGGCACCCAGATGGTAGCGCTGAACATCGTCTATGATGTGGGTGCCCGCGATGAAGACCCCGGACATACCGGCTTTGCCCATCTCTTTGAGCACCTCATGTTCGGCGGCTCCATACACATCCCCGACTATGACACGCCCCTGCAGCTCTCCGGCGGTGAGAACAATGCCTGGACCAACAACGACATCACCAACTACTACCTGACCATTCCCCGCCAGAACGTGGAGACCGCCTTCTGGTTGGAGTCAGACCGCATGCTGGAGCTTGCCTTCAGTCCGCAGAACCTGGAAGTGCAGCGTGGCGTGGTGATGGAGGAGTTCAAGCAGCGTTGTCTCAACCAGCCCTATGGCGACGTAGGCCACCTGTTGCGTCCGCTGGCCTATAAGGTGCACCCCTACAGCTGGCCCACCATCGGCAAGACACTGGACCACATTGCCAACGCCACGCTGGACGAGGTGAAACGCTTCTTCTTCCGCTATTATGCCCCTAATAATGCGATCCTGGCAGTCACGGGAAACATTTCATGGCCCGAAACTGTTCGTCTGACAGAGAAGTGGTTCGGCCCCATCCCGCGTCGCGAGGTGCCTTGCCGCAATCTGCCTCAGGAGCCTCGGCAGAACGAGGAACGCCGTCTGACGGTGGAACGCCGTGTGCCGCTCGATGCCCTCTTCATGGCCTATCGCATGTGTGGCCGTCAGGAGGCCGATTACTATGCTTACGATATCCTCTCGGACATCTTGAGCAACGGCCGTTCCAGTCGCCTGAACCGTAAGCTGGTGCAGGAGCGTAAACTCTTCTCCAGCATCGATGCCTATATCAGCGGCTCGCGCGATGCCGGTCTCTTCCACATCTGTGGCAAGCCGGCAGCCGGAGTCTCCATAGAAACGGCCGAGGCCGCCGTGCGCAGCGAACTGGAGCAACTGAAGCACACGCCTGTCGATGCCCGCGAACTGGAGAAGGTGAAGAACAAGTTCGAGTCCACGCAGATATTCGGCAACATCAACTACCTGAATGTGGCCACCAACCTGGCCTGGTTCGAACTGACCGGCGAGGCCGAGGACATAGACCTTGAGGTACCCAAGTATCGTGCCGTCAGTCGGGAGCAGTTGCAGGCCGTGGCTGCCGAAGGGTTCGCCGACAGCCAGCTCTCGGTGTTGCACTACAAGGTGGAACGCTGAACGTAGCACATTGAAAACCAACAGACAAGTACAAGTATGAGACAACTTTGGTCCACCTATAAGCATCATTATGGCTCACTGTTCACCCTGGGCTTTCCCATTGTGGTCGGACAGTTGGGCACCATCATCCTGGGCTTTGCCGACACACTGATGATTGGCCATTACGGTACGGCCGAACTGGCGGCGGCAGCTTTTGTGAACAACCTGTTCAACCTCTGCATCATCTTCAGTACCGGCTTCAGCTATGGCCTGACACCGGTAGTGGGAGCCTGCTATGGAGCAGGCCGACGAGCCGAGGCCGGGCAGGCTCTGCAGTGCAGTCTGGTGGCCAATGCACTGGTAGCCCTGCTGATTACTGCCATCATGACGTTGCTCTACTTCAATGTGGACCGCCTGGGACAGCCGGCCGAACTGCTCCCCCTCATCCGTCCCTACTATCTGGTGCTGCTTGCCTCCATGCTCTTCGTGATGCTCTTCAATGGCTTCAAGCAGTTTGCCGACGGCATCACCGACACCCGCACGGCCATGTGGATTCTGCTCATGGGCAATGCACTGAACATCCTGGGCAACTACCTGCTCATCAACGGCAAGTGCGGACTGCCCGAATGGGGCTTGTTGGGAGCCGGGGTCAGCACGCTGCTCTCCCGTGTGGTGATGGTGCTGGTCTTTGCCTGGATATTCTTCCGCTCGCCACGCTTCCGTCCCTATCGGGAAGGCTTCCTGACGTTGGGATGGTCGGGCGCATTGTTCCGACGGTTGAATGCCTTGGGCTGGCCCGTAGGACTGCAGATGGGGATGGAGACCGCCTCCTTCAGCTTCAGCGCCATCATGGTGGGATGGCTGGGCACGGTGGCACTGGCCTCCCATCAGGTGATGATTACCATCTCCCAGTTCACCTTCATGATGTACTATGGCATGGGTGCTGCCGTGGCCGTGCGCGTCAGCAACTTCAAGGGACAGAATGACCTGCCCAACGTGCGTCGCACAGCTTCGGCAGGCTTCCACCTCATCCTCGCACTGGCCGTCGTGCTGCTTTCCATCCTCTTTGCCCTGCGCGGACAGATGGGAGGATGGTTCACCGACAGCGAGGAGGTCACCTCAATGGTCTCCCTGCTCTTCTTCCCCTTTCTTATCTATCAGTTTGGCGACGGCCTCCAAATCAACTATGCCAATGCCCTGCGTGGCATCTCTGACGTGAAGCCCATGATCTGGATTGCATTCGTGGCCTATTTCATCATCTCCCTGCCGGTGGGCTATGTCTGTGGCTTCGTCTTCGGCTGGGGATTGCCGGGCGTATGGATGGCTTTCCCCTTCGGGCTGACGAGTGCAGGCATCATGCTCTGGCTTCGTTTCCGCTACAAGACCCATGAACGACCTCTCTAAGACCCGGATGGTGGCCGGCTACGTGCTGTTGCTGGCCGTCCTGTTCTGCTCCCTCTTCCTGGTCAGCAGGGAGACGAGACGCCTGACGCGTTCCGATGCCGGCGATGTGCAGTGGACTGACAGTCTGATAGCCCTGCTTCATGCCAAGGACGAGAACACCCTCCGCATGCTCCGCACCCTGAGCGAGGCCAGCGAGAATGCCCTTTCTGCCGATGATATAGAGCGGATATTGGAAGAGCAGGACACGGCCCGGGCCCGTCACCGCGTGCAGCACAGGGTCATTGCCCGACGCGATACCGTGGTGGCTCCCCAACGCAAGAAAGGCTTCCTGCGTCGCCTGGGCGAAGTCTTCGTACCGCCCAGGGAAGACACGGCCTTTCAGGTGAATACCTCCACCGAATATGTCACGGACACTCTGGTGGAAGCCTATAATCCCGCTGACTCCCTGCATGAACGCCTGCGCAGCGTGGCCCGCCAACGTCAGCAGGAGCATACGGCTATCCGTCGGCACAACAGCAACTTGCAGCAGATGAACCGTCTGCTCACTGCCCGCATAGACAGTCTGCTGGCCGGTTATGAACAGGAGACTTTGGAGCAGGCTCGTCATCAGGCCGAACAGCAGCAGGAGATGCGTCACCGCTCGGCCCGTCTTGTGGGAGGCATTGCCATCGGAGCCGTGTTGCTGGCGGCGGTCTTCCTGACACTCGTCATCCGTGACGTGAGCCGCAGCAACCGTTACCGTCGTCAGTTGGAGGAGGCCCGTCGCCGTGCCGAGCAGTTGCTGGCTACCCGTGAACAGTTGATGTTGGCCATCACGCACGACTTCAAGGCTCCGTTGGGAAGCATCATGGGCTATACCGACCTCTTTGAACACCTCACCTTAGACGAGCAACAGCGGGGCTATATAGACAACATCCGTCTCTCTTCCGCTCATCTGCAGAAGTTAGTGACAGACCTGCTGGACTTCCATCGGTTGGAACTGAACAAGATGGAGGTGCAGTGCCGCCCCTTCTCACCTGTCCGTCTGTTGGAAGAGGTGCGCCAGGCTCATGAACCGCCGGCCGCTGCCAAGGGACTGCTTTTGCAGGCGGAACTTTCGTCCGACTTACCCTCTGCCTGCAGCGGTGACCCCTTACGCCTGCGTCAGATACTGGACAACCTGCTCTCCAATGCGGTGAAGTTTACCGACTACGGACGGGTGACGTTGCATGCCGGCTATGCAGCGGGACGTCTCTGCCTCTCTGTCTCCGATACCGGCAAGGGCATGGCTCCCGAGGATTGCGAACGCATCTTCCAGGAGTTTACCCGCCTGCCCGATGCACAAGGACGGGAAGGCTTTGGCTTGGGGCTCTCCATTGTGCATCGCCTGGTGCAGTTGCTGGGTGGCACCATCCGTGTCGTGAGCCAACCGGGCGAGGGTAGCACCTTTACCGTAGAACTCCCCCTGCCTGCCGTAGCTCCGGATGGGGAGATAGACTTGGAGTCATCGGCCGTTCCCTCTGCCCCTACCTCCCTTCCTTCTTGCCCGCTGCACCAACCGTTGGCCGGCAAACGGGTGCTGCTGATAGATGATGACCGCATCCAGCTGACCCTGACAACGGCCATGTTGCAACAGGGTGGCCTGCTGCCCACAGCCTGCCTGACGCCCGACGAACTGTTCGATGCCTTGCGCACGACCGACTATGACCTCCTGCTGACCGATGTGCAGATGCCGGCCATCAACGGTTTCGACCTGTTGCGCCTGTTGCGCTCTTCCAATATTTCCCGTGCAGGAAGCATCCCCGTCGTGGCTGTCACAGCCCGAAGCGACATGCAACGTGAGGACTTGCTCGCTCATGGCTTTGCCGGATGTTTGCGCAAACCCTTTACGCTCAGCGAACTGCTGGCCGAGGTCTCCTCCCTGTTCGACCTTCCGCCTGCTCCTCCCGAGAGTGACGGCACTCCCTCTTCCGGATCCTCTGTCCCTTCTCTGCAGCCCGACTTTGACGCGCTTACGGCCTTCTCGGCCAATGATTCTGAAGCTTCGCGGCAAATCCTGCAAAGCTTCCATGAGGAAACACGTCAGCATGCCGACCGCCTGAACCGTGCTGTGGCACATGAGGAATGGCAGGAGGCTTCGGCCGTGGCCCATAAGATGATTCCTCTCTTCACCCTGATAGGGACAGCTCCTTTGGTGGAGAACCTGCGTCTGCTGGAGTCTGCCCTCCCTCCTGCAAGTCCCTCCGGTGCATCTGATGAAGCCTCTTCCGCGCCTTTTCCCATAGCTGTCCCTCCGGTCGCTCTTCGCGAAGCGGCCTCCTGTGTCCTGGCCGGTGTGGCCGAAGTGCTTGCCGCCTGCAGGCAGAGACTGCAACGCTCCTGATGCCCTTGGAAAGGAGGAATTTTGGTTTGAATAGTTCCCGAAAACGCTATCTGAATGATTTGTGGCTAAAAATGATTGGAAAGTCTGCTCTTGTAACTCTAATATTTTTGTACTTTTGTCCCGTCATTCATGGCAAGGAATCTTTAATCTTAATATAATAGATAGATATGAAACCTACATTATTCTTATTGGCTGCAGGAATGGGAAGCCGTTATGGCGGCCTGAAGCAGTTGGACGGACTGGGCCCCAACGGGGAAACCATCATGGACTACTCCATTTATGATGCTATCAATGCCGGATTCGGCAAGCTCGTTTTCGTTATCCGCAAGGAGTTCGAACAGGACTTCCGCGACAAAATCATCTCCAAGTATGAGGGACACATCCCCTGTGAACTCGTCTTCCAGTCATTGGATGCGCTGCCCGAAGGCTTCACTTGTCCTGCCGAGCGCACCAAGCCTTGGGGCACCAACCATGCCGTGCTGATGGGTGCCGAGGTCATTAAGGAACCTTTTGCAGTCATCAACTGCGACGACTTCTACGGCCGTGACTCCTATCGTGCCATGGCACAGTTCCTCTCTGCACTGCCCGAAGGCTCCAAGAATACGTATGCCATGGTGGGCTTCCGTGTGGGCAACACCCTGAGTGAAAGCGGTACCGTTTCACGTGGCATCTGCGGCACCGATGCCGATAAGCACCTCACCTCTGTCGTAGAGCGCACCAAGATTCAGCGCATCGACGGCGAAGTGAAGTATATCGATGACAACGGCGAGTGGACGGCTACTCCCGACACGACTCCCGTCAGCATGAACTTCTGGGGATTCACACCCGATTACTTTGCCTATAGCGCCGACTACTTCAAGGGCTTCCTGGCCGACCCGAAGAACATGGAGAACCTGAAGAGCGAATTCTTCATCCCCTTGATGGTGGACAAGCTGATCAGCGAAGGCACTGCCACCGTAGAGGTACTGGACACGACCAGCAAATGGTTTGGCGTGACCTATCCCGAAGACCGTCAGAGCGTAGTGGACAAGATTCAGGCACTGGTGGATGCCGGTGAATACCCCAACAAGCTCTTCTAACTGAAGACCGGAGGGTGTACTCCAACAATTGACATTCACGATATCCTCTTTTCTTAGGCACGGATTGCACGGATAAAACGGATTCATCATAGTCCGTAATCATCCGCGTAATCCGTGCCTGTTTTCCTTTGTCTTCATCGGAAAACGCACCTTTTTGATGCCTGATTTCATCGGAAAACGCACCTTTTTGATACCTGATTTCATCGGAAAACGCACCTTTTTAGGGTGATTTTTCATCGGAAAACGCACCTTTTTAGGGTGATTTTTCATCGGAAAACGCACCTTTTTAGGGTGATTTTTCATCGGAAAACGCACCTTTTTAGGGTGATTTTTCATCGGAAAACGCACCTTTTTAGGAAAAAACATTATATTTGCACCCATAAATAGACGGACAGATGTTATACAGGAAAATCACCAAGCGGATTGAATCATATCTTTCATCGGATTCCAATAGGATGTTGCTGATTGATGGTGCCCGACAAATAGGTAAGTCATACATTATTCGTTGGGTTGGGAAAAGAATGTTTTCTAACTATATTGAAATCAATATGGAGGAGGACAGGTTGGGCGACCGCGTCTTTGCGGAGGCCAGGACCACGAAGGACTTTTATATGGCCCTAAGCATTGTGGCCGGTGACCGGATGAAAGACAAGGCGAGCACGCTTGTATTCATTGATGAGATACAAGCCTATGAGCATCTGCTCACTTTGGTGAAATTCCTGATGAAGGAAGACAAGTTCACCTATATTGCCAGTGGCTCCCTGCTTGGAGTGACATTGAAGGATACCCAGTCGTTACCTATCGGTAGCCTGGATATTGCACATATGTACCCTATGGACTTTGAGGAGTTCCTGTATGCCAATGGGGTAGGGGAAACCGCTGTTGCGGCTATGAGGGAATCTTTCTCCAATCGCCAGGCATTGCCGGATATGATGCACCATAAGATGTTGGACCTCTTTAAGAAGTATATTCTGGTAGGCGGTTTGCCAAAGGCAGTTGAGATATTCGTGGAAAGTAGGAACGTCGTTGGATTCCGTTCTGTTCAGCAGGAAGCACATGAACTGTATGGAATCGATGCCTCCAAGTATGAAGAGGCGCATGATAAGAAGTTGAAGATACGCCGTATCTTCGATATGATACCGTCTAATCTGGAGAATAAGAAGAAAAGGATAGTCATTAAGAATATAGAGGATAAGAGTTGGAAAAGAACGGAGGACTATTTGGACGAGTTTGATTATCTGATTTCTGCCGGTGTCGCTCTTGAAGTGAAGGCCATCAGTAAGCCCTCGTTCCCTTTGATAGCCAACAGTGGCAAGAATCTGTTGAAACTCTATTTGAATGATGTGGGAATCTTGTCTGCCATTTTTTTTCGCAACAATATCAAGGCGGTCATGTCTGATGTAAAGAGCATAAACCTTGGTTCTGTCTACGAAACAGTCGTTGCGCAAGAGCTGAAAGCGCATGGCTATGAGTTATATTACTATGACAACAAGAAGAATGGGGAGGTGGACTATCTGATAGATGACTTTGATAATCTCTCCAATATTCCCATAGAAGTTAAGTCTGGAAAGGATTACACCACTCATAGTGCTTTGGACAAATTCTTGTCTATTGAGGAATATAACATCAAAAGGGCCTATGTGTTCTCCAATGAGCAGCGTGTATCTGAAGAGGCGGGTATCATCTACATGCCTGTTTATTATGTCATGTTCTTCGAAAATACATCCGGCACAGTCGGACAGTTCTTGGATTAACCTAACTCTCTGTTGGGGAATATCCGCTGACCCGGAATCCCCCAACCATTTTTATGTTTCTCAGCACCCGGCTCATAATTCTTGGCTTCTCTTTCTTCCTACTTCATTTTAATTTTCTACCTTTGTCACTGTCTTGCTAAAGCATCCCTCGCGGGGGATGGATGAGACAGTTTTTTTTATTGAGAATAAACGGAAGCGTTTAAGCGATATTACCTTGATGTGGAATCTCGACAATTTCATTGAGTAATAGGTAATAGGCAACAAACGGCTCCCGCTTGTAGTTTATAGGTGTGCAGCCCGTGCTGTACCCCATACGCTATAGGCGTGGGGCGTGTTGTCTTATCATTACTCAGGGAAGTCGAGACCCTCACATCAGATAAGACCAAGCACGCCGCACGCTTTCTTTGTATAGACACGAGATATAGCGTATGGAGCTGATAGACAACATCAACAAAACCTTGAAAGCGGACCTCGCCAAGGAACTGCACTGTGGAAGCAAGCTTTCCATCGCGGCTTCGTGCTTCTCCATCTATGCCTTTGAGGAGCTGAAAGAACAGCTGAAAGAGATTGACGAGCTGCGCTTCATCTTCACCTCGCCCACCTTTGTCACCGAGAAAGCCAACAAGCAGAAGCGGGAGTTCTACATCCCCCGCCTGAATAGGGAGCGCAACCTCTATGGCTCGGAGTTCGAAATCAAGCTGCGCAACGAACTTTCGCAGAAGGCCATTGCCCGCGAGTGTGCCGAGTGGATCAGGCAGAAGGCATGCTTCAAGAGCAACCGCACCGGAGAACACATGATGGGCTTTGCCACCGTTGACGACAATGCCTATATGCCCATCACCGGATTCACCACCGTAGAGCTGGGTTGCGAGCGTGGCGACAATGCCTATACCATGATCAACAAGTTCTCCGCACCCTTCTCGCAGCAATACCTGTCGCTCTTCAACCAGGTGTGGAGCGATGCGACCAAGATGCAAGTGGTGACGGACAAGGTGCTGGACAACATCACCAATGCCTACAAGGAGAATGCCCCCGACTTCCTCTACTTCGTCACCCTCTACAACATCTTCCGCGAGTTCTTGGACGATCTTTCGGAAGACACTCTGCCTAATGAAGCGACGGGCTTCAAGGATAGCGTCATTTGGGGAAAACTCTATAACTTTCAGAAAGATGCCGCCCTTGCCATCATCAACAAGTTGGAGAAGTACAACGGCTGCATCCTGGCCGACAGCGTGGGCTTGGGCAAGACCTTCACCGCCCTCTCCGTCATCAAGTATTACGAAAACCGCAACAAGTCGGTGCTCGTGCTCTGTCCCAAGAAACTGAATGACAACTGGATAACCTATCGCAGCAACTACCTCAACAACCCTATTGTGGCCGACCGTCTGCGCTATGACGTGCTCTATCATACCGACCTGTCACGCAACGGAGGCGTCTCCAACGGTCTCGACCTCTCCCATATCAACTGGAGCACCTACGACCTGGTGGTCATCGACGAGTCGCATAACTTCCGCAACGGAGGCAAGGTGACAACGGACGAAAACGATGAGAATCCGCGTGAAAACCGCTACCTGCAGCTGCTCAACAAGGTTATCCGCAAGGGAGTAAAGACCAAAGTACTGATGCTCTCGGCCACGCCGGTCAACAACCGATTCAACGACCTGAAGAACCAGATAGCTTTGGCATACGAGGGAGACGCTGAAAACATTGATGGCCTGCTCAACACCTCATCAAGCATCGACGACATTTTCCGTCAGGCACAGACGGAGTATAACCGATGGTCAAAACTGCCCCCTGAAGAGCGCACCACCAAACACTTGCTCGAACGCTTGAGCTTCGACTTCTTCGAGGTGCTCGATAGCGTCACCATTGCCCGTAGCCGCAAGCATATCGAGCAATACTATGACACCACCGACATCGGTAAGTTTCCTACCCGACTGGCCCCTATCGTCCGTCGTCCGCACCTTACGGACCTTGATAGTGCCATCAACTACAATGAGATATACGAGATAGTGACCCGTCTGAACCTGGCCATCTACACACCTTCTGACTTTATCCTGCCAAGCAGGTTGTCTAAATACGTAAACATCACCAGCGAAGAGGACTACTCCGGCCTCACCATGAAAGGACGTGAACGTGGCATCCGCAAGTTGATGAGCATCAACTTGTTGAAACGTCTCGAAAGTTCCGTCAACTCTTTCCGATTGACACTCGAACGCATCAAAGGCTTGATTGCTTCGACCATAGAAAAGTTGGAGGAAGTAGGGACACGGCACGCGTGTCCCTACATTGAAGTGCAAGAACTTGGCACCGACTTTGACTTTGACGACCGTGAAACCGATATGTTCATCGGTGGCAGGAAGACCCGCATCGACCTGCAAGACCTCGACTACATTGCTTGGAGTAGCTATTTGAAGGAGGATTTGGAGAACTTGAATCTCTTGCTCCTCATGCTGGCCGACATCACGCCCGAACACGATAGCAAACTGTTGCAACTCATTGACGACCTTCGTCATAAGTTTACCCATCCGATAAACGGCAATAACAAGAAGGTCATCATCTTTACGGCTTTTAGCGATACGGCAGAATACCTCTATGATTGCTTGGCCGAACGCATCAAGGAGAAGCACCATCTGCATACGGCACTCATCACGGGCAGCGCTGAGTCACGCAGCACGTTCAGGTTGCCGCGCGGAGAGAAAATGGATTTCAACAAAGTGCTCACCCTCTTTTCGCCCATCTCCAAAGAGGCCCACACCATCTATCCCCATTTAGTCTCCTCCCCTTCCGGGGAGGCCGGGAGGGGCTTGATAGATGTATTGATTGCTACCGACTGTATCAGTGAAGGGCAGAACCTGCAGGATTGTGACTACCTCATCAACTACGATATTCATTGGAACCCCGTGCGCATCATCCAACGCTTCGGACGCATCGACCGCATCGGAAGCAAGAACGACGTTATCCAGCTTGTCAACTATTGGCCCGATATGGACTTGGACGAATACATCGACCTGAAGGGACGTGTGGAAGCCCGCATGAAGGTGTCGGTGATGACCGGTACGGGTGATGACAATCTCATTTCGCCCGAAGAGCAGGGCGACCTGGAGTATCGGCGCGAACAACTCAAACGCCTTCAAACCGAAGTGGTGGATATTGAGGAGATGAACACCGGCATCAGCATCATGGACTTGGGACTGAATGAGTTCCGCCTCGACCTGCTGGCCTACCTCAAGGATCATCCCGACATGGAGCACACCCCCTTTGGTCTTCATGCCGTAGTGTCTGCCACCGAAGATTGTCCGCCCGGTGTCGTGTATGTGTTGAAGAACCGTAACAATGGAGTGAACATCGGTCATAAGAACCGCCTGCATCCGTTCTATATGGTCTATATCAGCCCCCACCGACTCCCCCATGAGGGGGAGAGTGAACCCCGCATTGTGGTGAATCACTTGCAGCCCAAGGAGTTGCTCGACCGCTTCCGCTTCCTGTGCAAGGGTAAGGATGTCCCCGATATGGACATCTGTCGGGAGTTCAACCGTCTGACTCGCGACGGAAAGGACATGCAGCATTACTCTGAATTGCTGGGCGATGCCATAGCCTCCATCATCAACATGAAGGAGGAAAGCGACATTGACAGCTTCCTCAGCGGTGTGCAGGGCGGCCTCTTCACCGAGGAGATACGTGGCTTGGACGATTTTGAATTGATATGTTTTTTAGTCATCAAATAAAGAAAAGGAGGTTATTATGTTTGTGATTGCAGTCATCATCTGGATAGTATTGGATGTGTTTTCATACACCACAGGACATGGAGATTGATGAACCATGTACGGCCTGCCACAGACAACGGAAGTACGTAAGCAGTTGCCCAAGAAGGCAATCTATGCGAAGTTCGACTTGAAGCCCTCACAGCGTGAGAGTTTCGATGCCGACGTGAGCACTATATATATAATAGGTGTAGTGTCGCCTAAGACATTGCCTGCCATAGCCGAGGGGACGGAGGTGAAGGAAATCTATCTGCTTGCCGTGCAACTGAAGCGCAAGGTGTATGACCCGAAGAACATCGCATTGCTTACCAGGCTTATCCCGCAACGAATGGTGTTTGCCCTGCAATACGAGGGCGAGGTGCAGTTTGCCATATACCACACCAAGCTGATATGCTCTGAATGGATGGTAGACGATGTAGAGACACGGCCTGCCGTGTCCCTACAGGGCATCAATCTTGACATTGTGTGGGAAAGCCTTGTGCGGAGCATCGGAGGGATATTACCTGAGAAAAATTTCTCCCTCACGGAGCAAATATTTTTTTCAGACCTGAGAGAAAAAACGCTCAAGCAAATAGCCACTCTTGAGCGCAAAATGGTGGGTGAGAAACAACCGCGAAGGAAGCGCGAATTATTTGAACAGATTAAGAAATTGAAAAAGCTACTATAATTATGGAAAAACTAACCATGCAGAGCCACGATGTGATTGGCTCGAACACACGGAAGATTGCTGAATTGTTTCCCCATTGCGTCACCGAACGGAAGGGAAAGGATGGCAAGCCTGAATTGGCGATAGACTTTGAAAAGTTGCAGGCGGAATTGAGCAACGAACTCATTGGCGAAGGTGAAGAGCGTTACCAATTCACTTGGCCGGACAAAAGAAAGGCCGTGAGGGAGGCGAATGTAAGCACTACATCCACCCTTCGCCCTTGTCACGAAGAGAGTGTGGATTTCGATAACACACAAAACCTCTATATCGAAGGGGATAACCTTGAGGTGTTGAAGGTGCTTCGCGAAACCTACCTTGGCAAGGTAAAGATGATTTATATTGACCCGCCTTATAATACGGGCAATGACTTTGTGTATAATGATGACTTCTCCATGTCAAAAGATGAATATGAAACAAATATTGGTCTTTTTGATGATGACGGTAATAGATTGTTTAAAAATACCGAAAGCAATGGACGTTTCCATACCGATTGGTTGAATATGATTTATCCTCGTTTGAAGGTGGCAAGAGATTTACTGGCAGAGGAAGGTGTTATCTTTATTTCAATTGATGATAATGAGGTGGAGAATTTGAGAAAAGTTTGTGATGAGATATTTGGAGAAAATAATTTCTTGGCTCAAGTAATATGGGAAAGAGCTTTTGCTCCGGTTAATTTGAAGAAACATTTCTCTGAATCACATGATTACATTATATGTTATGCTAAACATATAGATAATTGTGTATGTAATGGATTACCGCGAAGTACAGAAACAGATAATCGGTATGCTAATCCTGATAATGATAAAAGAGGGCCTTGGACATCAGGAGACTTATCAGTTGGCCCTGTAATAAGGGAAAAGGTTTATGAAATTATAACGCCATCTGGTAGAAGTGTATTGCCTCCTAATGGATATTGTTGGAGATTGGATAGGAATACTTTTAATAAATATGTTCAAGATAATCGTATTTGGTTTGGTGAAAAGGGAGATAACGTCCCTCGTATAAAGAGATTCTTATCGGAAGTTAAGCAAGGTATAACTCCAATGACAGTATGGAAATTCACCGATGTTGGAAGTTCTCAAGATGCGGCAAAAGCTTTGAAAAAACTATTTGATGACAAAGCTTATTTTGATTATCCAAAATCAATAAGTTTAATGACTCGTTGTTTGCTATTGTATACATCTTCTGATTCCCTTATCCTCGACTTCTTCTCCGGCTCCGCAACAACCGCCCATGCCGTAATGAAACTCAATGCCGAAGATGGAGGAAACCGAAAGTTCATTATGGTGCAACTTCCTGAAAAGACGGACGAGAAGAGCGAAGCCTATAAGGCGGGATATAAGAACATTTGCGAGATAGGAAAGGAGCGCATCCGCCGAGCAGGAAAGAAGGTGAAAGAAGAGGCCGGTTTGCAAGGTCAAAACCTCGACACAGGTTTCCGCGTATTGAAGCTCGACTCGTCGAACATGGAAGATGTCTATTACACGCCCGCAGAATTTGAGATGGGTTCACTCTTTGCCGAAAACGTGAAGGCCGACCGCACGAGCGAAGACCTGCTCTTCCAAGTGATGCTCGACCTCGGCGTGGAGCTTTCAGCTCAAATTAAAAATGAAAAATTGGGAATTAAAAATGGACGCACCATTACCGTGCATAATGTGGATGATGGCTACCTGATGGCGTGCTTTGATCGGGACATAGACGAGGCCACCATCACCGAAATAGCCAAGCGGAAGCCCATCTACTTCGTGATGCGCGACGCCTCGGCCTCGAACGACAATGTGATAGACAACTTCGAGCAGATATTCCGTCACTACTCACCCGAGACAACGTGCAGAATGATATAAAAAGAGAGAAAAGAGAGAAAAAACTACCATAATATCATTCACTAATGAAATAAACTTGTTATTTTTGCAGATGAGATAAAAAAGGAGACGATTATGTCAGAGAAGGAAATGAAATCATACAGATTCGGCATGGGTCAGGAACCTACTGACGAAATGCTGGAGCAGGTAATGAAAGAGGTTGCCCAAGAAGCACGCGAAAGCAGTAAAAAGGCTGCTGATGCTCACTTCGAGCAAATGCGCAGAAACATTGCCATCAAACGTGAGAAATGGGCAAAACAAATCAATCAAGCGACCAATGTCTAAGGAAACGCATAAGCCTGAATTGATTATCATAGCCGGACCTAACGGGTCGGGTAAGACTTCTGTGACTAAAAGATTCCTTCATCATGAATGGGCCGAAGGAACCATTTATATCAATCCTGATGAGGTGGCCAACGAAATGTTTGGCGATTGGAACTCGAAAGAGGCGGTATTGAATGCTGCTAATTATTGTGCAGCATGGAGGAAGAAATGTTTGACAGAAAGAAAGAGTTTTGTCTTTGAAACGGTGATGTCTGCTGAAGATAAAGTCCAATTTATCATCAAAGCCAAAAACGCAGGTTTCTTTATCCGTTTGTTTTTCATCTCAACAAAAAATCCGAAGATCAATGCCTCACGAATTGCCGACAGGGTGATGAAAGGAGGACACGATGTTCCTATCTCCAAAATTATTTCAAGATATTACAAGGCTATAGAGAATTGTAAGACTGTATCTTCCATTGTTGACCGTCTCTATGTCTATGACAACTCCGTGGATGGAGAAGAAGCAAAACTGCAATTCCGTTTAGTGAATGGTGTTATGGGTAAAATGTATGTAACTGATGTGCCTGAATGGGCACAAGCCATATTACCCGACACCGAAGATGAAATTCAAATTTAAAATCCAACAGTACCAGACGGAGGCGGTGGAGAACACCGTGGCCGTATTCAGAGGCCAGCCATCGCACCGAATGGCTGAATATCGGCGTGACTTGGGCCGACGCCAACAACAACAGATAGAGTATGAAGGGGAGACAGGATTCCGCAACCACCGCATAGAGTTGGAGGGGCGGGAGTTGCTCAAGAATATCCATGCCATACAGAACCTCTATGACATAACTCCCTCACCCACACTGGCCAAAGGAGTGGGTGCGGTGAACCTCGACATCGAGATGGAGACGGGCACGGGTAAGACCTACGTCTATATCAAGACGATGTTTGAGCTGAACAAGCAATACGGGTGGAGCAAGTTCATCATCGTGGTGCCCAGCATTGCCATCCGCGAAGGGGTGGCCAAGAGTTTCAAGATGCTGGAAGAGCACTTCATGGAGCACTACGGGCGGAAAGCACGGTGGTTTGTCTACAACAGTGGCAACCTGCAACAATTAGACAGCTTCTCGTCCGACTCGGGATTGAGTGTGATGATTATCAACACGCAAGCCTTTGCGGCCTCAATGAAAGAGGGAGGCAAGAGCAAGGAGAGCCGCATCATCTACTCCAAGCGTGATGAGTTTGGAAGCCGAAGACCTATCGACGTGATAGCGGCCAACCATCCCATCGTCATCATGGACGAACCGCAGAAGATGGAGGGCGACGCCACACAAGCGGGTATCAAGCGGTTCAATCCGCTCTTTGTGCTCAACTACTCGGCCACCCACAAGACGAAGCACGACACCATCTATGCACTGGACGCACTGGATGCTTACCGACAGAAGTTAGTAAAGCGTATCCACGTGAAAGGCTTTGAGGTGAAGAACCTGCGAGGCACGAGCAGTTACCTCTATCTGGACAACATTGTACTCTCGCCCAAACGTCCGCCTGAAGCCCGCATAGAGATAGAGACAAAGACGGCATCGGGCACCATTGTGCGCAAGATAAAGACCTTCGGTGTGGGCGACAGCTTGCGGGAGGAATCAGGGTTGGCACAATATGACGGCTTCACCGTGTCGGAAATCAATGTGAACGGTTATGTGACTTTCCTCAATGGCAAGACCATTCGCCGAGGCGAAGTGATAGGCGACACCAACGAACTGAACATGCAGCGCGTGCAGATACGCGAAACCATCATGTCGCACTTCGAAAAAGAACGCCAACTATTCAAACGGGGCATCAAGTGCTTGTCGCTCTTTTTCATTGACGAGGTGGCCAAATACAAGAGCTATGATGAGGAGGGTAACGAGGTGAAAGGGGTATTCCAAAAGATATTCGAAGAGGAGTATGCACGACTGGTAAGCAATGAGTTTCACATTTGGGACGAAGAGTACAACGAATACCTGCGCCGGTTTATGCCCAAAGATGTGCATCGGGGCTATTTCTCCATCGACAAGAAGACCAACCGCATGGTGGATAGCAAGATAGAGAAGAAGTCGGGACTTTCGGACGACATATCCGCCTACGAACTCATCTTGAAGAACAAGGAAAGGCTATTGAGCTTTGAAGAGCCGACACGCTTCATCTTCTCACACTCGGCACTTCGTGAGGGTTGGGACAATCCGAATGTCTTCCAAATCTGTACACTCCGCCACTCCAACTCCACTACGGCCAAGCGTCAGGAGGTGGGACGAGGCTTGCGTATCTGTGTGGATAAGCACGGCACACGCATGGATGCCGAACTGCTTGGCGAAGACGTGCACGAGGTGAACAAGCTGACGGTGATAGCCAACGAAAGTTATGCCGACTTCACCACGGCACTACAACGTGAGACACGCGAGGTGCTTCGAGAACGTTCGGCCAAGGCTACGATTACCTACTTCACCGGCAAGCAAATCAAACTGGGCGAAGAGATACACACCATCAGCGAAACGGAGGCAAGCCGTATCATCATCTATCTGGAAGACAACGGATATATTGACGACAACAAGAACATCACTTCTCAATATCGTGAGGCGGTGGCCAACGGAACTGTTGCACCGTTGCCCCCAAAACTGCAGCCGATAGCAGAGGGCGTGACAAGGCTTATCAACTCCATCTTCGACCCGAAGGCTTTGGATGATATGGTGGTGGAGGAAAAGACTACTACCCCCGACAATAAGCTGAATGAGAATTTCGAAAAGGCAGAGTTTCAGGCTTTGTGGAAGGAGATTAACCATCAGTATGTCTATCAGGTGAGCTACGATAGTAACGAACTTATAGATAAGGCAATTCTATACATCAACAAGGATTTAGAGGTCAAGCAACTTCGCTATGTGATGGTAGAGGGTACGCAGGACGAAAGTCAAGTGACAGAATTTGGCGACACTCGTTCGCAATCTCGTGAACTGACCGATGTTTGTACCTCGACCGTCAAATACGACCTTGTAGGCGATATTGCCAAAGGTGCAAACCTCACTCGCCGTACCGTAGTAAAGATATTGCAGGGTATCAAGCAAAGTAAACTCTACTTGTTTAAGAACAATCCCGAAGAGTTTATTCGTAAAGTAATAAGCATCATCAAAGAGCAGAAATCAACGATGATTGTAGAGCACATCCACTACAACATCACCGAAGGAAAGTATGATAGCGACATCTTCACCGTCAAGAGCAAGATGGACTTTGACCGCGCTTACGAAGCGAAGAAGCACGTGACCGACTATGTGTTCAGCGACAGCAAGGGAGAACGCCAATTTGCCCACGACCTTGATGAAGCAAGCGAAGTAGTGGTATATGCAAAATTGCCTCGTACTTTCCAAATTCCCACCCCCGTAGGCAACTACGCTCCAGACTGGGCTATCGCGATGAAGCGTAACGAGGTGAAACACATCTTCTTTATTGCCGAAACGAAAGGTTCGATGTCTACCATGGATTTATCTGCTATCGAGAAAGCCAAGATAGAGTGTGCCGAGAAACTGTTTAATTCTATCTCAACAGCCAAGGTGAAGTACCACAAAGTAGCTTCCTACCAAGATTTGATGGATGCAATGCAGGCTGTCGGGTAAGTACAGTTGAGTAACTAAAAAGAAAATGTATGGCTAAGAAACGTAAATCAAAGAAAAGAAGTGATCCTTTGTATTTTACCATTCCTATCAAAGAAATCGGACATTATGTGGGGATGCGTAAAACTTGCTCGAAGTAATATATACTGCGTTGGCACTTGAAGTATATATTACTTTGCCAATGAAGATATATTAAATGAGGGATGAAGTATATTAAAGTGGGAGAAAATTGATGGAAGTTCACCTTCGATAGTGACAGGGTGATGACGGAGTTGGGCAAAGATAGGAAAATGCTCATCGGACACGGCGTTGAACGACATCAAGGACCCTTTTAAGTAAAGGTATGCTGGTGAAGGACGGCGAGGGCGGACGAAGTACCAACTATTCACTGCCCGATGTCTAATAATGAAATAAGTACCCATACGGCGGAGATAATCCTGCTTTGAGCAAGGATGATGAGACGAAAAAGCTGTATTTTGTGCAGTGAAAGAGTATGATATTACCATGTTTTGTGCAGTCTGTTAACGCTGTTTTAACACAATTTGTGCAGTGTAGAGGTGCGAAAATCGTGTATTTTGTGCAGTCGAATAGAAAATGGAGTATCTTTGTGCTGAATTTCAATGAGTAAAAAGATATGGTGGACTTGTTGACTGTATTATCGGATCAGAAAGGTGAACTGGAGAGCTTTGCGACTTCTTCGTGGATAACACGAAGAGAGGAGGCTCTGTTTAACCTGAAGAGTAATCGTGCCCAAGTGGTAATAGGTGTCAGACGTTGCGGGAAATCGACTATCTGCAAAAAGGTTTTGTTGGAAAGTCAGGTGAATTTTGCGTATGTCAACTTTGATGATGAACGACTGATGGCTCTGACCATTGGACAGATGAATGACGTGGTGGAAACCCTGTATCGCATCTATGGGACGTTCGACTATCTGTTGCTGGATGAGATACAAAACATTGAAGGATGGCATCTCTTCGTCAATCGCATCATGCGAAGCGGAGTGAAAGTGGTGCTTGCCGGTTCTAACGCTAATTTGCTGAGCGGAGAACTGGCAACTCATCTGACGGGACGATACAATCAAATAGTATTGTATCCGTTCGCGTTTGTTGACTACTGCACAGCCAAAGGTGTTGATGTGAAATCGATGAGCACAAAGTCAAGGGCATTGCGCCAACGTGCGTTGGATGAATATTTGTTGTGCGGAGGCTTCCCCGAAATTGTTGCAGGAGAAGAAAAACGGGGTTATATCATATCGCTGCTGTCGGCTATCATACAGAAGGATATTTGTCGCCGATACAATGTGACCCGTATACAGACCATGTGGGAGATTGCCAACAATCTGCTTGATAAGAATTGCCAGGAGGTGTCGTACAGCGCCTTGCAGAAACTTTTTGATGTAGGCTCTATACATACGATAAAGAATTATGTGTCCTATCTGAATGAAGCTTTTCTGTTACGCATCGTTTCGAAATTCTCCATGAAGTCTTCTGACCGTCTGCTGAGCAAGAAGAGTTATGTGACAGATATGGCTTTTATAGCGGATAGGGAGGATGTGGTGGCATCGCAAAACCTGGGATGGAGATTGGAGAATACGGTTTTGCTTGAACTGCTCAGGCGTACCGATGCCGAATATCAGCAAGTGTATTATTTGCGTAAGGCAAATGACTTTGAAGTGGATTTTGTGGTCTACGAAGGCACGCGAGTGTTGGAACTGATGCAGGTGACTTATACATTGGACAAGACTAATAAGAAATTGTACAAGAGGGAAGTGGACGGTTTGGTGAAAGCTGCAAGGCAGACGAAGTGTGGACGACTGACCATTGTCTGCTTGGAGGGCAACTCGGAAATATTGGAAATTGATGATTATAAAATAGAAGTGGTGAAGGCAGCCGAGTGGCTGTGCCGATATAAATAATGTATTCTATCAGTTAATTTAGAGTCTGTATTGAATTTATTCAGCCTTTTTATTAGGAGTAGGAGCAGTTATGGTTCTATCTTCTTGCTATTGCGATAAAATCGCAGTAGGTACTATTCCGTCAGATGAAAAACTTATTGGATGGTGCTGAAACCTATACCCAATTATACGAATAGCCCCAACTCTTTGAGGGTCGGGGCTATCGGAATATGCTTTTAGGGGGAACTTGTTATTCCCACTCGATCGTAGCGGAGGGTTTCGGTGACATGTCGTAGCAGACACGGTTCACGGTGGGTACCTCCTTCAGGATGCGGTCGGTGATTTTCATCAGGACGGGCCATTCCAACGGTTCAATGGTGGCAGTCATGGCATCCACGGTGTTCACGGCGCGGATGATGACGGGCCAGTCAAAGGAACGGGCATTGTTGCGGACACCTACTGACTTGAAGTCGGGCACTACGGTGAAGTATTGCCATACCTTCTTGTCCAATCCGGCCTTGGCAAACTCTTCGCGCAGGATGGCATCGCTTTCGCGGACAGCTTCCAGACGGTCGCGAGTGATGGCACCCAAACAACGTACGCCCAAGCCGGGACCGGGGAACGGCTGACGATAGACCATCTCATAGGGCAGACCCAACTCTACGCCGCAGGCACGCACTTCGTCCTTGAAGAGTTGCTTCAACGGCTCTACCAGTTGGAACTGCAGGTCTTCGGGCAGGCCGCCTACGTTGTGGTGGCTCTTCACCATCTTGGCGGTCTTGGTGCCGCTCTCCACAATGTCGGGATAGATGGTGCCCTGACCCAGAAAGTCGATACCGTCCAGCTTGCGGGCCTCTTCCTCGAACACACGGATGAACTCGCCGCCGATAATCTTGCGCTTCTGCTCAGGGTCGGCCACTCCGGCCAGCTTGTCCAGGAAGCGGTCGGTAGCATCCACATAGACCAGGTTGGCATTGAGCTGGTTCTTGAATACCTCGATTACGTTCTCTGACTCGCCCTTACGCATCAGGCCGTGGTTCACGTGTACGCATACCAGGTTGTCACCGATGGCTTTCAGCAACAGGGCAGCCACTACGGAGGAGTCTACACCGCCTGAGAGGGCCAGCAATACCTTCTTGTCGCCCACCTGACGACGCACCAGCTCAATCTGGTCAGCCACGAAGTTCTTCATGTTCCAGTTGGCCTCGGCCTTGCAAGTGTCGAACACGAAAGACTTCACGGCAGCCTTGATGGCCTCTTCGTCATCGGTAAAGGCGGCGAGTTTCACTTCGCACAGAGCCTTGTCGTGGCCAGCTGCCATAACGGGGAATCCCGCTTCATAGATTTCGGGCAGCACGTCAATGGCCACACCGTCGATGACGTTGTTGGGACCACCGTTGATGATGATGCCCTTCACGTTGGGCAATGCCTTCAGTTCGGCGGCGGTGATGTCGTGAGGATAGATTTCGCTATACACTCCCAACGCACGGATGGCTCGGGCAAGCACGGTGTTTTCATGGCTTCCCAAATCCAGGATTACGATCATGTCTTGTTTCATAGAGAGATGAATTGTGAATTATGATTTTTGAATTATAAATTTTGAACGATGAATGATGAGGGGCTATTCCCACTCGATGGTTGCGGGTGGTTTGGAGGAGATGTCGTAGGTGACGCGGTTCACTCCTTTCACCTTATTAATAATATCATTGGAGACCTTTCCCAGAAATTCGTAGGGCAGGTGGGCCCAGTCGGCTGTCATGGCATCGGTGCTGGTCACGGCACGCAGGGCTACGGCACGTTCATAGGTACGCTCGTCGCCCATTACACCCACACTCTGTACGGGCAGCAGGATGACACCTGCCTGCCACACCTGATGGTAGAGCGATGTCTCGCTACCGTCGGCCTGCTTCACCTTCCAGTCGCGCAGCCCTTGAATGAAGATATCATCGGCATCTTGCAGGATGCGTACCTTTTCGCGCGTGATGTCACCCAGTATGCGCACGGCCAATCCCGGTCCGGGGAAGGGATGACGGGTGATGAGGTGTTCGGGCATACCCAATTCACGACCCACGCGACGCACCTCGTCCTTGAAGAGCCATTGCAGCGGCTCACACAACTTCAGGTGCATCTCTTCGGGCAGGCCTCCCACGTTGTGGTGGCTCTTGATGGTCTTGCCGGTGATGTTGAGGCTCTCGATGCGGTCGGGGTAGATGGTGCCCTGAGCCAGCCAGCGGGCATCGGTTATCTTGCGGGCCTCGGCATCGAACACATCCACGAAGTCGCGTCCGATAATCTTGCGTTTCTGCTCGGGCTCGTTCATGCCCTCCAGGTCCTTGAAGAACTTTTCGCTGGCATCCACGCCGATGACGTTCAGACCCAGGCATTCATAGTCGTGCATCACGTTGCGGAACTCATTCTTGCGCAGCAGGCCGTGGTCCACGAAGATGCAGGTCAGGTTCTTGCCGATGGCACGGTTCAGCAATACGGCGGCAACGGATGAGTCCACGCCTCCGCTAAGTCCCAGGATGACACGGTCATTGCCTAACTGCTCTTTCAGCTCGGCCACTGTGGTTTCCACGAAAGAGGCCGGGCTCCAGGTGCAATGGCAACCGCATACCTTCACGACGAAGTTCTTCAGCATCTGCGTGCCCTCTTCGCTGTGGAACACTTCGGGGTGGAACTGTACGCCCCACACCTGTTCGCCCTCAATCTGATAGGCGGCAATCTTCACTTTGTCAGTCGATGCAATGATTCGGAAGTTATCGGGAATGGCCGTAATGGTGTCGCCGTGGCTCATCCATACCTGGGTGTTCTCCTTCACTCCGTGGAACAGGACGTTCTCGTGGTCGAATGAAGTGAGATGGGCACGTCCGTATTCGCGGGTACCGGCCGGCTCCACACGTCCGCCGTTGCTGTAGGAGATGAACTGTGCACCATAGCAGATGCCCAGGATGGGCAGACGGCCCCGGATGTCGCTCAGGTCTACCCGGAACGCGCTCTTGTCATAAACAGAAAAAGGGCTACCCGAGAGGATAACGCCCTTCACATTTTCATCTTGATGGGGGAATTTGTTATAGGGAACAATTTCACAATACACGTTCAGCTCACGGAGCCGGCGTCCGATGAGTTGTGTCGTTTGTGACCCGAAATCAAGAATAATAATCTTTTCTTGCATATTATATTTGTAATGGTTTGGCCTAAGAATGTGCAAAAGTAGAAAAAATGCAGAAAACTGTGCGAAAAACGCCCAAGAAAATTCGGCCTTGCCGCAAAAACGGGATGCCTTCTCGCTGTAGGCCGACAGCCGATGGATGGGTTGCATGGAAGCAGTGCAGGTGAAAAAGGACTCCGGAACCGGATAAAGTTCAGGCGCGGATTGCACGGACTTGGCGGAATAGTAACCGTTTTGTCCGTGTCATCCGTGCCTGAAACATAGGGGGTGTGAGTGCAGTACCGGGCGCATGCCGGCAGACCTCTTACTTCTTCTCTTTCAGCAAGTCGCGGATTTCCGTGAGTAACACCTCTTCCTTGCTCGGTGCAGGAGGTGCGGGCGGAGCGGCGGGAGCCTCTTCTTTCTTTTTCTTCTCAGTGGCTTTCTTCAGCAGGCTGACAAAGCAGAAGATGGAGAAGGCGATGATGAGGAAATCGAAAGTCTGCTGCAAGAAGTTGCCATAGTTCAATGTGACCTCGGCCACGGCCTGCTGTACCACGTTGCCGGCTTCGTCCAGCTTTTCGGGTACGGCTTCCTTCATCACCCACTTCAACTCCTTGAAGTCTACGCCGCCTACCAGCAAGCCGATTGGCGGCATGATGATGTCGTTCACCACCGAGGTGACAATCTTTCCAAATGCACCGCCGATGATGACACCGACAGCCATGTCCACTACATTGCCTTTCATGGCAAATGCTTTAAAATCCTGTAAAAATGAACTTTTTCCCATCTTTTCAATTATTTAATTTTGAATTTGAGTGCGAATATAAAAACAATTTTGTACTTTTGCACCGCATTTCCAAAGAAAATGCACAAACGACGTAAGATATTTGAATAAATATACAAAAACCTTTAAAGTTTAAACGAAAATGATTAAAGTAGGTATTAACGGTTTCGGTCGTATCGGCCGTTTCGTATTCCGCGCAGCTCAGACTCGCGATGACATTCAGATTGTAGGTATCAACGACCTTTGCCCGGTAGATTACTTGGCTTACATGCTGAAGTATGACACTATGCACGGTGCTTTCGATGGAACTATCGAGGCTGACGTGGAAAACAGCAAATTGATTGTTAACGGTAAGGAAATCCGCGTAACTGCTGAGCGTAATCCGGCTGACTTGAAGTGGAACGAAGTTGAGGCTGAATACGTTGTTGAATCAACTGGTCTGTTCCTGACTCAGGAGAAGGCTCAGGCTCACATCGAGGCCGGCGCAAAATACGTTGTTATGTCTGCTCCTTCCAAGGATGCTACTCCGATGTTCGTTTGCGGCGTAAACTTTGACAAGTATGTGAAGGGTACTCAGTTCGTATCTAACGCTTCTTGTACGACAAACTGCTTGGCTCCCATCGCTAAGGTGCTGAACGACAAGTGGGGTATCACTGACGGTTTGATGACAACTGTTCACTCTACTACTGCTACTCAGAAGACTGTTGACGGTCCCTCTTTGAAGGACTGGAGAGGTGGTCGTGCCGCTTCCGGCAACATCATCCCCTCTTCTACAGGTGCTGCCAAGGCTGTAGGTAAGGTTATCCCCGAACTGAACGGCAAACTGACCGGTATGTCTATGCGTGTCCCCACTTTGGATGTTTCTGTAGTGGACCTGACTGTAAACCTGGCTAAGCCCGCAAAGTATGAGGAAATCTGCGCTGCCATGAAGGAAGCTGCTGAAGGCGAACTGAAGGGTGTTCTGGGTTACACTGAAGATGCCGTTGTTTCCAGCGACTTCTTGGGTGACACTCGCACTTCTATCTTCGACGCTAAGGCCGGTATCGCCTTGACTGATACTTTCGTTAAGGTTGTATCTTGGTATGACAACGAAATTGGCTATTCTAACAAGGTTCTGGAGCTCATCGCTCACATGAAGAAGGTTAACGGCTAATTTTCAGTTAGAAAATAATAAAAAATAGGTGGCTTCTATAGAAGTCGCCTATTTTTTTTGCACCTTTGCGGTTAGAATCCAAACGCTGAAAGTTTTACCGCTAACCCCAAAGGACAATGAAATTTAAACTGACACTAATTTTACTTTGCATTATGAGTACACTCCGGGCACAGAACCCTTTCCTTGAAACGTATGACACACCGCACGGCACCGTGCCGTTCCACCTGATAAAGAACGAACACTTTGAACCGGCCGTCCGTGAAGGAATCCGCCGCCATCAGGCCGAGATAGATGCCATCATTGCCAATCCCGAAACTCCCACTTTCGGCAACACGATTGCTCCCTATGAACATTCGGGCGAACTCCTGAGCCGTGTCGTCACCGTCTTTGGCAACCTGCTGAGTGCCGAGACTGATGATGAGAAGCAGGAACTGGCCAAGGTTATCATGCCCCTGATGAATGAGCATGGCAACAATGTCAGCCTGAACGAGAAACTCTTTGCACGCATCAAGAGTGTCTATGAGAATCGTGAAAAGGAGGACCTGACCATGGAACAAAACAAACTCCTGGAAGATGTCTATAAGGGCTTCGCCCGCAACGGTGTGAACCTGCAGGGCGCAGACAAGGAGAAATACCGTGAACTGAGCAAGCAACTCAGCATGCTCTCCCTGCAGTTCAGCGAGAACAACCTGAAGGAGACCAACGCTTACCAACTGGTCGTGACCGATAAGGCACAACTCTCCGGCCTGCCTGAAAGTGCCCTTGCTGCAGCTGCCGAAACAGCAGCGGAGAAAGGTGTGGAAGGATGGGTGTTCACCCTCCATGCTCCCAGCTACATGCCCTTCCTGAAGTATGCCGACAGCCGTGACCTGCGTCAGGAACTCTACATGGCCTACATGACCAAGTGTACCCACGACAATGAGTACAACACCCTGGATATTGTGAGACAGATTGCCGATACCCGCATGGCCATTGCCCAGCTGCTGGGCTACAAGGATTATGCCTCTTATGCCCTGGAGAACCGCATGGCGCAGAACAGTGATGCAGTCTACAACCTGCTGAACCAACTGTTAGAGGCTTATCGCCCTACAGCCCTGAAGGAACGTGACGAGGTGGAAGCCCTGGCCCGCCAGGAACAGGGAGAGGATTTCCGCCTGATGCCATGGGACTGGAGCTACTATTCCCACAAACTGATGGACCGCAAGTATCGCCTGGATGACGAAATGTTGCGTCCCTACTTCGAACTGAGCAAGGTGAAGGAGGGCGTCTTCGGGCTGGCTACCCGCCTCTATGGCATCACGTTCAAGAAGAATACCGACATCCCCGTCTACCACAAGGATGTGGATGCCTACGAGGTGTTCGACAAGGACGGCAGCTATCTGGCCGTGCTCTATACCGACTTCCATCCGCGTGCCGGCAAGCGTTCGGGAGCCTGGATGACCGAGTTCAAGGGACAGTGGGTGGACGAGAAGAGTGGCGAGAACAGTCGTCCCCACATCACGCTCGTCATGAACTTCAGCAAGCCCACCAAGGAAAAGCCGGCCCTGCTCACCTTTGACGAGGTGAACACTTTCCTGCATGAGTTCGGACACGGACTGCACGGCATGTTTGCCAACTCCACTTACGAGAGCCTGAGCGGTACCAATGTCTATCGCGACTTCGTGGAACTTCCCTCCCAACTGATGGAGAACTTTGCCATTGAGAAGGAGTTTCTCCACACCTTTGCCCGCCACTACCAGACGGGTGAACTCATCCCCGACGAACTGGTGCAGCGCATCATAGACTCCTCCAACTTCAATGTGGCCTACGCCTGTCTGCGCCAACTCAGTTTCGGCCTGTTAGACATGGCCTGGTACACTCGTACCACTCCTTTCGAGGGTGACGTCATGGCCTATGAACAGGAGGCCTGGGCCAAGGCACAGGTGTTGCCGGCTGTGGAAGGCACCTGCATGAGCGCCCAGTTCTCACACATCTTTGCCGGAGGCTATTCGGCCGGATACTACAGCTACAAGTGGGCGGAAGTACTGGATGCCGATGCCTTTTCCCTCTTCAAGCAGAAGGGAATCTTCAGTCCCAAGGTGGCCACCTCTTTCCGCGAGAACATCCTTTCGCGCGGTGGTACGGAACATCCCATGACGCTCTACAAACGTTTCCGTGGGCAGGAACCGGGCATTGACGCATTACTCATCAGAAACGGAATCAAAAAATGAAAAGTTTACTCAGACAGACAACCGTCCTCTTGTGGACCTTGCTCCTGATACCGCTGTTCACGGCCTGCAACGATGAAGACGACGTGGAGGAAATCTTCATGAACAAGGTGTGGAAGATGAGCCGCCTTACGGCAGAAGGAAACACAGGACAGTTTCCCGCAGGCTTCTGGAGCGACCAAGCCTCCTACAACAACAGCATGACCGCCTTCAGCCGGGAAGATACCTATACCATTGAATTCAAGGCAGGAAGCGGAGGAAGCACTTCGGGCGGTACCTTTACGGCCCAGGCCGTGAAAGCCACCCTGACGGGAGACTGGACCGTGGACGGAAAGAACGGACTGCTGACCCTCAACGTGAAGAAGCAGAGCACTACGGAAAGTGACATCCTGGCCAAGAAATTCATTGAGGGCCTGAAGAAGATTTCCCGTTATGAGGGCAGCAGCAAGCAGATAACCCTCTTCTTTGAGGAAGGACAGGCCACCTGGCTCATCGGATTTACCCCCAAACCATAGAAACGACATGAACGATTCAGCAAAAGCCAAACAAGAAGCCCTGGACAAACGTTATATACGCATGGCAAGCGTCTGGGCGGAGAACTCCTACTGCAAACGGCGTCAGGTGGGGGCACTCATCGTGAAAGACAAGATGATTATCTCGGACGGCTACAACGGCACTCCCTCGGGGTTTGAAAACGTTTGTGAAGACGAGAACAACGTGACCAAGCCTTACGTGCTTCATGCCGAGGCCAATGCCATCACCAAGATTGCCCGCTCCAGCAACAGCAGCGAGGGGGCAACCATGTATGTGACGGCATCGCCCTGCATCGAATGTTCCAAACTGATTATCCAGGCCGGTATCAAGCGGGTGGTCTACTCCGAGAAGTATCGCCTGGAGGATGGCATCGAACTGCTGAAGCGTGCCGGCATCGAGGTGGTCTATCTCCACGAATGACAGCTGCAGACGTTTCCCGACAGATTTAACCCAATAACGAACAATTAGCAGAAACAATATCATGAGTACGAAAAACTCCTCCCGCTTCACCCCGCTCATTATTGCCATCAGCATAGTGGCGGGCATCCTTATCGGCACGGCCTATGCCAAGCATTATGGCGGCAGCAAACTGGGCATCATCAACGGTTCCACCAACAAACTGAATGCCCTGCTGCGTGTCATTGACGACCAGTATGTAGACACCGTGAACATGGCCGACCTGGTGGAAGAGGCCATGCCGCAAATCCTGGCGGAACTGGATCCGCATTCCACTTACATTCCGGCACAGAAACTGGAGGAGGTGAACTCGGAACTGGAGGGGAGCTTCAGCGGCATCGGCATACAGTTCACCATTCAGGATGATACGGTCCACGTGAACAGCGTCATCTCGGGCGGCCCTTCCGAAAAGGTGGGACTTATGGCCGGCGACCGTATCGTCATGGTGGACGACAGCCTTTTCGTGGGCAAGGAACTGACCAACGAGAAGGCCATGCGTACCCTGAAAGGCCCTAAGGGTACCGAGGTGAAACTGAGTGTCAAGCGGGCTACGGAGAAGCAGTTGCTGGACTTCGTCATCACGCGTGGCGATATTCCGCAGAACACCATTGATGCGGCCTATATGATTGATGATGACTTCGGCTACATACAGGTGGCCAAGTTTGGCCGTACCACTCACATCGAACTGCTGAACGCCATTGCCCAACTGCAGCATCAGAACTGCAAGGGGGTCATCATTGACCTTCGCGACAATACGGGCGGCTATATGGAGGCTGCCACACGTATGGTGAATGAGTTCCTGCCTGCCGGCCAGCTGATTGTCTATACCGAGGGACGCAAGTATCCGCGTGATGTCATCATGGCCAACGGTACGGGCAGTTGTCAGAAGATGCCGCTCGTGGTGCTCATCAACGAGACCTCGGCTTCGGCCAGTGAAATCTTTGCCGGAGCTATCCAGGACAATGACCGGGGAACCATCGTGGGACGCCGTTCCTTCGGCAAGGGACTGGTGCAGCAACCCATTGACTTCAATGACGGTTCGGCTATCCGCCTCACCATCGCACGCTATCACACGCCCTCCGGACGTTGCATCCAGCGGCCTTATGAGAACGGCAAGGACAGCAAGTATGAAATGGATTGGATTACCCGCTACGAGCATGGTGAGTTTTTCTCCAAAGATAGCATCAAGCAGGATGAAACCCTGCGCTATTCCACTTCCTTGGGACGTACGGTCTATGGCGGTGGCGGCATCATGCCCGATGTCTTCGTTCCCCAGGACACGACCGGCGTATCCTCCTATCTGATAGAGGTGGGCAACAAGGGACTGATTCGCCAGTTCGGTTTCCAGTACAGCGACCGCAACCGCAGCCGCCTGCAGGAACTGGAGAATGAGGAAGAGATGCTGAAGTATCTCCAGCGGCAGAACCTGATCGAACAGTTTATACGCTTTGCCGACAGCAAGGGGGTGAAGCGTCGCAACCTGCTCATCAACAAGTCGCGCCAGCTGCTGGGCCGCAATCTCTATGGCAATGTCATCTATAACATCCTGGGCATCAAAGCCTATATCCGCTACGCCAACCAGAGTGACGACACGGTGCTGAAGGCGCTGGATATCCTGAAGAAGGGAGAAGCCTTCCCGAAGGCTCCCGAAACGGTCGAGGGGGAAGAACAACCGCAGGCCGTCTGATTCACCCGGTGAGTTCATGCCTATGGGACAAGCTATAGATAATTCTCCCGCCTTGTGGGAACAGAAGAAAGAACTGCGTCGCCTGATTGCTTCTTTGAAAAGGGAGCATCGGGCGACAGCCTTATGCCGTTCCCGGGAAATCATGGAAAGGCTGGAGCACCATCCTGTCTTTCAGGCTTCCGATACGGTGCTGCTCTACCATTCGTTACCCGATGAGGTGAATACGCATGAGTTTGTGGAACGGTGGGGAGGGCGGAAGCAGTTGTTGCTGCCTGTCGTCGTGGGAGATGATTTGGAACTGCGTCGTTATGACGGTCCCTCTTCCATGCAGGTCGGGGCTTATGGCATTCTGGAACCGGTGGGGGAGAACTTCACCGACTATGCTGCCATTGGCTTTGTGGCTGTTCCCGGTGTGGCTTTTGATGCCCGAGGCAATCGCCTGGGGCGTGGCAAGGGCTACTATGACCGCCTGCTTCCACGCCTGACGGCAGCCTATAAGGCCGGCATCTGTTTCTCCTTCCAGTTGTTGCCTGCCATTCCTACAGCCCCTTTTGACATTCGCATGGATGGGATTGTCACCGAAAGACAATGTTGGTGATGACCTGTGCCCCAACATGACGGTTCAGGTTGCGCACCAGCAGTTCGCGTCCCATCATCAGCTCCTGGCGCAGGGCGGCGGACGTGAGATGGACGTAAAGCACTTGATTCCTGATGTAAAGTTCGCGGGTGTAGGAAGCTATGGTGGCACCGAGCACCGTGCTCCATGAATTGATGAGCCGCCGCTCGTTCAGCGGTGTCTCTAAACTCTCCTGACGCAGGTAGGTGTGAATCAGTTTGCCTATCGGCTGGGCATCGTTGCGCTTCATGCCTCACCCTCCTTTCCGTCGGATGGATTGGAGAGGGCCATCTCGCTTACATTGCCGTTCTCCACCTTGAACATGCGATGGTCGCCTCCCACCTTTTGCAGAATGCCGTCCAGGTGTTCCCGGTTGGTGTCGCTGATGAATATCTGTCCGAAGTTCTCTCCGGCCACTAACTTCACAATCTGTTCCACGCGTGTGGCGTCCAGTTTGTCGAAAATGTCATCGAGCAACAGCAGGGGCTGTGTGCCGCTCCGGCGTTTCAGGAAGTCAAACTGTGCCAGCTTCAGGGCCACCAGATAGGTCTTGTTCTGTCCCTGCGAACCCTCACGCTTGATGGGAAACTCGCCGAGCAGCATGTTCAGTTCGTCCTTGTGGATGCCCTTGAGGGAGTAGCCCATAATCTGGTCGCGCATGCGGCTCTCGCGCAACACCTGCAACAGCGACGTGTCGCGGGCATGCGAGTCATAAGAGAGACTTACGCTCTCCTTCTCCTGGGAAATGAAGGCGTAGATGGACTGGAAGATGGGGATGAACTCGCGGATGAAAGCCTCGCGCTTGGCAAAAACCACTTCACCGGCTTGGGCCATCATCTCTTCCCATACGAGATAGAGTTCTTCGTCCATCGGAATTTCGCTCTTCAGCAGTGTGTTGCGTTGCAGGAGAGCCTTGTTGTAGCGAATCAGGGCATCTAAATACTCCTTGTCATATTGGGAAATTACCACGTCCATGAAGCGGCGACGTTCGTCGCTTCCTCCGGCTATCAGGTCGGCATCCTCGGGCGACACCATCACCAAAGGCTGAAAACCGATGTGGTCCGACAGACGGGTGTACTCTTTCTTGTTGCGTTTGAACTGTTTCTTCTGCCGCCGTTTCATGCCGCCGTAGATTTCTTCGGGCGTACCGTCGGCTGCCTCATAGAATCCTTGGATGACAAAGAAGTCGGCATCGTGGCGGATGTTCTGAGAGTCGATGGGGTTGCGTGCACTTTTGCAGAAAGAGAGAAAATAGATGGCGTCGAGCAGGTTGGTCTTGCCCATTCCGTTCTGCCCGAAGAAGCAGTTCAGCTTGGGCGAAAAGAGGAGTTCCACCTGTTCAAGGTTCTTGTAGTTCAGTATGGATATACGCTTCAACAACATAAATATCGGAGATTTCACCTGCAAAAGTAGAAAGTTTTTCGTGGTTTTCAGGCGTAAAGCGAAAAAAGATGCCGCTAAATTTCGTTGATAGCTATAAAAAACTTACTTTTGCGGTTCGAAATCCCTTTGTTTCGGAATAATAACAAAAAGAATACATAAAATGGCAGAACAAAAGAAAACGAATGAAGCCTTGAACGTGGAAGACGCGCTGACCCAGTCGGAAGCCTTCCTGATCAAGAACAAGAAGTCAATTATCGGTACCGTGCTGGGCTTGATCCTCATTGTTGCCGGTGTGGTGATGTACAAGAACCTCTATGCAGAGCCTCGTGAAGAGAAGGCACAGGCTGCTCTTTTCAAGGGACAACAGTACTTTGAAGCCAACAACTTCGAGTATGCCCTGAATGGTGACAGCCTCAACTTCGCCGGTTTCCTGAAGGTGGCCGAGGAGTTCAGCGGTACGGATGCAGCCAACCTGGCCAAGGCTTATGCCGGCGTCTGCTACGCACAACTTGGCAAGAACGAAGAGGCCATCAAGATGCTGGACAGCTTCAGCGGCGACGACCAGATGGTAGCTCCCGCCATGAAAGGCACCATCGGTAACTGCTATGCCCGCATGGGTCAGCTGGACAAGGCCGCTTCCATCCTGCTGAAGGCAGCTCAGGAGGCAGACAACAACACCCTGAGTCCCATCTATCTGCAGCAGGCCGGTGAAATCCTTGTGAAGCAAGGCAAGTATGGCGAAGCCATCAAGGCCTATACGCAAATCAAGGAGAAATACTTCCGCTCCTATCAATCCATGAGCATTGATAAATACATCGAGCAGGCTGAGTTGCTGAAGAAGTAATACACCTTATTTATATATATAGGTAGCGATAATAGAAAATCAAGGCACGGATGAACCAGTTTGTCCGTGCCTTTGTTTTTACTCCTCCCGTTATTCATGAATCACTAACCATAATTTTTTATTCTTCATTATTCATACTAAATCCTCTTCCTCTCATGGCAACAGCTTATCACAATCTTTCCGACTACGACTTCAACTCCGTACCCGATGCTTCCGAGATGAAGTTCGGCATCATCGTTTCCGAGTGGAACTTCAATATCACCGGTGCCCTGCTTCGTGGTGCCGTGAACACCCTGAAAAAACATGGAGTGAAAGACTCCAACATCATCCTTCGCACAGTGCCCGGCAGTTTCGAACTTGTCTATGCCAGCAGCGTCATGAAGTCAGAGACCGATGTAGACGCCATCATTGCCATCGGTTGCGTGGTGCGTGGCGATACTCCTCATTTCGACTATGTTTGTCAGGGTGCCACCCAGGGCATTGCCCAACTGAATGCAGAGGGTGACATCCCCGTCATCTATGGTCTCATCACCACCAACACCATGGGGCAGGCCGAAGACCGTGCAGGCGGCAAGTTGGGCAATAAGGGCGACGAATGTGCGGTCGCTGCAATAAAAATGGTGGATTTCGTTTGGAGTTTCGAAAAATAGTCGTATCTTTGCACCGCAATTGAGAAGCGAGGGCATCCACCCCGAGCAATCATGCGCGATTGGGCAAATACCAGAGTGGCCAAATGGGGCAGACTGTAAATCTGCTGGCTTACGCCTTCGGTGGTTCGAATCCATCTTTGCCCACCGATAAAGAGATAAAACTGCGGAAGTAGCTCAGTTGATAGAGCATTAGCCTTCCAAGCTGAGGGTCGCGGGTTTGAGCCCCGTCTTCCGCTCTTGATGAAAATCAGATAGTTACGCAAGTTTCTATCTGATTTTTTTTGTTTATATCGGTCTTTATTTGCTATAAAACATACAGTTGGAGTCAACCATGGAGTCAACCAAGAAGTCAACCGTAATTTTATGAAAGCAGCAATTAATGTAGTTTGCTACAAGTGGAAAGTTTTAGCTAATGGCGAATGCCCTCTAATGATTAGAGTAGCTAAAGACAAAAAACGCACCATGAAAAGTTTAGGAATATCCGTTAATCCTAAACATTGGGATTTTGTCAAGAACAAACCCAAACCATCCTGTCCTAACAAAGAATATATTCAAAAGATTATTTTAGCTAAAGAAACGGAGCTTCAAGAGACGATGATGGAGTTTGCTTCTGAACAGAAAACATACACTACCACAACATTAGCCAATGCCCATAATCAGAAATTTCAATTAAAATCTGTAGTTACATTCTACAAAGAACTTATAGAAGAATTTGCAGCAGATAGCAAGTGTGGAAATCGCCTCATCTACAAAAGTTCCTACAACTCGCTGCTGAAATTCACCAAAGGCAAGTTGGATATTCCATTTTGTGCCATAGATATTGATTGGTTGAAGAAGTACGAAAAGTGGATGCGTTCCAAGAACAACCGTGAAACCACCATCAGTTTACAGTTCCGTACACTCCGCAGTGCATATAATAAAGCAATTCAAGCCAAGTGTGCCCGTAAGTCAGACTATCCTTTCGATGATTACAAGATTAACAAGTTTGATACAAGCACTCAAAAACGTGCCATCGCCAAAACAGAAGTCTTGAAGTTCACTCAGGGAAGTTCCAGATTTAGGCAAACGGCAGTACGTTCAACTAAGTAAAGACTTATTCGTTTTCAGTTATCTTTGTGGTGGCATAAACTTCACGGACATAGCTAATCTAACTAATGCTAATATCATAGATGGTAGATTACAATACATTCGACAGAAGACACATAAGAAAATAAAGATTGGCATACCGGATGAAGCCATGAATCTTATCAGGAAATTGGCTAAAGACAAAAATTATAAAATGTCGCTTCTTGTGGCATTGGGTTGTTTTACAGGATTACGGATTTCTGATATTCTTGCTCTAAGGTGGAAGCAGATTCTTAATACAGACGAATTTTCTATCATTGAGAAAAAGACAAGAAAGAACAGAACCATTAGACTGAACCACCAATTACAGAAACATATACAAGAATGTTACAAGCAGTTAGAGCCTATTGGTGTTAATGCTCCTATATTGGTCAGTCAGAAAGGTACGACTTTCACAATCCAAGCAATAAACAGAATGTTGAAACAAGTCAAGACCAAATACAAGGTTAAAGCCAAGAACTTCTCTTGCCATTCACTTAGAAAGACATTTGGCAGACAGGTTTACAATATGAATGATAGTAATTCTGAACTTGCTTTAGTCAAGCTCATGGAGCTGTTTAACCATAGTTCTGTAGCTATAACCAAAAGATATTTAGGGTTAAGACAAGAAGAAATCTTACAAACATACGAATGTTTGAACTTCTGATTTATAATTTGCAAAGCTATTTCTTGCTCATTTAAATGCTTTTAACTACTTTTGTGGTGTTCTTAGGAACATACATATTAGTAAAAGGGCGTTTAGCAATATTATCCCTCACTTGAATCTGGACAATTCTTGACTGTGGATAATGAGCATGAAACGTCCACGTCTGTGGTATCTATATACCCTTAATAGGGCATATTATATCATTAGGCGTGGGCTTTGCTTATTATACAGTCATGGCAGTCCAGAGCCAAAGTGAGATAATAAGCAAAAGTTCCCACGCCTGTTTCTTTATAATGGCTTTCTTCTGGGAATTGGTTAGCATAAAACTTTTTAAATTATGGCAAAAGATTTGTTGGTTTATGAAACTCCACAAGTAGAAGTAATTGAAGTGGAAGTAGAAAAGGGATTTGCTGCAAGTCCTGGTGATGGTAATGGTACTGGTGATGATTACACTGGAGGTTGGGGATAATCTTAAATAGGACGAATTATGAAAACATCACTAAAAATATTAGGAATATTTTTGTTACTATTTTCATCTTGTACAGATGAAGAACAGTTTGCCAATGTTGATGAAGTACAAAAAATTGTAATGTCTGTTGAAGATTTCAAGTTTGAAAATCAATCAAGAACAACACTGACACCAACAGATGGTGGTGCCACTTTCAAATGGTCTGCAAATGACACCGTTGGAATTTTCCCTGAAACAGGCTCACAGATTGCGTTTCCTATGACATCTGGAGCAGGAACAAATACTGCTACATTTACAGGTGGAGGTTGGGCGTTGAAAACTTCAACACCTTATATGGCATATTATCCATTACAAGGAAAGTTTTATTTGGATAAAGAAAACATCTTTGTAAATTACACAGGTCAGTATGTTAATGAAAATGCTTCTACAGAACATTTGGGCAAATATGATTACATGATAGCTTCTGCAACAACTCCTTCGACTAATGCAAGTACTGTAAACTTTCAATTCAAGCATTTAGGAGCATTAGTTAGATTAAAGGTAAATATGAAAGAGGCTTCTGTTCTAAGATATGTAACTTTATTGACTGATGAAGATGATTTTATAGAGTTGGGATATATTGATTTGACAGCAGAATCTCCAACTATAACTACCCAATATGCTTATCAAAAATCAAATTCTTTTCAAATAGGTCTAAACTACATTTCAGTTGAAGCCAATGAAGATTTGATTGTTTATTTCTTGTTGCCACCTGTTAATCTTACAGGTAAATCATTAAAGGCTGTAATTCATAAGGATAATGGATATTCTCAAGAAGTCGTCTTGACAGGAAAAAACTTTGAGGCAGGTAAACCTTACGAATTGACAACTACAATGGTAAGTGAAGAAGAAAATCCTTCCGTTGTTAATGTTGAAACAGCAGGTACTTTTGAAGCATTGGTGAGAAGTCAATATCCATATCCGTATCAACTTACATCCCTAAAAATAACAGGTAATCTTAATGGTACAGACATCCGTTATCTCCGTAAATTAGCAGGACGAACAGAAGATGGGACATTGACTACAGGTAAACTTACTCATTTAGATTTAAGTGAAGCAAATATTGTTACAGGTGGAAATTACTATTATATCAAATCTGGAACAGAATATAACACAGAGAATAATATTATAGGTGACTACATGTTTCTACGCTGCAACCTAAAATCCATAAAGTTCCCCAATAATATAACAAAGATTGGTCAATATGCTTGTAGCTATTTAAAAATAACCTCTACAGATACAGATGGCGGAGTTTCACAATTAACATCTGTGGTTATACCTAACGGTGTCACTTCAATTGGTGTAGCTGCTTTTGGATACTGTCATTCATTGGCAACTATAGACATTCCAAATACAGTGGAAGAAATTGGTGGACTTGCATTCTATAGATGTGATGCTCTTACTACTATTAACATTCCTAATAGTGTTAAGATAATGGGTGAAGCTTTCCAGCATTGTTGGGGTTTAAAATATGTACATTTGCCGGAAAATAGTAACTATAACAAAATAGGCACATATACTTTTGTTGGATGCAAGGTCTTAAAATCATTGACAATTCCTGCCAATGTAACCACAATATATACGAACTCATTAGGTGATTCAGACAATCAATCTGCATTAGAAGAACTTCATTGCGAAGCTACAACACCACCGAATTTATGGAGTAATGCAGGACTTCCAGCATCTTGTAAAATATATGTGCCACAAGGTAGCTACAACGCATATAAAGCCTCTAATTCAACATTTAAAAATTATACTATTATTGAAGAATAAGCCCTAATTAAAACGCCAACCTACCCAATCAAGGATAAGTTGGCGTTTTTCTTACTTCTTTACTAATCTTGCATCTGAAACTCCTCTCTACAACATCGGTTTTGTGACAGGTTGTTTCATGGTTGTTGGCATTCCAACGAGATTTCCGAAATACTTTTTAAAATCAAAATTATTCATAGCTATAAACATTTAAAATTATACATATATACAAGGATATATAGAAGACAGGAATAATACAAATGAATTAAACAATACTTGATGTTTGTGAAGTAGAGATAGAGATAATCTCTGAATTTTGAGTAATTGGAAAGCTACAATGTGCCTGAATATATGGTAAGTTGAAATGTAGAAATAAGTTATGGTCAAGCAGCAAATTCAACGATGATAATCTTGATGATGAAGCGGATAACCGTTTACCACAGCAAAGATGGACAGGCTGATTTTTATTCACGTATTCCGTTTTGATGGCCTAAACTCTCATCCAGTACTTTCGTTTGGCTCGCAAAGGTATGTTATTAAGCAGTTCCTTGAAAAAGAGAGACTTCATCCTTTTGAGGAAGAAATGTTTTCTTTACCTTTGTGGCAATCATAGTTCCCACACCTTTTTGTTTTATGTTAACTGTTTTTTCGGGAACTAAGGATGATTCGAGTGATATACAATCTTTTTTATGCCCCGACTTCATGGCTAAATGCAGTTAGAAAAAGATTGCAAAACAGATTTGTAAAGTTCGTTTATTAAGTATTGTATTTTTCCCATATATTGAATGAGAAACATTTATAAAGTCAAAACGCTATGTATATCAAACTGATTCAACCTAAGATGGAACTGCGGCCAATGGATACGGAGACAAAGACACGAATGTCTCCGCCACTTGGCCTATATACTATCGTGAGCCTGTTTAGAGACAAGCACAAGGTAATTGTGCAGAATGAAAATGTAGAGGATGTGGCTTTTGATAGTCCCGACATCGTGGGGATAACCATCTCGTTGGATGCTTTGCCACGTGCCATTGAAATCTGCCGAAAGTTTACGGCAAAGAACATACCGGTAATAGCCGGAGGGGTTCATGTTACAACTGCCTACTCCACAATACCGAAGGGAATCTTTAGTGCTTTATGTATAGGCGCGGCAGAGGGAACCTGGCCTCAAATAATAGACGATCTTTCCAAAGGCGAACTTAAGAGAATATACAAGTGCCCTTCCGCATTCACAGGAAAAGATATCGTGTCTCCTGCTTATGACCTTATTCCCCCAGGGATATATCTCTATCGGAACATCATACACACCAGTCGTGGCTGTCCGTTTAAATGCGATTTTTGCTATAATAGTTTTGGGGAACATCGGTTTGTCCATCGCGAGATAGATGATGTGATCCGCGAGATAAAATCGTTCAAGCAAAAGCATATAATGATTATAGACGACAACTTCATTGGCAATCCCAAATGGACGATGGAGTTGCTTCGCAGAATACTCCCATTGAAGATTAAATGGAACGCGGCAGTGTCCATTAATGTTGTCAATATCCCTGGTATGCTGGACCTGATGAAAGAGAGTGGATGCCAAGGGCTGTTTATCGGGTTTGAAAGTATAAATCCGTTGTCTATAGATAATGTGCATAAAGTGCAGAACTCAAAAATCGAGTATGAAACGGCTATTGCGGAAATACACAAGCGTGGCATAATGATTAATGCCAGTTTCGTGTTTGGGCTGGATAGTGATACGCCGGATGTATTCCGAAAGACGGTGGAGTGGATTGTAGAACAGAAACTGGAGACCATCACATCGCACATCCTGACTCCATATCCTGGCACCAGGCTGTATGATGAATTTGTTGAGGAGGGAAGGATGATAGAGGATGACTTGTCGCGATACAACACCTCCCATGTGGTGTATAAGCCGAAAAACATGACACCGGAACAGCTCTACAGCGGATATCTTCGGGTGTATAAGGAACTGTATAGTTGGAAGAATATCATTCGGCGTCTTCCGAGGGCAAAGAGCCAATGGCTCGCTTATCTGACTTTCAATCTGTTGTATCGGAAGTATGGTAGATTTACAGACAGGTTGTGCAAGATGATAAGCTATGAACGCATAGGTTGGTTGGGCGAGAAACTGGCTAAATACATATGATTTTACCTATGGAAAGTGGTTTGTTGTCGTTTGAAGTGTGGCGGAACAAGGGATGGCGGGTCTGTTGTAAATCTGCTGTCTGGTGTGGAAAGCGTATGGCCGGCATACTGCTAATCGTAATACCGGGATTATGCCTGTCCTGTCGCTCGGGCCGGGAACTGGTCTCTTCTACTTTGCCCGATGGAAAGACGATTAAGGTCTATTCCCAAAAGGAACGTGCCGTCGGGCATAAGACGGTGAGCCGGGTGCGCACCTATCATTTCTCTCATGCCGATGTCCCGGCTGCTTTCGACGGTTTTCGCATCGCTTTTATCTCAGACCTGCACTATCGCAGCAGACTGAAGGAGAAGGGCTTGGCCGACCTCCCTCTTCTGTTGGACTCCCTGCAGCCCGATGTGTTGCTGATTGGTGGTGACTTGCATGAAGGGTGTACTTATCTGCCACCACTGATGGAGGCATTGGGGCAGGTGCGTACTGTCGACGGTGCATATGCCGTATTGGGGAATAATGATTATGAAGCCTGTTATCCGGAGATTGTAGCCGGTCTGGAGAAGGTCGGTGTACGGCTACTGGAGCATCGGGTGGATAGTCTGCGACGTGGAGAGGATAGAATATGGCTTGCCGGTGTGCGCAATCCCTTTGACCTGCAGGCCAATGGCGTATCACCTACAGCCGGTTTGCCGGCCGATGACTTCGTGCTTCTGCTGACTCATACACCCGACTATGCAGAGGAGGTCGCTGTAGAGAATGCCGACCTGGTCTTGGCCGGACATACTCATGGCGGACAGGTCACCCTTTTCGGTCTCTATGCTCCCGTACTGCCTTCGCGCTACGGCCAGCGTTTCCGCACGGGACTGAAGTTCACCTCCAATCACACTCCTGTTATTGTGACCAATGGCGTGGGAACCTCACGCCGCAACATCCGTCTTTTCGCTCCCTCCGAGGTGGTGATGGTGGTGCTTCATCATATCAGGTGAATGTTGTGCTCCTTGCATTCCTGGCGCATGGCTTCGGGCCAGATGCTGGCCTGGATTTCTCCGATATGTGCCTTGCGCAGGTAGAACATGCAGAGACGTGACTGTCCTATGCCGCCACCGATGGTCAGGGGCAGGGTGTCGTCCATCAGGCGTTTGTGGAAGTAGAGGTCCAGCCGACTCTCTTCACCCTCGGCCTTCAACTGGCGTTGCAGGGCGGCCTTGTCCACGCGGATGCCCATGGATGACAGTTCTATGCTGCGTTGCAGCACGTTGTCCCACAAGAGCAGGTCACCGTTCAGGCCCGGCAGACCGTTCAGACCCTCGCTGGTGTAGTCGTCATAGTCCGGTGCACGCCCGTCGTGCTTCTTTCCGTCACCCAGTTTGCATCCGATGCCAATGATGAATACGGCTCCATATTTCTTGGTGATGGTGTGCTCACGGCATTTGGGCTCCATGTCGGGATAGAGACGGCGCAACTCCTCGGCATGGATGAAGTGAAGCTTCTGGGGAGAAGGCAGGCAGGGCTTGATTTGCGGATACATCTCATAGACCAGGTATTCCGTGCGGACCATGGCCGCATAGATGCGTGTCACGATTTCCTTCAGAAATTCCACGTTGCGGTTTTCGGGCTTGATGACCCGCTCCCAGTCCCACTGGTCCACGTAGAGTGAGTGCAGGTTGCCCAGTTCTTCGTCGGCGCGTATGGCATTCATGTCGGTATAGATGCCATATCCCGGCTCAATGTGATATTCGGCCAGCGTCAGCCGTTTCCATTTGGCCAACGAGTGGACCACCTCGGCCTGAGCGTCGCCCAAATCCTTGATGGGGAAAGAGACGGCACGCTCCACACCGTTCAGGTCATCGTTGATGCCCATGCCTTTCAGCACGAACAGGGGGGCGGTGACGCGTCGCAGGCGTAGCTCCGAGGAGAGATTCTGCTGGAAGAAGTCCTTGATTTGCTTGATTCCCAGCTCGGTTTGTCTCAGGTCCAGCAAAGGCTTGTAGCCTTCCGGTTTTATCAGGTAACTCATGGTTGTCAGTCTGTCTTTTGTTATTTTGTCCGGCAAAGATAGGAATAATATTGATACATGCTATCGTTTTGCGATAAAAAATAGCAAAATGAATATTCTTTTACTTTCTTTCTTCTCAAAATAATAGCTTTGTCTTGCTTCTCGTACACAGATAAAATGAAGAAATCGTTAGGAAGATGAAGAGTTTTTTTTTAATTTTGCCCCGCAATTTCGGTAAGGCCCCGTAGCTTAGTGAATAGAGCGTCAGATTCCGGTTCTGAAGGTCGTGCGTTTGAATCGCACCGGGGTCACCACAAACAGAAAGCTGTTAAATCAACGCGTGAAGCGTGATTTAACAGCTTTCTTTGTAGGGTAGGGCTTGTTTTACCCGGGCGTTACCACCATGTCAGAAGAGGTAACGCAGCACATCGTTGAAGTTGGCCCACAGCAGCAGGGCAAAGAGAATGGCCATGCCTACCATCTGTGCACGCTCCATGAACTTGTCGCTGGGCTTGCGGCGGGCAATGATTTCATAGAGCAGGAACAGCACGTGTCCGCCGTCCAGTGCGGGGATGGGCAGGATGTTCATGAAGGCCAGGATGATGCTGAGGAAGGCGGTCATCAGCCAGAACTGGTGCCAGTTCCAAGTGGCGGGGAAGATGCTGCCGATGGTGCCGAATCCGCCCAATTGCTTGGCGCCCTCCTTGGAGAAGAGATACTTCATCTGGCCCACGTAGCCCTTCAGCGTGTTCACTCCCAAGGCTATACCGGCAGGGAAGGCTTCGAAGAAACCGTACTCCCGCTTCACGACGGGCATCAGACGGTGGATGTCCATAGTGGCAACGGTACCAATCTGATAGAGCGAGTCGGCCTCGAGGGTGAGGGTATCTGTTGCCCCATTACGCACGTAGGTGAGGTTGAACAGGCGTGAAGCGGCGTGCTGCTTTCTCTCTTTCATCTCTTTATAGAAGTCAAAGTAGGCGATGGGGCGGCCATCCATATGGGTGATGCTGTCACCCGGGAGCAGTCCGGCCAATGCTGCGGGGCGACCTGCTTGTACGCTGTCCAGCACGAAGGGATAACGGAAAGAGGCAAAGCGCACGCTGTCGGTCAGCAGACGGTTCATCAGGTCTTCGGGAATGTAGATAGCGGTCTCCTTGCCTTCGCGTGCCACGGTCACTACACGTGCTTCTACGATGCTCATCAGAGCATCACCGTCCATGCTTTCAAAGGGAACACCGTCGGCAGCCAGCAATACGTCTCCGTCACGGAAACCGATGCTCTTGGCAGTCTCGTTATAGTCCATACCCAAGGGAGCCTGGCTGACACGGATGTACTCATCGCCCCAGGTGAAGAGCACCATGGAGTAGATGAAGAGGGCCAGCAGGAAGTTGAACAGCACGCCGCCTATCATGATGAGCAGGCGTTGCCAGGCCGGCTTGGAGCGGAACTCCCACGGCTGTTCGGGCTGTTTCATCTGCTCGGTGTCCATGCTTTCGTCTATCATGCCGGCAATCTTGACGTAGCCCCCTAAGGGAAGCCAGCCTATGCCATACTCCGTCTCGCTGTTCTTGGGCTTGAACTTGAAGAGGGTGAACCAAGGGTCGAAAAACAGACAGAACTTCTCCACTCTTGTCTTGAACAGACGGGCAAAAAGGAAGTGCCCTCCCTCATGGATGATGACAAGCAGGGAGAGACTCATTATCAATTGTAACGCTTTGATTAAGAATGTTTCCATTTAGAATATTGAATTGTGAATGATGATGGGTGAATTATGGGGTTTGGATAAGTTGCTTGGCTATGGCACGGGCTTCGAGGTCGGTGGCCACGTAGTCCTCATAGGTGGGCTTCTTGATATAAGAGACTTTCTGCATGGTTTGTTCAATCACGTCGCTCATGCCGAGGAAAGAAATCTCGTCGCGCAGGAAGGCGGCCACCACCACTTCGTTGGCTGCATTGACGATGCAGGGCATGTTGCCGGCCTGGTGCAGGGCTTCATAGGCCAGGGCCAGGTTGCGGAAACGGCGGATGTCAGGCTGCTCAAAGGTAAGACTGGTGCATTGGGCAAAGTCTAACCGAGGGAAGGAGGCCTTCAAGCGGTCGGGGTAGGAGAAGGCATACTGGATGGGCAGACGCATGTCGGGCATGCCGAGCTGGGCCTTTACGGCACCGTCCTCGAACTGCACCATGCTGTGGATGATGGATTGGGGGTGTATCACCACCTCTATCTGTTCGGGGCGCACACCGAAGAGCCATTTGGCCTCAATGACTTCGAATCCCTTGTTCATCATGGAGGCCGAGTCGATGGTAATCTTTGCTCCCATGTCCCAGTTGGGGTGCTTCAGCGCCTGTGCCTTGGTGACGTGCTGCAGTTCCTCCATGCTGCAGGTGCGGAAAGGACCGCCCGAGGCGGTCAATATCACCTTCTCGATGGGGTTGCCTATCTCCCCAGTCAGACATTGGAAGACGGCCGAGTGCTCGGAATCTACCGGTAGGATGGGAGTGCCGTTCTCTCCGGCCAGTTCGTTGATGAGTTCACCGGCCACGACGAGCGTCTCCTTGTTGGCCAAGGCAATGGCCTTGTGGGCACGGATGGCATTCATTGTAGGTCGCAGACCGGCATAGCCCACCATGGCGGTCAACACGATGTCTATGGGCTTTTCGGCTACAATCTGGCAGAGTGCCTCTTCACCGGCATAGACCTTGATGGGCAGGTCGGCCAGAGCCTCCTTCAACTGTGCATACTTTGTCTCGTTGGCAATGACTACGGCCTCGGGACGGAACTTGCGTGCCTGGGCAATAAGCTCGTCCACACGGTTGTTGGCCGTCAGCACATAGGCTTCGTAGCGGTCGGGATGCTCTTCGATGACTTGTAGGGCTTGGGTGCCGATGGAGCCTGTAGAGCCGAGTATGGCTATCTGTTTCTTCATTGCTTTTTCCATATATATAATAAGGTGTATCTAAAAGACGATATACTGTTCGGGGTTCAGGGGTTTGCCTTTGTGCCAAAGTTCGAAGTGCAGGTGGGGCCCTGCACTCTCGTCGAAGGCTTGGCCGGCCAGGGCGATGGCCTCACCGCCTTTCACGGTTTCGCCTTCATGCTTCAGCAGGGAGCCGCACTGTTTGTAGATGGAGATGAACTCCTTGTTGTGCTGCACCTGTATGACATAGCCGTTTTCAGCTGTGTAGGTGCTCAGTATGACCGTACCATCCAGGGTAGCCTGTATGCTCTGTCCCGGATTGGCGGCAATGTCTATGCCCAAGTGGCTCTTCTCGCTGTCGAAGGAGCGGGCCACCATACCGTTGGCCGGCCGATAGAAAATCATGTCGTGTGCATCCGAGCGGGCGGCCATGTTGGTAAGGTTGTATTTCTCGTTCTCCTCATATTGCTTGCGGAATGCCTCTTCGCGCAGGGTGCGTTCCATCAGGGTGTCTTGGCGTGCGGTGGTCAGGGAGTCTATGGAGTGGATGGTGTCCGGTTTCACGTTGCCTCTGAAGATGTCCTGTATATTCATGATGTAGAGGTTCTGCCGTTCCAGTAGACGTTGCAGGGAGTCGGCTTTCAGGGCATTCTCCACCACTTGTTGGCGTATTTCGCTGTTCATGTAGCCCGGCAGGTAGTTGCGCAGGGGGGTGAAGGTGATGATGAGGGCGGCTATCAGAAAGAGAATGGCAAGCAGGGTGACCAGCACCGATATGCCGTTCAGTTTGGAGACACGCAGCCCGGCCACCTCTTCAAGGGTGTTCTCGTTGACGATGGTCAGTTTATACTTGAACTTGATGTCTTTCCAGAATGCCTTTCTGCTTTGTTCCTTTTTTGCCATAATCCTTTTCTTTGTTATTCCTTGACTTGATGCCGGCCGGTGAAACTGTTCTTGCGGTCAGTGACGTAGCTCTTACTGCCGATGGTCACACCTCTTCGGTTTCGTCTATCCCCAACAGCCCGTCGGGAAGCTGCATGGTGATGAGGCGTCGCTCCTTGTCGATGCCTGTGATGAACTCCTCCTGAGCGGGGATGAGCAACTCCTCGCCGTCATGTTCCACGATAAAGAGGGTATTGATGGTGGTGGTATCTACATCGGTGATGCTACCCAGCGGGCCATGCCGGCTCTCCTCCACCCGGAAGCCGATGAAGTATTGCCAGGTCAGTTCGGCATCTTCATCCTGTTCGGCCAGTTTCAGAGGGAAGTAGACTTCGGTATTGGTGAACATGCGGGCACGCTCGGCATTGTCCACTCCTTCCAGTTTCATCAGCGCCGTGTTGTCCGAGCGGAAACGGTACTCCTCAATGAAGAAGGGAACCAATATCCCGTCCATCGGGCAGACAATATACTCAGCTCCCACACGGTCGAAGACATCATCCGTAAAGGTGAACTGCAGCTCGCCATGTATGCCGTGAGGCTTGTTGAAGAGCCCGATTCTATAGACTTCCTCTTTCCTGATCATATTCTTGTGATTCTTGCACCGAGAGCGTTCAGGCGGCCTTCGATGTTCTGGTAGCCCCGGTCTATTTGTTCGATGTTGTGGATGCGGCTGATGCCGTTGGCGCTCATGGCTGCGATGAGCAGGGCAATGCCGGCCCGGATGTCGGGTGAGGTCATGTTGCCTCCGCGTAGCTGCAGGGCATGGTCATGGCCGATGACTACTGCCCTGTGCGGGTCACACAGGATAATCTGTGCTCCCATGTCTATCAGCTTGTCCACGAAGAAGAGGCGGCTTTCGAACATCTTCTGATGGATGAGTACGCTGCCCTTGGCTTGTGTGGCCACAACGAGCAATACGCTCAGCAGGTCGGGAGTGAGTCCCGGCCAGGGCGCATCGGCTATGGTCATGATGGAGCCGTCGATGAATGATTCTATCTGATAGCTCTCTTGGGCAGGAATGAAGATGTCATCACCCCGTTGCTCCAGTTTGATGCCCAACCGACGGAAACTGTCGGGGATGATGCCCAGATTGTCGTAGGAGACGTTCTTAATGGTAAGTTCGCTTCGGGTCATGGCCGCCATGCCGATGAAACTGCCCACCTCAATCATGTCGGGCAGGACGGTGTGTTCCGTGCCATGCAGCTCTTCCACTCCCTCAATGGTGAGCAGGTTGGAGGCGATGCCGCTGATTTTGGCTCCCATGCGGTTCAGCATGCGGCAGAGTTGCTGCAGGTAGGGCTCGCAGGCTGCATTGTAGATGGTCGTCTTGCCCCGTGCCAGTACGGCAGCCATTACAATGTTGGCTGTGCCTGTCACCGAGGCTTCGTCCAGCAGCATGTAGGTACCGTTCAGTTTGTCGGCCGATATTTCATAGATGCCCCGCTGTTCATTGTAGTTGAAGGTGGCTCCTAACTTTTGAATGCCCACGAAGTGTGTGTCCAGTCGGCGACGTCCGATTTTGTCACCGCCAGGCTTGGATATCAGGGCCTTGCCAAACCGGGCTACCATGGGCCCTACCAACATGACCGAGCCGCGCAGGCTGGAGCATTTCTTCAGGAAGGCGTCGCTTTGCAGGTATTCCAGGTCTACGTCAGCGGCCTGGAAACTGTAGGTGTCCACACTCTTCCTGCAGACGGTGACACCCATGTCGCGCATCAGTTGGATGAGGTTGTTCACGTCCAGAATGTCGGGAATGTTGTGTACGGTTACCTCTTCGGCCGTGAGCAGGGTGGCGCAGATGATTTGCAACACCTCGTTCTTGGCACCTTGCGGGTGGATGTCGCCCTTCAGGGAGTGCCCTCCTTCAATAACGAATGAAGCCATAGGATATCTCAATATTTCCGTTTGTAGTTCTTGTTCTTCTTATGGTTGTTCTGTTGCTGTTGCTGCTGCGGACGATAGTGCAGGCTGATGCGCTCGTTCATGAGGCGAATCAACTCGTCTGTCATCTGCAGTTTCCCTTCCGACAGTTCGTAGAGGTCATCGGCAATCTTGGCATCATCCACGTTGTCCTTGTTCCAGCTGATGTAGTCCTTCTTCATGTGGTTGCAGATGAGAGCCACGAGGTTCTGCTTCTCATCGCCTTCGGGAAACTCGGCCGCCTTCTTGATGAGTACCTCCAGTGTGCGGCCATAGTGGCGGTAGCGTATGTGGGTGTTGGAGTAGGGAACGGTTTCGGGCTTGGAGGCGAGGTTGTCCTTGCGCATGATTTCGAAGGGATAGTCAATGTCCAGTTTGAAGTCGGACATGACAGCCAGATGGTCCCACAGCATGTGCTTGAAGTCGGGGGATTCGCGCAGGTGGGGGAACATGCCTCCCATGATGTTGATGATGGTGTTGGCACAACGTTGGCGCTCGGCGCGGTCTTCTATGGTGAGTGCATGGTCCACCATGTTCTGTATGCTGCGGCCATATTCCGGTAAGGGCAGCTTCTTCATTTGGGTGTTGTATAACATATAGCTCGTTTCGTTGGTTTATACTAATTTCTTGGGTGTTCCGGCAACAAACTCTTTCAGATAGAAGGGCTCGAAATAGGCCACGTCCTTGAAATCCTGCCGGGCAATGGCTTTCTCGGCCAGCGGGAACATCATGCTGGCCAGGGGATGTATGTTGTCGATGAAGTGTGCGTTGGGATGCGTGAGTTTCTCTTTGCACTTGGCGGCTCCGTTGCCGAAGAAGTAGACGGGATGCTTGTCCAGAAACTCCCGGTAGGAGTCCTCGTCTACAATGTCTGCTCCGACGGGACGTACGGGAACCAAGCCACGGTCGTAAACGGCGGCATAAACCTCCATGCGGCGGGCATCAATCATGGGACACAGCAGGGCGTCGTCGGGCAACTCGTCATGGTAGAGCAGCACGGGCACACAAAGCACTTCCAGCGTGGGCAGGCCGATGAGCTTCAGGTCGCGGCCATAGCACACCCCCTTGGCCATGGAGACACCGATGCGCAGACCGGTATAGGAACCCGGACCGCAGCTTACGGCTACGGCATCCAACGGTATGGCATGACTGTCGGCAAAGGAGAGGGCCTCGTCCACGAATACACCGAGCGACACGGCATGTGAGGGCCCCTGCAGGTCTTCTTTCTTGAATATGTTCTGTCCATCTTCGCTCAGGGCTACAGAGCAGACCGATGTGGAGGTCTCAATATGCAGGATACATGACATAGTTTCTTCCTTATTAGAGTAATCAGGTGACAAATTTACGTGATTATTTTCAGTTCTTAAAATAATCACGTAATTTTGCACAAAACTTAAGAAGCATTATGATACAATCCATGACGGGCTATGGCAAGGCTACTGTCGATTTGCCCGATAAGAAAATCAATATAGAGATAAAATCTCTGAACAGTAAGGCGATGGATTTGTCCACCCGCATTGCTCCCATTTACCGTGAAAAGGAGATTGAAATCCGCAATGAGATAGCCAAGTCGTTGGAACGTGGAAAGGTGGACTTCAGCCTGTGGGTGGAGAAGAAGGATGCCTCCTCATTGGCCACTCCCATCAATCAAGACCTGGTGGCGGCCTACTATGCCAGCATCAAGGAAATCGCTTCGGCTACAGGTATTCCGGAGCCGGAGGATTGGTTCTCTACATTGCTCCGCCTGCCTGATGTCATGACCAAGGTTGAGACGCAGGAACTGGATGAGACTGAATGGGAAAAGGCGCACGAAGGTGTGCTGGAAGCCATAGCCCAGCTGGTGGATTTCCGCAAGCAGGAGGGAAAGGCATTGGAACAGAAGTTCCGCGAGAAAATCGCTAATATCACCTCTCTGTTGGAACGTGTGGAGCCTTATGAAAAAGAACGTGTCGCCAAGGTGAAGGAACGTATCTGTGACGCTTTGGAGAAGACCTTGAACGTGGATTATGACAAGAATCGCCTGGAGCAGGAACTGATTTATTACATAGAGAAGCTGGATGTGAACGAAGAGAAGCAACGTCTGACCAATCACCTGAACTATTTCATCTCCACCCTGGAGAACGGTGGCGGGCAAGGCAAGAAACTGGGCTTTATCGCTCAGGAAATGGGGCGTGAAATCAATACCCTTGGCAGTAAGTCCAATCATGCCGAGATGCAGAAGATTGTCGTCATGATGAAGGATGAGCTGGAACAGATTAAGGAACAGGTTCTGAACGTGATGTAACTTGCAAGTATCTAACCCTAAACGATTAAAAACACTTATGGTAGGCAAACTCATTATCTTCTCCGCACCTTCGGGATCGGGCAAGTCCACCATTATCAACTATTTGCTGCAACAAGGTTTGAATCTGGCCTTCTCGGTCTCTGCCACCAGCCGGCCACCACGTGGCACGGAACGGCATGGAGTGGAATATTACTTCCTTGCTCCCGAAGAGTTCCGCCAGCGTATAGCCAACGGTGAATTCCTGGAGTATGAGGAGGTCTATCAGGATCGCTTCTATGGCACTCTGAAGGCTCCCATCGAACAACAGTTGGCTGAAGGCTTCAATGTGGTCTTTGATGTGGACGTGGTAGGCGGATGCAACATCAAGAAATTCTATGGTGAACGTGCCCTGTCTGTCTTCATACAGCCGCCCAGTGTGGAAGAGCTTCGCAAGCGGCTGTTGGGTCGGGGGACCGATACTCTGGAGGTGATAGAAAGCCGTGTGGCCAAAGCTGAGTTCGAACTGGGCTTTGCCGACAAGTTCGACGTAGTGATTGTGAATGATGACCTGGAGAAGGCAAAGGCTGATACGCTTTCCGTACTTCGGGAGTTTCTGGGAGTTTGATTTTTAGTATATACGCATGGACATCGGAATTTTCAGCGGCTCGTTCAATCCCATCCACATCGGCCATCTGGCACTTGCCAATTACCTGTGTGAGTATGAGGGGTTGGATGAACTGTGGTTTGTCGTCTCTCCCCATAACCCCCTGAAGCAGGAGAGTGAATTGATGGATGATGCCTTGCGTCTTCGGTTGGTACACCTGGCCGTGGAGGGCTATCCCAAGTTCCGGGCCTGCGATGTGGAGTTCCGGTTGCCGCGTCCTTCCTATACCATTCATACGTTGGAGAAACTGAAACAGGAGTATCCCCAACATACGTTCCATCTGATTATCGGTTCAGACAATTGGACGCTTTTCACGCGATGGTATGAATGGCAACGCATTCTGGATGAGTTTCATCTCCTGCTTTATCCCCGTCCGGGCTATCCGGTGGATGAAGCCGGCTTGCCGGATAGTGTGCGGCTTGTCTCCTCCCCGCTGTTTGAGGTCAGTTCCACTTTCATCCGACGAGCCTTGGCCGAGGGACACGATGTGCGCTATTTCCTTCATCCCCGGGTCTACGATGAGTTAAGAACTTCAATGTCTAATCTTTAAAATTCAAATAACTATGATGGGCTGTTTAATGAATCTCCTTTGGCTGCTTTTGGGCGGCATAGTGACAGCGGTGGAATATGTCGTTGCCAGTCTGGCGATGATGGTGACCATTGTGGGAATCCCCTTTGGTATCGAAACCTTGAAGTTGGCCGCTCTGGCCCTTTGCCCTTTTGGCAAGGAGGTGAAAGAGGGTGAACGCTCTTCCGGCTGCTTCTATCTGTTGATGAATGTGCTGTGGATTCTGCTTGGCGGTATATGGATTAGCCTTTCCCATCTCCTCTTTGGAGTAGTCCTGTGCATAACGATTATCGGCATACCCTTTGGTATGCAGCACTTTAAACTGGCTGCTGTGGCCTTGGCTCCTTTCGGTAAGGATGTCGTGAACAAGTAGGCCCTCAGTCGATGACCCACTTCTTGTTGTGCGGAACGGTTTTCTTGGGCTGATAGTGCATCCCCTCTTGGGTGGGAATCTTCAGCACATAGGTGCGTCCGCTCTTGTTCTGCAGGAAGGTGTCGCGCAGCCAGGGGTTGGCATCTTTCAGTTGTGCGTAAGTGATGCCGTGCTCTTGGGCAAACCGGGCCAGATTCTCGATGCCGGTGGTGACGGTCACTTCCGTGTAGGGAATGGGCGGATAGAGCTGGTGGCGTTTCAGCAGGAAGCCATACCGCTCCGGATGGTTGAGAATGGCTTTGGCGGCCAGCAACCGGAACATGTAACGTGCCGTTTCCTCCACTAACCACAGGTCTGTGGCTTGGCCGACCATCTGCTTTTCCAACTGTGAGGAGATGCGGGCTTGGCCGGCATTATAGGCTGCGGCCACACTGAACCAGTTGCCATATTTCTGATAAGCCTCTTTCAGGTAGGCGCAGGCTGCCCGCGTCTCTTTCTCCACGTGGTAGCGCTCGTCAATGTTGTTGTTCACCTCCAGACCGTGTTCCCGTCCGGTGGCGGTCATGAATTGCCACAGTCCGGCCGCTCCTGCCGGTGACTTCGCACGTGGATTCAGGTTGCTTTCTATGACAGCCAGGTATTTGAAGTCGTCGGGTACCCCCTCTGCCTTCAGAATGGGTTCGATGATGGGAAAGAAACGGTTGGCCCGTTTGATGATGAGCATGGTGCTGGAGTGCATGTAGGTGAATGACATGAGTTCGCGATCCATACGTTCATGCAGGTCATAGCGTCTCAGGTCCAGATGCTGGCCGGCAAAGGAGGCTTTTTCGGGTACTTCGGGGGAAGTCACACAATAGGGCACTTCGCTCTTGGCGGATTCATGCTCGTTGTCCAGCTTGCTGCTTCCTGTCAGGAAGGGCAGACTGATGCCTATGCAGAGCGTGACCAAGGCGGTCGACAGGAGTCTGATGTATTCTTTCTTCATATTTCGTTTTCCTTTTCTTCAGTTTAAACATGGCGGCTTTTCCTTGAACTTCCTTTTTGCAGGAGGAACGTCACTTGATTTTCATTCTTTCCCAAAGCCATTCGGGAATCAGTTCCCAGAAGAAGACAAGCAGGCGATAGCGTCCGTCAATGACCACTCTGCGCTGCCCCTTCTGTAGAGCCTTAACAATCCGGCGGGCTACAGGTTCGGTCTCCATCAGCATGGGATAGTGACGGTTGCCAAGCAGGTCGGTGGCAACAAATCCCGGACGGATGTCGGTGAAGCGGATGGGAAGTTGTTGCATTCTTGCCAGTTGGGCCAATGCGTCCACATAAGTGTTTTGGAAACGCTTGGTGGCGGAATAGGCCGGAGCCACACCGATACCCTTGGTTCCGGCAATGGAACTGATGGCGGCTATGTGTCCGCCACCGTGCTGCTTGAAGTAGTCAAAGGCCGCTGTCACCATGCGGATGAAGCCTTCCACGTTGGTGCGGGCGGTGTTCAGTTCGATGTCGGGTGTCAAGTCACGGTTTTGGCTTCCTATGCCCGAACTGTGGAAGTATAAATCCATGCCTCCCACCTTCTCTATCAGGCGGCGTAGCCGGTCGGGAGCTTCTGTTTGGTTGATGTCTATGGCTTCGGTCTCAATTTGTTGGGGAGCAGTGGCCTGTATTTGCTTCAGGGCCTCTTCTCGTCGTCCGGCAATGCCGATTCGCCACCCTTGTTGGCACAACAGGCGGGCTACTTCTCGTCCGATGCCCGAAGTGGCACCTATGATAATGGCTCGTTTCATTTGATTCTAAATAAATACAGGCACGGATGACGCGGATAAAACGCGGATATCAGACCTCTTTATCCGTGACAATCTGCGTCATCCGTGTCTTTGAAAGAACGGATGCACTTGCGATACATCCCTTGTCGCTCTTAGGCTATACCGTGAGCGTTGGCTTCTTTATCAATCTTCTTGATGAGTCCTTGGAGCACAGCGCCCGGACCACATTCCGTGAATTCGGTAGCACCATCGGCCAGCATGTTCTTGACGGTTTGTGTCCAGCGTACAGAGGCGGTGAGCTGTGCCACGAGATTCTGCTTGATTTCAGCCGGGTCGGTGTGAGGCAAAGCGTCAACATTCTGATAGATGGGACACTTGGGCGTGTGGAACTCGGTGGCGTTGATGGCTGCTTCCAGTTCTACCTTGGCAGGATTCATCAGCGGAGAGTGGAATGCACCGCCCACCTTCAGCGGCAGGGCACGCTTGGCACCGGCAGCCTTCATCAGTTCGCAGGCCTTGTTGATGCCTTCGATGGAGCCGGAGATGACAATCTGGCCGGGGCAGTTGAAGTTGGCTGCTACGCAGACTTCACCTTCGGCACTTACCTGGTCGCAGATTTCCTCTACCTTCTCGTCGGACAGGGCGATGATGGCAGCCATGGTAGAGGGCTGTGCCTCGCAGGCTTTCTGCATGGCCATGGCGCGGGCATATACCAGCTTCAGACCGTCTTCAAAACTCAGTGCGCCGGCAGCTACCAGAGCGGAAAATTCACCTAATGAGTGGCCGGCTGTCATCTCGGGCTTGAACTCCTCGCCCATGCAGAGGGCAGAGATGACCGAGTGGAGGAATACGGCAGGCTGGGTAACCTTGGTCTGGCGCAGGTCTTCGTCTGTGCCGTTGAACATGATATCTGTAATGCGATATCCGAGGATGTCGTTTGCTTTTTCAAACAGCTCTTTTGCCAAAGCCGAGTTTTCGTACAGGTCTTTGCCCATACCTACAAACTGGGCACCTTGACCAGGAAATACAAATGCTTTCATCTTGTCTTGTTTCTTTAAAGTTGGTATTGAATTCTGGGGCAAAGGTAGGAAATAATTGCGAATTATGAATGCCGAATCCTGATTAATGACCGGAAGGGACGGCTATTCATATCGTATCTTTTACAATAACCTCGGGTGATGATAATGTAGAAATTACGAAAACTATTATCCTGGGATATAGGCGTTTATGAAATGCTATGAAATATAAATGCTCGTTTTGTTGCGTAATTGAAAAAGCCGCGTTATATTTGCAGCACGCTTAAAAGATGTATTATGCAGAACATGGAACATACAATGCCCCTTGCCAACAACCACATTTCGGTAGACTGTGTGGTGATAGGGTTTGATGGCGAGCAGCTTAAGGTCTTGCTTATCAGACGTATGGGCGAGGAGAGTGGGGAGGTGTTTCACGACATGAAACTTCCGGGCAGTCTGATCTACATGGACGAGGACCTGGATGGTGCTGCCAAGCGGGTGCTGAACGAACTGACCGGCCTGAAGAGCGTGAACCTGATTCAGTTCAAGGCTTTCGGTTCCAAAGACCGCACCAAGAATCCCAAGGACGTGCATTGGCTGGAGCGTGCCATGAAGTCGAGGGTGGAGCGCATCGTGACCATCGCTTACCTGTCGCTGGTGAAGATTGACCGTGCCCTGAGCCAGCATCTGGATGATTTCCAGGCCTGCTGGGTGGCCCTGCAGGAGGTGAAGGACTTGGCTTTCGACCACAACCAGATTATCCGCGAAGCCATTCAGTATATCCGTCAGTATGTGGAGACGCATCCTTCCGCTCTCTTTGATCTGCTTCCTCGCAAATTCACGGCCACGCAACTCCGCAGGCTTTACGAACTCGTTTATGACAAGCCGATAGATGTACGCAATTTCCACAAGAAGATTGCGCTGATGGAGTATGTGGTGCCGCTTGAAGAGAAACAGCAAGGGGTGGCCCACAGGGCGGCCCGCTACTATCGCTTCGACAAGAAGATATATAATAAGGTGAGACGTTGAATCTTCAAAACTTTAAATCAAGACATACAATGTATTTATTAGGTTATGACATTGGTAGCTCGTCGGTGAAAGCGAGCTTGGTAGACGCCGTTAGCGGCAAGTGTGTATCGTCGGCCTTCTTCCCCAAGACGGAAGCCGCCATCATTGCGGTGAAGCAGGGATGGGCCGAGCAGAATCCCCAAAGCTGGTGGGAGAACCTGAAACTGGCTACCCAGGCCATTATGACCGAAGCCGGCGTGAACGGAGGAGAAATCAAGGCCATCGGCATTTCCTATCAGATGCACGGCCTGGTGTGTGTAGACAAGAACCAGAACGTACTTCGTCCGGCTATCATCTGGTGTGATTCGCGTGCCGTGCCCTATGGCCAGAAGGCGTTTGAAACCTTGGGACAGGAACAGTGCCTTTCCCATCTGCTGAACTCGCCGGGCAACTTCACGGCTTCCAAGCTGGCCTGGGTGAAAGAGAACGAGCCCCATATCTATGAACAAATCTATAAGGTGATGCTGCCGGGCGACTATATTGCCATGCGCCTGAGCGGAGAGATATGCACCACTGTATCGGGACTTTCGGAAGGCATGTTCTGGGACTTCAAGAACAATGAAGTGGCCAAGTTCCTGATGGATTACTACGGATTTGATTCGTCATTGATTCCCGATATCCGTCCCACCTTTGCCGAGCAGGGCCGTGTAAACGCCGCTGCTGCCCAGGAACTGGGCCTGAAGGAGGGAACACCCATTACCTACCGTGCCGGTGACCAGCCCAATAATGCCCTTTCGCTGAACGTCTTCAATCCCGGTGAGATTGCCTCTACGGCCGGGACAAGCGGTGTGGTCTATGGTGTGAATGGTGCCGTGAACTACGACCCTAAGAGCCGTGTCAATACCTTTGCCCACGTGAACCATACGGCAGAACAGACCCGTCTCGGTGTGTTGCTCTGCATCAATGGCACGGGCATCCTGAACTCCTGGGTGAAGCGCAACATCGCTCCTGCCGGCATCTCCTACAATGAAATGAACGTGCTGGCCTCCCAGGCTCCCATCGGCAGTGCGGGCATCAGCATCCTGCCCTTTGGCAACGGTGCGGAACGCATGTTGGAAAACAAGGAAATCAACTGCTCCATCCGTGGTCTGAACTTCAATCTTCACGGCAAGCACCACATCGTGCGTGCTGCTCAGGAGGGTATCGTCTTCTCCTTCAAGTACGGCATAGACATCATGGAACAGATGGGTATTCCTGTGCAGAAGATTCATGCCGGACATGCCAACATGTTCCTCAGCTCCATCTTCCGCGATACGCTGGCCGGAGTTACCGGCGCCACTATCGAACTGTACGACACTGACGGTTCCGTGGGCGCGGCCAAGGGTGCCGGCATCGGTGCGGGTATCTACAAGGACAACAACGAGGCTTTTGCCACCCTGGAGAAGCTGGATGTCATTGAGCCCAACCAGAGCAAGCGTCAGGAGTATGCCGATGCCTACGAACGTTGGAAGTATCGCCTGGAGAAGTCCATGAGCAAGTAAACGATAACAGAAAACATATACATTATTATTTAACTCAAAAAACAATTTCGTATTATGGCAACAAAAGAGTATTTTCCTGGTATAGGAAAGATCCAATTTGAAGGTAAGGAAAGCAAGAACCCCATGGCCTATCGTTACTACGATGCCAACAAGGTGATTATGGGCAAGAAGATGAGCGAATGGCTGAAATTTGCCATGGCTTGGTGGCATACGTTGTGTGCAGAAGGCGGTGACCAGTTCGGTGGCGGTACGAAGAACTTCCCCTGGAACGGTGACCCCGACAAGGTGCAGGCTGCCAAGAACAAGGTGGATGCCGGCTTTGAGTTCATGCAGAAGATGGGCATTGAGTACTACTGCTTCCACGATGTAGACCTTTGCACAGAGGCCGACACTATCGAAGAGTACGAGGCCAACCTGAAGGAAGTGGTGGCTTACCTGAAGCAGAAGCAGGCCGAGACCGGCATCAAGCTGTTGTGGGGTACTGCCAATGTCTTCGGTCATGCCCGCTATATGAACGGTGCGGCCACCAACCCCGACTTTGACGTTGTGGCCCGTGCTGCCGTGCAAATCAAGAACGCCATTGACGCCACTATCGAACTGGGCGGTACGAACTATGTGTTCTGGGGCGGACGCGAAGGCTACATGTCTCTGCTGAACACAGACCAGAAGCGTGAGAAGGAACACCTGGCCCAGATGCTGACCCTGGCCCGCGACTATGCCCGCGCCAAAGGTTTCACCGGTACGTTCCTCATCGAGCCGAAGCCCATGGAACCCTCCAAGCACCAGTATGACGTGGACACAGAGACTGTTATCGGCTTCCTGAAGGCTCACGGTCTGGAGAAGGACTTCAAGGTGAACATTGAGGTGAACCACGCCACATTGGCCGGCCACACCTTTGAACACGAACTGGCTGTAGCCGTAGACAACAACATGCTCGGCTCTATCGATGCCAACCGTGGTGACTATCAGAACGGTTGGGACACTGACCAGTTCCCCATCGACAACTTCGAACTGGTACAGGCCATGATTCACGTTATCCGCAACGGTGGTTTCGGTAACGGTGGTACCAACTTCGATGCCAAGACCCGTCGCAACTCTACCGACCTGGAGGACATCTTCATTGCCCACATCGCCGGTATGGATGCCATGGCACGTGCATTGGAAAGCGCAGCCGACCTGCTGGAGAACTCTCCCTACAAGAAGATGCTGGCCGACCGCTACGCTTCCTTCGACAGCGGTAAGGGTAAGGAGTTTGAAGAGGGCAAGCTGACACTTGAGGACGTTTACGCCTATGCCAAGCAGAACGGCGAACCCAAGCAGACCAGCGGCAAGCAGGAACTCTATGAAGCCATCGTGGCCATGTATTGCTAATTGACACCCTGAATGGTGAATCCTGGATGAGGGGCCGTCCGGCCGCTCGTCCACCATTCACCATTCGTCATTTTCCTCACACTCCTAATCTGAAACGTATCATGACAAATACTGATAAAGGTAGCAAAGCCTACCTCTTCTCCATCGTGCTGGTGGCCGTTATCGGCGGATTGCTGTTCGGTTACGACACGGCGGTTATCTCCGGAGCCGAGAAAGGGCTTCAGGCCTTCTTCATGGGGGCACAAGACTTCGTCTATACCGACGCCATTCATGGCATCACCTCCAGCAGTGCGCTGATAGGCTGTATCATCGGTAGTGCCATTTCCGGCTATTTCGCTTCCAATTTCGGCCGCAAGAAGTCCCTTTTCTTTGCCGGCGTCTGCTTCTTCCTCTCTGCATTGGGCTCCTGGTATCCCGAATTCCTGGTGTTCGAATATGGCGAACCTACCTATAACCTGATGCTGATGTTCAACTTCTATCGCATCCTTGGCGGTGTGGGTGTAGGTCTGGCCTCGGCCATCTGCCCCATGTATATTGCCGAGATCGCTCCGAGCAACATCCGTGGCACGCTGGTGTCATGGAACCAGTTCGCCATTATCTTCGGTCAGCTGGTAGTCTACTTCGTGAACTTCATCATCCTGGGCGACCACATTGCCCCCATCATCGGCAAGACGGCCGAGGGTATCAACGAGATTACCAACGGTGCCCTTCTGATGGGCGATGCCAACTGGAGTATTACCACCGGCTGGCGTCTGATGTTTGGCAGTGAAGCGGTACCTGCAGGTCTCTTCACGTTGCTGGTGCTGCTGGTGCCCGAGACTCCGCGCTACCTGGCCATGACCGGCAAGGACGAGAAGGCATTGGCCATCCTGAGCCGCATCAACGGTGCTTCCAAGGCCAAGGAAATCCTGGCCGACATCAAGGCTACGGCTCAGGAAAAGACCGAGCGTCTCTTCACTTACGGCTGGCTGGTCATCTTCATCGGTGTCATGCTCAGCGTGTTCCAGCAGGCTGTGGGCATCAATGCCGTGCTCTACTTCGCCCCGCGTATCTTCGAAAGCATGGGTATGGGCAGCCCCATGGTGCAGACCGTAATGATGGGTATCGTCAATATCCTCTTCACGCTTCTGGCTGTCTTCACTGTAGAGAAGTGGGGTCGCAAGCCGTTGCTCATCTATGGTTCCATCGGTATGGCCATCGGAGCTTTCGGTGTGGCCCTCTGCAACCTGGTTCCCGGCCTTCCGCCGTTGATGGCCGTGCTCAGCATCATGATCTACAGTGCTTCGTTCATGTTCAGCTGGGGACCCATCTGCTGGGTGCTGATTGCCGAAATCTTCCCCAACACCATCCGTGGTGCAGCTGTGGCCATAGCCGTAG
>JAFURM010000015.1 GCA_017471925.1 Bacteroides sp.
GATGCAGAGGGCAACGAGCAGAGCCACGAGCAGGAAGATGCCCACGTAAATCCACCACGAGATTTCGGTCTGCACCACGTATTGCTCCAACCACGGCTTCATGCAGGCGTAGCCGATGGGGAAGGCCACGAGGGCGGCCGCAGTTTGCAAGAGCATGTACTCACCGAAGAACATATCGAGGATGTCCTTCACCGTTGCACCGAACACTTTGCGGATGGCAATCTCCTTGCGGCGTTGTTCGCAGGTGAGCATAATCATGGACCACACGCCGAACAGGGCGATGAGGATGCAGACGCTGGTGGTGATGGTGAGGAGGGTTTGCAGGTTGTCTTCCGACTTCAGTGTTCCGCTGTATCTCTCCATGCACGAATCGAAGAATGCGTATGGCAGATGTCCGTCTGTCCTGTATTTCTCCAGTTTCTCCTTCAGAGCCGGCCATGTGCCCGGATGGAATCGGAAGACGAGGGCGTTGGGGAGCCTGTGTCCTTCACGGAATGGCTTGTACCATTGGTCATAATAGATGTTATGTTGGAATATGCAAGGCGACACAGGGGTGGTGGGCGAGAAGTTCTTGAAGTCCTTCACCACTCCTATCACGGAGTGTATGTGATAAGATTCTTCTACCGGATTCTCCCATCCCATGAGGCGGGCGAATGTTTCGTTCACCACGATGGCATTTTTGTCGCTCTCTTCGTTGGGCCAGCGGCCTGCCAACAATTGCAAGCCGTAGAAGCGGCAGTAACCTTCATCGACCCAATACCGATAATAATCCACCGGCTCAGTCAGTTGGGAACAAACTTCGGGCGTAAGACGGCCACGGCCTCCGCTATGGGGGTAGATGCAGCTGCGGGTGAAGAAGATGGTATCCACCTCGGGCTGTTGTTTCAAGAACTCAAAGACGGCCGTCTTCACATCGTCCGTGTTGGCATCCATGCGGACGAAACCGATGTTCTCGCGGGTGAATCCCAAGTCGCCTTGGCGCAGGGTGTGGAGCTGCTTCATCAGTACCACCACGCAGAAAATGCAGCACATGGCAATGCCCAACTGCACCCCCGTGCTGATGCGGCGGAAGAGGTTGTAGCGGCTGAGTGCTCCCACGCCTGTGACGGCATTCTGCAACGACTGGCGGCGGAAGTACCAGATGAACGGCAGGGAGAGGAGCAACGACGCCGCTACCACCATTGTCATGTAAAAGAGGCTTTCGCGCTGGATGTAGCCCAAGTCCTCGGGGAGTGTGGCCAACGTCCTGAACCAGCCGAGCGAAACCTTTAACAGATAGTTGCCGAAGAAGATGGCGATGAGGAGCAGCAGACCGTATTCCGTGAGGAACTGCACCATCAGCTGGCTGCCCGTGGCGCCGAACACCGTGCGCAGGGCTATCTCGCGCTGGCGGATAAAGAGGCGGTTGATGAACATGGTCAGATAATTCAGCAGGCCACACAGGATGAGCACCCCGCCTGCAATGGCAAACAGGTAGATGTGGTTCAGCTTCACGGGGGCATTGGCTTCGTACCTCTCATCTGCTTGACGCACCTTGTCCAGTCGCACCAGGTCAAGCTCTTGCCACTCCAACTGCTCGAGAATCCCTCCCTGAACATTGAGAAACGGAATGGGCGTCCTGTCCAGACGGGCATTGATGGAGTCGGCATTGGCTTTGGGCGAGAACCTGAAGAAGTGGTGTACGTTGTTCCTGTATTCGGCCGGAGCCATTCCCAGAACTTCAAAGTCAAAGTTGCTGTGCTCACCCCATCCCTTGATTACAGCCGCCACCGTGCGGCTCTTCTGGTAGGGGTCGCTGTGGGCATCTTCGTTCCTCAGCTCTTGTCCGATGGGCGATTCGTCGCCCCACAGCCTGCGGGCCAGTTTGTCGGTGATGGCCACCTTCGAGGGTGTGTGCAGGAAACTGTCGTCGCCTTCCAATATCTCCGTCCCGAAGAACGAAAGGAAATTGCTGTCGCACTGGTATTCGAAGACGTTGACCTTCTGCCCGTTTAGCTTGATGTGATAAGCGTTTCCAAGGTGTGTCGCCTCCTCCACTTCGGGAAACTGCTCAATCTTGTCGGTCAGATACTGGAAACCAGTGCTTTTGTTTTGTAGGTAATACGTCCTGTCCGCATCCTTATGAAACGCATCGTACGTGGTTTCATACTTTATCCACATGCTTGCCAGTGCAAAGCAGGCAAAGCCGATGGCCAGGCTCGCGACGCTGACCGCTGATTGCAGGCGGTACTTCATCAGTTGCCGCCAGGCGAGAGTTAGATTGTGCTCTATCATATATCTTTTAGCTTTAATTTTCTTGTTGTTAACTTCTAATCGGAATCTCTTAACTTATATTCTTGTTTTGCAGAACTCTAAAGTTTGTTTGCCTTGCTCTTTTTTCGATTTGCCTTAAGTCTAAAGTTTAATCAGCAGTGCTAATCATATAATCAGCAGTGCTAATCATGTAATCAGCAGTGGTGATTATATAATCAGCAGTGGTGATTAAACTTTTCTCTTTGGCTTCGCTGGTTTTTGCAACAGTCTTTTCGATTATTCTCTGTGGTAATTCCATTTTTTGTCTTAAGAGTCATTTCGTTAC